>NZ_BQIP01000001.1 GCF_021602585.1 Pseudomonas faucium
GCTTGGTGTATTCCTCGATCAGGCGGTTGAGCGCCTCTGGCGGTTCGGTGGCCTGGAACTGGATGCGGATCTGCACTTCATCGGGGTCCCGCGCCTCGCCCTGACGGCCCTGGGCACCGATGGTGACCTTGAAGTTGGCGCTGCTGGCGTTTTGCGACTCGGCTTCCAGTTGCTGGCGCGCCTGCGTGCCGTTGACGCGCACCGAGAGGTCGACCTGCATGCGCTCCAGGGCAAGGCCCTTGGGGGCTATCAGGGCGAACAGGGGCACGCGCATCACGTGCTGATCGTCCATCGCCACCTCGACCATCCTGGCTTTCATCGGCGCGCCGAGGGCCTCGCTGTCGCAATCGAAGAACTGGTCGAACAGGTTGATGTACTGCTGGGCGATCAGGCTGTTGGCAGCGGCAGCAGCCTCTTGCAGGCCGCGGGTGATATCGCGCAGGTCAATGGCAGTCATGGGGGCGGCTGGCTGTTCCAATCAACGGGCTCCTGGCTTTTCGGCACCCCGCTGAAACCAGTGGGGTGCGCAAGGGGATGGCTTTTACGCCTGGCTCGGCGCTGGTTCGGGCGCGTTCACGGCGGGCTTGCTGCTTGCCGCCTCATCTTTGAGGGTGTCGGCTGATGAGATCGTGTCCGGGCTCTGCAGGGCCGTACCTTTGACCACGGTGGGCTTGACGGCGGCGTCGGTGAGGAAGTCGATCACCCGCATCATCGCCTCGGGTGGGTCCTGGCGCCGCAAGGTGGTGCGGAAGGCGTAGCGGGCGCGGGTGTCGGTCTTGCGAGTTTGCGTCGATTTATGGCTGATGCTGCCTTTGGCATCCAGCTTGAATGGCCCCCAACCCAGCGAAGCAGCAATCTCGCCGCTCTTGTTCGATTCACTGACGTCTTCGGCCATCTGGCTGATGGTCAGCTCGAACTCGACAGTGCCCTCCTCGATGGTGATGTTGGGGTGGGTGATGGCCGCTACCAGCGGCACTTTCAGGGTCTTGCTGGCAATGCCCTGGTATTCGCCCTGTTCGTTGACGATGGTCTCGTCGTAGTCGAACTGGATGGCGACCGCCTTGCCATCCTGGATGCACACCTGCATGAGGAAGTCTGCATAGGATTTGCTGGCGGTCACCTGGGCCTGGACCATGGCTTGCAGGGGGCCGGCAATCATCCGGTCCATGGGCAGGGCATTGACGACGGAACCGATCAGGCTGGAGTCGATGGACATGGTGGGGGTTCTCTCTGTGAGTGGCTTGGGCACGACTGATAGCGGTCATGGACGGGCGCTCAGCGAACGCAAGGTTCCTGGCGGCGGATATTGCCGATTTGCCGCAGGCTCAGGCCGTACTTGTCGGCCAGCAGGCTGCGGGACAGGCCATCGGCGCTTTCTTTCTGGATCTGCAGGTTGCGCAGCTGGCGCACGAAATGGTCAGCCTTGGGGATTTCCAGGGCCACGCCGGCAAAACGCTTGATCAGCGCGTCCAGCGCGTCGCCTGGCAGCAGTTCGGCGAGTTTGCTGCGCTCTCGGTGCTTGGGGATGTACTTGGGCCTGCCGCCATAGGCGCAGGTCAGCTGGTAGGCGTTCTCGATGCCGATGCATTCGATCAGCGCCTGCAGCGAATGGGGCAGCTGGCTGATGTCGATGGCGGAGAGGTCTGGAAATTCCATGTGAGGCTTCCTCGCGGTGGATGGGGCGCGATTGCTTCGAAGGCCCGTGATGGCGGGTCGGTGGCGCCAGCGGCGGCGTGCCGTTGGCGTGGGGTTGATTCTCAGTGACCGACGAAGGCTGTCGCTAGGCGCCAAGTGGTGCGGTGCTTGTAGCCTTGGTGAGCGCAAGTTGCAGGCAGCGATTTCTCCGCGTGTAGGACATGCCCTCAAAGAGGCGCTGCAAGCCTTGATTTCTCGTGAGGTGCTTTTGCCAAAACCCTCATGGGTACCTGAACCTCTAGTTACCTGCAGGGATAGCTGCCCAGCAGGCGTGCGCTGGGGAGGTAGGCGTGCGGGCGGTCGGCCATCGCGACAGGCAGCGTGCGCCAGTCGACCTCCAGGCAAAGGGCGTAAAGCACCTGTTCACCGCGCAAGCCGATGGGCTGATCGGGGAAGTGGCGTCGATAGCGTGCCACGCTGTCGCTCAGGGCCTGGACCTGGTCGGCCCGGGCCAGGGTGAGCTGGGCCAGTTTCGGCAACCGCGCCTGCTCAATGACGAAATGCGCCAGCGTGGCCTGCGCCTGGAAGTGGCCGGCCGCGCGGGTGCGCTGCCACATCTGTTGCCACTGGCTGGCGCCCGCGCTGGCCGCCAGTTGCTCGCCCAGCTTGAGCAGTCGCTCGGGCGCGGTGTGTCGGGGGTCGAGGGCGTGAACGGGCAGGGTGGGGAGCAGCAGCAGGATGAACAGCGCCGGTTTGAGCATGGTGGCTCCAGCATGGGTAGGGGGAAACCCATGCTTTCAGCTCGGCCGCGCCACGCTAAGCAGGAAATGCAGCGCCGGTGGCCGTGGCCGTTGTATCATTGCCGCGGCTCGCGGCGAGCCATCTGACTCCGATGTTGCAAGGACCTTTCAATGACACACGTGCAGCGCCTCAAATACTCAGTCCTGATCATCCTGGTGGTGCTGGGCCTCATGCTGGGCCTCTCCCATCTGCAGAAGCAGGGCACGATCAGCGAGCAGACCTTCCAGATGCTGGCCATCGCCATTGCCGTGGTCGTGGTGGTGATCAACGGGATTCTGCGGCGCAAGGTCAAGCCTTGACGCCTACCGGCCGGCCAGCATTGGCCGGCCGTGCCATCAGCGCGCGCAGGGTTGCTCGAGCATGGCCCGCGCCTGGGGGTCGAGGCTGTAGCACTTGTCGCTGCCCAGGCTGATCACTCCTTCCGCGCAAAGGCGCTTGAGCACCTCGCGCACGCTGAGAAACGACAGCGGGATGTCCAGTTGCTCGAGCTGTGCGTGCACCCCGCGTACACCAATGCTGCGGCCGGTGCGGTCGGCGCTGTGCAAGGCATCGATGACCTTCAGGCGGATCAGGCTGGTACGCAGGCCATAGGCACGCAGCAACTCGCGAATCAGCTCGTTGCCGACACGCTCGTCGCCGCCGCTGTCCTTGCCCAGGGCCGCTTTTGCCGGTGCCTGCCCGGTGTGCATCGAGGGTTGCGGGTTGTACATGTGAATGCTCCTTTTCGTGGACTGTCCCGAAACATGGGTGCCTCACTTAGTAGGACGAATGAGATCGGCAAATCTGCAGCCTTGGTGAAAAAAAAGATGCCTTGCCGTCTGCATAAAGACGATTGTCCTGCCTGCCCTGCGTAAAATTTTCATCCAGCCATTCGTCTGATCGGAAATGACCCCTGAATCCGAGGAATGCCCGTGTTGTCGATTTCGCGTCCCTTGACCTGTGCAGGCCTGGCGGCTGCCCTGGTCACCTCCAGCCTTGCCGCCCAAGCGCGGGAAGCCAGCGCCGATGCCAGCGCACAGATCCGCCGCACCAGTTTCGGCGTCCCGCATATCGTGGCCAAGGATGAGCGCGGCCTGGGCTACGGCATCGGCTATGCCTATGGCCAGGACAACCTGTGCCTGCTGGCCAACGAGGTATTGACGGTCAACGGCGAGCGCTCGCGCTTTTTCGGTGCCCAGGCCAAGACCCTCGAGCAGCGTGACAACCTGGCCAGTGACCTGTTCTTCACCTGGCTCAATAGCCCCGTTGCCGTGAACGCCTTCCTCCAGGCGCAGCCGGCGCCGGTGCGTGATTTGCTCGAAGGTTATGCCAGCGGCTTCAACCGGGCTCTGGGCGAGCGTCGCAGCCAGGGCCTGCCGGCCGAGTGCGGGACGGGCGAATGGCTGCGGCCCATCACCAGCCTGGACCTGGTGAAACTGACGCGCCGGCTGTTGGCCGAGGGCGGCGTCGGCCAGTTTGCCGAGGCGGTGGCGGCAGCGCAGCCGCCACAGCTGGCCAGCCAGCAGCCAACGGCCAGCTTTGGTGCGGCCTTGGCGCAACAGCAGCGTTTTGCCGCCGAGCGCGGCAGCAATGCCGTGGCAGTCGGTGGGCAACGCTCGGCCAATGGCCGCGGCCTGTTGCTGGCCAACCCGCACTTCCCGTGGATGGGCGGGATGCGTTTCTACCAGATGCAGTTGACCATTCCCGGCCAGCTGGACGTGATGGGAGCCGCATTGCCCGGCCTGCCGGTGGTGAACATCGGTTTCAACCGGCACCTGGCGTGGACGCACACGGTCGATACGTCCAAGCACTTCACTCTTTACCGCCTGCAACTGGACCCGAAGGACCCGACCCGCTACCTGCTCGATGGCCAGTCGCTGCCGCTGGCACGCCAGGCCGTCAGCGTGACCGTGAAGGCCGCCGACGGCACCCTCAGCCAGGTGCAGCGCCAGGTCTACAGTTCGCAGTTCGGGCCCGTGGTGCAGTGGCCGGGGCGCCTGGACTGGGACACCCAGGCCGCCTACAGCCTGCGCGATGCCAACCTGGACAACACCCGCGTGCTGCAGCAGTGGTACCGCATCAACCGGGCTGACAGCCTCGATGCCTTGAAGGGTTCCATCTCGCAGCTGCAAGGCATCCCCTGGGTCAATACCCTGGCGGTGGATGAGGGCGGCCGGGCGCTGTACCTGAACCAGTCGGTGGTGCCTTACGTCGACCAGCAACTGTTGAGCCAGTGCAGCAACCCGGCCGCGCAAGGGCCGCTGGTGGTGCTCGATGGCTCGCGCAGCGCGTGCCAGTGGAAGGTCGATGCCCAAGCCGCGCAGCCGGGTATCTTCCCGGCGCACATGCTGCCTCAGCTGGAGCGCAGCGACTTCGTGCAGAACTCCAACGACCCCGCGCGCATGGCCAACCCGGCCCAACCGCTGACCGGTTTTTCGCCGCTGATCAGCCGCGATGACCAGCCGCTGGGCATGCGCGGGCGCTTTGCCCTGCAGCGCCTGCAGGGCAACGCCAAGCTGGGCGTCGACGACCTGCAGCGCATGGTGCTGGATGACGAGGTGTACCTGGCAAGCCTGGTGCTGCCCGACCTGCTGCAGTGGTGCAAGGACGCCCAGGCGGATGTGCAGGCGGTGTGTGCAAGCCTGGCGGCATGGAATGGCAAGGCTGACCTGAACAGCGGCATTGGCCTGGTGCACTTTGGCAACATGGTCGAGGCGCTGGCCAAGCAGCCACAAAGCTGGCGGGTTGCGTTCGACCCGGCAGACCCGCAACACACCCCGCGTGGCCTGGCGTTCGAACAGGCGGCCGTGGCCAAGTTGCTGCACGAAGCAGCGCTGGCTTCACTGCAGCAGGTGGCCAAATCCGGGGTGGAGCAGGGCAGCCAGTGGGGGCAGATCCAGCAGGCGGCCGATGGTACGCCGGTGCCGGGTGGCCCGCAGGGGCTTGGGGTATACAACGCGATCTTCAGCGTGCCGCAGGGGCCGGGCAAGCGGCTGGTGGTCAGTGGTACCAGCTACTTGCAGCTGGTCAGCTTCACCGATCAGGGGCCGCAGGCGCGAGGTTTGCTGGCGTTTTCGCAGTCCAGCGAAGCGGGTTCGGCGCATGCCAGCGACCAGACCAAGGCCTTCTCGGCCAAGCAACTGGCGCCGATGCCGTTTACCGAGGCGCAGATCAAGGCTGACCCTGAGTACCGCCAGTATGTGATCAGCGAGCGGGACAAGGGGGTTGTGGCGAGCCAGCCTTGAGCTGAATGCCGCACTGGCCTCATCGCCGGCAAGCCGGCTCCCACAGGTTCGCCGCAGGCTTCAAGGCATGCGGTGTATCTGTGGGAGCCGGCTTGCCGGCGATGGGGGCTTCAGGAGAACTCGAACGGCTCCAGGGCAAAGCCCTGGCCGTCCACCTGCAGGGTCCAGCCCCGCCGGTCCCAGTCCCCCAGCACGATGCGCCGCGCCGGCTCACCGTCCACCACCAGCTTGTGGATCGCCGGGCGGTGGGTATGGCCGTGCACCAGCGTGCGCACACCGTGCGCCGCCATCACCTTGGGCACTTCCTCAGGCGTGACGTCGACGATTTCATTGGCCTTCATCTGTACCTTGGCGCGGCTTTCGCTGCGCAGCTTGCGCGCCAGCTTGTGGCGCGTGGCCAGCGGCAAGTGGCGCAGCACCCACAGGGTCAGCGGGTTACGCAGGTAACGGCGCATCTTCATGTAGCCGACATCGCGGGTACACAAGGTGTCGCCATGCATCAGCAGCACCTGCTCGCCGCCCAGGGTGATCACGCTGGGGTCCGCGAGCAGGGTGCAGCCGGCCGCCTTGCAGAAGTCCTGGCCAATCAGGAAATCCCGGTTACCGTGCATCAGGTAGATGGCCGTGCCGCTGTCGCTGAGCTGGCGCAGGGCCTGGCAGATCGACTGCTGGAAGGGCGTCATGGCATCGTCGCCGATCCACGCTTCGAAGAAGTCGCCGAGGATGTACAAGGCCGTTGCATGCCGCGCGCGGCCGTCGAGCAGATCAAGAAACGCCCGGGTAATGTCCGGGCGTTCTTCTTGCAGGTGCAGATCAGAGATCAGCAGGATCACTCAATGATCTCGGCTTTCTCGATGATCACGTCGTCTTTCGGTACGTCCTGGTGGCCGGCCTTGGAACCGGTGGCGACTTTTTCGATGGCATCGACGATTTCACGGCCTTCGGTCACTTCGCCGAACACGGCGTAGCCCCAGCCCTGCACGTTCTTGCCGCTGTGGTTGAGGAAGTCGTTGTCGGAGGCGTTGATGAAGAACTGCGCCGAAGCCGAGTGCGGCTCCATGGTGCGGGCCATGGCGATGCTGTACTTGGTGTTCTTCAGGCCGTTGTCGGCTTCGTTCTGGATGCTGGCGCGGGTTTTCTTCTGGTTCATGCCAGCTTCGAAACCGCCGCCCTGGATCATGAAGCCCTTGATCACACGGTGGAACACGGTGCCGTCGTAGTGGCCTTCCTTGACGTACTGAACGAAGTTTTCGGTGGTCAGCGGCGCCTTTTCGGCGTTCAGTTGAATGACGATCTCGCCGTGGTTGGTGGTCAGTTTGACTTTGGACATGCTGAAACTCGCTCTTTCAAGGCAATCGAAATAGGGGGCGCAGTGCGCGGGTTAACACCTGACGCAGGATCCGGCAGCCGCGACACATGGTGCGCGTCGGCCATTTTGCACGGCTTGCAAGAAAACGCACCAGTTTGTCGGTGCCCGGCTGTCAGCAGCTTGACTGCTTCGGCTATGATAGGCCCTTTGATTCAATCGGCCTACCCAGGCCGGACACGTGCATTCAAGGATCCTATGAGCAAGCCCACTGCCGACAACGCGCCCAACGCCGCTGCCAAAGGCGCTCCCGCCGTCCCTGCGAACTTCCTGCGGCCGATCATCCAGGCCGACCTGGACTCGGGCAAGCACAGCAGCATCGTCACCCGCTTCCCGCCGGAGCCCAACGGCTACCTGCACATCGGCCACGCCAAGTCGATCTGCGTCAACTTCGGCCTGGCCAAGGAGTTCGGCGGCGTCTGTCACCTGCGCTTCGACGACACCAACCCGGCCAAGGAAGACCAGGAATACATCGACGCCATCCAGAGCGACGTCAAATGGCTGGGCTTCGACTGGGCCGGCGAGGTGCGTTATGCCTCGAACTACTTCGACCAGCTGCACGACTGGGCGGTGGAACTGATCAAGCGTGGCAAGGCCTATGTCTGCGACCTGACCCCTGATCAAGCCAAGGCCTACCGCGGCAGCCTGACCGAGCCTGGCAAGAACAGCCCGTTCCGCGAGCGCAGCGTCGAAGAGAACCTGGACCTGTTCGCACGCATGAAGGCCGGCGAGTTCAAGGACGGCGAGCGCGTGCTGCGCGCCAAGATCGACATGGCCTCGCCGAACATGAACCTGCGCGACCCGATCCTCTATCGCATCCGCCACGCCCACCACCACCAGACCGGTGACAAGTGGTGCATCTACCCCAACTACGACTTCACCCATGGTCAGTCCGATGCCATCGAAGGCATCACCCACTCGATCTGCACCCTGGAGTTCGAAGGCCACCGCCCGCTGTACGACTGGTTCCTCGACAACCTGCCGGTGCCGGCGCACCCGCGCCAGTACGAGTTCAGCCGCCTGAACCTGAACTACACCATCACCTCCAAGCGCAAGCTCAAGCAGCTGGTCGACGAGAAGCACGTCAGCGCCTGGGACGACCCGCGCATGTCGACCCTGTCGGGCTTCCGCCGCCGCGGCTACACCCCGGCCTCGATCCGCAACTTCTGCGAGATGGTCGGTACCAACCGCTCCGACGGCGTGGTCGACATGTCGATGCTCGAGTTCAGCATCCGCGACGACCTGGACCGCACCGCACCGCGCGCCATGTGCGTGCTGCGCCCACTGAAGGTGGTCATCACCAACTACCCTGAGGGCCAGGTCGAGCAGCTCGAACTGCCACGTCACCCGAAAGAAGACATGGGCGTGCGCGTGCTGCCATTCGCCCGTGAAATCTACATCGACCGCGACGACTTCATGGAAGAGCCGCCAAAAGGCTACAAGCGCCTGGAGCCGGCCGGCGAAGTGCGCCTGCGTGGCAGCTACGTGATCCGCGCCGACGAGGCGATCAAGGATGGCGACGGCAACATCGTCGAGCTGCGCTGCTCCTACGACCCGGACACCCTGGGCAAGAACCCGGAAGGGCGCAAGGTCAAGGGCGTGATCCACTGGGTGCCGGCCGAGGCCAGCGTCGAATGCGAAGTGCGCCTGTACGATCGCCTGTTCCGCTCGCCGAACCCGGAAAAGACCGAGGACGGCGGCAGCTTCCTGGACAACATCAACCCCGATTCGCTGCAAGTGCTGAGCGGCTGCCGCGCCGAGCCATCGCTGGGCCAGGCGCAACCTGAAGACCGCTTCCAGTTCGAGCGCGAAGGCTACTTCTGCGCCGACATCAAGGACAGCCAGCCGGGCCGCCCGGTGTTCAACCGCACCGTCACCCTGCGTGACTCCTGGGGCAGCTAAGGAACCGCCGTGCTTAACATCTACAACACGCTGAGCAAGACCAAGGAAGCCTTCAAGCCGCTCGATGGCAACAAGGTGCGCATGTACGTGTGCGGCATGACCGTGTACGACTACTGCCACCTTGGCCACGGCCGCAGCATGGTGGCCTTCGACCTGGTCACCCGCTGGCTGCGCAAGAGCGGCTACGAGCTGACCTATGTGCGCAACATCACCGACATCGACGACAAGATCATCAACCGGGCCAACGAGAACGGTGAATCGTTCGACGCGCTGACCGCCCGCATGATCGACGCGATGCACGAGGACGAGCGCCGCCTGAACATCCTGCCGCCGGACCAGGAGCCGCGTGCCACCGACCATATCGCCGGCATGCACGCGATGATCCAGACCCTGATCGACAAGGGCTACGCCTACGCGCCGGGCAACGGTGACGTGTACTACCGGGTCGGCAAGTTCGTCGGCTATGGCAAGCTGTCGCGCAAGAAGATCGAAGACCTGCGCATCGGCGCTCGCATCGAAGTCGACGAAGCCAAGCAGGACCCACTGGACTTCGTGCTGTGGAAGGGCGTCAAGCCGGGCGAGCCGTACTGGGATTCGCCATGGGGCCCGGGCCGTCCGGGCTGGCACATCGAGTGCTCGGTGATGTCCACCTGCTGCCTGGGCGAGAGCTTCGACATCCACGGTGGCGGCAGCGACCTTGAGTTCCCGCACCACGAGAACGAGATCGCCCAGAGCGAAGCGGCCACCGGCAAGCAATACGCCAATGCCTGGATGCACTGCGGCATGATCCGTATCAATGGCGAGAAGATGTCCAAGTCGTTGAACAACTTCTTCACCATCCGCGACGTGCTCGACAAGTATCACCCCGAGGTGGTGCGCTACCTGCTGGTGGCCAGCCACTACCGCAGCGCCATCAACTACTCCGAAGACAGCCTGCGCGATGCCAAGGGCGCCCTGGAGCGCTTCTACCATGCCTTGCGTGGCCTGCCGCGGGTTGCCGCCAAGGGTGGCGAGGCGTTCGTCGAGCGCTTCAGCGTGGCGATGAACGACGACTTCGGCACGCCCGAAGCCTGCGCGGTGCTGTTCGACATGGTGCGCGAGATCAACCGCCTGCGCGACAGCGACCTGGACGCCGCTGCCGGCCTGGCTGCTCGTCTGCGTGAGCTGGGTGACGTGTTGGGCGTGCTGCAGCTGGAGGCCGATGACTTCCTGCGTGCAGGTGCCGAAGGCAAAGTCGATGCTGCTGAAGTGGAAGCCTTGATCCAGGCGCGCCTGCAGGCGCGTACGGACAAGAACTGGGCAGAGTCCGACCGCATTCGCGATCAGCTCACCGCCATGGGCGTGGTGCTGGAAGACAGTAAGGGCGCCACTACCTGGCGTCTGGCTGACTGATCGATGCACCAGGGGCCGCTTTGCGGCCCCATCGCCGGCAAGCCGGCTCCCACATCAAGACTTGTGCAGCACCTGCAAGGCTGGTGCTGTACCTGTGGGAGCCGGCTTGCCGGCGATGGGCTGCAACGCAGCCCCAGTCCTTACTTGGCCAACGCAGCCAACGGGCAATGCAACACCAGCTTGGCCCCACCCATTTCGCTTTCCCCCACCTCCAGCCCGAACCCGTGCAGGTCGACGATCGCCGCAACGATCGACAACCCCAGCCCGAAACCCGGGTGCCGATGGCCTTCATCGCTGCGGTAGAAGCGCTTTAACACCGCCGTGCGCTCTTCCTCGGGAATCCCCGGCCCACTGTCCTCGATGGCAATGTGCACCCCTCGTTCGTCCTGTGAGGCACGAATGGCCACCTGGCCGCCTTCAGGGGTGAACTTGATGCCATTGCCAACCAGATTGGCCAGTGCCTCGAACAGCAGTTCGCGATCACCGTGCAGGGCAGGCAACTGCTCAGGCTGCTGCAGTTGCAGGCGAATGCCGCCGTCCTCGGCCAGCGGCAGGTAGAAGTCATGCAGCTCTACCAGCAGGTCATGGGGGTCGAGCTCGACGAAGCCGGCGCGGCGCTGGCGGTCTTCCAGTTCGCTGATGCGCAGCAGGCCGCGAAAGCGCGCCATCAAGGTGTCGGTCTCGCCGATGGCCTGGTCCAGCGCCTCGGCTTGCGGCGAATCCGCAGCGCTCTGCTGGCGGATGCGATAGAGCTGGGCGCGCAGGCGGGTGAGGGGGGTGCGCAGGTCATGGGCAATGTTGTCGCAGACCCCTTTGACCTCATGCATCAGCCGCTCGATGCGGTCGAGCATGGCGTTGACGATGGCGGCCAGCATGTCCAGCTCGTCCCGCCGTGCCGACAGCGGCAAGCGATGGGTCAGGTCGCCGGCAACGATCAGCTCGGCCTGGGCCTGGATCGCACGGATGCGCTTGAGCGGCCGGCGGCGCAGCAGGTACCAGCCGGCAAAGCCTGGAATCAGGGTCAGGGAAATGCCCCACAGCAGCGCATCGAGGATGATGCGGGTGACCACGAACAGCGAGCCGTTGTCGCGGAACAGCACGAGCCAGCGGCCGTCCTGCACCTTGATCGCCACGGCATCGCAGCTGTCGCGTGGCATGTGCGGGTCGTCGGCGTCCAGGCAGCGCTGCAGCTCGTGCACCTTGCCATCCAGGCCAAGGCCGGGCGGGATGGCGCGGATGCGCCCACCTACCGGGTTGAGCTGGGCATCGAACAGGCCATAGGCATCGAACGCGCGCTCCTCGAACGCCTGGCTGGCGATCAGTGCGTCGTCGAGCTGTTTGCCGCTCATGTGGGCGAACAGGTGCTGGCGCTGCAGCAGGGAGTGGCGGGTGAGCTTGTTCAGGTAGCTGGACACCTCGAAGTACAGCACCCCCATGAGGATGCTGCTCCAGGCCACGAAGAGGAAGCTGTACAGGGCCAGCAGGCGGCTGGTCGAAGAGCTCCAGCCCTTAGACGGGTTCAGCAATGGCATAGCCCGAGCCCCGTACCGTACGGATCAGCGGCGACTGCCCGGGAGAGTCGATCTTCTTGCGCAAGCGGCCGATGTGCACGTCGATCAGGTTGGTGCCGGGGTCGAAGTGGTAGCCCCAGACTTCCTCGAAAATCATCATCCGGGTGATCACCTGGCCGCTGTGGCGCATCAGGTATTCCAGCAGCTTGTATTCGGTCGGCAGCAGGTTGAGGGTCTGCTCGCCGCGGCGGGCCTCATGGCTGATCAGGTCCAGTTGCAGGTCGGCGACCTGCAGGCGGGTCTGGGTCATGGGCACGCTGTTGCGGCGCAGCAGCACCTCCACCCGGGCGGCCATCTCGTCGGAGGCGAACGGCTTGGTCAGGTAGTCGTCACCGCCGGCCCGCAGGCCGCGCACACGTTCGTCGACATCGGAGAGGGCGCTGATCATCAAGATCGGCGTGGCGATCTTGAGGTTGCGCAGGGTAGTGACGATCGTCAGGCCATCGACCTCGGGCAGCATGCGGTCCAGGGTGATCAGGTCGTAACCGCCGGCGATGGCCTTGGCCAGGCCCTCGCGGCCGTTGTCGGCCCACTCCACATCCAGACCGTGGCTGGAGAGTTCGGCGACGATTTCCTGGCCGGTGACGGCGTCGTCTTCGATGGTCAGTACGCGTGGCATGCTCGTTCCTGGGCGTCTAAAAGAGACTTGATTGTGCCAAAGAATAGCCAAACGGCGATTTAAGAAAAATTCATCTGGCGGCTGTTGCCTGCAACGGCGCAAAAAAAACGGGGCATGCCAGCGACTGGCATGCCCCGTGTTCAGCGTGACGCGACGGCTCAGGCGACCTTGACGATCCAGCCTGCTGGCGCTTCGACGTCACCGCTCTGGATGCCGGTCAGCTCGTTGTAGAGCTTCTGGGTAACCGGGCCGACCTTTTCCAGGTCGTGGAACACGTGCAGCTTGCCGTTGTACTCGATGCCACCGATCGGGGTGATCACGGCAGCGGTGCCGCACGCACCCGCTTCGATGAAGCGGTCGAGCTTGCTGATCTCGACATCGCCTTCGATCACGGTCAGGCCCAGGCGCGATTGCGCCAGTTCCATCAGCGACAGGCGGGTGATGCCTGGCAGTACCGAGGCCGATTTCGGGGTGACGAACTCGTTGTTGGCGGTAATGCCGAAGAAGTTGGCCGAGCCGACTTCCTCGATCTTGGTGTGGGTCAGCGGGTCGAGGTAGATGGCGTCGGCGAAGTTGGCCTTCTTGGCTTCGGCGCCCGGTTGCAGGCTGGCCGCGTAGTTACCGCCAACCTTGGCTGCACCGGTGCCCTGCGGGGCCGCGCGGTCGAAGCTGGAAATCTGGAAATTGTGCGGCTTCATGCCGCCCTTGAAGTACGAGCCAACCGGGATGGCGAAGACCGAGAAGATGAACTCGGGGGCGGTGCGCACGCCGATGTTGTCGCCGGTACCGATCACGAACGGGCGCAGGTACAGGGCACCTTTGCCATGTGGCGGCACGAACTTCTCGTTGGCCTTGACCACTTGCTTGCAGGCTTCGATGAACACATCGGTCGGCACCTGCGGCATCAACAGGCGCGCGCAGCTGCGCTGCATGCGGGCAGCGTTCTGGTCCGGGCGGAACAGGTTGATCGAGCCGTCCTTGCAACGGTAGGCCTTCAGGCCTTCGAAGCACTGCTGGCCATAGTGCAGGGCGGTGGAGCCTTCACTGATGTGCAGCACGTTGTCTTCGGTCAGGGTGCCTTTGTCCCACTCGCCATTGCGCCAGACGGACAGGTAGCGCTTGTCGGTCTTGATGTAGTCGAAACCCAGCTTGTCCCAGTTAATGCTCTCGTTACTCATGACACCCTCGATTGTCTTGCAGATGCCCGATCGCTCGGGCTGCTGTTATATGCGCACCACGCCACGATAATACATCCGCCGCGGATCGGGAACGGCCAGTCACGAATTGGCGAGGCGCAGGGTGCATATCGGCGATAGACGCCCCGGGCACGGCCATGCTATCGGCTGGCATCCAGCCGGCTGCTCCAGTCACCGCCGTGGCTGCGCGCGCAGGCCTCTTCGCTGTCGAAGCGCACGTGCCAGGCGGGGTGGTCGAGCTGCACGCCGGCCTCGTCGAGCGCCTGGGCGGTGAGCTTGAGCATGCACGCCTTGGCATCGCCCGCCAGGGCAGCCGCCTTGTCGGCCTCGCGTTCGAACACCCAGGTGATGCGCAGGCTGGCCGGGAACTGGTCAGGGTCCAGGCGGTGGGTGAGCCAGGTGAAGCCGACGATCTGCGCCTTGGCCGTTTCGCAGGCGTCGGTCAGGCAGGCCACCAGCTCACGCTCCAGGCGCGCCAGTTCGCGTTTGCCCAGGGCTTTCATGGCGCGGCCTCATCGCCAATCTGCTGGCAGAAGCGCAGCAGGTTGCCAAAAGGATCGCGGACCTGCATCTGCAAGCCCCAATCCACCCGTTCGGCCTCAGGGCGGGCGTAGCCGTACTGTTTGGCCAGCAGCTCGCGCTCAAGGGCAAGAAGATCGTCGGTGCGGGCGAACACGGTCGAGCCCGGGCAGGCGTCGCCATGGTGCTCGCTCAGGTGCAGGATCAAACCCTCACGGTGAATCTGCGCATACAACGGCAGGTCCGGGCTGAAGCGGTGCTCCCAATCCAGGCTGAAGCCGAGGAAGTCGAGGTAGAACTCCTTGGCCTTGTCGACCGAGAAGATGCGCAGCACGGGGATGGCGGGGGCGAGGGGCATGGCGGTTCCTTGGCCGTAGGCGATCGCTGACTGTAGCGCAGCACCGAAACGGGGCCAAGCGGCGCGTTCGCAGCGTGCACGGGCGGCGTGCATGCCCCACGCCAGAGCCATCGCCGCGAAGATTTCATCTGCCTTCACCTGCGTAGTTGGCCCGCTACCTGCTATATCCCAGCCATCGAAATTGATCGAGTGGTCAGGCCCGGTGCGTTTTTAGCGCAGGGGCCTGATCCTTCCAAAGCGCCGAAAGGCCAAGAAATTCGGGGGCTGTAGGATGTCGCTCGCCGTACAAGTAGATAAATCTGAAAGGGATGCAGGATGGAGCGCTCATTTGCACTTGCGCTTCATTGAACGCGACGGCGTGACCCGCCTTGGTGCGCGCCGTCATTTCGGACCCCTTTTGGTGCAGCGCCCGTTCTATCCGGAGGGCGCGCCTTGCCACGTCTATGTGCTGCACCCACCCGGCGGCATCGTCGCCGGTGACCGGCTGGAGCTGGACATTCACCTGGAGCCCGGTAGCCACGCGCTGCTGACCATGCCCGGCGCCAGCAAGTTCTACCGCAGCATCGGCCCCACCGCGTACCTGGCTCAGCACTTTCACCTGCAAGCCGGCAGCACGCTGGAATGGCTGCCCCAGGACAGCATCTTGTTTTCCGGTGCGCGCGCAAGCCTGGACAGCCGCTTCACCCTCCAGCCCGGTGCCCGCCTGCTGGCCTGGGAAACCCTGTGCCTGGGCCGCCCGGTGATGAACGAGCGCTTCGACCAGGGCGCGCTGGACAGCCGCCTGCGCATCGAACTGCCAGGCGAACCCGGCTTGCACGAGCGCCTGCGCATCAGCGGCGGGCAACTGGCCAAGCTCGGCGGCCATCCGATGACGGCCACCTTCTGCGCAGCCCCGGCAACCCCGGCGGTGCTGGAGCAGGCCCGAGCCTTGCTCGACCAACTGGGCACCCCGGCGGGCGCGACCTTGCTCGGCTCGCTGCTGGTGATCCGCCTGCTCGACCACGACAACCAACACCTGCAACGCACCCTGCAACGCTTATGGCACGTCTTGCGCCCGGCCGTTCTCGGCCTGCCCGCGTGCCCGCCGCGCATCTGGGCCACTTGAGAGAGCGCCATGGAGCTGACCCCAAGAGAGAAAGACAAACTGCTGCTGTTCACCGCCGCGCTGCTGGCAGAGCGGCGCCTGGCCCGTGGCCTGAAGCTCAACTACCCCGAAGCGGTGGCGCTGATCAGCGCCGCGGTGCTCGAGGGCGCCCGCGATGGCCGCACGGTGGCCGAGCTGATGAGCCTGGGCCGCGAGGTGATCGGCCGTGAGCAGGTCATGGACGGCGTTGCCCAGATGCTCCATGACGTGCAGGTCGAGGCCACCTTTCCCGACGGCACCAAGCTGGTGACCGTGCATGACCCCATCGTCTGACCTGGCGCAGGAGCCCCGCATGACCCCAGGTGAAATTCAGGTCGCCCCCGGCGACATCGAGCTCAACGTCGGCCGTGCCACGGTCAGTGTCAGCGTGGCCAATCACGGTGACCGGCCGGTGCAGGTCGGCTCGCATTACCACTTCTACGAGGTCAATGACGCACTGGTGTTCGAGCGCGAAGCGACCCGCGGCTTTCGTCTCGACATCCCGGCCGGCACCGCCGTGCGCTTCGAGCCGGGGCAGTCGCGTACCGTGCAGCTGGTGGCCTATGCCGGCAAGCGCGAGGTCTACGGCTTCCAGGGCAAGGTGATGGGCGCGCTGGAGGGCAGGGCATGAGCCGCCTCTCGCGCAGGGCCTACGCCGACATGTTCGGCCCCACCGTCGGCGACCGCGTGCGCCTGGCCGACACCGCGTTGTGGGTGGAGGTGGAGAAGGACTTCACGATCTATGGCGAAGAGGTCAAGTTCGGCGGCGGCAAGGTCATCCGCGACGGCATGGGCCAAGGCCAGATGCTGGCCGCCCAGGCCATGGACCTGGTGCTGACCAACGCCCTGATCATCGACCACTGGGGCATCGTCAAGGCCGATATCGGCGTCAAGCACGGGCGTATCGCCGCCATCGGCAAGGCCGGCAACCCCGACGTGCAGCCGGGCGTGACCGTGCCGGTGGGCCCGGGCACCGAAGTGATTGCCGCCGAAGGCAAGATCGTGACCGCCGGGGGGATCGATTCGCACATCCACTTCATCTGCCCGCAGCAGGTCGAGGAAGCCCTGACCAGCGGCGTGACCACCTTCATCGGTGGCGGCACCGGGCCTGCCACCGGCACCAACGCCACCACCTGCACCCCGGGGCCGTGGTACCTGGCGCGCATGCTGCAGGCCGCCGATTGCCTGCCGATCAACATCGGCCTGCTGGGCAAGGGCAATGCCTCGCGTCCTGCGGCCCTGCGCGAGCAGATCGCTGCCGGCGCGGTGGGCCTGAAGCTGCACGAGGACTGGGGCTCGACCCCGGCCGCCATCGACTGTTGCCTGGGCGTGGCCGAGGAAATGGACATCCAGGTGGCGATCCACACCGACACCCTCAACGAGTCCGGCTGCATCGAAGACACCCTGGCCGCCATCGGCGAGCGCACCATCCACACCTTCCACACCGAAGGTGCCGGCGGCGGCCATGCGCCAGACATCATCCGCGCCGCAGGGCAGGCCAACGTGCTGCCGTCCTCGACCAACCCGACCCTGCCGTACACGGTCAACACGGTCGATGAGCACCTGGACATGCTCATGGTCTGCCACCACCTGGACCCGAGCATCGCCGAGGACGTGGCGTTCGCCGAGTCGCGCATCCGCCGCGAAACCATCGCCGCCGAGGACATCCTGCACGACATGGGCGCCTTCGCCATGACCTCGTCCGACTCCCAGGCCATGGGCCGGGTCGGCGAAGTGGTATTGCGCACCTGGCAGGTCGCGCACCAGATGAAGCTGCGCCGCGGGCCACTGGCGCCAGACAGCAGCTACAGCGACAACTTCCGGGTCAAGCGCTACATCGCCAAGTACACCATCAACCCGGCGCTGACCCATGGCATCGCCCATGAAGTCGGGTCGGTGGAGGTGGGCAAGCTGGCCGACCTGGTGCTGTGGGCGCCGGCCTTCTTCGCGGTCAAGCCCGCGCTGGTGATCAAGGGCGGGATGATCGCCACCGCGCCCATGGGCGACATCAATGGCTCGATCCCGACCCCGCAGCCGGTGCACTACCGGCCGATGTTCGGCGCCCTCGGCGCGGCCCGCCATGCCACGCGCATGACGTTCCTGCCCCAGGCCGCCATGGACCGCGGCCTGGCCCAGGAGCTTGGCCTGCACAGCCTGATCGGCGTGGCCCATGGCTGCCGGCGGGTGCGCAAGGCCGACATGCTGCACAACACCTTGCAACCGCTGATCGAAGTTGACGCGCAGACCTACCAGGTGCGCGCCGATGGCGAGCTGCTGGTGTGCGAGCCCGCCCGCGAACTGCCGCTGGCCCAGCGTTATTTCCTGTTCTGAAGGAGCGAAGATGATTGTCCTGACCCACCGCATCGCGGCCGCCGGCACTGTCACCGGCACCTTGACCCTGGACGTCGACAGCCGCATCAAGAGCCGGCTGCGCGTGACCCTCGACGACGGCCGCGAAGCGGGCCTGATGCTCGAACGCGGCCACCTGCTGCGCGGTGGCGAGCTGCTCGCCGATGCCGAGGGCAAGCAGGTGGTGCGCGTGCTAGCCGCAGCCGAACGGGTGTCGACGGTGCGTTGCCAAGACCCGCACCTGCTGGCCCGCGCGGCTTATCACCTGGGCAACCGCCACGTGCCGCTGCAGATCGAGCCCGGCCTGCTGCGCTACCAGCACGACCATGTGCTCGACGACATGCTGCGCGGCCTGGGCCTGACGGTGCACACCGAGCAGGCGCCGTTCGAGCCGGAAGCCGGTGCCTACCAGAGCGCGGCACACAGCCACAGCCACAGCCATAGCCACGGTAACGATCACCCGTTCGTGCGCCTGCCCGCCCATTCCTGACCTCGCCAATGGAGTAACCCATGAAAAAGACTTTCGCCCTTGTTCTGCTGCTGGTCGCGCTGCCGGCCTTCGCCCACCCCGGCCACGACAGCAACCCGCTGCACGATGGCCTGCTGCACCCGCTCACCGGGCTGGACCACCTGCTGATGCTGCTGGGGACCGGCGTGCTGGCCGCGCTGACCCGGCGCAACCTGAGCCTGCCGCTGGCGACCCTGGCGGCGATGTTCGCGGGCGCGGTGTGCGGCCACCTGTTCGGCGATGTGCTCGGCATGGAAACCTTGATCGCGGTGTCGGTGCTGGTCGCCGCTGCCGCCGTGCTGTTGCCCAGCCGCCAGTTGCTGCTGGCGCTGGCGATGCCGGTGTTCGCCCTGTTCCATGGCTGGGCGCACGGCGTCGAGGCCACGCCCAGCGCGTTCTGGCTGTTCAGCGCAGGCTTTGTGACCGTCAGCGGCCTGTTGCTGCTGGCGGGCTTTGCGCTCGGTTGCCTGCTGCGCCGCCATAGCGGCCTGCAGAAAGCCTTCGGCGGCGGCATGCTGGCCGGTGCAGCCCTGGTGCTGGCCGGTTGATGGACAGCGACCTGGCATTGCTGCGCCTGCTGCAGCTGGCCAGCCCCGGCCTGCCGGTCGGTGGCTTCACCTACTCGCAGGGCCTGGAGTGGGCCGTGGAAGCGGGCTGGGTGGCAGATGCTGCCGGCTTCAGCGCCTGGCAGCACGAACAGCTGCACGACACCCTGGCCTGCCTGGACTGGCCGGTGCTGGCGCGCCTGTACCGCGCCTGCCAGGCCGATGATGCCGAGGCGTTCGCCCACTGGAGCCGTTTTCTGCTGGCCAACCGCGAAACCGCCGAGCTGCGCCTTGAAGAGCAGCAACGCGGCTCGGCCTTCGCCCGGTTGCTCGATGGCTGGCAACTGGGCCAGGCCCCGGCCTGGCGCCCCAGCCTGGAACTCAGCCAGCTGGGCGGCATGGCCTGGCTGGCCGTGCACTGGTCGATCCCGCTGCGCCAGCTTGCCCTGGGGCAGGCCTTCGCCTGGCTGGAAGGCGCGGTGATGGCCGGCGTCAAGCTGGTGCCGTTCGGCCAGCAGGCGGCGCAGACGCTGCTGCGAGAGTTGAGCGGCGCCTTGCCCGCGCTGCTCGACCAGGCCCTGGCCCTGGAAGATGACCAGCTCGGCGGCGGCCTGCCGCTGCTGGCGATTGCCTCATCGCGTCACGAAACCCAATACACCCGTTTGTTCCGTTCCTGAGGACTGCCTACATGCAAAGCTATCAGCAACCCCTGCGCGTCGGTGTCGGCGGCCCCGTCGGCTCTGGCAAGACCGCGCTGCTCGAATGCCTGTGCAAGGCCATGCGCGAGCATTACCAGATCGCCGTGGTCACCAACGACATCTACACCAAGGAAGACCAGCGCATCCTCACCGAGGCCGGCGCGCTGGAGCCCGAGCGTATCGTTGGCGTGGAAACCGGTGGCTGCCCGCACACGGCGATCCGCGAGGATGCCTCGATGAACCTGGCGGCCGTCGAGGCGTTGGCGCGCAAGTTCGGCAACCTGGAAGTGATCTTCGTGGAAAGTGGCGGCGACAACCTCAGCGCCACCTTCAGCCCGGAGCTGGCCGACCTGACCATCTACGTCATCGACGTGGCCGAGGGCGAGAAGATCCCGCGCAAGGGCGGCCCGGGCATCACCAAGTCGGACTTTCTGGTGATCAACAAGACCGACCTTGCGCCCTACGTGGGCGCCTCGCTGGAGGTGATGGAGCGCGACACCCGGCGCATGCGCCCAGAGCGCCCGTGGACCTTCAGCAACCTGAAGAAAGGCGACGGCCTGCAGGCGGTGATCGACTTCATCGTCGAGCGCGGCATGCTCGGGGTGCGTGGCTGAGCCCCTCACTCATGGCAGCAGTGCGGCTTCGCGGGTTGCCCCTCGTAGCGATCGTGATGCCGCACCCAGTCCATGGTCCCGGCCTCGTTGCGCCCCAGCGGCGCGATGTCGAGGAAGTTGTAGGTGTTGACCAGGATGTCCAGCCCGCGGGCGTAGGTGGAGTAGGTGTGGTACACCGCGCCGTCCGGCTCACGGTAGAAGGCGCTCAGGCCCGGTAGTTCGGCCTCGTTGCCGGTATAGGGCTCATAGTTGTACTGGCGCTCGCCCTGGCTGCCTACACTGACCCCGAAGTCTTCATTGAAGCCGCTGCCCTGCGAGGAGTACCAGGGGAAGCGCCAGCCCATGCGCTGGCGGAACGCCTGGAACTCGGCGTAAGGCGCGCGCGACACGGCAACCAGCGACACATCGTGATGCGCCAGGTGCAGGTTGGCGCCGTCGAAGTGGTCGGCGAGGAACGAGCAGCCGGGGCAGCCTTCGCTCCAGCCTTCGACGAACATGAAGTGGTAGAGCAGCAACTGGCTGCGCCCGGCGAACAGGTCGGCAAGGCTCAGCTCGCCGTCCGGCCCCTGGAAGCGGTAGTCGTGCTCGACCTTGACCCAGGGCAGGGCGCGGCGGGCGGCGGCCAGTTCGTCGCGCTGGTGGGTGAAGGCTTTTTCGTGCAGCCAGAGTTGCCGGCGCGCAGCCAGCCATTGGCTGCGTGAGACGACCTCGTGACCGTTTTCTGGATGGCTCATGGCGGTGACTCCGCGCGTTGGGATTCACTCATGGTCGTAGGAGCGGGGCCTGATTCGACAGGCAAGCGAGAAGGGCGACGAACGGGCGCCAATGGCCGGTACGGTGAAAGGCCCTTGTGGGAGCCGGCTTGCCGGCGATAGGGCCCGACAGAGCAATCAAGGCGACAATCTATTTGCCTGCACCGGCCTCATCGCCGGCAAGCCGGCTCCCACAAGGGATCGCATCAACTTTGCAGGCATTCCACACAGGGCGATAAAAGGACCTACCCCTGCATCGCTTCGATCAACGCCCACAAGCGCGGGTCATTGAAATCATCCACTACCAGCTTCGCCCCGGCAGCCATCAGCCGCTCGGCCGTCTGGGTCGTCGCCAGCCCCACGGTGAAGATGCCGGCAGCACTGGCCGCCTTGACCCCCGGCAACGAATCCTCAAACGCCAGCGCTTGCCCGGCCCGCGACTGCAACCGCTCGAGCCCGGTCAGGTAGGGCAGCGGATCGGGCTTGGCCCGTGCCAGCTCCTCGGCCACCAGCACATGCTCGAAACGCTCGCCCAGGCCCATGGCCGCCAGCATGTGCTCGGCATTGAGCCGCGGTGCGTTGGTCACCACGCACATGCCAACCCTGTGCTCCTGGGCATGGGCCAGCAAGCGCAACAAACCCGGCATCGGTTGCAGTGCCGGGGCCATTTCGCGGAACAGCGCCTCCTTGCGCTCGGCCAAGGCCTGGCATTGCGCTGCACTGGCCTGCGGAAACAGCTCGGCGAACAACTCGCCATTGGCCCGGCCACTGACCTGGGCATCGAACTGCGCCTGGGTCAGCTCGCGCCCGTCGTAGTCATGCAGCAACTGGCGAAACGCCTGCAAATGCAGGGTGTCGGTGTCGGTCAGGGTTCCGTCGAGGTCGAACAGCAGGGCAGTCAGCATCAGGTATCCAGATAGTTAAAAACACACGCCCGGGGATGATAACCAAAGCCGACGACGAAGGGGGCTGTTCAGTGTGTCGGGAAAAGAGTACAAATGTACTCCATGGACAATCTCACCCCAAAACGCCGGGCAATCCTCGACTTCATCCGCGAGCGCATTGCCGACCACGGCCAGCCCCCGAGCCTGGCCGACATCGCCAGCCGCTTCGGCTTCGCCTCGCGCAGCGTGGCGCGCAAGCACATCACCGCCTTGTGCCAGGCTGGCTACATCGACGTCACCCCCAACCAGGCGCGCGGCATCCGCCTGGCCGAGCCGCTGCGCCGCCCGGAAATCCTCGAAGTGCCGGTGCTGGGCCAGGTGGCGGCAGGTGCCCCGATCGGCCCCGACCTGGGCATCCACGAGCAACTGCTGCTCGACCCCAGCCTGTTCCGCCGCACTCCGGACTACCTGCTCAAGGTGCGCGGCGACTCGATGGTCGACGACGGCATCTTCGACGGCGACCTGGTGGGTATCCGCCAGCAGGGCGATGCCCGTGACGGCCAGATCGTGGTCGCCCGCCTGGACGGCGAAGTCACCATCAAGCGCTTGCAGCGCCAACCGGGCGGCTACCGGCTGTTGCCCCGCAACCCGGCGTATGCGCCGATCGATGTCGGGCCGGAGCGCGACTTCTTCATCGAAGGCGTGTTCTGCGGCCTGTTGAGGCGCGACTGATGGGCGCGGTAGTCGATCTCGATCGGCTGCTGGATCAGCGCCAGGTCTGGCGTGGGCGGCAGGTACAAACGCGCCCCGTCGGCCTGCAGCCCACCGGCCACGCCACACTCGACGAGCGCCTGCCCGAGGGCGGCTGGCCGGCGGCGGCATTGAGCGAACTGCTGCTGGCCAGCCCCGGTTGTGGTGAACTGCAGCTGCTGTGGCCTTCCTTGGCACGGCTCACGGGCGAGGGGGGCAGGGTGGTGCTGGTGGCGCCGCCCTTCATACCTTACGCGCCGGCCTGGCAGTCGGCGGGTGTGGACCTGCGCTGGCTGGTGCAGGTCGACGCCGAGGCGCAGGATGCGCTCTGGGCCGCTGAACAATGCCTGCGTTCGGGCAGTTGCGCTGCCGTGCTGTGCTGGCCGCAGCGGGCCGACGACCGCGCCTTGCGGCGCTTGCAGGTGGCCGCTGAAACCGGCCAGGCACTGGCCATTGCCTGCCGGCCGCAACAGGCGGCGCACAACCCTTCACCCGCGGCGCTGCGCATTGCCATCGACACCCAGCCTGCCCAGTGGCGCGTGCTCAAGTGCCGCGGTGGCCTGCCCCCGGCTGTGCCGATCGGGCGAGGCTGATGCGCCATGCTCTGGGCCTGCATCCTTTTGCCGCAGTTGGCGCTGGACTCGATCCTGCGCGAACGTGACGACACCGCTTCGCCCCTGGCCCTGATCGGCGGCCCGAGCCAGCGCCGCATCCTGCAAGCCGTCAACCCGGCCGCTGCGGCGCTGGGCTTGCGCGCCGGGCAGAGCCTGACCGCCGCGCGGGCCATGGCCGATGGCTTCCAGTGCGTCGAAGCCGATGCGGCGCGCATCGAGCAACTGCAGCAGTTGCTGGCCGCCTGGGCCTACCGTTTCAGTGCCCAGGTCAGCCTGCATTACCCGCGGGCGCTGTTGCTGGAAGTGGGTTCGAGCCTGCAGCTGTTCGGCCCCTGGCCTGTGTTCGAGGCGCGCTTGCGAGAGGAGCTGGCCGCGCTGGGGCTGCGCCAGCGGATCGTGCTGGCGACCAACCCGGTGGCGGCGCGCATGCTTGCCAACGGCCATGACGGCCTGGCGCTGACCTGCCCGCAAGCCACCCGAGCCGCACTGGCAGCCATGCCCATCACCCGCGTGGGCCTGCCCCAGGACGCCGCCGAAGCCTTTGGCCGCATGGGCTTGCGCCAGCTCGGGCAAGTACTGGCATTGCCGCGCGATGGCTTGGCCAAGCGCTTTTCGGCGCAGGTGCAGCTGCACCTGGACCAATTGCTTGGCCTGCGCAGCCTGGGCCTGGATTTCTACCAGCCACCCGACCGCTTCGAAACGCGGCTGGAACTCAACTTCGACGTCGAGTCGCACCAGGCCCTGCTGTTCCCGCTGCGGCGCATGCTCAACGACCTGGCGGCGTTTCTCGCCGGGCGCGATTGCGGCGTGCAGCGCTTCTGCCTGTACCTGGAGCACGCCGAGGGGCCGGATACGCAACTGCAGGTTGGCCTGCTGGCTGCTGAGCGCGATGCAGCAATGCTCT
This sequence comes from Pseudomonas faucium, assembly GCF_021602585.1. Lineage (GTDB taxonomy): Bacteria > Pseudomonadota > Gammaproteobacteria > Pseudomonadales > Pseudomonadaceae > Aquipseudomonas > Aquipseudomonas faucium. The sequence goes on from NZ_BQIP01000001.1 coordinate 24,325, forward strand.
TCGAGCTGGCCCGCGGGCGCCTGGAACCGCTGCGCATTCCGGCGCCGGTGCGCAACCTGCGCCTGGTTGCCACCGACCTGCCGCCTTTCGTGCCCCAGCACCAGGCCCTGTTCGACCCGCGGGCGCAACAGGCCCAGCCCTGGGAGCAACTGCGCGAGCGCTTGCGCGCCCGCTTGGGCGATGACGCGGTCAAGGGCCTGCGCGCCGAGGCCGACCACCGCCCGGAATGCGCCTGGCAAGGCGCCGAACAAGGCGCGCCCGCCAGCCTGCAGGCCCTGCCGGGCAGCCGCCCGGGCTGGTTGCTGGCGCAGCCCGTGCCCCTGGAAACCCATGGCCACACCTTGCTGAGCCAGGCCGAGCGCATCGAGTCGGGCTGGTGGGACGGCGGCGATGTGCGCCGCGACTACTACCGTATCGAAACCCGCGAGGGCCTGCGCGGCTGGGCCTATCGCGACCTGGCGCAACCCGGCCCGCTGTGGCTGCAGGGCTGGTTCGCATGAGCTGCGTGGGTTACGCCGAACTGCATTGCCTGTCCAATTTCAGCTTCCAGCGCGGGGCTTCCAGCGCCGAAGAACTGTTTCGCCGCGCCCGCGAACAGGGCTACCAGGCGCTGGCGATCACCGACGAGTGCACCCTGGCCGGCATCGTGCGGGCCTGGCAGGCGGCCAAGGCGCAGCAGCTGCGTTTGATCGTCGGCAGCGAAGTGCGCCTGCGGGACGGCCCGAAACTGGTGCTGCTGGTGGAGAACCTGGCCGGCTACCAGAACCTCTGTGCCCTGATCACCCGTGCGCGGCGGCGGGCAGAGAAGGGCGACTACCAGTTGTTGCGCGACGACTTGCTTGAGCACCATGCGGGGCTGTTGGCCATCTGGCTGGCCGATGACCCGAGCGACCCGGCGCCCGGCCAGTGGCTGCACGCGCTGTTCGCCGAGCGCCTGTGGCTGGGCGTGCACCTGCACCGGGGCAGCGATGACCAGGCCCGGCTGGCCAGCTTGCGCAACCTGGCGGCGCAGCTGGGCATCCGCGCCGTGGCCTGTGGCGACGTGCACATGCACGTGCGCGGTCGGCGCGCCTTGCAAGACTGCATGACCGCCATCCGCCAGCACTGCAGCGTGGCCGAGGCCGGGCGCTACCTGTACGCCAATGGCGAGCGCCACCTGCGCACCCTCGAGCAAATGGCCGAGTTGTACCCGGCCGATCTGCTCGCCGAAACCCTGCGCATCGCCGAGCGCTGCCGCTTCGACCTCGGCGAGCTGAAGTACCAGTACCCGCGCGAACTGGTGCCCGAGGGTCATACCCCGGCGAGCTGGCTGGGCGAGCTGTGCGAACGCGGCTTGCCCCTGCGCTGGCCGGCAGGGCCGAGCGAACGGGTTCGCGAGGTGCTGTACAAGGAGCTCGCGCTGATCGAAGAGCTGGGTTACGAGAGCTACTTTCTCACCGTGCACGACATCGTCGCCTTCGCCCGCAGCCAGCATATCCTCTGCCAGGGGCGGGGTTCGGCAGCCAACTCGGTGGTGTGCTTCGTGCTCGGCATCACCGAACTGGACCCGATGGAACACCGCCTGCTGTTCGAACGCTTCCTGTCTCGCGAGCGCAACGAGCCCCCCGATATCGACGTGGACTTCGAGCACGACCGGCGCGAGGAAGTGATCCAGTACGTGTTCCGCCGCTATGGCCGGCACCGCGCCGCACTCACGGCGGTGGTCAATACCTACCATGGCGCCGGGGCAGTGCGTGATGTCGCCCGGGTGCTGGGCCTGCCGGCCGACCAGGTGGATGCCCTGGCCAAGTGCTGCGGCCGCTGGAGCGACCGCATCCCCGATGAACAACGCCTGGCCGAGGCCGGCTTCGAGCCGTCCAGCCCGTCGTTGCAGCGCATCCTGCGCCTGGCTGCGCAGTTGATCGGCTTCCCGCGGCATTTGTCCCAGCACCCCGGCGGCTTCGTGATTTCCGAACAGCCCCTGGACCACCTGGTGCCGGTGGAGAATGCGGCCATGGCCGAGCGCACGGTGATCCAGTGGGACAAGGACGACCTGGACATGGTCGGCCTGCTCAAGGTCGACGTGCTCGCCCTGGGTATGCTCAGTGCCTTGCGCCGCTGTTTCGACCTGCTGCAACGCCACCGTGGCCGGCATTTGACCCTGGCGACCATCCCCAGCGAAGACCCGGCCACCTACGCCATGATCAGCCGCGCCGAAACCATGGGCGTGTTCCAGATCGAGTCGCGGGCGCAAATGGCCATGCTGCCGCGGCTCAAGCCCAACACCTTCTACGACCTGGTGATCGAGGTGGCCATCGTGCGCCCCGGGCCGATTCAAGGTGACATGGTGCACCCCTACCTGCGCCGGCGCATGAAGCTGGAGCCGATCACCTACCCATCGCCCAAGCTCAAGGAAGTGTTCGGGCGCACCCTGGGCGTGCCGCTGTTCCAGGAGCAGGTCATGGAACTGGCCATGGTCGCTGCCGACTACAGCCCTGGCGAGGCCGACCAGTTGCGCCGCAGCATGGCCGCCTGGAAGCGCCACGGCGGCCTTGAACCCCACCGCGTGCGGCTGATCGAGGGGATGCTGCGCAATGGTTACGACCTGGCCTTTGCCGAGCGCATCTTCGAGCAGATCAAAGGCTTTGGCAGCTACGGCTTTCCCGAGTCGCACGCGGCCAGCTTCGCCTTGCTGTGCTATGCCAGCAGCTGGCTCAAATGCCACGAGCCGGCGATCTTCACCTGTGCGCTGGTCAACAGCTGGCCGATGGGCTTCTACAGCCCTGACCAGCTGTTGCAGGAGGCGCGGCGCCAGGGCATCGAGGTACGCCCGGTGGATGTGCTGCACAGCGAATGGGACTGCACGCTGGAGCCTGTCGCCCAGGGCGCCCTGGCCATCCGCCTGGGCTTGCGGCAGATTCGCGGCTTTGCCGAAGCCGATGCCCGGCGGCTTGAGCAGGCGAGGGCGCAACGGCCCTGGCGCGATGTCGAGGACCTGTGCCTGCGCTCGGGCCTCGACAGCCGCGCCCGTGCCCGGTTGGCCGATGCGGGGGCGTTGCGGGCCTTGGCAAGCGATCGGCATCAGGCGCGCTGGCAGGTGGCGGCGGTGCAGCCGCAGTTGCCGCTGTTCGCCGAGCTTGAAGCGTCACCCGAGGCCGCGGTAGCCCTGCCTGCGCCGACCGTGGGTGAAGACCTGGTGGCCGATTACGACACCTTGGGCACGACTTTGGGGCCGCATCCGCTGTGCTTGTTGCGCCCGCGCTTGCGCGCCCTGGGGTGCCGCAGTTCGGCGCAGCTTGCGGGGGTGGAGCATGGCGATGCGATTGCCGTGGCGGGGCTGGTGGTGGGGCGCCAGCGCCCGCAGACGGCCAGTGGCGTGACCTTCGTGACGCTGGAGGATGAGTTCGGCATGGTCAATGTGGTGGTCTGGCGTGAGCTGGCCGAGCGGCAGCGGCGGGCGCTGGTGGGGGCGCAATTGCTCAAGGTAAGCGGGCGGCTGGAGCAGGAGAATGGCGTGCGGCACCTGATTGCGCGGCGGCTCGAGGATATCAGTGTGTTGCTGCAGGGGCTGGATGTACGCAGCCGGGATTTTCATTGATAGCAGTGGCCTCATCGCCGGCAAGCCGGCTCCCACAGTAAAGCTGCGCAACAGGCCTGTAGGAGCTGGCTTGCCAGCGATTGGGCTGCAAGGCAGCCCCATTGCAATGCGATCAGACCATCGCCAAATGCTGCTTGCGCGTCGGCGCCGGGAATACACGATCGATCGCCCGCAGGTCCTCGCTGCTCAACACCAATTCTCCAGCCGCCGCATTAAGCCTCACATGTTCCGGCGCCACCGCCTTGGGAATGGCCACGACCCCGTCTTCACGAGTCACCCAGGCCAGGCTGACCTGGGCCGGCGTCGCCCCATGGCGCTCGGCAATCTCGGCCAGCAGCGGGTGCTGCAACAGCCGCCCGGCCTGGGCCAGCGGGCAGTAAGCCATGGTCGGCAGGCCCCGCTGCCGGCTCCAGGGCAGCAGGTCGAATTCGATGCCACGCTGCACCGGGTTGTACAGCACCTGGTTGGTGGCGCAGTCAGGGTTGTGCAGTTCGCGCAGGTCATCGACATCGAAGTTGGACACCCCCCAGCGGCGAATCTTGCCTTGCTCGCGCAAGCGCTCGAACGCCTCGACGGTCTCTTCCAGCGGGTACTGGCCACGCCAGTGCAGCAGGTAGAGGTCGATCACGTCGGTGCCCAGGCGTTTCAGGCTGCGCTCACAGGCCTCGGGCACGCCGCGCCGGCTGGCATTGTGCGGGTACACCTTGCTGACCAGAAACACCTGGTCACGGCGCCCGGCGATGGCCTGGCCGACCACCTTCTCGGCGCCGCCTTCGGCGTACATTTCGGCCGTGTCGATCAGGTTCATGCCCAGCTCGATACCTTGCTGCAGCGCTGCCACTTCAGCCGCGCGCTGGGCCGGGTCTTCGCCCATGTACCAGGTACCCTGGCCTATGGCCGGTACGTTGCAACCTGCCAGTTTCACGTAACGCATGTCACCTCCGGAGCGTGGGTGTGGGAAAGCAGCACTTCAAGCAGCGCCTGGGCTGCGGTGGAAAGCTTGTGGTCACTCAGGGCAATCACGCCGATGCGCCGCTCCACGGCGGGCTCGACCAGCGTCACGCAGCGCGCGCCCAGTTCCTGCATCTGGTTGATGCACAGCGCCGGCACCGCGCTGACGCCCAGGCCACTGGCGACCATGCGGCCAATGGTCGACAGCTGGTGGCTTTCGAACGCCACCGCCAGCTTGCCGTGCAACGCCGCAACATTCTGCTCCAGCAGCAGCCGCACGGCCGACGGGCGTTGCAGGGCGATGAAATCCTCCGCCAGCAATTGTGTCCAGGCCACTTGCTGTTGCAAGGCCAACGGCGAGTCGGCAGGCACCACGGCAACGAAACGGTCCAGGTACAGCGGATGGAAGTCCAGGCCATCGCAATTGTCCGGCTCAAAGCCAATGCCCAGTTCGACGCGGCGATGGCGCACCAGTTCCAGCACCTGCTCGTTGATCACGTCGTGCACGGTGACGTTGACCTTGGGGTAGCGCTGGCGAAACACCTTGAGGCTGTGGGGCAGCAGGTTGCCGGCAAAGGCCGGAATGGCCGCCACCGATACCCGGCCCAGTTGCAGGGTGAAGCGCTGGCGCAGCATTTCTTCGGTGTCGTCCCAGTCCGCCAGCAGGCGCCGGGCCAGCGGCAGCAGCACTTCGCCCTCGGCGGTCAGGCTGACGCTGCGCGTGGTGCGGGCGAGCAGGGCGCCGCCGAGCTTGTCCTCCAGCGCCTTGATGGTCAGGCTCAAGGCCGGCTGGGAAACGTGCAGGTGCTCGCCAGCCTGGGCAAAACTCTGGTACTTGGCGACGGCGACGAAGGCGCGCAGTTGCTTGACGTTCATGGCAGGCTCACGTTTATTTTGGAAACATTATCAATCGATGATGAAAACAAAATTAACAAATCAGTCGCCAGCGGTGAAGATGCAGGTACACGCTCACCGACAGCCTCGTCGGTTCAACAACTACAAAAGGCGGATCAACATGGCCGGACTGGACAAGCGCGTAGCAACCTATGAAGAGGCCCTCGACGGCCTGACCGACAACATGACGGTGCTGGCGGGCGGCTTCGGCCTGTGCGGCATCCCGGAAAACCTCATCAACGAAATCCGCCGCCGTGGCGTCAAGGGCCTGACCGTGGTTTCCAACAACTGCGGCGTCGACGGCTTTGGCCTGGGCGTGCTGCTCGAAGACCGGCAGATCCGCAAGATGATCGCCTCCTATGTGGGCGAAAACGCCGAGTTCGAGCGCCAACTGCTCAGCGGCGAGCTGGAAGTGGAACTCACCCCCCAAGGCACCCTGGCCGAGAAAATGCGCGCCGGCGGCGCCGGCATCCCGGCCTTCTACACCGCCACCGGCTACGGCACCCCAGTGGCCGACGGCAAGGAAGTGCGCGAGTTCAAGGGCCGCAAGTACATCCTCGAAGAATCCATCACCGGCGACTTCGCCATCGTCAAGGGCTGGAAGGCCGACCACTACGGCAACGTGGTGTACCGCAACACCGCGCAAAACTTCAACCCGCTGGCCGCCACCGCCGGCAAGATCACCGTGGTCGAAGTGGAAGAGATCGTCGAGCCCGGCGTGCTGTTGCCCAGCGAAATCCATACCCCGGGCATCTACGTTGACCGGGTCATCGTCGGCAGCTTCGAAAAGCGCATCGAAAAGCGCACCGTCAAGGCCTGAGCGCCGTCCATCAGAACAACAAAGAGATCCTGACCATGGCACTGACCCGCGAACAGATGGCGCAACGCGTCGCCCGTGAACTGAAGGACGGCTACTACGTCAACCTGGGCATCGGTATCCCGACCCTGGTGGCCAACTACGTACCCGCCGACATGGATGTGATGCTGCAATCGGAAAACGGCCTGCTCGGCATGGGCGAGTTTCCGACCGAAAGCACCCTCGATGCCGACATGATCAACGCCGGCAAACAGACCGTCACCGCCCGCCGCGGCGCCTCGATCTTCGACTCGGCGCAATCCTTCGCCATGATCCGTGGCGGCCACGTCGACCTCACCGTGCTGGGCGCCTTCGAGGTGGACGTGCAGGGCAACATCGCCTCGTGGATGATCCCGGGCAAACTGGTCAAGGGCATGGGCGGCGCCATGGACCTGGTGGCCGGTGCCGACAACATCATCGTCACCATGACCCACGCCTCCAAGGACGGCGAGTCCAAGCTGCTGCCCCAGTGCAGCCTGCCGCTGACCGGCGCCGGCTGCATCCGCAAGGTGCTGACTGACCTTGCGTACCTTGAGATCGAAAACGGCGCCTTCATCCTGCGCGAAACCGCGCCTGGGGTGAGCGTCGAGGAGATCATCGAGAAGACTGCCGGCAAACTGATCGTGCCGGATGATGTGAAAGAAATGACCTTCTAAGCCATTTCTCTCCCAACCCTGTGGGAGCGGGCCTGCCCGCGAATGCCCTGGCGAAGTTGCCAGCGCATTCGCGGGCAAACCTGCTGCCATGGGGTTTTTGCGTTGTGTTCGTTATTCGATAAAACCAATAAAAGGAAAGTACCCGTGGCCGCTGAAATTCAAGACAGCCGCTCCGCCCGCTTTGCCCTGCGCTGCTCCAACTGGGCCGAACGCTGGTTCCCCGACTCCTGGGTCTTCGCAGCCCTGGCCGTGATGCTGGTGTGCATCGGCGCCCTGGCCATGGGCGCCAAGCCCACCGACACGGCCAAGGCCTTTGGCGATGGCTTCTGGAGCCTGATCCCGTTCACCATGCAGATGGCCTTCGTGGTCATCGGCGGTTACGTGGTGGCCAGCTCGCCACCGGCCGCACGGCTGATCGACCGCCTGGCGCGGCTGCCGAAGAACGGCCGTTCCGCCGTCTGCTGGGTGGCGTTGATCTCGATGCTCGCTTCGCTGCTCAACTGGGGCCTGTCGCTGGTGTTCGGCGGGCTCCTGGTGCGGGCGCTGGCGCGCCGCACGGAGCTGAAGATGGACTACCGCGCCGCAGGCGCCGCCGCCTACCTGGGCCTGGGCGCCGTGTGGGCGCTGGGCCTGTCGTCGTCGGCGGCGCAATTGCAGGCCAACCCGGCCAGCCTGCCGCCATCGATCCTGTCGATCACCGGGGTGATCCCGTTCACCGAAACCATCTTCCTCTGGCAGTCCGGGGTGATGCTGGCGGTGCTGGTCGTGGTGTCGCTGGTGATCGCCTATGCCACCGCGCCTGGCGCGGGTAGCGCGCGCAGCGCCGAAGACTGCGGCGTGGACCCAAGCTTCACGGCGCCGCCCGCACCGCAACGCACCCGCCCGGGCGAATGGCTGGAATACAGCCCGATCCTGATCCTGCTGCTGGTGGCCCTGGCCGGCGGCTGGCTGTACCAGGAGTTCGCCACCAAGCCTGCGATCACCGCGATTTCCGGGCTCAACACCTACAACCTGCTGTTCATCATGCTCGGCGCCTTGCTCCACTGGCGCCCGCGCAGCTTCCTCGACGCCGTGGCCCGCGCCGTGCCGACCACCACCGGGGTGCTGATCCAGTTCCCGCTGTATGGCTCGATCGCGGCCATCCTTACCCAGGTCAAGGGCGTGGATGAGCAGACCCTGGCGCACCACATTTCGCTGTTCTTCACCCAGATCGCCACCCACGACACCTATGCGCTGCTGATGGGCGTGTATTCGGCGGTGCTGGGCTTCTTCATCCCTTCGGGCGGCGGCAAGTGGATCATCGAAGCCCCCTACGTGATGATGGTGGCCAATGACCTGCAGTACCACCTGGGCTGGGCGGTGCAGATCTACAACGCGGCAGAAGCGCTGCCGAACCTGATCAACCCGTTCTACATGCTGCCGTTGCTGGGGGTGCTGGGGCTCAAGGCGCGCGATTTGATCGGCTTCTCGTTCGTGCAGCTGCTGGTGCATATACCGTTGGTGCTGGTGCTGCTTTGGGCGCTGGGCACGACCTTGCAGTACGTGCCGCCGGTGATGCCTTGAATTAAATAGACTGGCAGCGAACCTGTGGGAGCCGGCTTGCCGGCGATGAGGCCTATGCAGGCGAAAAACGCCTTGACCCTTATCGCCGGCAAGCCGGCTCCCACAGGTGCTGTGTCAATTACCGCTATTGCAGGGTGTTGAGCAACGCCGCCAACTTCGCCCGGCCCTGCTCATCCAACCCGAACACCGGCCGACGCGGCTCACCCACCGCTAGCCCGGTCAGTGCCAGCCCTGCCTTGATGGTCGCAGGCAGCCCGCCTTTGAGAATGAACTCGAGCAACGGCAGCTGCCGGTAGAACAGCGCCCGGGCGTGCTCCAGTTCACCGGCCAGCACCGCCTGGTAGAGCTGCTGGTTGAGCGCCGGGATCAGGTTCGGCGCCGCCGTGCACCAGCCTTTGGCCCCGGCCACGAACGCCTCCAGCGCCAAGGGGTTGCAGCCGTTGTAGAACGGCACCTGGCCTTCACCGAGCAGCTGCAGCTTGTGCATGCGCTGGATGTCGCCGGTGCTCTCCTTGACCATGGTCACGTTGGCGACTTCCCGCACGATCCGCAGGATCAGCTCCACCGGCATGTCGGTGCCGCTGGTGGCGGGGTTGTTGTAGAGCATGATCGGCAGGTCGATGGCCTCGCCGATGGCCCGGTAGTGCTGGAGGATTTCTGCTTCGCTGAGCTTCCAGTAGGCCGCCGGCAGCACCATCAGCGCATCGGCGCCGTGGGCCTGGGCGAAGCGGGCGCGGCGCACGGCGCCGGCGGTGGTCAGGTCGGAGACGCTGACGATGGTGGGCACGCGCCGGGCCACCTGGGCCAGGCTGTACTCGGCCACTTGTTGCCATTCGCTGTCGCTCAGGTATGCGCCTTCTCCAGTACTGCCCAGCGGCGCGATGGCCTGCACGCCGCCGTGCACAAGGCGCTCGATGGACTGGCCGAGGGCCGGCAGGTCGAGCTGTTCGCCGTCGGCGCTGAACGGGGTGATGGTGTAGCCGATGATGCCGTTGAATTCTGTGGTCATGATTGTGGGCTCCGCAAGCAAGGCATTCAGGGGTCAGTTCAGGCAGTCGGCGTGGGCGCGCAGGCTTTGCCGGGCAAAGTAGTTGAAGGCAGCCGCATGGCGCTTGGGCCGGTCGATCCAGTCGTGCGCTTCGCGGCCCAGCGCCGGGGCGATGGGTTTCACGGTGCCGGCGGCCATGGCCAGCAGTTGCAGGCGCGCGGCGCGCTCGATCAGCTGGGCGTAGACGCAGGCCTGTTCGATGCTGGTGCCGGTGGACAGCTGCCCGTGGTGCGAGAGCAGGATGGCGCGCTTGTCGCCCAGGGCGGCGCTGATGATTTCACCTTCTTCGTTGCCCACCGGCACGCCGGGCCAGGCTTCGAGGAAGGCGCAATCGTCGTAGAGCGGGCACAGGTCCATGTGCGACACCACCAGCGGCACTTCGAGCATGGACAGGGCGGCGACGTGGGTGGGGTGGGTGTGGATGATGCAGTTCACGTCCGGGCGGGCGCGGTACACCCAGCTGTGGAAGCGGTTGGCCGGGTTAGGCATGCCCTGGCCTTCGAGTACATCAAGGTCCTCGTTGACCAACAGCAGGTTGCTGGCGCTGATTTCGTCGAAACCCAGGCCCAGTTGCTGGGTGTAGAAGGTGCCCGGCTGCGGGCCGCGGGCGCTGATCTGCCCGGCAAGGCCAGAATCGTGGCCGTGCTCGAAGAGAATTCGGCAGGTCAGGGCCAGCTTTTCCCGTACAGTCCACGTATTATCGGCAAGCGAGCCTTGCATCTGCGTCAGGGCTTTTTGCACCAGCTGGTCTTTGCTGTGTGTGAGGGTCTTGGCCATGGGGGTGTGTCCTCGGTGGCGTGATGGTGGATGTCGGTGCTTGCCCGCCTCGATACTTTGGTCGGTGGAGAGGCGGTCAATCACATGACACAGATTATCCTATATGACACAAAGTGTCATGAGCAAGTGCGTTCGTTTGGGAAAACCGCTGCACATGTCTATCCGATTGAAATTGCTGAGAAAAAAACTAGGGATCACGCTTGAGGTGCTGGCCGACAAGGCAGGCATGACCAAGAGCTACCTGTCCAAGGTCGAACGGGGTCTGAACACGCCGTCGATTGCCGCTGCGCTGAAGCTGGCGCGGGCACTGAACGTCAATGTCGAGGAGCTGTTCGCCGAAGAGCAAGCCGGGCAGGGCCGCTATAGCCTGGTGCGCCAGGGCGAGCGCCAGGCGCTGGTGGGTGACGGCCAGGGGCCGGGGTATGCGGCGCTGACCAGCCAGGTCGGCCAGCGCAGCCTGTTGCCGTTTCTGATCCAGCCGCCAACCGAGTTCAGCGACCCGACCTTCAAGGAGCACCAGGGCGAAGAGTTTCTGTTCGTGCACGAGGGGCAGGTGGAGGTGGACTTCATGAACGAGCGGGTGTTGCTGGCGCAAGGCGATGCGCTGCATTTCAATGCCCAGACCCCGCACCGCCTGCGTTCGGTCGGCCCGCGCCCGGCGCAGTTGCTGGTGGTGGTGCACGACAGCGGCGAGTGAGGGCCGTGCGATGATCGAGGTGTCGCGGTTCTGGCGAGATCCGGCGTTGCCCTTTGTCGAGGCCCGGCGCGTGGGGGATGGGCGCAAGGTGTGCTATGCGGCCCATTCCCATGAAAGCTTTTCCATCGGTGTGATCACCGGCGGGCGTAGCACCTACTTGAGTGCCGGCAGCCAGCGCGAGGTGAGCGCCGGCACCACGGTATTGATGAACCCGGGCGTGGTGCACACCTGCAACCCGATTGCCGGGCAGGGCTGGTCGTACCTGATGCTGTTTGTCGATATGCCGTGGTTGCGGGCGCAAGGCTTCGCGCTGCCGGCCCAGGCCTGCAGCACCTCGCCCGCGTTGTACCAGCGGCTGCTGCAGCTGTTTGCCGATTTGTTCGATGGCGAGAACGACGACCGGGAAGCGCGGCTGGCGTGCTTTTTCGATGACCTGCCCGGTTATCTGCAGTCCGTGGCGCAAGAGCAGCGCGATGCGCACCCGCGCCTGGACACTGCGGCAGCGTTCATTCGGGCACACCGCCTGGACCCGTTGAGCCTGGCGGATATCTGTGCGGCCAGCGGGCTGTCCCGGTCCTATCTGATTCGCGCCTTTGCCCAGCGCTTTGGCCTGACGCCCCATGGTTACCTGCTGGACCAGCGGGTGCAGCATGCACGGGCGCAATTGCGCAGGGGCAGGGCGATTGCCGAGGTGGCGCTGGAGGCGGGGTTTGCCGACCAGGCGCACCTGCAGCGGGCGTTCAAGCAGCATCTGGCGGCGACGCCTGGGCATTATCGCGATGCCGAGCATTGAGGTTTGTCCGTCATGGCCCTTTCGCGGGGCAAGCCGACTCCCACAGTGTGGACTGCGCCACCAATCCAACCCTTAGGGCAGTCCAGTGTGCCTGTGGGAGCGGGCTTGCCCCGCGAAAGGGCCGGCAAAGCCAACATCAATAGACCAGATACCCCGCACTGCCCACGAGCAACACCGCCAGACTGCGGTTGAGCAGCCGCAAGTAGCGCGCCTCGTTCAAGTAGTGGCGAATCACACTGCCGGCCCACGCCCAGCAGGCCACCGAGACGAAACAGATCGGCCCGTAGATCCAGCTGAACAACCACAGCAATTGTTGCTCCCCCCCGGTATAGGCCCCAACACCCGCCACCGCCGCCAGCCAGGCCTTGGGGTTCAGCCACTGCATCGCCGCCCCTTGCCAGGCCGAAGGTGGATGCTGGCGCTGCTCGCCCGTCAACTGGCCGCTGTCGCAAGCCAGCCTCCAGGCCATGTACAACAAGAATGCCACGCCGCCCCAGCGCAGCACCTCGCCCAGCAACGGCCAGCGCAGCAGCAGCTCGTGCAGCCCCAGCCCCACCAGCACCAGCAGCAGGCAGAACCCCAGCGTGGCACCGGCCACATGCCCCAGGCTGGCGCGCAGCCCGTGGCGTGCACCGCTGCCCAGGGCAACGATATTGACCGGGCCGGGCGATATGGACGCGGCCAAGGCGAAGGCGGCCATGGAAAGGGACAGGCTCATCGGTTGACTCCGTGCAGGGGATGGATGGCCGTCATCCTGCCGTGCGGGCTGCCAGGGGTATTGAAGAAAAGTCCCCCAATGACCTGTTACAGGTTTTGTAATAGTTTTGCGCTGTCAGAAAAACCTGCTGTGCTTGTAGCATCGACGTCCCTAATTGCTATCAAGGTCCCCATGAGCACCTTCGCGGAGCCCCCCAGTTCCTGGCCGTCCCGGCCATCCTTCCTTCGTCCCCGTGACGCTTCCTTCGTGAGTACCCGCTAATGGAATGGCTAGCCGACCCCACGGCCTGGCTAGGCCTGTTGACGCTTATCGTCCTCGAGCTGGTGCTGGGTATCGACAACCTGGTGTTCATCGCCATCCTGGCCGACAAGCTGCCGCCGCATCAGCGCGACCGCGCGCGGGTGATCGGCCTGAGCCTGGCATTGATCATGCGCCTGGGCCTGCTGGCGAGCATCTCGTGGATGGTCACCCTGACCGCGCCGCTGTTCGAGGTGTTCGGCAAGAGTTTCTCTGGCCGCGACCTGATCATGCTGTTCGGTGGTGTGTTCCTGCTGTTCAAGGCCACCATGGAGCTGCACGAACGCCTCGAAGGCCACGTCACGCAGAACAGCGGCGGCTTGCGCCATGCCGCGTTCTGGCCGATCGTCGCGCAGATCGTGGTGCTGGACGCAGTGTTCTCGCTCGATGCGGTGATTACCGCGGTGGGCATGGTGGAGCACCTGTCGGTGATGATGATCGCGGTGATCTTCTCGATCGGCATCATGATCGTCGCCAGCAAGCCGCTGACCCGCTTCGTCAACGCCCACCCGACGGTGATCATGCTGTGCCTGGGCTTCCTGATGATGATCGGTTTCAGCCTGACCGCCGAAGGCCTGGGCTTCCACATCCCGAAAGGCTACCTGTACGCGGCGATCGGCTTCTCGATCCTTATCGAGCTGTTCAACCAGCTGGCCCGTGCCCGCCGCAAGCGCAGCCTGCAGCAGCACCGGCCGCTGCGTGAGCGCACCGCCCATGCCGTGCTGCGCCTGCTGGGCGGGCGGCGGGTGGAAGCCGACGAGGTGGGTGAGGAAATTGCCGACCTGGTCGAGGGTGGCGAAGAGCAGGTGCTGTTCGACCGCCGCGAGCGGGTGATGATCAGCGGCGTGCTGAACCTGGCCGAGCGGCCGATCCGTACCGTCATGACTGCCCGTGCCGAGGTCGATGTGCTCGACCTGGCGCAGCCGGCGGCGGCGATCACCGAGGCGCTGGCCCATTCGCCTTACTCGCGCCTGCCACTGATTCGCGAGGGCCGCATCGACGAGCCGCTGGGCTTCGTGCACAAGAAGGAGTTGCTCAAGGAGTACCTGTCGGGCAATGCCCCTGACCTTGAAGGCATGGCCCGCGCGCCGTTGAACCTGCTGGAGAGCTTCAGCATCCTCAACGCCCTGGAGCAGATGCGCAGCCAGTCGACGCACATTGCCTTCGTGGTCAACGAGTTCGGTGACTTCACCGGCCTGCTGACCATGACCGACATCCTCGAGTCGATCGCCGGTGAGCTGCCCGACGCCAGCGAAGTGGAAGGCCCGGAGATTGTCGAGGAGGGCGGCAGCTTTGTCGTCAGCGGTGCCCTGAACCTCAGCCAGGTCCAGGCCCGTACCGGTTTCGTCGCCCGCGCCACCGAGGACTACCAGACCCTCGCGGGCCTGGTGATGAGCCTGCTCGACCGGCTGCCGGTGGTCGGCGACCACCTGGCCTGGAACGGCTGGAGCATGACCGTGGTGGCGGTGGAGGAGCGCCGGGTGCGCCAGGTGCGCCTTACACCGAACGCCGGCGCTGACGCATCAGGTGCTTGAAGCCTTCGGCCACCAGCACCAGCACCGCGGCCCAGATCGGCAGGTAGGTCAGCCACTGATCCGGGCCGATGGTTTCGCCCAGCAGCAGCGCCACGCCGACCAGCAGCACCGGTTCGACGTAGCTGAGCAGGCCGAACAGGCTGAACGGCAACATGCGGCTGGCCAGCACGTAGGCGATCAGGGCCGATGCACTGATCGCCCCAAGCAGCGGGATCAGGCCGTACAGGCCGGGGTGCGCCAGCAGGTCGGCGCTGCTCAGCGGGCCCTGGCTGACGAAGTACAGGGCCCAAGGCAGTAGCAGGCACATGTCGCACCACAGCCCGCCCAGGTGGTCGGTGCGGCAACGCCGACGCAGCACGAAGTAGATCGGGTAGCCGATCGTCACCAACAGGGTTTCCCAGGCGAAGCTGCCGTTCTGGTACAGCTCGTGCCCCACACCCAGCGCAGCGCAGCTCACCGCCACTTTCTGCAGGCGCGACAGGCGCTCGCCGTACACCAGCCGGCCGGTGAGCACCATCGCCAGCGGCAGCAGGAAGTAACCCATCGACACTTCCAGGCTGCGCCCATGCAGCGGCGCCCAGAGAAACAGCCACAGCTGCACACCCATCAACCACGAGGTGCCGACCATGCCCAGCAGCAGGACGGGCGTGCGGCGCACGCGGGCGAGCAGCTCGCCGACGCGTTTGAAGTCCTTGCTCACCAGCATGAACAGGGTCAGGCAAGGCAGGGTCAGCAGGGTGCGCCAGCCGAAGATTTCTTCGCCATCGAGCGGTGACAGCAGGGAGGTATAGAAGTACATCACGGCGAACAGGCAGGACGCCGTGACCGAACAGAAAATGCCTTTTGACACGAATGCCTCGGATAGGGGGGAGTGAGCGGGTGGATCAGCCGCGCATGATCTCAGGGGGCGCGCCCTGCGGCAACCGCGCGGCGCCCGGCTGGCTGGCCAGCGCCTGGAGAAACTCGGCCGCCGGCATGGGCCGGCCGAACAGGTAGCCTTGCTGGAAGTCGACGCCATGGCGGGCCAGGTAGTCACGCTGGACTTCGCTTTCCACGCCTTCTGCCACCAGGCCCAGGTGCAGCTTGCCCGACAGCTCGATGATGCTGTCCAGAATGTGCTGCGACAGCGCATCGCCCCCGATCATGGCCACGAAGCTCTGGTCGATCTTCAGGTAGTCGACCTGGAACTGGCGCAGGTAGTTGAGGCTGGACTGGCCGGTGCCGAAGTCGTCCAGGGCGATCATCACGCCCATTTCATGCAGTTTCTCGAACAACTCCAGGGTGATCGGCGTGGCCTCGATCAGCTTGCGTTCGGTCAGCTCCAGGGTCAGCACCACCCGCCCCGGCGGGAAGTGCTGCAGGAAGGTGCGGCAATCGTCGAGCAGGTTCAGGTCGCGGCAATGGTCGGCGGTGATGTTGATGGCGATGTGAAAGCCATCCTCCATCAGCGCGGCGTAAGGGGCGAGGCTGTGCGCGGTGTGCAGCATCAGCGCCCGGGTCATCTCGACGATCTGGCCGCTGTGCTCGGCATAGGGAATGAACAGATCCGGGCGCACCAGGCCTTCGTGGGGGTGGTTCCAGCGCATCAATACCTCGGCGCCGGCCCAGCGGTAGTCGTCCTTGCGCACCACGGGCTGGAAATAGGGCAGAAACTCGTCGGCTTCAAGGGCCCGGCGCAGTTCGGCGCGCGGCGAGTTGGCGCGGCGGATCTGCCAGCGGCAGGCGGTGCCGGCCACCGCACCCAGAAGCAGCAGCAGGCTCAGCAGCGCCGGGTAGTGGCTGCGCAGCAGCTCGCCCGGGGTTGCCGCGCTGTAGCCGCCGTGAACGCTGAACGGGTAGCGGGTGGAGCTTTGCGTCACCTCGGCGACCGGCGCGCTGGGCAACGGGCCCTGGTGCACCACGCCGTCCTGGCCCATCCAGTCATCGCCCACCCGCAGCTGCAACTGCTGGTCGGGGCCGATCAGGCGCAGTGCGGTCACCAGGTGCTCGCCATCGACGGTCGCGATGGCGCCACGTTCGCCTTCACTGGCGCGATACACCAGCAGGGCGTGGCCTGGGGTGACCGAATTGCCGTCCATCAGCCACAACCTGCCGTCGGTGTAGTCGCGGGGGTCGACCGGCTCGTCGAACTCGCCGAACAACGATGTGCAATAGAGGTTGTTGTGCTGGAACAGGTTGGTCGAGCGCACGTAGGCGTTGCGGGTGACTTGGCCACGCAGCGACAGCTGGGTCTGCTCGCAGGGGCTGCCGGCCAGTGGCAGCAGGGCCTGGGCGGTGCTGGAGAGGGTATCGAGGATGTGCTCGACCTGTTCCACCACCTGGCGCGTGGTGGCCTGGCTGTTGGCCTCGAGCTCGCGCTCCACCTGCCAGTGCATCACGATCAGGCCGAACGCCAGCGGCAATGCGCCGACCACCCAGGGGAGGAGGGTGCGCCAACTCCACCGGGCAGGGCGTTTTACGGTAAGGGGCATGCTGGCCTAATCTTCATGGAAGGTAACGTGCTGAGGATAGCCGTTTGTCGGTGAAGGTGGCGAACAAATGCGCGACAAAGGAATTTACGCACTGTAGAATCGATTTACGAATACAACAATAAGGTCCTTCCCTGTTGAAGGATCGATCCCGCCGAGAATGGGTCCCTATGACGAATCCTGGGTTCAAGCTGACCATTGGTGACTTCCTCGCCCGCAGCGTGCGCGGTATCCCGTGCTCACCGCCATCGCCGTTCCACATCCCACGCAATCAATAATCTTTAGCTGCAGATGAGGACACGAACATGGCTGATATCTTTGAAAATCCAATGGGCCTGATGGGCTTCGAATTCATCGAACTGGCGTCGCCTGCGCCGGGCGTTCTGGAGCCAGTGTTCCAGATGCTCGGTTTCACCAAGGTGGCCACCCACCGCTCCAAGGATGTGCACCTGTACCGTCAGGGCGGCATCAACCTGATCCTCAACAACGAACCCAAGAGCATCGCTTCGTACTTTGCCGCCGAGCATGGCCCGTCGGTATGTGGCATGGCGTTCCGTGTGCGCAACGCCCATGAAGCCTATGCCCGTGCCCTGGAGCTCGGTGCCCAGCCGGTGGAAATCGAAACCGGCCCGATGGAGCTGCGCCTGCCCGCCATCAAAGGCATCGGTGGTGCCCCTCTGTACTTGATTGACCGCTTCGAAGAGGGCAGCTCGATCTACGACATCGATTTCAACTTCATCGAAGGTGTCGACCGCAACCCGGTGGGTGCTGGGCTGAAAATCATCGACCACCTGACCCACAACGTGTACCGCGGGCGCATGGCGTACTGGGCCGGGTTCTACGAGAAGCTGTTCAACTTCCGCGAAATCCGCTACTTCGACATCAAGGGCGAATACACCGGCCTGACCTCCAAGGCCATGACCGCGCCGGACGGGATGATCCGCATTCCGCTGAACGAAGAGTCGTCCAAGGGCGCCGGGCAGATCGAAGAGTTCCTCATGCAGTTCAACGGCGAAGGCATCCAGCACGTGGCCTTCCTTACCGACGACCTGCTCAAGACCTGGGATGCGCTCAAAGGCTTCGGCATGCGCTTCATGACTGCGCCGCCGCAGACTTACTACGAGATGCTCGAAGAGCGCCTGCCAGGGCACGGTGAACCGGTCGACCAACTGCAGGCCCGTGGCATTCTGCTGGATGGGGCTTCCGAGGCCGGCGACAAGCGCCTGCTGCTGCAGATCTTCTCCGAAACCCTGCTGGGGCCGGTGTTCTTCGAGTTCATCCAGCGCAAGGGTGACGATGGCTTTGGTGAGGGCAACTTTAAGGCCCTGTTCGAGTCCATCGAGCGCGACCAGGTTCGCCGTGGCGTGCTGAACGCCGAGTAAGGTTCGAGCAAGGTTGGAGCAACGCCGTCAACGCGAGTTGGCGGCGTTTTCATTGCGCGGGCCGCGCCTGAACAAGGCCCAATAGATCACTGAGCCGGTGACCACGCCGATCAACACCAGAGAAGGCAGCACCAGGATCATCGACTGGCGAGCTTCGTTGGCGGAAAAGCCCTCTGCATAGCCAGCCTCGACCGTGTAGCCATACTTTTCCGATACCCCCCTATGAAAGTATTCGGCTTGCGAAGGCCGTGACAGGCCGCGTGAGTCCCCGTCAGCCCAGATATAGCCATCACCAAACTGCAGCAGTAAGGTCAGCCCATCCTGGAAGGCACGAAGTTCATTGCGCAGCTGATCGGCATAGGCGGTTGCGATGGCGCTGAATGCCTCGTGCTCGACTTGGTGCAACAACAAGGCGCCTTCTGGCGCCAAGGTGGAGATGAACGCCAGTTGCACCGGCATCGACAGGTCGGCCTGGCTCATTTGCGCGTCGGCAAAACCTGCCATCGAGCTGCAGTAGGCTTCGCCGCCCTCGGCCAGCGTGAGCGAACGCAAGTACTGGGTTTCGGTGACCTGCTTGATCAGGCTGCCTTTGGCTTGTGCACAGGGCTTGCCTGCCAGAGCCAGGGCGTTGTTGGCAATGGCATGCAACCTGTCCAGCGACATGTCGACGGAAAAGATCGCTTCCTGCACGGAGACGCGGGCGTTCTCCTCGAGTTTGCGGTCCTGCTGGTAGACCATCACCGCCAGCCCCGAGGCGACAGGTATCAAGCTGATAGACAAGATCAACAGCAGCTCCAGCATGGAGCGGCCGATCGTGGTGGTTCTCGACATAGGCCGGCGGCCCTCCGCTTCGACGCCGCCCGTGGTGGGCAGTTGAGGAAGAAGAGCCTAGGAAAACCGCAGTAGGCCTACTGTAAGTTGCGGCTGTATCTGGCAGCGGAAGCGCGGCATCGTCGTGTAAGACGCATCATCGCTTGAGCTGCTCCAGCACCTTTTCTGCCAGCAACGCCGTGGACTTTGGATTTTGCCCCGTGATCAAACGGCCGTCGGCGACCACGAAAGGCGCCCAGGGGTCATCATGCTTGCTGTAGGCACCGCCGCGGGCACCCAGCTCGTTTTCGGTCAGAAACGGCACCACCTTGTCCAGTTCGGCGAGTTTCTCCTCGGTGTTGGAAAACCCAGTGACTTGCCGGTCCTTGAGCAACAGCGTGTTGTCGCTGAGCTTGATGTTCAGAAGGCCCACCACGCCGTGGCACACCGCCGCGACGATGCCGTTCTTTTCGTAGACCTTGCGCGCCAGCTCCTGCAGCGCCTGGTTGTCCGGGAAGTCGTACATCACCCCGTGCCCGCCGGTGTAATAGATGACGTCGTAGTCCTCGGCCTTGACCTTGCCCGGCGACAGCGAAGCGCCCAGGCGGTTCATGAAGTGCTTGTCGTCGTACCACTGCCAATCCAGTTCCGGCGCCATCTGCAGGCTGTGCGGGTCAACGGGTACATAGCCGCCTTCAGGGCTCACATAATCAACGCTGTAGCCGGCCTTCTGCACCACATCGACGAAGTGCACGGCCTCACCGAGCCACAGGCCGGTGGCCCGGTTCAGGCCTGGGTACTTGGCGGTGTTGGTCAGCACCACGAGAATTTTCTTGCTCATCACCACCCTCCGGTCTGTAGTCATAGGGGAAGACGCGCCATGACGCGGGAAAACCTAATGAGCATAGCTTGCGGTTTCAACCCCGCACGCCGGCAATGGCGCTGTGCTACCTTTGCTCAGGACCGATTTGCATCCCGGGTATTGCAGCCCTGAAATGGGCAAGCCGCAGATCGCTTGTTAATCCTCAGCCACGGTGGAATCACGACATTGGTCGCTAAAGGCATTGAGCGCAAAGGTTCGGCGTCAGGCATTCAATTACCTCCGGTGGCGACCTCGGCCCTCGGCATGGACGAGCTGATCGCCGCGCATGACTGGGGGCAAACCGCCCTGGGGCCTTTGCCGCGCTGGCAGGCGCCGCTGCGCCTGGCGGTCGATGCGATGCTCTTGTCGCCGTTTCCCAGTGCGGTGGTCTGGGGCCCCGACCTCACGGTGATCCACAACACGGCCTACCTGAGGTTGCTGCATGGCCCGGGCCATGCGTTGGGCAAGGGCTTCGACGCGTTGTGGAGCAGCCACTGGAATGACGTCGGGCCCTGGGTGTTCAAGGCGCTGCAAGGCCAGGGCAGCTTCGTCGAGGACCAGCCGCTGTGGGTCACCTGCGCCAACACCGGCGCCCAGGCGCTGTACGCCTTCAGTTACACGCCCATCTGCGACGAACACCGAGAAGTGGCGGGGTTCCTGCACACCGTCATCGAGACCACCGCCAGCGTCGAGGCGTTGGGCAAGTGGCGCGAGCAGGCGCAGGCCTTCGAAGAGCAGATCCAGCGCTACCTGGTGGACCGCGAGTCCATGTGGCAGCTGTCGCGCGACGCGATGATCAGCGTTACCCGCGACCTGCGCCTGCAGGCGGCCAACCCCGCGTGGCTGCGCATACTTGGCTGGACCCAGGCCGAGGTGCACGACATCCCGATCCTGCAGCTCGTGCACCCGGCGGATCGCGCCGAAGTGGAAGTGGCGGTGATCGACTTCGTGCGCGACCAGGGCGCCGAGCAGCTGGAAACCCGCTTGCGCCATCGGGATGGGCATTACCGCTCGTTCCGCTGGACGGCCAAGTTCGATGGCACGATGCTCACCGCCGTGGGGCGCGACATCACCGATGACCGCGAAGAGGCGATGCGCCAGTCCCAGGCGCTGCTGCGCGGCAACCAGCAACTGGAGGTGGTGAGCCACATGGCCGGCGGCATGGCCCACGAGATGAACAACCTGTTGTCGGGGATCGGCGGCAGCCTTGAAATGCTGCAGCGGCGCTTGAGCCAGGGGCGCCTGGAGCGGATCGACACCTACGTGGAGCTGGCGCGCGATTCGGTCCAGCGCGCCATGACCCTCACCCACCGCCTGCTGGCGTTTTCCCGCCACCAGCCGCTTTCGCCGAAACCGCTGGATATCAACCGCCAGCTATCCGCCATGGAGCCTTTGCTGCACCAGGTGCTGGGCGCGGAAATGCACTTGCAGTGGCAACTGGAAGTCGAGCCCTGGCCGGTGTGCCTGGACATCACGCAACTGGAAAGCACCCTGGTCAACCTGTGTGCCAACGCCCGCGAAGCCTGCCTGCAGCGCGGCAATGTGACGGTGCGTACCACCAACATGCGCCTGGCCACCGCCTTCCCGGACCCGGCCGGCCTGGCGCCGGGCGACTATGTCGCCGTGCATGTCTGCGACGACGGGCATGGCATGAGCGCCCAGGACGTGGCCAGGGCGTTCGAGCCGTTTTTCACCAGCAAGCCGGTGGGGCGTGGGGCAGGGCTGGGGTTGCCGATGGTGCACGGCTTCGTTGGCCAGTCCGGGGGCTACATCTGGATCGAATCCGCGCTGGATGCCGGCACCACCGTTTCCATGCTGTTTCCACGCTGCAGCCAGAGCATTCCCCAAGAGCCTCCCCAGCGCGTGCCTTCGGCGCGGCTGGCCGAGGGGCAGCGCCTGCTGCTGGTGGACGATGAGAACAACCTGCGCATGCTGATGCGCGAATACCTGCGTGAACGCGGCTTTGAGGTCTGTGATGTGACCGATGCCAATTCGGCACTGGAGCGGTTCCGCCACGCGGGGCCCTTCGACCTGGTCATCACCGATATCGGCCTGCCCGGTGGCTTCAGTGGCCGCCAGGTGGCCCGGGCGATGCGCATGATCAACCCGGAGCAGAAGATCCTGTTCATCACCGGCTACACCCAGACCACGCTGGAGCCCCAGCTGCTCGATGCGCCCGGCACGGCGTTGTTGCTCAAGCCTTTCCCGCTGGAGGAGCTGGCGGATCAAGCGCTGCTCATGCTTACCGAGTGATGCGGCTCAACGGCGGCCGAGCATCTGCGCCACCTGCAGCTGCAACTGCCTGAGTTCGAACGGTTTGCAGATCAGTTGCATGCCAGGGGCGAGAAACCCTTCACGGGCCGTGGCCGTTTCGGCGTAGCCGGTGATGAACAGCACCGGCAAGCGTGGCCGCAAGGTGCGGGCGATTTCAGCCAGCTGCCGGCCGTTCATGCCCGGCAAGCCCACGTCGCTGACCAGCAGGTCGATCGTTTCGCTGGAGCGCAGTACCTGCAGCGCTTCGCTGGCATTGCTGGCGCTGTGGCAAGGGAAACCGTCCTCCTGCAGGGTCTGGCAGAGCAATTGGCGCACGTGGGGGTCGTCTTCGACCAACAGCACGTTGCGCCCCTTGGTCTGCATTGCCGGAGCAGGCGGGGCTTTTTCGACCGGCGCTCGGCCATGATGGCGCGGCATGAACAGATCGACCCGGGTCCCTTGGCCGATCTGGCTGTGCAGCATCACATGGCCATGGGACTGCTTGCTGAAGCCATACACCATCGACAGGCCCAGGCCAATGCCCTGGCCAACCGGCTTGGTGCTGAAAAACGGCTCGAAGGCCCGCTCCAGGGTGCTTTGCGACATGCCCTGGCCTTCATCGATGATGCTCAGGCAAGCGTAATCGCCGCTGGCCAGGCCGCTGCCGGGCAACTGCTGCGCGGTGATGTGGCGGTTGCGCGCCTCGATACGCAGCACGCCACCACTGGGCATGGCTTCACAGGCGTTCTGCAGCAAGTTGTCGATGGCCTCCTGCAATTGCACCTGGTCGGCCTGCACCGGCCAGAGATCGCGTGCCAGCTTCAATTGCAGGGTCGCCTTGCCCGCCAGCACCGCCTCCAGGTGCGGCGTCTGCAGCAGTTCAGGCAGATCGATGCATTGGCTGTTCAACGACTGGCGGGCAGAAAACGCCAGCAGCCGGTGGGTGAGCCGGGCGGCGCGTGACACCGCCTGCTGGCCCATGCCCAGCACGCCTTCCAGGCCCTCGCTGCGCCCCTGTTTCAAGCGCCGGTCGATCAGCTCGAAACTGCCGCCAATGCTGGTGAGCAGGTTGTTGAAATCGTGCGCCACGCCGCCTGCCAACTGGCCGATTGCATCCATCTTGCGAGCCTGATGCCGTGCCTGGGTTTCGCGTTGCTCGGCATCGTCGTGCTGGTCCAGGCGCTGCTGCAGGTCAGCCAGCTGGTCGCGCGCCAGGTACTGGCGCCGGCGCATGCGCAGGGCGGTCTGGGCCAGTTGCAGCAGTTGCGCTTCGGCGAACGGCATGACCAGCAAGGTGAGGTTGCCCAGCGGGTGGTTGGCGGGCGTGGTAGCAGTGGTGGCGGTGGCGGTGAGCATCACGATCGGCAGGTCCGACCATTTGGGCTGCTGCTCGATGAACCGCTGCAGCAGCGCGCCGGGGCCGTCGCCCAGCGTGTTTTCCGCGATGATTGCCAGCCCCGCACCTTCAGCCAGGCAGCTCTGCAGGTTGGCCATGTCCTGTGCGCACTGGCTCTGCACGCCGGCGGCCGCCAGCAGCCGCGAGGTATCCGTGGCGAGCTGCGTGGGCGCCAGGATCACGGCACGTTCGTCCAGTGACACAGAACTGGCCAATGCGTATCTCCTTTGACTAATGGGCAGGGCCGATCCGGGTCATGCCACCAGGTGTCCGATACCCACTGGACCACAGCCCCTTGCCAAGGGTTCAACGCAAACTACAGGCCTTGTTGCAGGAACGGATCATCCGGGTTCAAACGCTCCAGTTCCGCCAGCAGCACCTGCACGTTCTGCAACTGCCCGGTCTCCTTCCAGTACTGGATCAGCAGCACCCGCGCCGCGCGGTTGGCCGGTTGCCGGCTGAGCAGGGTTTCCAGCTGCTTTTGCGCCGCATCGGTCTGCTCCAGGTCGTGCAGGGTCACCGCCAGGGTGTAGCGATAATCGGCGTTGTCCGGCTCCAGCTCGACCGCCCGCGACAGCGCCAGCAGGGCGTACTCGCGCTGGTCGTGGCGGATCAGCCAGAGGCCCAGCTGGTTTTGCAGAAACGCCGAATCGGGGCGCAAGGCCAGGGCTTTGGCGAGGACCTGCCGGGATGGGTCGTGCTGGCCCTGGCGCTCGAGCAGGCGCACCTGGGTCGCCAGCGCGTCGGGGCTGTCCGGTGCCAGCGCCAGGGCACGCTGCAGGGCCGTGGCGGCTTGGGTGTAGTCGTTCTCGTGCAGGTACAGGCGCGCCAGGTGCACCTGCGCCTCGGCATCGTCGGGCTGCTGCTCGAGCACCTGCTGATATTGCTCGAGCGCGGCCTGCAGCGGGCCGAAGTACAGGCCGATGGCGTCGGGGTCCAGGCCCAGCAGGGCATCGACCGCAGCGAAGCGCACGCTTTGTTCGTCATCGTCCAGCAGCGGCCCCAGCACCAGGCTGCGCTGCGGCGCCGGGACCAGGCGCTGGATGCTGGCGATGGCCGCGCGGCGCACCAGCGGCTCGTCGTCTTCCAGCCCGGCACGGGCCAGCTTCAGCGCTTGCGGGGAAGGGTAGTCGGGAAGTTCGGCGAACAGTGCGGCGCGGCGGATCGGCGCCAGGTCGTCGCGTTGCAATTGCTGGTACAGCACCCGCGCAGCGCCCGGCTGGCCTTCGTGGGCCATGCGCAGGGCCTTGCCATAACTGTGCGGCGGCAGCGCCTGGGGGGCCGGTGGCGTGTCCCGGCGCAGGTAGCCGATGGTGCCCGATACCAGGATCAGCAGCAGCAAGGCGATCAGGTAGCGGTGGCGTCTGGGCATCGTGCGGTCCATGGCGGTGGGAAGGGAGAGCTTGGGGCAGAATGCCGTGGGCTGCAAGCACCGTTGGCGTGTCTGCACCGGTCTTGTCGCCGGCGCGGTCCCCATAAAAAAAGCCCCGCGGGCCAAGGCCTGCGGGGCAAAGGGTTGGGAGAGACCAACCAAAGGAGTCGTTGCTAGTTAAAGGTTCAGCGCACGCTGGCAACCGTCTCGGGCTGCCAGCCGCCACCCAGTGCCTTGTAGATCGACACGATGCCGCGATACAGCTCCACTTCACCCACCGCCTGGGCGTCTTCGGCGCTCAGGCGTTCGCGTTCGGCATCGAGCAGCACCAGGTAGTCCACCGTGCCTTCGCGGTAGCGCACCGAGGCCAGCTCCGCGGCCTTGCGGCTGGCGTCGCTCTGGCGCATCAGCGACAACAGCCGCTGCTGGGTCTTGTCGTAGTCGCTGAAGGCGTTGGCCGATTCTTCCAGGGCCAGCAGCACCTGCTGTTCATAGTTGGCCAGCGCCCCTTCGGCATCGGCCTTGGCGCCGCGCAGGCGGGCGCGCACGCTGCCCAGGTCGAAGGCTGCCCAGGTGATGCTCGGGCCGAGGGCCCAGGCATTGGCGGCCGAGGAGCCGATCTGCGAGCCGCGTGCGGCGGTAAAGCCGAGGAAGCCGCTGAGGCTCACCCGCGGGAACAGGTCGGCGGTGGCCACGCCAACGTTGGCGGTGGCCGCTGCCAGCTGGCGCTCGGCGCTGCGGATGTCCGGGCGGCGGCGCAGCAGCTCGCCGGGGTCGCCCACCGGCAGGGCCTTGGCAATTGCCGGCAGGGCCTTGGGCGATAGGTCCACGCTCAGCGCGTCCGGGCGCTGGCCGAGCAGGGTGGCGATGCGATGGCGCGCCCGCGCCTGTTCGGCCTGCAGTTGCGGCACGGTGGCTTCGACCCCGGCCAGGCGCGCATCGGCGCGCACCACGTCGAGTTCGTTGCCGACCCCTGCATCGCGCAGGGTCACGGTGATGGTGCGCGACTCTTGCTGGGTCTTGAGGTTGGCCACGGCGATCTTCTCGCGCAACTGCGCCCCGCGCAGCTGGCCGTAGGCATCGACCAGCTCGGCGATCAGGCTCACCTGCAGCTGCTGCAGGTCCGCCTGGGCCGCCGCCGCCTGGGCGTCGCTGGCTTCGATCTGGCGCTGGATGCGGCCGAACAGGTCGAGCTCCCAGGCCATGTCCAGGCCCAGGTCGTAGCGCTCGCTGTTGACCCGCTGGTCGGTCTGGCCCGGGACCTGGCCCTTGCCGATTTCGCTGCTGGCGCGGCTGGTGACCACCGGCAACTGGTCGTTGGCGGCGTCATCGCGGATCGCCCGCGCCGACTTGAGCCGGGCAAAGGCCACGCGCAGGTCGCGGTTGCCCTCCAGCGATGCCTGCACCAGCTGGTTCAGTACCGGGTCGTCGAACTGCTTCCACCACACGCTCTCGAAGCGGCTGCGGTCGAAGGCCTTGGCCTGCAGCGCGGTGTCCACCTGGGCATGCTCGGTGGCCGGCGCCTGGTAGTCAGGGCCCACCGCACAGGCCGCCAAGGCCAGGGCCAGCAGGCTCGGGGTCAGGGGTTTGAGCAGGTTCATGCATGGCTCTCCAGCGATTGAACGCGTTCGGCCTTGCGGGCCTGGCGACGCTCGACGAAACGGCGGATCAGGAAGAAGAACACAGGGGTCAGGAACAGCCCGAACACGGTCACGCCGATCATCCCCGAGAACACCGCCACACCCATGGCATGGCGCATTTCAGAGCCTGCACCGGAGGAGAACACCAGCGGTACCACACCCATGATGAAGGCGATCGAGGTCATCAGGATCGGCCGCAGGCGCAGGCGGCAGGCTTCCAGCACCGCAGCCAGCGGGTCGAGGCCCTTGGCTTGCTCGTCCTTGGCGAACTCGACGATCAGGATCGCGTTCTTGCACGCCAGGCCCACCAGCACGATCAGGCCGATCTGGGTGAAGATGTTGTTGTCGCCACCGGAGACGATCACCCCGGTAATGGCCGACAGCAGGGTCATCGGCACGATCAGGATCACCGCCAGCGGCAGGCTCCAGCTCTCGTACTGGGCCGCCAGCACCAGGAACGCCAGCAGCACGCAGAGCGGGAACACCAGCAGGGCGGTGTTGCCGGAGAGGATCTGCTGGTAGGTCAGGTCGGTCCATTCGAAGGTCATGCCGTTGGGCAGTTCCTCCTTGAGCAGTTTCTCGATGGCCGCCTCGGCCTGCCCTGAGCTGTAGCCCGGTGCCGCCGCGCCATTGATTTCCGCGGTGATGAAGCCGTTGTAGTGCATCACCCGGTCAGGCCCGGAGGTGTCGCTGACCTTGAGGAAGGTTGCCAGCGGGATCATCTCGCCCTGGTTGTTGCGCACCTTCAGCTGGCCGATCTGCTCGGCATCGAGGCGGAACTGCTGCTCGGCCTGGACGTTGACCTGGTAGGTGCGGCCAAAGCGGTTGAAGTCGTTGGTGTACAGCGAGCCCAGGTAGACCTGCAGGGTGTCGAAGATATCGGTGATGGCCACGCCGTGGGTCTTGGCTTTCTCCCGGTCGATGGCGGCATCGACCTGCGGCACGTTGACCTGATAGCTGGTGAACAGGCCCGCCAGCTCCGGCACGTTGTGGCTCTTGGCGATGATGTTCTGGGTTTCCTTGTACAGCGCTTCGTAGCCCAGGTTGCCGCGGTCCTCGATCTGCAGGCGGAAGCCGCCGATGGTGCCCAGGCCCTGTACCGGCGGCGGTGGGAAGATCGCGATGTAGGCGTCCTGGATGTCGGCGAACTGGGCATTGAGCGCGGCGGCAATGGCGGCAGCCGACTGGCTTGGGTCCTTGCGTTCGTCGAACGGCTTGAGCGGGGTGAACACGATGCCGCTGTTGGGGCTGTTGGTGAAGCCGTTGATCGACAGGCCCGGGAAGGCCACCGAGTCGGCAACGCCAGGCTGCTTCAGGGCAATTTCGCTCATGCGCTTGATCACCGCCTCGGTACGGTCGAGGCTGGCCGCGTCAGGCAGCTGGGCGAAGGCCACCAGGTACTGCTTGTCCTGGGCCGGCACGAAACCGGTCGGGGTGGACGAGAAGCCCAGGTAGGTCAGGCCCATCAGCCCGGCATAGACGAACAGGGCAATGCCGCTGGAGCGGATGACCCGGCGCACGCCGCCCACATAACGGTGGCTGGCACGGTCGAAGAAGCGGTTGAACGGGGCGAACAGCCAGCTGCCCAGCAGCTTGTCGAGGAACCGCGAGAAACGGTCCTTGGGCGCATGGTGGTCCTTGAGCAGCACGGCAGCCAGGGCCGGCGACAGGGTCAGCGAGTTGAACGCCGAGATCACGGTGGAGATGGCGATGGTCAGGGCGAACTGCTTGTAGAACTGCCCGGTCAGGCCGGAAATGAACGCCGCCGGCACGAACACGGCGCACAGCACCAGCGCCGTGGCGATGATCGGCCCGGTCACCTCGCTCATGGCCTTTTGCGTGGCCTCCAGCGGCTTCAGGCCCAGCCCGATGTTGCGCTCGACGTTCTCCACCACCACGATGGCGTCGTCCACCACGATACCGATGGCCAGTACCAGCCCGAACAGCGACAGCGCGTTGAGCGAGAAGCCGAACAGGTGCATTACCGCAAAGGTACCGATCAGCGACACCGGCACCGCCAGCAGCGGGATGATCGAGGCACGCCAGGTCTGCAGGAACAGGATCACCACCAGCACCACCAGCACCAGGGCTTCGAACAGGGTGTGCACCACCGCTTCGATGGAGCCACGCACGAAGATGGTCGGGTCGTAGACGATGCTGTAGTCCATCCCTTCAGGGAAGTCCTTCTTCAGCTCGGCCATCTTCGCCCGCACTTCGTCGGAGATCTCGATGGCATTGGAGCCTGGGCGCTGGAAGATCGGGATGGCGACCGCCGGCTGGTTGTTCAGCAGCGAACGCAGGGCGTACTGGCTGGAGCCCAGCTCGACCCGGGCGATGTCCTTGAGGCGGGTGATTTCGCCATCGGCACCGGCACGGATGATGATGTTCTCGAACTCTTCCTCGTTGACCAGGCGGCCCTGGGTGTTGATCGACAGCTGGAAGCTGGTCGAACCCGGGGCGGGCGGGGCGCCCAGCTGGCCGGCGGCAACCTGGCGGTTCTGCTCGCGGATGGCGGCGACCACGTCACTGGCGGTGAGGTTGCGCGAAGCGGTCTTGTTCGGGTCGAGCCACACGCGCAGCGAGTAGTCGCCCATGCCGAACAGCTGCACATCGCCCACGCCGCCCAGGCGCGCCAGCTCATCCTTGATGTTGAGGATGGCGTAGTTGGACAGGTAGAGCATGTCGTAGCGGTTGTCCGGCGAGGTCAGGTGCACGACCATGGTCAGGTCGGGCGAGGCCTTGTCGACGGTGATACCGATGCGCGTCACTTCTTCGGGCAGCTTGGGCTGGGTGCGGGTGACGCGGTTTTGCACCTGCACCTGCGCGTTGTCCAGGTCAGTGCCCAGGGCGAAGGTGATGGTCAGGGTCAGCTTGCCGTCGGCGGTGGACTGCGAGGACATGTAGAGCATGTTCTCGACCCCGGTGATGGCCTGCTCCAGGGGCGCGGCGACGGTTTCGCCGATGACCTTGGGGTTGGCGCCGGGGAAGTTGGCGCGCACCACCACGGTGGGTGGCACGACTTCCGGGTATTCGCTGATCGGCAGCTGGAACAGCGAGATCGAGCCTGCGATCAGCAGCACCAGCGACAGCACGGCGGCGAAGATCGGCCGGGTAATGAAGAATTTCGAAAAGTTCATCGGTGTGATCCCTTAACCGCGTGGCGCCTGGGCGCTGGCGACTTTCTCAGTGGAGCCCGCTACGTTCTGCGCGCTGTTGCTGGCTTCCAGGGCCTGGCGCTGCTGGGCAAGCGCGGCGAGGGTCTGTTCGCTGGCCATCGGCGTTTCTTCCGGGGTCACCGGCGAGCCTGGGCGAACCCGCTGCAGGCCCTTGACCACGATGCGGTCGTCCTTGGCCAGGCCGCTGCGCACGATGCGCAGGCCTTCGAGTTTCGGCCCCAGTTCCACGGCGCGGTAGGTCGCCTTGTTGTCCTTGTCCATCACCAGCACGAACTTCTTGCCAAGGTCGGTGCCGACCGCTTCATCGTTGATCAGCATGGCGTCGTACTGGGCGCTGCCGACCAGTTTCAGGCGCGCGTACAGGCCGGGGGTGAACTGGCCGTCGCGGTTGTCGAACACGGCGCGGCCACGGATGGTGCCGGTGCGCGGGTTGACCTGGTTGTCGACGAAGTTCATCTGGCCCAGGTGCGGGTTGCCGGTTTCGCTGGTCAGGCCCAGGTACACCGGGGTGCTCTGGCCGCGCTGGCCGTCGCGCGCCAGCTGGGTGTACTTGAGGTACACGCGCTCGTCGGCGTCGAAGTAGGCGTAGACCTTGTCGGTGGAAACCACGCTGGTCAGCGGCGTGACATCGGCGCTGACGATGTTGCCGGCGGTGTACTCGGCGCGGCTGACACGGCCGCTGATGGGCGAGGTGACGCGGGTGAAGCTGAGGTTCAGGCGGGCCAGGTCGAGCTGCGCCTGGATCGCATCGACCCCGGCACGGGCCTCGGCGGCGGCGCTGCTGCGCGACTCGGCAAGCTCGGCGGAGATCGCGTTGCTGTCGCGCAGGCGCTCGCCACGGCGGGCTTCGTTGGCGCTGCGCACGGCGGTGGCCTTGGCTTGTTGCAGCTGGGCTTCGAGGCGGCGCACTTCAGCCTGGAACGGGCGCGGGTCGATCTGGAACAGCAGGTCGCCTTTCTTGACCTGGGCGCCTTCGGTGAAGCCCACCAGGTCGATCTGGCCGGAGACCCGCGGGCGCACTTCGACGGTTTCCGGGGCTTCGAGGCGGCCGGTGAACTCGTCCCATTCATTGATCGGCTGCTCGATCACCTTGGCCACGCTGACCTTTGGCGCGGCGGGAGCCTGCACAGCGTCTGGGGTTCGGCCGCAAGCGCTGAGCACCACCACTGCCAGGGCAGCGAGGGGAAAGCGCAAGGGTTTGAGTGAGTGGTCCATGGAGAACTCCGCCAAGATATTAGTAGTGGGCGGAGTGTGAGTGTCTTGCGCGTGACGCACGAATCGAACGCAGCGAAGGTTATTATCACGGGCAATGATATGTCGGGATTTTTCATCGATGGCGGGCATGGTAGGGTGCCTGCCTGGGCCCGATCGCCGGCAAGCCGCCTCCCACAGGTTTCTCCACCCCTTCAGGCTGAGCTGAACCTTTGGGAGCGGGCTTGCCCCGCGAAAGGGCCGGCACAGACACCCCAAGTGACCTAAGGCCGCACCCGTGACCCCCACCGCAAAATTCCCCAGCCCCCTCGCCATCGTCGCCCTGGGCGTGCTGCAGATCCTGGTCTGGGGCGGTTCGTTCTTCCTCATGGCCGTCATGGCCGACCCCATCAGCCGCGACACCGGCTGGCCCAGCCAATGGGTCTACGGCGCCCTGTCGCTGAGCCTGATGGTCTCGGCCCTGCTGGCCCCCTTGAGCAGCCGCCTGACCGCGCGCTACGGCGGCCGCCCGCAAATGGCCGCCAGCGGCGCCGTGGTTGCCGTGGGCCTGCTGATCATGGCGGCCAGCCACAACCTGGCGCTGTTCCTGCTGGCCTGGGCGGTGATCGGCGTGGGCATGGCCATGGGGCTCTACGAAGCCCTCTTCGCCACCCTCGGCGGGCTGTACGGGGAGGGCGCCGGCAAGGCCATCACCGGCATCACCCTGATCGCCGGTTTCGCCTCGACCTTGTCCTGGCCGCTCGTTGCGCTGGCCATCGAGCACCTGGGCTGGCGGATCACTTGCGTGTGCTACGCGCTGCTGCTGATCGTGGTGGTGGCGCCGCTGTACTGGCGGGTGCTGCCGGCGGGTGGGCGGGTGGAGGTACGCCGGCAGCAGCAGAACGCCGACGCGCCCGAGGTCGAGCGCTCGCTCTACCTGCTGCTGACCAGCCTGTTCGCCATCGGCGCAATCATCATGACGGCCATCGCCGTGCAACTGGTGGCGGTGCTCCAGGGCCTGGGCCATTCGCTGCCGGCGGCGATCGGCCTGGCGGCGATGCTCGGCCCCAGCCAGGTGGCCTCGCGGGTGCTGCAGATCCTGGCGGGCAAGCGCCACCCGATCTGGACGGCGCTGGCCTGGGTGAGCCTGGTGCTGGTCGGCCTGCTGCTGGTGACGCTGGTGCCGGCAGCCACGGCCGTGGGCCTGCTGGTGTTCGGCTGCGGCAATGGCTTGCGGGCGATCGTGCGGGGCTTGCTGCCCCTGGCGATGATGCCGCCGGCGCAGTACGTGCTGCTGATGGGGCGCATGTCGCGGCCCTCGTTGATCGGCCAGGCCCTGACGCCATTGGTGGGCGGCTACCTGTTCGAGCACTTTGGCGCGATGGGCGTGCTGGTGACCCTGTGCCTGCTGGCGCTGGCCAATGTCGGCCTGGTGCTGGCGGTGATGCGCAAGGTGCGCGCCAGCCTGCGCTGAAAGCCTCGTGGCAGAGGCTGGCGACCACCTGCATTGGCGCGCAGGCCGCGTGTGCACTAGCGTTTGAAGCATTCAGCCGCCACCCGCAGCCGCCGAGATACGCCATGCAGGACCCGCGCCCGAACCCGAGGCTGTGCCTGGAATACCGTGCCGACCGGCCGATTTTCAGCGACTTTGTGCAGCAGGCCCAGCGCTCGCCTGAAGCACCGGCGATCATTGGCCCGGGCATGCGCTGCAGTTATGGGCAGTTGCAGGCCATCAGCCAGGGCATCGCCAGCTGCCTGCTAGAAGGCGCCGCCAGCAAAGGCGAGCGGGTGCTGATCGTCTGCAGCCGCGGTGCCGGGCTGGTGTATGCCATGCTCGCTGCGCTGCGCGCCGGCTTGCCGTTCAGCGTGGTCGATGTGGCTTACCCGCCCGCGCGTATCGCGCAGTTGCTCGAGAGCCTGGAGCCTGCGTTCATCCTGTGCTGCGGTGAAGCGCGATTCACCCCGCCAGGGCGCTGCCCGGCGCGGCTGATCAGCGTGCCGGACACGCCCGCCGAGGTCTTGCTGCAGTTTCCCGAGCAGCCAGGGGCATTGCCCGAAATCGACCCGCGTGCGCCTGCCTATATCACCTTCACCTCCGGCAGCACCGGTACGCCCAAGGGCGTGGTGGCCAACCACGCGCCGCTGGTGCATTTCATCGACTGGCACGTGCGCCGCCACGGCTTCACCGGGCAGGATCGCTTTTCACTGCTGTCGGGCCTGGGGCACGACCCGGTGTACCGGGATATCTTCACGCCCTTGTCGATTGGCGCGACGGTCTTTTGCCCGGCCCAGGCGACCCTCACGCACCCTGCGCAACTGGCAGCCTGGATACGGCAGCACGGCATCACGGCCATTCACCTGACGCCTCCCTTGGGCAAGCTGATTGCCACTGGCGCGGACCTCGACCAACAGTCGTTGGGCGCATTACGCTGGTTGTTCTGGGGCGGCGATGCCTTGAGCCCTGCGCTGTACCAGAGCATGCGGGCGATTGCCCCGTCTGCCACCAGCGTGAACTTCTACGGCACCACGGAAACGCCCCAGGCGATGGTCTTTCATCAACTCGACCCGCAGCCGGGGCAGGGCGCGATACCCCTGGGCAAAGGGATCGACAGCGCCCAGGTGCTGGTGCTGAACGACCAGCGTCAACTGGCCGGCGAAGGCGAGGTGGGCGAGATCCTGATTCGCAGCCCATACCTGTCCCTGGGTTACTGGCGTGATCCGGCGCTGACTGCGGAAAAATTCGTGGTCAATCCGCTCACCGGTGAGCCCGGTGATACCTGTTACCGCACAGGCGATCTGGGCACTTACCTGGCGGACGGAAGCGCCACCTTCCTAGGCCGCGGCGACTGCCAGGTGAAGATTCGCGGCCATCGCATCGAGCTTGCCGAAATCGAAAATGTGCTCGCCGGGCTTTCGCCAATCACGCAATGCGTGGTGGTGGCCAACACCGAAGGCGCGGCGCCAAAGCTGGTGGCCTATTGCGTAGCGCGGTCGGCGGTAGCCGCCGGGTACCTGCGCGAAGCGCTCGCCGCGCAATTGCCGGACTACATGGTGCCGGCGCAGTTCGTGTTCCTCGATGCAATACCGCTGACCCCCAACGGCAAGATCGACCGGCGCGCATTGCCGCCGCCACAGGACGCCCCGAGCAACAGCGCTGACACCCTGACCCCGCTCGCGCAGCAGCTGGCAGACGACTGGGCGCAGATACTCCAGGTGCCGCACATCGATGCCAACCTGAGCTTCGTCGAGCTGGGCGGCGATTCGCTGTCGTTCGTCCAGGCCTCGACGGCGCTCGAAGCGCGGATCGGGCAACTGCCGCCGCGCTGGGAGTCGCTGCCGGTGAAGGCCCTGGCGGCGCTGGCGGCCACGGGCAAGGCGCCCAGGCACGCATTGCGGGCCATGGAAATGCCGGTGTTGATGCGCATGCTGTCGATCTTGCTGATCGTCATGGGGCACCTGGGCGTGCTGGGCAAAGGCATGATCATGGGCGAGACCACCGCGCTGTTTCTGGTGTCGGGGCTGGGGCTGGCGCGCTTTCAGGTCAAGGCCATCAACGATCGCGGCGATGCGCGCTCGCTTATCAAGTCGATGTTCGCCATCGCGCTGCCGACCCTGCTGTACACCGCATTGGTGCAGTGCGTGTTCGACCGGCTGCACTGGCAATCCTTGCTGCTGATCTCCAACTGGTTCCCCGCCGAAACGGTCGGCCACTTCAGCTATTGGTACATCGAGGTGCTGGTGCAGATGGTGCTGATCATCGGCCTGGTGCTGTCGATCAGGCCGGTGCGCCTGCTGATCATGGCCGACCCGTTCCGCCATCTGCTGCTGGCCGCCGGTGCGCTGGTGCTGGCGGACCTGGCGCTGAGCCGCTGGGTGTTCGACGCCACCGCGCTGTACAACCGCGTGCCCCAGCACTACCTGGCGGCCATGGTGCTGGGCATGGCTGTGCAATATGCCGACACGGCGCCGCGCAAATGGCTGGCCAGCGCGGTGGCGGTGGTGGTGGTCGGCGAGCTGGAGCTGGTGACCATCGCCGGCTACGGCTGGGACATGTGGCTGAGCGGGGTGCACATCGACATCGCCTTGCCGGCGGTGCTGGCGCTGATCTGGTGCCGCTCGGTGCCGGTGCCTGGGGCGATTGCACGGGGCGGGGCGCTGATTGCATCGTCGACCCTGTTCATCTACCTGACCCATTACCAGTTCCAGTCCGTGGCCCGGCGTATCAGCGACCAGCCGCTGTTTGCCGTGGCCCTGGCGATTGTCGGCGGCGTGCTGGTTGCCTATTGCTGGAACCTGGCGTTGCGCCTGATGCTGGAGCGCTGGAACCACCGCAAGCGCCCCGCAGATGCCCTGGAACCTGCCGCCTGAACGCGCTCAGCGGTTGCCCGGCGCCAGCCCATTGAGCAGCAAACGCACCGAGGATGCCGTGGCCGCGTGGTAGTCGATGCGCTGCTCGCTACCGCCGGGGGCATGCCAGCAGCGGTTGATGCAGGCTTGCGCGATGGCCCACACCGAGGGCAGCACGTGCTCCGGGTTCACTGGCGCCAGCTGCCCGCTGCCGATCCACTGGCGGATCTGCGCGGTATTGTCCCGGGCCTGGCTGGCCCAGCGTTCGAGAAAGTCGCCGGGGATGCGCCGGCCCCCCTCCTTGAGTTCCTGCAACAGCACTTTGGAGGCGAACGGGCGGCCTTCGAACAGTCCGATCATGGACGTGACCGTGCGGCTCAGCGCCTCCAGCGGTTGGTCGCCCTGCTGGAAGGGCGCGCAGGCGTCCAGGTAGCGGGGCGCGATGTCCTCCAGCACCTGGCTGTAGATGTTGGCCTTGGATTTGAAGTAGTAGAGCACGTTGGACCTGGGCAGGCAGGCCAGGGCGGCGATGGCTGAGAGCTTGGTGGCGGCATAGCCCTGCTGGGCGAATGCTTCGCTGGCGGCATTGAGGATGGTACTGCGCACGGGTTCGGCCAGGGGCTCCTCGCCAGCCTTGGGCATTTCTCGCGGCAGTTCGAACGGCATGATGTACACGGCAAGCTTCCCTGAAGCGGGTAAAGTCGCAATATACAAAAATATACAGCGTAGGTGTGCACTCGCCTGATAAAAGCCTGTGGCGCGTCAGGCGATGGCGTTGGCGCTGGCCAGCACCAGGCTGCGCAGCCAGCGGGATGCCTGCGCCCGGTGCTTGCGGGCATGCCACAGCTGGTAGTAGCGCAAGGGCTTGGTGGCCGCGGGCAAGGGCTCGATACGCAGCGGCAGGAGCTCGGCGTAGTGCCGGGCGAAGGCGCGGGTGGTGGTGAACACCAGGTCGGACCTGACCAGCGTGTAGGGCGCCAGGCAGAAGTACGGCAGGGTGGTGGTCACCCGGCGCAGCAGGCCGGCCTTGGCCAGCTCGGTGCCGATGGTGCCATGGCCGCCGGCGGTGTGGGTCAGCACATCGAGGTGGTCGGCCTGGCTGTAGGCCTCGCGGTCAAGGCTGCCGGGCGCGATCGGGTGGCCCTCGCGGAGCAGGCAGACCAGGTCGTCGTCGCACAACGATTGCAGGTGCAAGTGCTGCGCCGGGCGTTGCCAGTTGCCGATCACCAGGTCCAGCGAGCCGTCTTCGAGCCCGCGCTCGTAGCCGCCTTCGGCCTGCAGGTGGGTCAGCTCCAGGGTGGCGCACGGCGCCTGGGCGTGGAAGCGCTCGATGATGGCGGGCACGAAGAACACGCTCAGGTAGTCCGGCGTGCTGATGCGAAAGTGCTGGCGGCTGGTGGCGGGGTCGAAGCGGTCGATCGGGTGCAGCACCTGGTCGATCCCGGCCAGGGCCTGGCGCACCGGGTCGATCAGGGTCTGGGCGTGGCTGGTCAGCAGCATGCGGCTGCCGCTGCGCACCAGCAGCGGGTCGCCGGTCATCTCGCGCAGGCGCCGCAGCGCCACGCTGATGGCCGGCTGGCTTTGCCCGAGGCGTTCGGCGGTACGTGAAACGCTGCCTTCGGTGAGCAGGGTGTACAGCGTGCGCAGCAGCTGGGCATCGCAGTTGGGGGTGGGCTTGGGCACGGCAGTTCTCCAGCACGGCAAAAAACCAGGCCAGTGCGCGGTCCCTGTGGGAGCCGGCTTGCCGGCGATAGGGCGCGAATCGGCGGTTTGCCAGGTCTGGCCTTATCGCCGGCAAGCCGGCTCCCACAGCAGAGGGTGGTTTCGATATATATAAAAATATATACTGCAAGCCCGCTCGGGTTGTCACCTCCAGGCTGGCAGCGTGCTCAGCAGTTCGGCCTTCTGCTGGGTCGCCTCGCCCATCAGCACGAACCCCTGCACGCGGCGGTCGGGGCCGTGGTAGAGCGAGCGGATGGCGGCGATGCCTTTGCTGCAGCGGCTGAGCAGTTCGGTCGACCACAGCCCCTGGTCATCCAGCGGTGAGGCAACCACCGTCGGCAGCACGCTGGTCTTGATGGTGACCGGCATGGCGGGGTAGGCGACCGACGTCGGTTGCCCAGCCAGGGTCTGCGCCAGCGCCCGTGCCTGCAGCATGATCGGCATCACGTAGGGCAGCAGCAGGCCATGCACCTGCGCGCAGTCGCCCAGGGCATACACCTGGCTGGCACTGGTGCGCAGCTGGGCATCGGTGACGATGCCGCCCTCGACCGCGATGCCGGCGGTGCGCGCCAGCTCCACGCGCGGCTGCAGGCCGATGGCACTGAGCACGTAGTCCACCTCCAGCGTGCCGCCATCGGCCAGTTGCAGCTCAAGGCTGCTGGCGCGGCGGTGCACGGCGACCGGGCCGTTGCCCAGCGCCAGGCGCACGCCGATCGATTGCAGGGCGTTGGCCATCTCTTCGCCGGCTTGCTCCGGCAGCAGGCGGCTCAGCGGCCAGGTGGCGCGGTCGACGACGGTGATCTCGTGCCCCGCGTGGCGCAGGTCGTTGGCGAACTCGCAGCCGATCAGCCCGCCGCCGAGGATGGCGATGCGGCTGGCCTGGCCGATCTGCTGGCGCAGGTGCCGGTAGTCATCCAGGTCGTTGACGGTGATCAGCGCATCGGCCCCATCGCCTTGCAGCGTCGGGCGCCGCGGGGCGGCGCCCAGTGCCAGCACCAGGGCGCGGTAGCGCTGCGCCTTGCCGGCGAAGTACACGCACTGGGCATCGACGTCGATGCGCTCCACGCTGGTGTGGGTGAGCACCGTGGCGCCCAGCTGCGCAGCCATCTGCGCGGCATCGCTGCTCACCAGCTGGTCGGGCAGGCGCCCGCTCTGGCAGGCATTGGACAGCGCCGGCTTGGAGTAGAACTCACCGCCATCGCGGGTGACGATCACGATGGGGGTAACGCTGTCGAGTTTGCGCAACTCACGCGCCACGGTGTAGCCGGCCAGCCCTGAGCCGAGGATCACCACCGGCTCGACCGCGCTGGCAAGCGGCGCCTGGGCCTCCTGCGGCAAGCGCACCATGTCGAAGTCGGCCTTGCCCACGCCGCACTCCGGGCAATACCAGTCCTGCGGCACATCTTCCCAGCGGGTACCGGCGGCGATGCCGTCTTCCGGCCTGCCCACGGCTTCGTCGTAGAAGAAGCCGCACACCAAACATTCCCATTTGTACATGTTGGCGACTCCCGTCAGCTGGTGAAGGCGCGGCCCAGGCCCAATGCGCTCAAGGCACGGCGATAGGCCGTGGAGGAACGGTCGGCGGGGATGTGGATCTCCAGCGACAGGTCCAGTGGCAGGTCTTCGGGGCGGCACAGTTCGACGATGTCGCGGTCTTCCTCGAACACCTGCTGGTTGAAGGCGTAGACGTCATCCAGCGGCAGGTGCTGGTCGAAGTTGCGGGTGATGGCGCAGAACATGCGGGTCTTGCGCGCCGAGATCGGGCTGGCCGCGTTGAGGATCACCAGCTGGTGTTCGGCATCGGGAAAGTTGACCGCCAGGCGCGCAGTGAACGGTGCGAACACATCGAACGTGCGCTTCCACTGGAAGCCGGCCGGCGCACGGTGCTGCAGCTGCTTGGGGAAGTTGCTGACGCTGCTGACGTATTCGGCATGCATGCCATGGGGGGTGAGTTCGGCCTTGTAGGTGGGCACCACCGGGTTGTCCCGGTCGGCGAAGGCGTCGTGGTGGATCCAGGCGAAGTGTGCCACGTCGATGAAGCCTTCGACCTGGCGGCCGGCGGAGGCGGCGATGTCGATCGACGGCGGCAGGATGCGCTGGAAGCGCGCGTCGTGCCACGACGGCATTTGCGCGAAGGGCGCTTCGCTGCCGGCCATCAGCACCCAGACCATGCCGTAGTCTTCGCGGGTGGCGTACATCTGGATGCGGTGGCGCTCGGTGAGGTTGGCGTTGGGCTCCGAGGGGATGCGGGTGCAACGCCCGTCGGTGCCGAAGTGCAGGCCGTGGTAAGGGCAGATGATGTTCTCGCCCTGCACCCAGCCCTTGCTCAGCGGTGCGCCGCGGTGGCTGCAGATGTCGCGGGCGGCGTTCAGCTTGCCGGCGGTGCGGTAGAGGACGATGGGCTCGTCCAGCAGGGTCACGGCGTAGGGCTTGTCGCCGACGTCGGCGCTGAAGGCCACGGGGTGCCAGTGGCGGGTGAGGATCTCGCGGTCGTGGGGGGTGAAGGAACTGGTCTGGGTGATCGGGTTCCAGGTCGGGGCAGGGCAGGCTGTGGCGGGCATTTCGCTTCTCCTTGTTATCGATCGCATCGAGTGCCAGGTCGATGCTAGAGAAGCCCGGGCGGCCTGCCCATGGCGCGGGGCACATGTTGGTCATATGCCGCTGCTTATGTTCCGGCGCCATCCCGGGCAACCTGCGGGCCCGCCGAATCTGCTAGCCTGTGCCCCGCCATCCCGATCGACCATGGAAGCGCTGAACATGTCTATTTCCACCCTCGACCCACTGGATTTCGAGATCGTCCGCGAATTGCAGGAGGACGGGCGTCGCGCCTTCCGTGAGGTCGCCCGCAACCTGTCGGTGCCGGAAGCGACCATCCGCACCCGGGTCAAGCGCCTGCAGGACCAGGGCATCCTGCAGATCCTCGCGTTCACCAACCCGTCCAAGCTCGGCCATGCCAAGCTCGCCTTGCTGTTCGTCAACGTGGCGCCCGAGGACCATGACCGGGTCGCCGATACCCTTGGCCGCTGGACAGAGGTGAGCTACCTGTCCACCACCCTGGGCACGGCGGACATCTGCGTGCAGGTGCTGTGCCGCGATGACCAGAGCCTGTGGAACCTGCAGCAGAAAGTGCGCAGCCTGCCGGGGGTTCGCGAGGTGCAGACCTTGCAGGAGGTGAAGGTGCATAAGATCCGCTTCACCCTGCCGCCCGCTGAAGGCGAAAGCTGAGCGCAGCCCAAGCCACCTAGCCCTGCGAAAAGCCCTCTGTGGAAGGTACCTGTGGGAGGTTACCTGTGGGAGCCGGCTTGCCGGCGATGAGGCCAGGGCAGGGCTCCACCGGTAGCTGTGCGGGCCCCATCGCCGGCAAGCCGGCTCCCACAGGTACTGCGCACGATCTTTTCATGCGCAACAATTTCTTTTCTTTCCTGCGCAATGCAGAAATTCTTGCGCCATCCCCTGCGCCAATCCTCCCTCCCGCGTACTGCAAACCTTCGCCCTAGAGCCTGCCGAACCCCGCGCACGGTCTTGGCGCGCCACGCCCCGAAACTGCACATTGCGTAGAAAATATCTTTTCATGTTGCGCAATGCGCACTCATATGAAATAAAAATATACACATGCGCAGAATCATGACGTAGGATCTGCTCATCGAGACCCATAACAAAAACAGAGGGCGAGACGATGCACCAGGCCATTGCAGGCACCGCGCCGACGGCGCAGCTGGTTAAATCCATCCGCTGGTGGGACGGGGTGGCGATCACCCTGAGCTTGCCGGCGGCGTTGTTCGTAGGCCTTGGCTACTCGATCGGCGCCATCGGCGCCTGGGCCGCCATCGCCCTGTGGGCGTCGATCGCCGCCGTGGCGGTGCTGCACAACTGGCTGTATTCGGAAATGGGCGCCATGTTCGCCGACAAGTCCGGCGGCATCGCCCTCTACGCCAACGAGGCCTGGGCCGTTCGCCTGCCATGCCTCGGCCCGCTGGCCACCTACGCCTACTGGTTCGCCTGGGCCACCGCACCGGCCATCTGGGGCCTGGCAGTGGCGCAGATCCTGTCCCAGCAGTTCTGGCCCGACGTCACCGCCCACTACGACCTGGGCCCGCTGCAACTGGGGCTGCCCCAGGCCATCGCCCTGGGGGTGGCGCTGTTCAGCTGGGCGCTGAGCATGGTCCAGCTGCGTTTCACCATGGTCATCCTCACCGTTGCCGGCGTGCTGCTGATGGTGCCGGTGCTGCTGTTCGGCACCAGTTTCCTGACCAGCCCGGTGTGGAGCACCGCCAGCTTCACCTGGCACACCGGCAGCGGCCTGCATGGCCTGCGCACGGTGCTGGCGTGGCTGTTCATCATGGCCTGGTCGGCCTACGCGGTGGAGGCGGCGGCCTCGTTCATCCCCGAGTTTCGCGACACCGTGGCCGACACCCGCAAGGCCCTGCGCATTGCCGCGCTGATCCTGCTGCTGGTGTTCACCCTGGCCCCCTTGGGCCTGGCCGGCCTGCTCGGCGAGCAGGTGATGGCCGAGCAGCCCTACGGCTTCCTGCAGGCGGCGGCCCAGGTGCTGCTGGGCGGCGGCGCGGCGCTGGTCACCTGGGTGCTGATCGCCGGCATCCTGGTGCTGTCGGTGATGGGCACCGCCGATGCCGGCCGGGCGCTGTACCAGAGCGCGCTCGATGGCCTGACCGTGCGCCAGTTCGGCGAACTCAACAAGGCCGGTGTGCCGGCCCGGGCGGTGACCGTGCAGCTGTTCATCAACGTGGCCCTGGTGCTGCTGGTGGGCAACCCGCTGGCGGTGATCGTCGCCGGCAACATCGGCTACATCCTGGCCCACTGCCTGGCGGTGGCGGGCTATGTGGCACTGCGCCTGGACCGCCCGCAGCAACCCCGGCCGATTCGCCTGGGCCGTGGCTGGGTCGCGGTCGCCATGGCCCTGGCCGCCTTCGACGCGGTGATCCTGCTGGTGGGTGTGACCAGCGCCTCGATCACCGGCTACGGCGGCCTCAAGGAAGTGCTGATCGCCGTCGCCGTGCTGGCCATTTCCCAAGCCCTGTACCGCCTGCGCCGGCTGCAGGAGCGCAAGGCCATCGCCGCCGCGAGCCCGCGCTGACGCGCAACCCCCAACTTCGCTGACAACCCCCGTAGAGGAGTGCACCTGATGCGTGCAGATGACTCCGGCCGCCTGTGCTGGCCGAAAAACAGCCCTGTGGCCGTTTCCCTGACCTTCGACGTCGACGCCGAAGCCGGCCTGCTGGGCGACAGCCCAAGCTTCGCCCGGCGCCTGACCAGCCTGTCGGAAGGGCGCTTCGGCGTGACCCGTGGCGTGCCGCGCATTCTCGAACTGCTGCGCCGGCACAAGATCTGCGCGACCTTCTTCGTCCCGGGCTACACCGCCGAGCAGCACCCGCACCTGGTGGAGATGCTGCTCAAGGAGGGCCACGAAATCGGCCACCACGGCCATATGCACCTGCGCAGCGACAAGGTCAGTGCCGCCCAGCAGGCCGACGAGATGGCGCTGGGCCTGGCCGCACTGGCGAAGGCCGGGGCGCCCAGGCCAGCCGGTTATCGCTCCTCGTCCTGGGAGCTGACCCCGGAAACCTTCGAACTGGTGCTGGCCAACGGCTTTGCCTACGACTCCAGCTGCATGGGCGACGACCGCCCGTACTTCGAGCACTGCAACGGCGCGTCGATCCTCGAACTGCCGGTGCACTGGTCGCTGGACGACTGGCCGATGTTCGGCTGGAGCATCGACAACGGCGGCAACTTCACCGCGCCCCGGGTGCTGTTCGACGGCTGGCTGGCCGAGTACGAGTCGGCGCGCCGGGACGGCCGCCACACCAGCTTCACCCTGCACCCGGAGGTGATTGGCCGGGCGGCACGCTTCGAGCAACTCGAGCGCCTGGTCGAGCGCATGGCCAGCGATGGCGATGTGTGGTTTGCCCGCCTCGATGAGGTGGCCGCCCAGGTCGCCCCACAACTGCAGCAGGTGCGCGCATGAGCACGGTGTTCCGCTCCACCTGCGTGCACCCGGCCGAGCGTGGCCGCGAATTCGGCGAAAGCTTCGCCGCCAAGGTGCGCGCCACCGTGCAGGCCTATGAGGGGCTGTTTGCCCGGGTTGCCAAGGCGCCCTTCGACCTGCAGGCGATGGGCAACCGTTGCCTTGAACAGGTGGCGCTGTTCGCGCCACCGCTGCATGCAGAAATGCTCGGCATCGCCGAGGGCGCCGGCATCGCCCCGGCGCTGATCGGCGCGATCAATGCCCGCACCGAGGTGCTCGCCGTGCTCGGGGCGCGCCTGCGCGGCGAATGCTCCACGGTGGTCCAGGTCGACCCTTGGGGTGCGCCGGTCACCGCGCAGACCTGGGACTGGTACGCCGAGTTCGCCGAGCAGTGGCTGACCTGGGAGATCCCCCATGGCGATGGCCGCCTGACCACCACCGTCACCGAGTACGGCATTGTCGGCAAGCCTGGGGTCAACAACCGGGGCCTGGGCGTGCACTTCAACATCCTGCACCACGCCGACGATGGCGCCGACATCGGCGTGCCGGTGCATGTGCTGTCGCGCTGGATTCTCGACAGTTGCAGCGACATCAACCAGGCCCTGCAGCTGTGCCAGCGGGCGCCGGTGTCGGCCTCCAGTTCACTGACCCTGGTCGCGGCGGCCGAACGTGCCAGCTGCGCGGTGTCGGTGGAAATCCACCCCGGCGGCCCCGGCCTGGTGTTCCCCGGCGCCGATGGCCTGCTGGTGCACACCAACCACTTCCTCTCAAGCCCCGCCCGCGACTTCGATACCGAGCCCGGCAGCTACCCGGACACCCTGGTGCGCCACGACCAGTTGCTGCGCCGCCTCGGCAACCGCCCGGGCCTGGATGCCGGCGACCTGCTGCAGGCCCTGAACAGCCACCTGGGCAGCACCGGCGCGCTGTGCTGCCACCCAGACCCGGCGCTGCCGGCGGCAGGGCAGTACGCAACCCTGGCCAGCATCACCCTCGACGTCGCCAACGGCACCCTGCGCGCCTTGCCAGGCGGCCCGTGCCGCCACCTGTAAACCTTCGACCCACAGGAAACCTCGCCATGCTTCAACTCAAACGCCTCGACAACATGGACATCCTCACCCACGACGTGCAACGCCTGGTCGACTTCTACCACGGCACCCTGGGCCTGGGCTTCTTCCTGCCCTACGTCGCCGAAGAGCGCTGGGCGGCGATCGAAATGGGCAACGTCACCCTGTACCTGTTCCACACCCACAACCCGGCGCCGGTGGTGCGGCGCACGGCGGTGAACCTTGCCGACAAGCCGGGGCTGGACTCCTTCGCCTTCGAAGTCGAA
This sequence comes from Pseudomonas faucium, assembly GCF_021602585.1. Classification (GTDB taxonomy): domain Bacteria; phylum Pseudomonadota; class Gammaproteobacteria; order Pseudomonadales; family Pseudomonadaceae; genus Aquipseudomonas; species Aquipseudomonas faucium. Next base: position 68,619 of record NZ_BQIP01000001.1, read on the forward strand.
TGCCTGGATGAGGCCATGGCCTACCTGCACGGCAAGGTCGAGTGGGTGACCGACGCGCCGATCGAATGGCAGCACCCCAACGGCACCCACTACCGCTACCGGCCGATGTTCGACCCGGACGGCAACATGCTCTACATCACCGAACCGCACAAGACCGTCTGAACCGGAGGCTCAAGCATGCCCATGACCCACAACAACCCGGCGCGCCTGGCGCCGGCTTCGGTACTGGCGCTGGCACCCGAAGCCCGCGCCCTGGATGGCCGCGTGGCGCTGGTCACCGGTGCCGGGCGTGGCGCCGGGCGCGCCCATGCCCGGCTGCTGGCCCGGCGCGGCGCCGCCGTGGCGGTGGTCGATATCGATGCCGACGTGGCCCGCGCCACGGCGGCGGAAATTGCCGAGGAGGGTGGCCGGGCGATTGCCCTGGCCTGCGACATCACCGACCGCGCCCTGGCCGAGCACTGTGTGGCGCAGGTTGCCGAGCAGCTGGGCGGGCTCGACATCCTGGTGCACAACGCCGGGCTGATCTACTCGATGACCGGCCTTGAAGCCACCGACGATGCCAACTTCGAGCGGCTGCTGGCGATCAACGTCAACGCGCCGCTGTACCTGACCCGTGCGGCCCTGGTGCACCTGCGGCGCAGTGCGGCGGCGCGGGTGATCTTCATCAACTCGCAATGGGGCCAGGTGCCCGATGGCCACTCCTACGGCTACATGGTCAGCAAGGCGGCCCAGCTGGGGCTGATGAAGACCCTGGCCAAGGAGTTCGTCGGCGAGGGCATCCTGGTCAATGCCATCACCCCGGGGGCGATCCTGACGCGCATGGTGCCCGAGCAGTACATCGCGGCCGAGCAGGCCGCCATCCCCCTCGGCCGCCTGGTGCACCCGGAAGAAATCGCCGCTGTGGTGGCCTTCCTGGCCTCGGACGAAGCGGCCTTCATCACTGGCCAGGCCATCCCCGTCAACGGCGGGGCGCTGGTGGTCGGCATCTGACAAAAGCACAACCTGTGAGGACAACCCCATGACGACTCAAGCAACCCAGCGCCAACGCGCCGAGCAGGCCATGCGCCGCCAGTGGTTCCCGGTGGCCCGTTCGGCCGACCTGGCCAGCCCGCAATCGGCCACCTTGCTGGGCGAGAAACTGGTGGTGTGGCGCACCGCCGCCGGCCAGGCCGTGGTCCAGCAAGCGCGTTGCCCGCACCGCGGCGCCGACCTCTCGCTGGGCGAGGTGCACGGCGACAGCATCGGCTGCCCGTACCACGGCTGGCGCTTTGCCGGCGACGGCGGCAAGTGCAGCCATGTGCCGTCGCTGGAGGATCAGTGCAAGATTCCCCAGGGCGCGGCGCTGCACACCTACCCCTGCCAGGAGCGCTACGGGCACGTATGGACGGCCCTGGAAACGCCGTCGTTCGAACTGTATGACTTGGCCGAGTGGCGCGAGCTGGCGCTTGAATGGCTGGCTGCCGAGCCGCTGGACTCGCCCACCGGGGTGGCCGTGGCCGTGGAAAACTTCGGCGACGTCGCGCATTTCTCGTACATCCACCGCGGCATGATGGGCCACGTCAACCCGGTGGTCGAACCGCTGAACGTGCGCCGCGAAGGCCTGGACATCTGGATGGACCGCCCGCTGCAGGCCTGCGAGGGCGAATGGGCCAACGACGGTGACTGCATGATGCACTACCACATCGTCGCCCCAGGCCTGGTGGCCATCACCTATGACTACGAGCGCCTGGGCAAGCGTGTGGTGGCCGGCTTCCCGTGCCCGGTGGCGTATGACCAGGTGAAGATCTTCTGGGCGGTGGCCAACGACCGTGGGTACAAGGGCGGCGATCTGCAGGAGTGCCTGCGCATCGAGGAGCTGCTGTACCTGGAAGACCTGCCGGTGGCCGCGACCATCACCCCGGCCGAGATCGACTGGGACGCCAAGGCGGTCGAGCACTCGGTGCCCTCGGACCTGTATACTTTGAACTACCGGCGGGCCTTCCGTGAGTTCATCGAGCGCGGCCAGCAGGCGCCGGTACGCCTGGTGGACGAGCCGAGGGCGTTGCCGTGAGTGCCCAGGGCCAGGCGCTGAGCGTGCAGGTCAGCGGCCTGCGGCTGGAGGCCGAGGGCGTGGTCTCGCTGGAGCTGCGCGCCGCCGATGGCGCGCCCTTGCCGGCCTGGACGGCGGGGGCGCATATCGACCTGCTGCTGCCCAGTGGGCGGGTGCGCCAGTATTCGCTGTGCGGCGACCCGGCGCAGCGCCATGTGCTGCGCATTGCCGTGCTGCTCGAAGCCAACGGCCGGGGCGGTTCGAGCGAGGTGCACGGCGCCCTGCGCCTGGGCCAGCAGCTGGCCATTCGCGGCCCGCGCAACGCCTTTGCGCTGCAGGAGGGCGAGGCTTACCTGTTCGTCGCCGGCGGCATCGGCATCACGCCGATCATGGCCATGGCCCAGGCGGCCCAGCGTGCCGGTGCCGATTGGCAGATGCTCTATGGCGGCCGCTCGCGGCGTTCGATGGCCTTCATCGACGAGCTGCAGGCCATGGGCGCAGGGCGGGTGGAGGTGCTGCCGATGGACGAGGTCGGGTTGCTTGACCTGGACGCGGTGGTGGCCGCTGCCCGGGCCGGGCGCCAGGTCTACTGCTGCGGCCCAGCGGCGCTGCTGGATGCGTTGACGGCGCGGTTTGCCGAGGCGGGTTTGCAGCAACGCCTGCACCTTGAGCGCTTCGCACCACTGCCGGCGCCGCTTGCGGCCGACGCCGAGGCGCTGACGGTGATCCTCGCCCGCAGCGGTGCGCAGGTACAGGTGCCTGCGGGCTGCAGCATCATGGCAGCGTTGCGGGCAGCGGGGCATGAGGTGGCGTCTTCCTGCGAGCAGGGCGTGTGCGGCATGTGCGAGACACGGGTGCTGGACGGTGTGCCGGAGCACCGCGACCTGTTGCTCAGTGAGGCGGAGCGGGCGCGGGGGGAGGTGATGATGCTGTGTGTTTCGCGGGCGTTGACACCGACGTTGACGCTGGATTTGTAGGGTGGTTGGAGTGTAGGTCGATGGTGAGAGGGTGGATGTGAAATCGCGCGGGCGGCGCGCGATCTCAATAACGCTACTCCCCCAACGCCAGGCACCTTAACGGCGGTAGTAGTGATGATCGGCTTCATAGCGATGGCGCATGGCGCGCTCATGCTGGCGCTGCCAATCGCGGCGCCGTTCATAGTCGCGCCGTGCCTGCTCGCGGCGCCATTGCTCGCGGCGCCAGTTTTCCCGGCGCCAGTCGTCGCGATCGTGCCGGCGGCCGTCGTGCCAGTAACGGTCGTCATGGGCCAGCAAGGTCGCCGGCTGCTCCACCGCCATGCTGGCCAGGTTCGGCCAGGGGTTCTCGTCGGCTCTCGCGGCAACGGCCTCGGTGGCCCGCGCAGGGGTCGAAACGTTCATCGGTGTTGCAGATGCCGAGCCCATTGCCGCGAACGCGAACAGGCCAACCAGCACTATCCGTGGGACATGGATTTTCATGAGCGAAGACAACCTCTGCTGACTATGGGGCGTTAGGCCAAGGGCCTGTTCACATAGACCAGCAAAGCGGAAAAAGTTCTAGAAAACCGTAACTTAAATGCTCGCCCGGACATCACCCGGTGCTGGCCCGATGCAGTCATCGGCGGCCAGGGGCGTTATACTCCGCGCCCTTATCCAGGCCCCGGAGCGCTCATGCGGCAGGTTCTTCTCATCGTCGATGTCCAGTCCACCTTCAGCCCGCCCGAATGGCTGGTCGATGGCATCCGGGCGTTGTCGGCGACCATTCCGACCATCGCCTCGATCGAGCTGCACGACGAACAGGCCACGCCCTTCCAGAAACAGCTCGGCTGGCACCCCGCGGCCCAGGACGAGAGCCTGGTCGAAGCCGACAGGGTGTTCGTCAAGCATGGCTACGGGCAGACCGCAGAAACCCTCGAACACCTGCGCCAGCTGGGCGCGCAGCGGGTACTGGTGTGTGGCCTGCAGACCGAAACCTGCGTGCTGGCCGCAGGCTTCGCCCTGTTCGATGCGGGGTTGATGCCGACCCTGATCACCGACCTCACCGTCGGCTCGTCGCTGGACCGCTCGGGGAAAATGGGCATCGAGCTGTGGAAGCACCACTTCGGCAATGTCACCACCCGCGCCGAGATCCTTGCCGAACTGCAAGGCTGACGATCAGGCGGCACGGATGCTGCTCGCCTCGATATGCCGCCCCAGCTTGAGCGCCTGCTCCTGCAACACGCGCATCAGCTGCAGCGCCGCCTGCGACGGCGGCTCGAAGCGTGAGTGGACGAAGCTGATGTCGAAATGAATGTCCTCGGCCAAAGGCACCACCGCCAGGCCGCTGTCCTGGGCCACGAACTCGTCGATCAGGGTAACGCCCATGCCTTGCTTGACCAGCGCCACGGCTTCGTTGGCATTGGTGAACGACAGCAGCGACTCGAGCTGCAGCCCTTGCCGCGCGATCGCCTCGGCCAGCAGCTGGCCGAACGGCATGTCCGGGCGAAACAGCAGCAGGGCATGGCCCTGCAACTGGTGCAGGCTTAGCGTGGGCTGCTGCGCGAGCACATGTTCAGGAGGCATCACCGCCACCATGCGCCCGCGCATGAAGGGCTGCGAATGCAGGTGATCGTGAACCACCGGCAGGGCGGCGATCGCCAGGTCGACCTTCTTCGACAGGATCTGGTTGGGCATCTCGCCCATCAGCGTGGTCTGCCACTCGATGTGCAGCGCGGGCGACTCGCGCTTGAGCTGCGCCAGGCCCATGGGGATCACCACCGTCGACAACGAAGCGCTGCAGCACAGGCGCAGCTTGCGGTGGCTGCCGGCTGCCAGTGACAGCGCGCATTCATTGACCTGCAGCGCCGCCTGGTACACCCGCTCGACTTCGCGAAACAGCACCTGCGCCTCCTCGGTGGGGACCAGGCGGTTGTTGATGCGCTCGAACAGGCGGTAGCTCAGCCGCCCCTCGATGTAGCCGATCAACTTGCTCACCGCCGGCTGCGAGACATACAGCAGCTTGGCGGCGGCGCTGATCGAGCCGGTCAGCATGACCGCGCGAAACACTTCCATGTGCCGCAGTTTGAACAGCATCGTGCTGGCGTCGGCGCCTGCTTTGCCGGGCTGCATGGGTATTACCTCCGGTTATGGTCCTGGCCATCTGTGTATGAGCGTAATGCACGCCCCCGCAGTATCGTGAGCCCAGGTAAATCGCCTGGATAGCGAACGATAACAAGATCTGCAGGCAAGCGCAGTGACGCTTGAAGGAGGCGCCCTTGAACATCTTTGATGAACCGAAGATCGATTGCCATAACCATTTGTTTGACCCTGCACGCTTTCCCTACCACCCGGATGCGCCCTATGCACCTACTGGCCAGGAGGTGGCGCCGCTCGAGCAGTTCAACCAGGTGATGGACGCCTACGGCGTACGCCACGCCTTGCTGGTGGGGCCCAACAGCGGCTACCACACCGACAACCGCTGCCTCCTCCATGCGCTGGCCAGCGGGGCGGGGCGCTTCAAGGGCGTGGCAGTGGTCGATCGCCACATCAGCCTGGAGCAACTGGCCGCGCTGCGTGAGCAAGGGGTGGTGGGCGTGGCGTTCAACCCGGCGATGCATGGTCTTTCCAGGTTGCAGGAGGCCGAGCCGCTGCTGGCCAGGCTGGCCGAACTGGGCCTGTTCGCGCAGATCCAGGTCTGCGATGACCAGCTGGTCGACTTGCAGGGCCTGATCACCCGCAGCCCGGTGCGCGTGCTGATCGACCACTGCGGGCGCCCGAACGCCGCCGCCGGCGTGCAGCAGGCGGGCTTTCAGGCCTTGCTCGGGCTGGCCCGGCTTGGCCGGGTCTACGTGAAACTCTCCGGCATGCAGAAGTTCGCCGCCGCCCATGCCCTGCACGCGCAGAGCAGCGCCTACGTGCAGGCGCTGCTTGATGCCTTCGGCGCCGAGGCCTGTGTGTGGGGTTCGGACTGGCCGTTCATCCGCCAACCTGTGCGGGTCGACTACGGCCCGCTGCTGAAGCTGGCCGAGCGCCTGATGCCCGACGATCGGCTACGCCGCAAAGTCCTGTGGGACACGCCCAGGCGCCTGTTCGGCTTCGCCTGACCTGCGCGCATTTGCCATTCCAATAACAACAGAGCATTTGTCATGACTGTCGAACAGCACCTTGGCCAAGGCGTGCTAGACACGCCCGCACGCCTGCAACAAAGGACCCGCACCCGCTTCATGATCCTGGCGTTGATCTCCGGCGGCACCATGATCAACTACCTGGACCGCAGCGTGATGGGCATCGCAGCCCCCAGCATCAGCGCCGACCTGGGTTTGAACGCGGCGTTGATGGGGGTGATCTTCTCGGCGTTCTCCTGGACCTACGCCGCCGCGCAGATACCCGGCGGCATCCTCATCGACCGCCTCGGCACCAAGTTCACCTACTGGCTGGCGCTGACCCTGTGGTCGTTGTTCACCGGCCTGCAAGGCCTGGCCCAGGGCTTCTTGTCGCTGCTGGGCATGCGCTTTCTGGTGGGCGTGACCGAAGCGCCGTGCTTCCCCACCAACAGCCGCGTGGTGGCGACCTGGTTCCCGCAGAGCGAGCGGGCCCGGGCCACGGGCATCTACACCTTTGCCGAGTACACGGGCCTGGCGTTTCTCACGCCCTTGCTGTTCTGGCTGCTGCACGCCTACGGCTGGCGCTTTCTGCTGATGGCGGTGGGCCTTCTGGGGGTGCTGTATGGCCTTGTGTGGTGGCGCAAGTACCACGAGCCGCATCAATCCACCTCTGCCAACCGCGCCGAGCTCGACTACATCGCCGCCGGCGGTGGGGTGGTCGATGGCGGGCAGAAGGCCACGGTGTTTCGCTGGTCGCAGATCCCGGCGCTGCTCAGGCACCGCAACATGCTGGGCATCTGCCTGGGGCAGTTCGCCTGCAACTCGACCAACGTGTTCTTCCTGACCTGGTTCCCCACCTACCTGGTCACCGAGCGGCACATGCCCTGGCTCAAGGTCGGCTGGGTCGCGGTACTGCCTTTCATCGCCGCGTCCCTGGGTACCCTGGCCGGCGGCTGGCTGTCGGACGCCTTGCTGCGCCGTGGCTACTCGCTGAACCTGGCGCGCAAGCTGCCGGTGATCGCCGGCCTGCTGAGCGCTTCGGTGATCGTGCTGGCCAACTACGTGCAGTCCGATGCCTGGGTGATCGCCATCCTCTGTGTCGCCTATTTTGCCCAGGGCATGTCGGCGCTGGCCTGGATGATCGTTTCCGATATCGCCCCCAAGGGGCTGCTGGGCCTCAGTGGCGGGCTGTTCAACCTGTTCGCCAACGCCGCCGGCATCGTCACCCCGCTGACCATCGGCCTGATCGTCAGCGCCACGGGTTCGTTCGTCTGGGCCCTGGCCTTCGTGGCCACCATCACGGCGCTGGGTGCGCTGTGCTACCTGTTCATGGTGCGCGACCTGCGTCGCCTGCCGGATCTCCCCTGTGTCGAAAATGGAGCAAGACAATGAGCCAAACCCTGCAAGGGCAAACTGCAATCGTCACCGGCGGCATGCGCGGCATCGGCCTGGCCATCGCCCAGCGGCTGCACAGCGCAGGCGCCCAGGTGGTGATCTGGGACCTGGCGGTCGATGGCTGGGACAGCACTGCCAATGGCTTCGAGCCGGTGCTGCGCCAGGCGCTGGACGTGGCCTCGCTGGCCTCGGTGCAGGCGGCGTTCGCCCAGGTGCTGGAGCGCCTGGGGCAGGTCGAGATCCTGGTCAACAATGCCGGCATCAACGGCCCGGTGCTGCCGTGCTGGGAGTACCCGCCTGAGGCCTGGGACAAGGTCATCGCCGTTGACCTGAACAGCGTCTTCTACTGCTGCCGCACAGCGATCGCGCACATGCGCGAGCGCGGTTTCGGGCGCATCGTCAACATCGCTTCGATGGCGGGCAAGGACGGGGTGCAGTACATCTCGGGATACTCCGCGGCCAAGGCCGGGGTCATCGCCTTCACCAAGGCGGCAGCCAAGGAGCTGGCGCAGGACGGCGTGCTGCTCAACTGCATCGCCCCGGCCATGGTCGAAACCCCGCTGATGGCCGAGATGACCGCAGAGCACATCGCCGCCAGCAAGGCCAAGATCCCCATGGGGCGGTTTCTCAAGGCCGAAGAGATCGCCAACATGGTGGCCTGGGTCGCCGGGCCGGAATGCAGCTTCACCACCGGCTTCGTGTTCGACCTCAGCGGCGGCAGGGCGACCTATTGAGAACCCTGGCGGTAGCGCACCTGACGGCCTTGGACCTGGCCCCCGCGGCGCTGGTGCGCGAGGCCGGCCGGGCAGGCTTTGGCGCCGTCGGGCTGCGCCTGCACCCGGTACAACCGGGGGCGCAGGCTTACCCGCTGGTGCCGGGCAGCCAGGCGCTGGGGGAGCTCAAACGGGTGATGGCGGGCGAGGGCGTGCGGGTTGCCGATATCGAATTCGTTGCGCTGACACCCGAGGTGCGGGTTGCCGAGCTCCACCCCTTGCTCGCTGCGGGTGCCGAGCTTGGCGCGCAGAGCCTCACGGTGTCCGGGGACGACCCGGATGATGCGCGGCTGACCCAGCATTTCGCGGCGTTGTGCGAGCTGGCCCGTGGCTACGGGCTGCGTGTGGACCTCGAGTTCATGCGCTGGCGGCCGGTGGCCACGCTGCAGCACGCGGCGGGCGTGGTAACTGCAGCCGGGCAGGGCAACGCAGGTGTGTTGCTCGATGCCTTGCACCTGTTTCGTTCAGGGGGTGGGGTGGCAGACATTGCCCAGGTGCCTGCGGGTTACCTGCGCAGCGTGCAACTGTGCGATGCGCCGTGGCAGGCGCCGATGGATGCGCTGATCATCGAGGAGGCCCGGGAGGAGCGGTTGTTGCCGGGGCACGGGCAACTGCCATTGGCCGCGTTGCTGGCGGCGTTGCCAGCGCAGGTGCAGATCAGTGTCGAAACGCCCTCGCGGGGGCGTGCTGATCACCAGCGCCTGCGCCAGGCACATGATGCCACCTGTGCCTGGCTGTTTGATCGCGCCCTTAAGGGTTGACCTGGTAGCCACGCCCCTGCAGGCAGCCGCTGTTGGCACTGGCGTATGCCGAGCTCTGTGCCTGGCCCTGGTCGCGCCGGTCCTGGCGGCGCTCCTGGCGCTGGCGCGCGCCGCCGACCACGGCCCCGGCGGCGGCTACTTCGCCGGCGCGGTTCTGGCGATACTGCTGCTTGGCATCGTCGCTGGCGCGATCGTAGATCGCTTCGTGCTGGTTGCCGCGCACCTGCGCACCTACAGCGCCCGCCGCAGCGCCCGCGGCCGCGCCTTTGACCCGGCCACCAACATGCGGGCTGGTGCTGCCGCCGGCACTGTTGGCGGCATTGCTGGCCACGGTGTTGCAATCATTGATATCGAGCTGCATCTGCTGGCTGCTCTGGCCCTTGAGCGGTACCACCGACTGGGCCTGGACTGCCGGCGCTGCCAAAAGCAGCACCAGCAGGTAACGCCACGAGCGCGCATGCATGGCACACCTCCACTGGATAGAAACCGCATCACTCAGAATAGTTGGGTCACGGGGTAGCTGCCGAACGCAGCGGCACTTCGCGCAGCAGCCAGGACAGCGCGAACGCCACGCTGGTAACAACCGCTGCCACCAGGAACACCCCATGCATCGCCCCGGAAAACGCCTGCAGGTAGGCCTGCTGCAGCGGCGCGGCCAGTGCGTGCACGGCCGTGGGCGACAGGCTCGCGGGGCCGCCGGGGGTGGCGGCGAAATCGCCGGACAGGCTGTTGAGCAGCGAATGGGAGAACAGCGCGCCGAACACCGACACGCCGACCGAGCCGCCAATCGAGCGGAACAGGGTCGCGCCCGAGGTGGCCACGCCCATGTGGCGCCGTTCCACGCTGTTCTGCACCGCCAGGATCAGCACCTGCATGACCATGCCCAGGCCTGCGCCCAACAGGCCCATGTACAGGTTCAACAGCAGCTTTGGCGTGTCCAGCTCGAGCCGGCTCAACAGCCCCAGGGCAATCACCTGCAGCAAGGTGCCGACGATCGGGAAGATCCGGTAGCGCCCCCAGCGGCTGATCAGCCGCCCGGTAATGGCCGACACCACCAGCAGGCCGCCCATCAACGGCAGCATCTGCAAGCCGGCACTGGTTGGCGTGGCGCCCTTGACCACCTGCATGTACAGCGGCAGGAAGGTCACCGAACCGAACAGCGACACCCCGACGATCAGGCCGATCAGCCCGGCCAGCACGAAGGTGCGGTGGCGGAACAGGTGCAGCGGCATGATCGGCTCGGCGGCGCGGCGTTGCTCGAAGATGAAGCCGACCAGGCCGATGACCGCGAACAGCGCCAGGCACAGGATGTCCAGCGACGCCCAGGGCACCAGGCTGCCGCCAAGGCTGGTGATCAGCACCAGCGAGCCCAGGGTCACGGTGAGGAAGAACGCGCCGATGTAGTCCACCACGTGCTTGACCGGCGCCACATGCGGGCGGAACACGCCGCCGATGACCAGCACCGCCAGCAGGCCCAGCGGCAGGTTGATGAAGAAGATCCAGTGCCACGACAGGTGCTCGACCAGAAAACCGCCAATCAGCGGCCCGACCACGGTCGCCAGGCCGAACACACCGCCGAACAGGCCCTGGTAGCGGCCACGCTCGGCGGGCGGGATGACATCGCCGATGGCGGCCATCGCCACCACCATCAGGCCGCCACCACCCAGCCCCTGCAAGGCGCGGAACAGGATCAGCTGGGTCATGTCCTGGGCCAGGCCGCAGAGGGCCGAGCCGAGCAGGAACAGGGCAATGGCGATCTGCAGCACGCGCTTGCGCCCATACAGGTCGCCGAACTTGCCATACAGCGGCACCACCACGGTCGAGGCCAGCAGGTAGGCGGTGACCACCCAGGACAGCCAGCGCAGGCCGCCCAGGTCGCTGACGATGGTCGGCAGGGCGGTGGAGACGATGGTCTGGTCGAGGGCGGCGAGGAACATCACCAGCATCAAGGCGCCGAGCAGCCAGGGGAGGGAAGCCTTGGGCGCGTCGGCGGCGAGGGGTGGCATCTCGGATTGGGAGGCGGGTGCGTTCATGTTCACTGGGCCTCGCCCTGGGCGTACTGGCGCCCGGTGGCCTCAAGGCCCGCCAGCGCGAAGTGGTACAGGTGGTCGCTGACCTCGTCGGCCGGCATGCCGAGAATCTCGTGCAGGGCGCTGGAGGTGCCGCGCGGGCCGATCAGCAGCATCGCCCAGGGCGCAGTGACGCAGAGGATGCAGCGGGTCAGTGCGGGCGCCTCCAGCGGGATGGCGGTGATCTCGCTGAACAGGCCCTTGAGCAGTGCCAGCTTCAGCGGCGTGCCGGCCTGCAGGTGGGCCTGGCCGTGCGGGCTGGGCGCCAGCACTTCGGCGGCCAGCACGCGCAGGTGCCAGTTGTTGCGCACCTGGGTGGCCTTGCTGACCACCAGCTCGATCAGCTCGCGCAGCCGTTGCGTTGGCGGCTGCTGGCCGAGGGTGATGCGCTGCAGGTCGGCGATGTCCAGGAACCGCCGGCGGGCCTCATCGAGCACCGCCAGGTAAAGGCCGTTGCGGCTGCCGAAGTGGTAGTTGATCGACGCCAGGTCGACCTCGGCCTTGGCCGCCACCGCCTTGTTGCTGGCTTCGGCGTAGCCGACGGCGGCGAACAGTTCACCGGCTGCCTGCAGGATGCGGGCACGGGTGGCTTCGCCATCCTTGCGGGGTTCACGCTGGGTAATCGCCATGGTCTGGTTTCCTTGTAGGGATGTGCCGAGCCTGGGTCAGATTTAACTTAAATTCAATTTAAATTTAGTGATGACGACGAAAGGCACCCGCGCACGGCAAAGCCGACCGGATGGCGCCCGCCACTAGGGCCAGAGGCTTCACCTATGGTATACAAGCGGTTACCGCTACCATCATCGTCCGCCACCTGGAGGCGTCGACGCATGGCTGGTGATGTTCATGCCTTGCTGCCCTGATTGAGAAACGGAGATTCGCCGATGACCGCCACCGACCGTCTGAGCCTGCTGCAATTCGAGCACCTGGGCCTGGACGATGTTGCCGCTGCCGAATTCAAGATCGCGCTCAAAGCATTGCGCGACCTGGCGCTGGAAGACCGCTACGAACACCACGCCGCCCTGCACCTGGGCGACATCGCTGACGCCGAAGACCGCCAGCAACTGGAAGAGGCCCGCAACTGGGGCATCGGCTTCCTGCAAGGGGTGACCTGTGCCAAGGGCCTCTCCCAGGCCCAGACCGACGGCCTGCGCCGGGTCTTCCAGACGGCGGCCGAACGCACCCTGGCACGTATCCGCAGCTGATCCGCGCTTCGCCCGCACGGCGAGGGCAGGGTATCGATGATCAGGTCGATGCCCTGGCCTCGCCGTTTTGCCATCTCCGCCCGCAATTCGTGTTCCTTCCCTGCACAAGTACATTTTCCTACTAGGCTTGCACCTGTCAGCGTGCAGGAAGGCCTGGAATGACTGCTTGTTACAAGACTGTCCTCAGGGAAACCACATGAGCATGAACGGGCCCGGCAACCTGGTCATCTGCGAATACTGCGATGCGGTGTACGCGCGTGCGCCCGTGCAGCGGCACCAGCGTGCGCTGTGCCCGCGCTGCGGCGGCGTGCTGTACCGCCATACCAGCCTCAGCGTGCAGCAGCGCCTGGCACTGAGCGTCACCGGCGCGGTGCTGCTGGTGTTCGCCAACCTCTACCCGATGATGACCATCGGCATGCAGGGGCTGACCAACTCGGCCACCCTGTGGGATTCGGTGCTGATCCTGAGCAGCGGCAGCATCACCTTCATCGCCCTGGTGATGGCCCTGGCCGTGATCTTCGCCCCCGTGCTGCAAATCGCCTTGTTGTGCTGGCTATTGAGCTTCGCCCTGGCCGGCCGCCGGGCGCCCGGGTTTGCCCTGTGCATGCGCTGCCTGGAGGGCCTGCGGCCCTGGAGCATGCTGGAAGTCTGCCTGCTGGGCGCGCTGGTGGCCGTGATCAAGCTGGCCGGCCTGCTCGATGTGATCCCCGGCATCGGCCTGATCGCCCTGGCCGCACTGAGCATGCTCATCATCTATATCGCCGGGCGCGACATCCGCGACCTGTGGGAGCTGGTATGAGCACACCGCTGCAGGCCGAGGACCTGGGCCTGTGCCTGTGCCACGGCTGCGGCCAGGCCTGTGACCTGCGCGACGGCGCGCACACCTGCAACCGCTGCGGTGCGCCGCTGCACCCGCGCAAGAGCAACGCCATCAGCCGCGGCTGGGCCTTTCTGCTGGCGGCGCTGGTGTTCTACATCCCGGCCAACCTGTTGCCGGTCATGCACACCGAAATGCTCGGCAGCGGCAGCGACAGCACCATCGGTGGCGGGGTGCTGGAGTTCTGGGAAGCCGGCGCCTGGGACATCGCCCTGATCATCTTCATCGCCAGCATCGGCGTGCCGGCGGTGAAGTTCTTTTCCCTCGGCCTGCTGCTGTTCACCGCCCAGAGCGGCTCGCGCTGGGCGCGCCGGCAGCGCTCGCAGCTGTACCGCGCCGTGGAGCTGATCGGCTACTGGTCGATGCTCGATGTGATCGTGGTGGCGCTGGTGGCTGCCCTGGTGCAGTTGCGCGGCCTGGGCACCATCGAGCCGCGCCCGGGCATCCTGTTTTTCGGCATGGTGGTGGTGCTGACCATGTTTTCGGCAATGAGCTTCGACCCACGCTTGATCTGGGACGACCCTGGCAACGACGGAGGCGGCACCGATGGCGCAAGCGAGTGACAACCGAGAAGGCCCAGGGCAGGCGCAGATTCGTACCCGGCGCTGGAATGTATCGCTGGTGTGGATCGTGCCGATCCTGGCGATCCTGGTCGGCGCCTCGCTGGTGGTGCGCAACTGGATGCAGCAAGGGCCGGTGATCTCGATTTCGTTTCCTTCCGGCGAAGGCCTGGTGGCGCACAAGACCCAGGTCAAGTACCGCAGCGTGGTGATTGGCGAGGTGACCACGGTGGACCTGGCCGAGGACCACAAGAGCGTGCTGGTCAAGGTGCAGCTGTCCAACGATGCCAAGTCGTTCGCCACCGAAGGCGCGCGCTACTGGGTGGTGCGCCCGCGGATTGGCGCCGGGGGCATTTCCGGGGTGGATACGCTGTTGTCGGGCAGCTTCATCGGCGCCGATGCCGGTGAATCGAAGGCGCCGGCAAAAAACTTCACCGGCCTGGACCTGCCGCCGCCGATCACCTATGGCGAGAAGGGCAAGCGCTTCAAGCTCAGCGCCAGTGACCTGGGTTCGCTGGATATCGGCTCGTCGATCTACTACCGCAAGATCCCGGTGGGCGAGGTGGTGTCCTTCAACCTGCAGGAAGATGGCAAGGGCGTGGAAATCGGCGTGTTCGTGCAGGCGCCCTACGATGCCTTCGTCACCGACGACACGCGCTTCTGGAACGCCAGCGGCGTCGACATGCAGATCGGCGCCAATGGCCTGAAGGTCGATACCGAGTCGCTGTCGTCGATCCTGGTGGGCGGGCTGGCATTCGGCTCGCCCGACTTCGCCCCCGACGCCCACCCCGCCCAGGACCAGGCGCAGTTCCAGCTGTTCGCCGACCGCGAAACGGCGCTGTCGCCGCCCAACGGCCAGGCCCAGTACCTGCAGCTGCGCTTCGACCAGGCCATGCGCGGCCTGTCGGTGGGCGCGCCGGTGGAGTTCAAGGGGGTGGAATTCGGCAAGGTCACCTCGATCCAGCTCGACTACGACCCGGTCAAGCAGAGCTTCCCGGTGGTGGTCGATGCGGTGATCTACCCGCAGCGCCTGGGCCCGGTGCACCAGAAGATGCTCGGCGTGTTCAAGCAGACCCCAGGCGACATGGCCGGCGCCCGGCGCCTGATCGGCACCTTCGTCGAGCACGGCCTGCGGGCCCAGGCGCGCAGCGGCAACCTGATCACCGGGCAGATGTTCATCTCCCTGGACTTCTACCCCGATGCGCCCAAGGTCACCTTCGACATGGCGGCCGAGCCGATCGTCATCCCCACGCTGCCGGGCAGCCTGGAAAAGCTCCAGGAACAGTTGCAGCACTTCATCGCCCGTATCAGCAAGTTGCCGCTGGAGAGCATCGCCAACAACCTCGACGGCAGCCTGCGCGACCTGCGCGCCAACCTCAAGCAGTTCAATGGCCAGACCTTGCCTGGGGTGAAAACCACCCTGGACGAGATCCACAAGACCTTGCAGACCGCCAACGCGGCGATCTCCGAGGACTCGCCGCAACGCGAACGGCTGGGCGAGACGCTGGACGAGCTGGAACGCATGTCGCGCTCCTTGCGCGACCTGTCGGACTACCTGGGCCGCCACCCTGAATCGCTGATTCGTGGCCGGCCGAAGGCGGCCGGTGCAGACAACCTGAAACCTTGAGGGCGCAGGCCAGAGGAGTGCCACCCGATGCATCGAATGCGCAACCTGTGTGGGGCCGCTGTGCTCACGCTGCTGTGGGGCTGCAGCAGTACGCCGAACAACTACCACACCCTGGTGCCGGCCCAGCCGGTGAAGAGCGGCGGCCAGCCGGTGCTGGTCGGCCGGGTGGTGCTGCCGCCGCAGGTGGACCGCCCGCAATTGGTGGTGCGCCAAGGTGCCAGTGGCCTGGCGATTCTGGAAACCGAGTGGTGGGGCGCCAACCTGGTCGACGAGTTCCGCAGTGCCCTGCAGGACCTGCTGGGTGGCCCGGCCGCCGGTGCCAAGGCGCTGCTCAGGGTGGATGTGCAGCGCTTTGACAGCGTGCCCGGGCAATACGCCGCGCTGGACACGCTGTGGCGCCTGAAACGCCCGGGCGAGGCCGAGCTGACCTGCCGCACCGCGGTGCAGACGCCGGCCGACAACAGCATCAACAGCCTGGTCAACGCCCAGCAGGCCAACCTGCGCAAGCTCGCCGAAGCCGTGCGGGCGGCGGCGGTGCCTGGCAGAAGCAGTTGCCCGTCCCTGCAATGACCCGGTCGCTGGCCGGCTGGCGGCTCAGCGCATGTGCAGGATGATCGGGCTGCTGCTGGCCGGGTCGGTATGCCCGCGCAGCTTGCCGACGGCCTTGGCCTGCACCGCGCCGCCATGGTTGCCCCAGGTGCTGCGCACGAAGCTCAGCACCTCGGCAATCTCCTGGTCCGACAACTGCTCGCGGAAGGCCGGCATGCGGTAGGCATCCGGCAACCCCGCCGCGACGATGCGTTGCGAGCCATTGAGGGTGATGTTGATGGCCGAGGCATCTTCCTTGGCCAAGGCCGAGGTGGCGCCGGCCAGCGGCGGCATCCATTCGCGCTGGCCCTTGCCGTCCAGGCCATGGCAGGTGGCGCAGCGGGTCAGGTAGGTGTGCGCGCCGGGGCGGTCCAGGCGCTCGCCAGCATCAGCCTGGTACTGCCAGGGCGTGCCGTCGCGCCCCGGGTCGCCCGGCAGCGACTTGAGGTAGCGGGCGATCGCCGCCAGGTCGTCATCGGCCATGAACTGGGTGGAGTTGTTGAAAGCCTCGGTCATCGAACCGAACACCACCGCGTGCTGGTTACGCCCGGTCTTGAGAAACTGCACGATCTGCGCCTCGCTCCAGCGGCCCAGGCCGGTGTTGTGGTCGGTGCGCAAGCTGGGCGCGTACCAGCCGTCGAGCAAGGCGCCGGCGAGGAAGGACGCGCCGGCTTCGTCCAGGGCCTTTTCGTTGAACGCCAGGCCACGTGGGGTATGGCAGCTGCCGCAGTGGCCAGGGCCCTGGACGATGTAGGCGCCGCGGTTCCACAGCGCGTCCTGGCCCGGCTTGCCGGCGTAGGGCGTGGTGGGGGCGAACAGGCCGTTCCACAGGGCGATGGGCCAGCGCAGGTTCAACGGCCAGGGAATGTCGCTGGGGATGTTGGCCTGCTGTGCGGGCTGCACGCCGTGCATGAAGAAGGCATACAAGGCGCGCACATCGTCATCGCTGAGCTTGGCGTAGGAGGGGTAGGGCATGGCCGGGTACAGGCGCTTGCCGCCCGGCGCCACGCCATGGCGAACCGCGCGGTCGAAGTCGGCCAGGCTGTAGGCGCCGATGCCGGTGGCGCGGTCGGGGGTGACGTTGGTGGCGTGGATCGCGCCCAGCGGGGTGGCCATCTGCAGCCCGCCGGCAAACGGCTTGGCGCCGGGCAGGCTGTGGCAGGCCACGCAATCGCTGAGCCTGGCCACATACTCGCCACGGCTGACCAGCGCCGGGTCGGGGCTGGCGGCCTGTTCGGCGGCAAAGGGCGAGGCGGGCTCGCGGGTCACGTACCAGGCCAGCAGGCCTGCGGCGAGCAGGCAGGGCACTGCCAGCCAGCCCAGGGTCGTTGCCAATCGGCGTTGGGTCATGGGGCCGTCCTTGTCCGGTCAGCTGAAGGTATAGCGGCTCAGGGGCAGGCTGCGGATGCGCTGTCCGGTAAGGTGCGCCACCGCATTGGCCACCGCCGGCGCCACCGCAGGCAGCGGCGGCTCGCCGATGCCGCCCATCTTCTCGCCGCTTTCGACGATGCGCACATGCACCCGGGCCATGCGCGAAGCCGGCAGGATCGGGTACAGGTCGTAGTTGCGCGCACGCGGCTTGCCGTCCAGGTACACCGCCTCCTCGACCAGCGTCTGCGACAGGCCCAGGGCCACGGCGCCGTTGACCTGGGCTTCGATGATCGCCGGGTTGACGATGCTGCCGGGGTCGATGGCCTGCCAGATGTCGTGCACCTTGACCTGGCCCTGTTCGATCGACACCTCGGCAATCACCGCCGCCTGGGAGCCGAACGGCGAGGCCATGGCCACGCCGCGGGCGCGCTTGCTGCCGTCCTCGGCGGTGAACGGGCCGCGCTTCCAGCCACCGGAGAGCTCACCGACCGCATTGAGCAGGGTGGTCAGCCGGGGGTTGTCGCGCAGCAGGTGCAGGCGCAGCTCGAAGGGGTCCTTGCCGCCCTTGTCGGCCAGCTCGTCGAGAAATGCCTCGTAGAAGAAGTCGTTCAGCGAGTTGCCGACCGAACGCCAGTAGCCGAGCATCGCCGGGCCTTTCACGTAGATCTGCGCGATGCGTTTGTTGGCGATGGCGTAGGCCTTGCCCGACAGGCCTTCGAGGGCGGTGGGGTCGATCTTTTCGCCTTGCTTGCCAGCCAGGGCTTCGGTCGGCCCCTCGGTGGCGCTCACCGCTTCCAGGGCCACGGGCAGGCCGTCGGCATCCAGGCCTGCGCGGAACTTGACCACGGCCACCGGGCGCAGCACATCACGCAGAAACTCCTCCTCGCGGCTCCATATGAGCTTCACTGGCCGGCCCACGGCCTTGGCCAGGGCGATGGCCTGCGGGTAGGGGTTGGCCGAGTCATACAGGAAGTGGCGGCCAAAGAAGCCGCCGAGCAGCGGTGAGTGCAGGGTGATCTGCGCAGGGGCCAGGCCCGTGCGCTTGGCGATGTCGTCGCGGAACATGTCCGGTGCCTGGTTCGGCAGCCACACCTCCAGCGAGCCATCGGGGTTGAAGCGCGCCAGCGCCGAGGGCGGCTCCAGCTGGGCGTGGTTGAGGTACTGGTTGTGGTAGGTGGCCTCGACCTTGGTCTTGGCATTGGCCAGCGCGCCGTCCACATCCCCTTCGTGTTCATCGTCGCGGGCCGGGCCTTGCTGGGCCGCGAGATGATCGCGCCAGGCGTCGCTGGAAAAGTCCGCCGGCATGGCGCGCACCTGGCTGTCTGCGGCCGGTTCCTGCCAGTCGACCTGCAGCGCTTCGACGGCGCGCTTGGCATGCCACCAGCGTTCGGCCACCACCGCCACGGCGCCGGGTAGCTGGTGCACCGAGTGCACGCCCGGCAGGCCCTGCACCTGGTCCTGGTTGCGCACGCTGCCCACCGTCATGCCCAGGCGCGGGGCGTGTTGCACGGCGGCGTGGAGCATGCCGTCGAGCTTGATGTCGATGGTGTACAGGGCCTTGCCGGTGGACTTGTCGTAGGCGTCCACGCGCCGCACCGGCTTGCCGATCCAGCGGAACTGGCTAGGGTCGCGCAGCTTGACGCTAGCAGGGTCCGGCACCGGCAGGTCCATGGCGCGCCCGGCCAGTTCGCCGTAGGCCAGCGCCCGGCCCGAGGCGCTGTGCAGCACCTTGCCAGGTTCGGTGCTCAGCTCGCCCAGCGGCACGCCCCATTGATCGGCGGCCGCCTGCATCAGCATGGCCCGGCACAGGGCACCGAGGCGGCGCATGGTCGGGTAGCTCATGCGCACCGACATGCTGCCGCCGGTGATGCGCATGCCGTTTTCCATCACCACGTAGGCTTCACCGGGCGGGGCGCTGTCGACCAGGAAGGTGGCCGGGTCGGCGTCCAGTTCTTCGCCGACGATCTGCGCCATGGCGGTGTAGGTGCCTTGCCCGCCCTCCATGAACGGGCACAGCAGGCGCACGCTGCTGTCGGGGCGGATTTCCAGGAACGCCGGCACCTGGGTGCCGCGTTCGGTGGCGCTGGCGGTGGCCGCCTGCACCCGAGCGCTGCCCAGGGGCAGCCCGAAGCCCAGAACCAGCGCGCCGATCGCGGTGCCGGCCACGAAGCGCCGGCGCGACAGGTTGACGGCGCCGCCCACGGGCAGGTCGAGCAGGCTTGCGGGGGTGTCGAAGGGCGCGTTCATCAGGCCTTCTCCCCTTGGGCCAGTGCGTGCACGGCGGCATGGATGGCGTTGTAGGTGCCGCAGCGGCACAGGTTGACCATCGCCGCGGCAATCTGCTCGTCGCTGGGGCTGGCGCTGTGCTTGAGCAGCGCCGTGGCGGCCATCACCTGGCCGGACTGGCAGTAGCCGCACTGGGCCACCTGGTGTTCGACCCAGGCGGCCACCACGCGCTTGCCCACGGCGTCGGCCTCGATGGCTTCGATGGTGGTCACCTCGCGCCCGACCACGCCTGCCACCGGGGTGACGCAGGCGCGCACCACGTTGCCGTCCACCAGCACCGAACACGCGCCGCACTGGGCCAGGCCGCAGCCGTACTTGGTGCCGGTCATGCCCAGGTCGTCGCGCAGCACCCACAGCAGGGGCGTGTCGGCTTCAGCCTCGACCTGGTAGGTCTGCTGATTGATTCGAAGTTCCATGGCTCACCTGCTGATCATCGGTTGTCGTCGCCTGGGGAATACGTTGTCCCCCAATCTAGAAACGCTAGCACACAGCTGAAACCATTCGTCTGGCGGGGGCTGCAGGTTCAGAGGATCAGGCAAGCAATCCGGCGGAATGCGCAAATAGGTGGCGGCCCCATCGCCGGCAAGCCGGCTCCCACAGAGGCTGCAGCGCGCTTGAAGCCGGCGGTGCCGACAAACAGGACTTCCAGCGGAAAAACCCGGATAATGCCGGCCAAATTTCGTTTTGCACGCTCAAATCACGGTAATCCCGCATGGAAATCAAGGTCAATTTTCTCGACAACCTTCGTCTTGAAGCCAAGTTCGACGACTTCACGGTGATCGCCGACCAGCCGATCCGCTACAAGGGCGATGGCTCGGCGCCGGGGCCGTTCGACTATTTCCTTGCCTCCTCGGCGCTGTGCGCGGCGTACTTCGTCAAGCTGTACTGCCAGACCCGCGATATCCCCACCGAGAATATCCGCCTGTCGCAGAACAACATCGTCGACCCGGAGAATCGCTACAACCAGATCTTCAAGATCCAGGTCGAGCTGCCCGAAGACATCTGCGAAAAGGACCGCCAGGGCATCCTGCGCTCCATCGACCGCTGCACGGTGAAGAAGGTGGTGCAGACCGGCCCCGAATTCATCATCGAACAGGTCGACAACCTCGACGCCGATGCCCAGGGCCTGCTGATGCCGGTGGCCGACACCAGCACCTACATCCCCGGCAAGGACCTGCCGCTGGAGCAGACCATCGCCAACATGTCCGGCATCCTCGCCGGGCTGGGCATGAAGATCGAGATCGCCTCGTGGCGCAACATCGTGCCCAACGTCTGGTCGCTGCACGTGCGCGATGCGCAGTCGCCGATGTGCTTCACCAACGGCAAGGGCTCGACCAAGGAGGCCGCGCTGGCCTCGGCGCTGGGCGAGTTCATCGAGCGGCTGAACTGCAACTTCTTCTACAACGACCAGTTCTGGGGCGAAGAGATCGCCAACGCGCCGTTCGTGCACTACCCCAACGAGCAGTGGTTCAAGCCCGGCCCCAAAGACGCGCTGCCGGCCGAGATCCTCGATGAGTACTGCCTGGAAATCTACAACCCGGACGGCGAGCTGCGCGGCTCGCACCTGTACGACACCAATTCGGGCAACACCGAGCGCGGCATCTGTTCGCTGCCGTTCGTGCGCCAGTCCGATGAGCAGGTGGTGTACTTCCCGTCCAACCTGATCGAGAACCTGTTCCTCAGCAACGGCATGAGCGCCGGCAACACCCTGGCCGAAGCCCAGGTGCAGTGCCTGTCGGAAATCTTCGAGCGGGCGGTCAAGCGCGAGATCCTCGAGGGCGAGCTGGCCCTGCCGGACGTGCCGCAGCAAGTGCTGGCCAAGTACCCGGGCATCCTCGCCGGCATCCAGGGCCTGGAAGAGCAGGGCTTCCCGGTGCTGGTCAAGGATGCCTCGCTGGGCGGCGAATTCCCGGTGATGTGCGTGACCTTGATGAACCCGCGCACCGGCGGCGTGTTCGCCTCGTTCGGCGCCCACCCAAGCTTCGAAGTGGCGCTGGAGCGCAGCCTGACCGAGCTGCTGCAAGGGCGCAGCTTCGAGGGCCTGAACGACCTGCCGCAGCCGACCTTCGAAAGCCACGCGCTGACCGAGCCGAACAACTTCGTCGAGCACTTCATCGACTCCAGCGGGGTGGTGTCGTGGCGCTTCTTCAGTGCCAAGGCCGACTTCGAGTTCGTCGAGTGGGACTTCTCCGGCCACGGCGAAAACTCCAACAGCCAGGAAGCCGCGACCCTGTTCGGTATCCTCGAGAGCCTGGACAAGGAGGTGTACATGGCCGTGTACGACAACCTCGGCGCCACCGCCTGCCGCATCCTGGTGCCGGGCTATTCGGAGATCTACCCGGTCGAGGACCTGATCTGGGACAACACCAACCGCGCCCTGGGCTTCCGTGCCGACATTCTCAACCTGCACAGCCTCGACAACCGCGCCCTGCGCGCGTTGCTCAAGCGCCTGGACAACTGCGAGGTGGATGACTACACCACCATCACCACGCTGATTGGCGTGGAGTTCGACGACAACACGGTCTGGGGCCAGCTCACCATCCTTGAGCTGAAGCTGCTGATTTGCCTGGCGTTGAAGCGTTTCGAAGATGCCAAGGAGCTGGTCGAGGCGTTCTTGCAGTTCAACGACAACACCGTCGAGCGCGGCCTGTTCTACCAGGCGCTGAACGTGGTGCTGGAAGTGCAGCTGGACGATGAGCTGGAAATGGCAGATTACGAGGCCAACTTCCGCCGCATGTTCGGCAACCCGCGCATGGATGCGGTGCTGGGCTCGGTGGACGGCAGCGTGCGCTTCCATGGCCTGACCCCGACCAGCATGAAGCTCGAAGGCCTGGACCGCCATCTGCGCCTGATCGAGAGCTACAAGAAGCTGCACGCTGCGCGGGCCAAGGCGGTCTGAGGCGACCTGGCGGGCCTCATCGCCGGCAAGCCGGCTCCCACCTCACCTGTAGGAGCCGGCTTGCCGCCGGTGTGTGGGAGCCGGCTTGCCGGCGATGAAGCCGCCACAGACAAACCCTTAGTCGGGCTAGTTCTTGCACTTGGCCATGACCACCTGGCAGGTGTTCGGCGTACCGCCCGAGCGCCCCGCATAGCGAATGCAGTTGTTCATCGACTTCTGCCTGGCAATGCTCAGCGTATTGCCCCAGGCCAGCCCCCCTTCGCCCGTGGTCGGCACCGCCTTGGCAAAGCAGTTGGAGCCAGGCGCCGCCGCGTACTGGCGCGCCTTGCTGCCCTTGCTCGAACACCCGGCCGCCAGCACCAGGGCCAGGGCGAGCAGGGCATGCGCGGCCCATTGCGCGTAGGGGGGAGCGGTGCGAGCGGTCATGCCAGTGTCTCTGTCAGGGGGAGGGTTAATGCTTTCAGGATATGTCAATCAAGCCAAGCGGTGAACTTATCGGATGACTTGGCGATCCGTTGCTAAGCGCACCCCTGCGCAGGCCTGATGGACCGGGCAACCGCGCCCACGCCATCAGTTCCGGGTCACTGACTGATAAGGAGGCGCCGTGACCGCTACCGAGCAAACCCTCTACCGATGCACGCCCAGCCCACTGCATGCGATTCTGCTGGCCGGTACGGTGCCGCTGTTCCTCGGCGCCTTGTTGAGTGACATCGCCTACTTCAAGAGCTACCAGATCCAGTGGAGCAACTTCGCCGCCTGGCTGATCGCTGGCGGGCTGGTGTTCTGCGGCCTGGCGCTGTTGTTCGCGCTGGCCAACCTGGTTCGTGCCCCGCGCAAGGCTGGCCGCCCGACGTTGTATTTTTTGCTGTTGCTGGTGACCTGGGTGCTGGGGCTGGTCAACGCCTTCGAGCACGCCAAGGATGCCTGGGCCGTGATGCCGGCGGGCCTGGTGCTGTCGCTGATCGTCACCGTGCTGGCCTGCGTCGCCGCGTGGCTGGGCATGAGCAACCTGCGTTCGGGAGGTGTGGCATGAAGCCTTTGCAGGCGTTGCCCGTGTTGAGCGTGGCGCTGTTGTTGAGCGCCTGTGGCGGTGACGGCGAGGCCACCCAGGCGCTCGGCCCGGACCCGAAATTGCCGGCCCCGGAACGTGGGCTGCTGCCGAGCATGAAGATTGCCCAGCCGGCGCAGTGGGGCGAGCACAAGCCCAGCGTGCCCGAGGGCTACAGCATCACGGCCATCGCCACCGACCTGAAGATCCCGCGCCAGAGCCTGGTGCTGCCCAACGGCGACATCCTGGTGGCCGAGGGGCGCGGCGGCAATGCCGCGAAACTCAAGCCCAAGGACGTCATCGCCAGCCAGATCAAGGCCAAGGGCAACACCTCGGTCAAGGGCGGCAATCGCCTGACCTTGCTGCGCGATGCCGATGGCGATGGCACCTACGAGCTGCAGACCGTCTTCGCCGAAAACCTCAATGCGCCCTATGGCCTGGCCTTCGCAGGCGGCAAGTTGTACGTGGCCAACCAGGATGCGCTGGTGCGCTTCGACTACCAGGAGGGCCAGACCAAGGCCAGCGGCGCGCCGACCAAGGTCACCGACCTGCCCGGCGAGATCAACCACCACTGGACCAAGTCGTTGGCCATCAGCCCCGACGGGCGTTACCTGTACGTGGGCATCGGCTCCAACAGCAACATCACCGAGCGCGGCATGGAGGCCGAGGTGGACCGGGCCATGGTCTGGCAGGTCGACGCCGCCAGCGGCGCGCACCGGCCCTACGCCACCGGCCTGCGCAACCCCACGGCACTGGCGATCCAGCCGGGCAGCGGGCAGCTGTGGGCGGTGGTCAACGAACGCGACGAGCTGGGCCCGGACCTGGTGCCGGACTACCTGACCTCGGTGCGCGACGGCGCCTTCTATGGCTGGCCCTACAGCTACTGGGGGCAGAACGTCGATGAGCGGGTCAAACCGCAGAACCCGGCCAAGGTGGCCGCCGCGATCAAGCCCGACTACAGCCTGGGTTCGCACGTGGCCGCGCTGGGCGTGGGCTTCTCCCTGCCGGCCATGGGCGAGCGCTTTGCCGACGGCGTGTTCGTGGGCGAGCACGGCAGTTGGAACCGGCCGAACCCGGTGGGCTACAAGGTGATCTTCGTGCCGTTCAGCAACGGCAAGCCAGCCGGCGAGCCGATCGACTTCGCCACCGGCTTCCGGGGTGAGGACGGCAAGACCCGCGGCCGGCCGGTGGGCGTCACGGTCGACCCGCGCGGGGCGTTGATCATCGCCGATGACCTGGCCAACACCGTGTGGCGGGTCACCCGCAACCGCTGAGCCTGGCGCAGGCTGCGTGGCAGCGCAGCGATCTGCTGCCATGCAGCCTGCGGCAGATCAATGCCAGGCGCGGATCAGCGACTATGCTTGTTTGCGCGTGAACTTCTCACGCACACGACTCCGGTCTTGAACACAGGGAAGCAGGCCTATGAATTCTCTTTGCACACTCGCACGTGCCGTTGCACTTGCAAGCTTGGTCGCCACTGCCAGCATCAGCGTGCAGGCGGCGGATATTCCGATTGCCAGCGAAGCACTGGAAAGCCATGTCAAAACCGAGGTCACGGCCATCGACCAGGCCAACCGCCAGGTGACGGTCAAGGGGCCGCACGACAAGCCTGTGACCTTCCAGCTGACGGAGAAGGCCAAGGCCTTGCCCAACCTCAAAGTGGGCGACCAGGTCGACATCTACGTCACCCGCGCGGTGGCCTATGTGCTCAACACCGACGTTGGCGGGGCGACCAAGGCCAGCGAAGAGTCCGGCACCATCCGCGCCACCAAGGACAACCCGAACCCGGGCGGCGAGGCATTCCGCCAGGTGAAGGTGACTTCGCAGATCAAGAAGATCGACCTGAAGACCCACGAAGTGAGCCTGCTGCCGCCTGAAGGCAAGTTGCAGGTGGTGAAGGTCGAGAACCCAGACCTGCAGGCACGCATGAAAAACCTCAAGGTCGGCCAGACCGTCGATGCGATCTATACCGAAGTGCTGAGGGTGGAAACCTCGCGCTAAGCGCGGCTATTCATCTGACGAATAAGCAGGGTGCACCGTTTCGATTTCCATTCACCCTGTCAATTCACCCATGATGCACTCATCCGTTCTTGCGATGAGTGCATCCATGTCCAACAAGACCCTCCTGCTCAGTTTTCTTCCGCTGCTCATGGCCCTGTTCGCGGGGGCAGTGCTGCCATTCCAGGCGGCTGCCAATGCCACTGTCGGTCGTGCCCTGGGGCACTGGCTGTGGGGGGCGTTCACTTCGCTGACGGTCAGCTCCCTGGTGGTCATCGCCGCGCTGCTGATCCTGCGAGTGCCGATGCCCGACCTGGGCAAGGCGCTGCAAGGCCCCTGGTGGCTGTGGATCGGCGGCGTGCTGGGCGCCTTCTACGTGGCGGCTGCCGCGGCGTTGATCCCGCGCCTGGGGACCGCAGGTTTCCTGGTGCTGGTGGTGGCGGGGCAGATCATCACCTCGGTGGTGGTCGACCACTTCGGCCTGATGGGCGTGCCCAGCAAGCCGATCAACCTGGCCAGGGTGGCCGGTGTGGTGCTGATCCTGGCGGGGGTGTTTCTGGTGCAGGGTACCTGGGCGTCGAGCCCGGCAGGCAGTGGCGCGGTCGTGGCCAAGCAGCCGGAAGGCTGATTACTGGCCGGGTTGGCTGCACGCCCACACGGCCTCGCGCAACCAGCGGTGGCCGGGGTCGCTGTCCTTTCGCCTGTGCCAGGCCTGTTGGTAGGCCAGGGCAGGGATGGGCAGCGGCGGGGTGAACGCACGCAGCGTCTTGTACGGGCGCAGCGGGCCGACGGCGCGCCTGGCCACGGTCAGCACCAGGTCGGTGCCGGCGAGCACCTCCACCGCCGCGCTCCAGTGTGGCAACGCCAAGGCGATGCGCCGGCGCATGCCGCGCTCGGCCAGGGCGCGTTCGATTTCGTCGTGGGCATCGGGGCGCATGGCCATCAGCACATGCGGGCGGGCCAGCCAGTCGTCCAGCGCCAGGCCGCCCTTGGCGGGCAGTACCTGGCGGTCGGCGACGCTGATGAAACTGTCCTCGAACAGGGTTTGCGCGGTAATGGCCGGCGGCAGTTCGGGGAAGATGCCCAGCGCCAGGTCGAGTTCGCCATCGAGCAGCTGCGCGAGCATGGTCTCGCGGCTGGCCTGGCTGATGGCCAGGTCGACCCCCGGCGCCACCCGGCGTAGGTAGCGCACCAGCGGCGGCAGGATGATGCGCGAGGAATAGTCGGACAACGACAGGCGAAACCGCCGCTGCGCCAGGGCCGGATCGAAGCGCGGGGTGGCGAGCAGGCCGTTGAGGCTGCCCAGGGCATCCTGCAGCGGCTTGGCCAGGGCTTGGGCACGGGCGCTCAGGGCCATCTGGCCGTTCTGGCGAATCAGCAGCGGGTCGTCGAAATGCGCGCGCAGTTGTGCCAGGGCATGGCTCACCGCCGGCTGGCTGCGGTGCAGGCGCAGTGCGGCGCGGGTGACGTGCCGTTCGCTGAGCAGGGCATGCAGGGCCAGCAGCAGGTTGAGGTCGATCTTGCGCAGTTCATCCATGGGGCGAATGGCCTGGTGGCTTTGGCGAAGGTGTTATCAGCCTAACAGATATGTTGGCCCCATCGCCGGCAAGCCGGCTCCCATAGGTAGCGCACCGAACCTTGTGGGAGCCGGCTTGCCGGCGATGAGGCCAGAACAGGCACAAAAGAAACCCACGGCGCTATAATCGCCGCCCGTTTCACTGTATCCGAGCACTCCAATGGGTCTTTCCGCCACTGCCACACCCGAACCGCGCCGCCTGGGCGCACCCTTGATCGCCCTGGCCCTGCTGTTGGCCGGCGCCTGGTTCCTCAACCTCAATGCCGGTTTCAAGCAGGTCTTGCTGCTGATCGTCGGCGCCGCCCTGGGCCTGACGCTCTACCACGCCGCCTTCGGCTTCACCTCGGCCTGGCGGGTGTTCATCAATGAACGCCGCGGCGCCGGCCTGCGCGCGCAGATGGTCATGCTAACCCTGGCCGTGCTGCTGTTCTTCCCGGCACTGGCGGCAGGCAACCTGTTCGGCAACCCGGTCACCGGGCTGGTGGCGCCGGCCGGGGTGTCGGTGGTGTTCGGCGCCTTCATCTTCGGCATCGGCATGCAGCTGGGCGGCGGCTGCGCCTCGGGCACGCTGTTCACCGTCGGCGGCGGCAACGCGCGGATGCTGGTGACCCTGTTGTTCTTCATCATCGGCTCGGTCACCGCCACCCACCATGCCGACTGGTGGTTCGCCCTGCCATCGTTCCCGGCCACCTCGATCGTCCAGGCCTGGGGCGTTGCGCCGGCCTTGCTGGCGAGCGTCGCGGTGTTCGCCCTGATCGCCTGGGCCACCGTGGTCCTGGAAAAGCGCCGCCATGGCGCCCTGGAAGCACCGGCCAGCAGCGAGCACCAGGGCCTGCGCCGCTTCCTGCGCGGCCCCTGGCCCCTGCTGTGGGGCGCCATCGCCCTGGCGCTGCTCAACTACGCCACCCTGGCCCTGGCCGGGCGCCCTTGGGGCATCACCTCGGCCTTCGCCCTGTGGGGCGCCAAGGCCCTGTCCAGCTTCGGCGTGGATGTCGGCAGCTGGGTGTTCTGGCAGGCGCCAGCCAATGCCAAGGCGCTGGCCTCGCCGCTGTGGCAGGACATCACCACGGTCATGGACATCGGCATCGTGCTCGGCGCATTGCTGGCGGCAGGTCTGGCCGGGCGTTTCGCACCGAGCCTGAAGATTCCGCTGGCGTCGCTGGTCGCTGCGGTGATCGGTGGCCTGCTGCTGGGTTATGGCTCGCGCCTGGCCTATGGCTGCAACATCGGCGCGTACTTCAGCGGCATCGCCTCCGGCAGCGTGCATGGCTGGTTGTGGCTGCTGGCGGCCTACTGCGGCAACGTCATCGGCGTGCGCCTGCGCCCGCTGTTCTTTGCCGGCGAGCGCCGGCCGGTGGCACTCACCGGCTGCTGAGCAACTGCTTCACCGGGTGCAGGAATCATCTGCACCCAGCCTGATTGTTCGATTCTTGGCTGCTAATTAGCCTGAGCGGGTCTACCCACTCTCAAGGAATCGAACATGGCCACCCGTATCGTCCTCAGCGCCACCGGCGGCGCCGACGTCCTGCAGTTGCAAGCGCTGCAGGCCCAGCAGCCTGGCCCCGGCCAGGTCTGGCTGGAACAGCGCGCCATCGGCGTCAACCCTCTCGACATTCTGCAACGCAAAGGCGCCGCGCCACTGGCGTTGCCTTCGGGCCTGGGGCTGGAAGGCGCCGGGCGGGTCATGGCGGTGGGCGAGGGGGTGTTCAACGTGCAGCCAGGTGACCGGGTTGGCTACGCCACCGGCCCGGTCGGGGCTTACGCCAGCGGCCGCCTGTACCCGGCAGAGCGCCTGGTGAAGCTGCCGCCGGGGTTGAGCGAGGAAGCGGCGGCGGCGGTGCTGTTCAAAGGAATTACCGCGCAGTACCTGCTCAAGACCACCTACCCGGTCGGGCCGGGCACCCAGATTCTGCTTTATGGCGCCGCTGGCGCGCTTGGCCAGTTGCTGGCGCCGTGGGCATCTCATCTGGGGGCGACCGTGATTGGCGTGGTTTCGCGGCCGCAAAGCGTTGCCCGGGCGCAAGCAGCGGGGTGCCAGCATGTGCTGGTATTCGACGCCGCCACCCTGGCCGGCCAGGTGCGTGAGCTGACCCAGGGGCAGGGCGTCGATGTGGTGTACGACTGCGTGGGCAAGGCCTCGCTGCAGGCTTCGCTCGACAGCTTGCGCCCGCGCGGGTTGCTGGTGTCGTTCGGCGGCACCTCGGGTGCGCCGGCGCCTGTCGAGGTGGCCACGCTCAATGCCAAGGGCTCGCTGTACCTGACGCGGCCTTCGCTGGCCGCGCATACCGCGACCCCCGAGGCGTACCAGCAGCGCGCCAGCGATGTGCTGGCGGCGGTCGCCGAGGGTATCATCCGGCCCACGGTGTGGCGCCGTTACCCATTGGCCGAGGCGGCCAGGGCCCATGGGGACCTGGAGCAAGGCCTGTCGCAAGGGGCGCTGGTACTCACCGCCTGATTGCCGATCTCGCCACCGAGCCTTGCCATGGACGCCTTTGACAGCCGCCGCGCCGATGAACTCGCCACCTTGCTGGCCCTGCACGAACAGGGCTCGTTTGCCGCTGCCGGGCGCCAGCTGCAGCGACACCCCACGGTGCTGTCCAAGCGCCTCGGCGCCCTGGAGCAGCGCCTGGGCATCCGCCTGGTGGAGCGCACTACCCGGCAACTGCGTTTCACCGACGAGGGCGAACGGCTGGTGACGCGTGTGCGCGAGGCCAACCGCTTGATCGCCGAGGCCGAGCAAGAGGCTGCCGAGGGCGCGGCGGCGGTGCGCGGGCGCTTGCGCCTGGCATTGCCGGCGGCCATGGGCCGGCGCTGGCTGAGCGGCATGCTGGCCGATTTCGTGCTGGCCTATCCGCAGGTGACGGTCGAGGCCGAGTACGCAGACCGCTTCGTCGACCTGGTGGGCGAGGGTTTCGATGCCGCCATCCGCATCGGTGAACTGGCCGACAACCGCCTCGTGGCCACTCGGCTGTGCGACCACCTGCGGATTCTGTGTGCCTCGCCGCAGTATTTGGCACGCGCGGGAGAACCCGAATTTCCCGCACAGCTATCGCAGCACAATTGCTTGGGTTTCAGTGGTTTACGGTCATTTCCTGAATGGCGACTCACCCGTGGAAACGAAGGCGTGAGCGTCAAGATCAGTGGCTCGTTGCGCGCAAACGACAACGAGGCCCTGCTGGAAGCGGCGCGGCGTGGTGTAGGGATTCTTGCTGGTGGCGACTGGCTGATGGTCGAGGACATTGCCGCCGGGCGCCTGGTGCGGGTATTGCCGCAATGGCAGCTGGATGTGGCAGCGGGCATCTACCTTGTACGCCCCACGGCACGCCTGAATACGGCGGCCATGGGGGCGTTCAAGGAGTGGTTGCAAGCGCGCTTCAAGGATGGCGCGCCATGGAGGTAGCTAGAGTAAGTGTTAGAAAAGCCTGCTAACTAGCGGATTCAAAAGGATTTAACGTTTGGCAATTGCATGCTGAACGCACTGTTCATAGTAGGTCTGCTTGATCGCGGGCGGCTTCAGTTGCGAGCGGCTGTTGTAGGTCTGCTCGGTAATGCCGAAGGCGGTCATGCGCATCCATGGCTTGGCGAACTTGCGCGCCTGCAGCTTGTTGCGCGTGGCGTACAGGGTAACCCCGGAAAGCTTGGCCTGCTGGGCCTCGGCGGCGATCTGCGAACCCCAGTTACAGACCTGGCGATCATTCTGGCTCAGCGTCCTGGCGTGGGCGCCGAAAGCGGTCGAGACCAGCATGCAGCCGGCCATCGTTGCTAGAAATACCCGCATGTTGCTGTCCTAAGCATCTGAAGATGAAAGGAGTTTGCCTCTGCTTGCGCAGGCTGGGGGCCAGTATTTTGCCGCAATGGTGGTGGCGATCCGTAAGCGAAGTGCCAGTGGCCTGCCGTGATATTGCGGGGTGGCGGACATCGCGCGCCGCCCGCGCGGCGCATCGCGGATAAATCCGCTCCCACATTTGTTGCAACGTGCCACGGTCTGTCAGGCCATGGTTGTCCGCTTTTGGTGCCCGCCGAGAAACCGCGTCGTGCCACCAAGGCTGGCAACCATGGCCTATCAGGCATAGGCACGTTGCAACAAATGTAGGAGCGGATTTATCCGCGATGCGCCGCGCGGGCGGCGCTCGGTCTCACAGGCACCCACGATTTCACGACAACCACCTAAACGGTCTGCCTATCTCTAGAACGAGAGAACGAACAAGGAAAAAAACGATCGCGGAGACAGGCACAAGCCCGCCGCCCGCATCCACGGGAAGTGTTCTGGGACCAGCAGAGGGTGACCGGGGAAGCGGGGGCGACGTTGCGCCGCCCCGCGATCAAAACTAACGAAGCTTGGGGTCAGGCAGCGTGTTGGCGCTTGACCTGGGCCTTGCGCACCTGGGCGCGGCAGGCGTCGCCGAAGGCCTGGAAGATCTTGATCGAGTCAGGGTTCTTCGCGGCTTGCCATTCCGGGTGCCACTGCACCGCGAACAGGAACGGCGAGATGCTTGGCGCGTGGATCGCTTCGACCAGGCCGTCTTCGGCGTGGGCGATTGGCTCGATGCCGGCGCCGAGGTTGCGCAGGCCCTGGCCATGCAGCGAGTTCACGCGAATCTCGTCGGTGCCGAGGGTGTCACGCAGCCAGCTGCCTGGCTTGATCTTCACGCTGTGAACCTGGGCGTACTGCACCTCGACCGGGTCTTCCGGGTTTTCCCGGTGGTCGTTGAAGCCAGGCTCCGCGTAGACCTTCTGGTAGATGTCGCCACCCAGCGCCACGTTGATTTCCTGCATGCCACGGCAGATGCCGAAGATGGGCAGGCCGCGCTTGAGCGCTGCCTTGACCAGCGGGATATCGAACAGGTCGCGGTTGACGTCCTGGCCTTTGCCAGGGGTCTGGTTTTCCTGGCCGTACAGGCTCGGCTCGATGTTGCTGCCGGCACCGGTCAGGTACACGCCGTCGGCCATGTCCAGATAGGTCTCGAGGTCTTCGACGCCACAGCAGGTGGGCACCAGTACCGGGACGCAATCGGAGAACTCGACCAGCGGGGTGATGTATTTGTGGGTCATGACCTGGTAGTCATGGCCTTTGCGCTCTTGGCTGCCCATGGTCATCAGGACGACGGGTTTGCGCAGGGAGGGTTGCTTGTTGCCAATGTTGCTGTTGGACATATGTCACCTTATGGCAGGTTCGACCTACCGTTGTTGTGCAGGCGCACGGCTCAGGGCCTGGTGTGTCACCTGAAGCCCCGAGCACTGCCGGCTCGTCAGAGGCGACGATTCCGGTCGGGGCTTGGAGATAGCTTGCCAGAGCCGTTCGATATGTCAAACGGCTGAAGGGGCCGCGGGGAGGGGTTTTGCGCCGATTTCAAGGGGCTGAAACCCTTGCGAGCCTGAGGCGGCAAGGGTTTGCCAGGGGGTGAGGTCAATAATATTTAACGACGCAGTTGGTTCATTGCAGCGGTGCAATGAAGGGGGGCTTGCCGGCGATGGGGCCCGTGAAATCAGTGAAGGATCTGCGCCAGGAACCCTTTGGCCCGCGCCGTGCGCGGCTGGTTGAAGAACACCTCTGGCGGGCTGTCCTCGATGATCTGCCCACCTTCCAGGAACAGCACGCGCTCCGCCACCTGCCGGGCAAAGCCCATCTCGTGCGTGACGCAGAGCATGGTCATGCCCGTGCCTGCCAGCTGCACCAGCACATCCAGTACCTCGGCGACCATTTCCGGGTCCAGCGCCGAGGTCGGCTCGTCGAACAGCATGATCCGCGGCTTCATGCACAGCGCCCGGGCGATCGCCACGCGCTGCTGCTGGCCGCCGGAGAGCTGGCTGGGGTACTTGTGCGCCTGGCTCTCGATGCCGACCTTGCTCAGGTACATGCGCGCGCGTTCCTCGGCATCCTTGCGCGACAGGCCGCGCACGCTGGTGGGCGCCAGCAGGCAGTTGTCGAGCACGCTCATGTGCGGGAACAGGTTGAAATGCTGGAACACCATGCCGATCTCGCTGCGCACCTGGGCGGCCTGGCGCGTGGTGGCCGAAAGGTCGATACCGGCGACCTGGATGCTGCCCTGCTGGGCGATTTCCAGGCGGTTGATGCAGCGGATCAGGGTCGACTTGCCCGAGCCGGAAGGCCCGCACAGGACAATGCGCTCGCCTTCGCGCACCTGCAGGTCGATGTCGTGCAGCACATGGAAGGCGCCATAGTGCTTGTTCAGGCCTTCGATCCGGATCAGCACCGGGCGTGGGTCGGGTTCAGGGGCAAGGCTGGCAACGCTGAGAGGGGCGGTCATGTTGTTGTTCTCCCGCAGGGTTTCAGTCGAAACGTGCCGCGCTGTAGGGCGCAGGGTCGGTGAAAGGGCGCTCGCCGGTCAGCAGTTCGGCCAGCAGGCGGCCGCTGACCGGGCCCAGGGTCAGGCCGTGGTGGGCATGGCCGAAGTTGAACCACAGGCCCTTGTGCCGCGGCGCCGGGCCGATGATCGGGCGCATGTCCGGCAGGCACGGGCGCCGGCCCAGCCAGGGCTTGTCGTCGAGGCGCTCGCCCAGGGCCGGGAACAGCTTGCGGGCCAGGGCCTCGCAGCGAGCGAGCTGGATTTCGTTGCCCGGCGCGTCGCTGGCGGCAAACTCGATGCCGGTGGTCAGGCGCACGCCGCGCGCCATGGGCGCCAGCACGTAGCCGCCCTGGGTGTCGCAGATCGAATGCTGCAGTTGCGCGCCGCCTTGGGTGGCGTAGTGCATGTGATAGCCGCGCTTGATCCCCAGCGGGAACTGGTAGCCCAGGTGCTGATAGAGCTCGGCCGATTGCGGGCCCAGGCAGGCCACCACTTCATCGGCGCTGATCGGCCCGCGCTGGGTGTCGACGCACCATGTGCCCTCTGCCTGGCGCAGGCTGCGCGCGTCACCGTGGAGGAACTGCCCGCCGCGCTGGGCGAACAGCGCGGCGTAGCCGCGGGTGAGGGCGCCGGGGTCGCTGACGGTTTTCGGGTCCAGCCAATGGATGCCTCCGACCACGGCGCTGTCGAGCTGGTGCTCGCGCCCCTGCAGCTGGCTGCGCTCGAGGATTTCGTACTGCAGGCCGTAGCGGGCCAGGCCCTTGAGCTCGGCCTTGGCCTTGTCGAACAGGGCAGGGTCGCGGTACACCTCGATCCAGCCCTTGGCCCGCACCAGCCTCTGCAGGCCCGCCGCCTCGATCAGGGCGTCGTGCTCCTCCACGCAGCGCTGCACCAGCGGCAGCATGTCGGCGGCGGCGCCGGCCAGGCGCCCGGGCGCCGATTGCTGCCAGTAGCGAAGCAGCCAGGGCGCGGCCTTGGGCAGGTGGCGCAAGCTGTAGCGCACATCCGGCTGGCGGTTCAGGCCATAGCGCAGCAGGGCGCTGAACTGGCGTGGGAAGGCGTAGGGAATGACGCTGGAGCGCTCGATCAGCCCGGCGTTGCCATGGCTGGTGCCGCTGCCGGGCGCGTCGCGGTCGATGAGGATCACCTGGCGCCCGCGTGCCTGCAGGTGCAGGGCCGTGCTGACGCCAACGATGCCGGCGCCGAGGACTAGGGTCTGGCAATGCATGGATGTCATCCTTCGTTCAGTTCAGGTGGCGGCCCAGGCGGGCTTCCAGGTGTTTGAGCAGGCGCCGCACCACCTCCACGATCACCAGGTAGAGCACCGCGGCCCACAGGTAGATCTGGAAGTCGAAGCTGCGCGAGAAGGCCAGCTTGGTCACGCCCATCAGGTCGTAGATGGTCACCAGCGAGGCGATGGCGCTGGCCTTGATCATCAGGATCAGTTCGTTGCCGAGGGGGCCTATGGCCACCAGCAGCGATTGCGGCAGGATCACCTTGAAGAAGGTGGTCGAGCGCTTGAGGTTCAGCGCCCGGGCCGCTTCATGCTGCCCCGGGGCCACCGCCATCAGGCTGCCGCGGAAGATCTCGGCCTGGTAGGCGGCGGTGTTCAGGGTGAAGGCCAGCAAGGTGCAGAACCAGGCATCGCGGAAAAACCACCACAGCCCCACGTCCTGCCAGAAGCCCTTGAGCGAGCCGAGGCCGTAGTACAGCAGAAACAGCTGGGCCAGCAGCGGCGAGCCGCGGAAGAAGTAGATGTACCCGGCCGCCAGGCGCTGCAGCAGCAGGTGGCGCGACAGGCGTGCCAGGGCCAGCAGCAGGCCGAGCACGGCGCCCAGGCTGAAGGAGATCGCCACCAGCTTTGCAGTCACCAGCAAGCCATCGACGAAGCGCGGGCCGTAGCGTTCCAGCAGGTCGGGGTCCACGACCAGGGCCAGCAGTTGTTCGGCACTCATGTGCGTGCTCCCAAAAGGTGGCGGTTGCTGCGCCGTTCGAGGTAGGCAAACACCCGCCCCGACAGCGCCGAGAACAGCAGGTAGCCCAGGCAGGCGACGCCGTAGAAGAACATCGGCTCCTTGGTCACGCTGACGGCCAGGTTGGTCTGGCGCATCAGGTCGACCAGCGAGATGGTCGATACCAGCGAGGTGTCCTTGAGCAGCGACAGCCAGTTGTTGGAGAGCCCAGGCAAGGCGATGCGGGTGAGCTGGGGCAGCACCACCTTGAAGAACGCGGTGCGCTTGCCCAGGCCCAGGGCGGCGCAGGCTTCCAGCTGGCCCTTGGGCAGGGTCTTGAAGGCGGCCAGCCAGATTTCGCTGGAGAACGCGGCGAACACCAGGCTGAAGGCGACCATGGCGGCGAGGAAGGTGTTGATCAGGAACTCGCCCTCATAGCCCATGGCGGCCAGCAGTTTCTGCGCGGCGATCTGGCAGCCGTAGTAGATGATCAGCAGCGTCAGCAGCTCGGGCAGGCCACGAAATACGGTGGAGAAGGTGGTGGCCCAGGCGCGGGCGGGTTTTTTCTTCGAGCGCGCCGCCAGGGCCACGGCCAGGCCCAGGGGCAGGCCGATGGGCAGGCAGGCGAGGGCCAGTGACACGGTCACCAGGGCGCCGGCCAGCAGCGCCTGGCCCCAGCCACCGCTGGCGAAGGACAGCAAGGACAATTGGTCGAGCATGACGTATTCCTTGAGTTGACTGCTCCATGCGCTGCCCTTGTAGGAGCGGCCTTGTGTCGCGAAAGGGCTGCGAAGCAGCCCTCGCCATTTGCGCAGCGGCGCTGAAATTTTGGGGTCGCTTTGCGACCCTTTCGCGACACAAGGCCGCCCCTACAGGGCGGGATCAGTTGTAGATGTCGAAGTCGAAGTACTTGCTGGCGATCTTCTGGTAGGTGCCGTTGGCCACGATCGCGGCCAGGGCGGTATTGAGCCGCTGGCGCAGCGCCTCGTCGTCCTTGCGCACGGCAATGGCGGCGTCGGCCTTGGTCCCGGCCACGTCACCCAGCACCTTGCAGCAGGCCTGGCCGTTCTTGTTCAGCCACTCGTGCAGCGGGAACTTGTCGGCGATCACCCCGTCCAGGCGGCCGGCGGCAAGGTCGGCGTTGGCTTCGTCCAGGGTCGGGTACAGCTTCACGTCGGCGCCGGCCTTGGCGTACACGTCCTCGGCGTAGATCGCCTGGGTCGAGGACGACTGGGCGCCCACGGTGTAGCCGTTGAAGGTGGTCTGGGCGTCGCTGATCTTGCTGTCCTTGGCCACGGCGACGGTCAGCGGGGTGCGGTAGTAGTGGTCGGTGAAGGCGATTTTCCTGCGCCGTTCCTCGGTGTCGATCATCGACGCCACCACGGCGTCGTACTTGCGCGCCATCAGCGCCGGGATGATGCCTTCCCAGTCCTGGGCGACGAGGGTGCATTGGACTTTCATCTGCTCGCACAGGGCGTGGGTGATGTCGATGTCGAAGCCGTGCAGCTGGTTATCGGCATCTACATAGTTGAAGGGCGGGTAGGCGCCTTCGGTGGCGAAGCGCAGGGTCTCGGCGCTGGCCGCACCCGCCAGCAGCAGGGCACACGCACCCACCATAGCCATGGTCTTGTTCATCTTGCACCTCTTGCACTCTTGCTATTGTTGTTTGCCCGCCGTATAGCCGACGAACTCGTTATGTAGAGCGGCAGTCGCTTCCAAGCGTTTTTCAACATCAGGCCCGAGTTTCTTGCAGACCTCGTTGACCATCAGGTGCACCCACGACAGCATCGCCGAGGTGGATTCCCAGAACAGATTGAACTCGGTGGGGATGCGAAACACCTCGTCGGCGTTGGCATCGGCCCAGTCGCAGAAGGTGTCGGTCACCAGCGTGACCGGGATGCCTGCCTGGCGCGCCTTCTGGCACAGCATCAGGGCATGGCGGGAATAGCGGCGCGCCTCGAACACCACCAGGGCGCTGTTTTCCGGGCGGCCCAGCAGCACTTCGCCGAAATGCCCGGCGCTGCCATCGACCACCTGCACGCCGTCGCGCAGGTAATGCAGCAGGTGCGCCATGCACTGGGCGACGCCGCGCTCGGTCTGAAACCCGGCGACGAACACCCGCGGCCGCTCGGCCAGGCGCTGGGCGGCGCGGTGCCAGGGCTCGCTGCGGCTGTATTCATGCACCCTCACCAGGGCGGCGATTTCCAGCTCCAGGCTGCCGGCGCTGGCGCTGTCGTCGCGCTGCTGGCGGTATTCCTGCAGGCGGTCGCCGACCAGCCACGGGCCGTCACCCAGGTCGTTCTGCAGGTCTTGCTTGAGCGCCTTGAGATGGGCATAACCGAGAGAGCGGCAGAAGCGCCCGACACTGGACTCGCTGACGCCGAGCTTGGCGGCGATGCTGGCCGAGGTCTGGAAGGGCAGTTCGTGGAGGTTGGCGAGCATGTAGCTGGCGATCTTGCGGCCCGAGGCGGCGGCCCCTTGCAGGCTGTTTTCCAGGCGTTGCTTGATCGGTTGGTTCATGCTGCCACTCCAGAGGGGTGAAACAGAAAATGGATGTTTTCTGTCATAAAGTCAACATTTGACAGATAGCTGTCACTTGCAGGAAAGTTTTTGTCGTTGCCAACGCTGTTGCCATTCCAATTCCAATAAGGAGCTTCAGATGTCCGCACCTTCCAACAGCCCCATCGTGCGCGTGCCGTTCAGCCAATTGCAGGGGCTGCTGCAAGCGATTTTGCAGCGCCACGGCTGCAGCGAAAGCGTGGCCGGCGTGCTGGCCCACAACTGCACCAGCGCCCAGCGCGACGGTGCCCACAGCCATGGCGTGTTCCGCATTCCAGGCTACGTCTCGACCTTGGCCAGCGGCTGGGTGAACGGCCAGGCCTTGGCGCAGGTCACCGACGTGGCGCCGGCGTATGTGCGCGTCGATGCCGGCGGCGGCTTTGCCCAGCCAGCCTTGGCCGCCGCCCGTGGCCTGCTGGTGGAGAAGGCCCGCACCGCCGGCATTGCCGTGCTGGCGATCCACAATTCGCACCATTTCGCCGCGTTGTGGCCCGATGTCGAGCCATTCGCCGATGAAGGCCTGGTGGCCTTGAGCGTGGTCAACAGCATGACCTGCGTGGTGCCGCACGGGGCGCGCAAGCCGTTGTTCGGCACCAACCCGATCGCCTTCGCCGCGCCCTGCGCCGGGCATGACCCGATCGTCTTCGACATGGCCACCAGCGCCATGGCCCATGGCGACGTGCAGATTGCCGCGCGTGCCGGGCAGCAGCTGGCGCAAGGGATGGGCGTGGACGCCAGTGGCCAGCCGACCACCGACCCCAAGGCGATCCTCGAAGGGGGCGCGTTGCTGCCGTTCGGCGGGCACAAGGGCTCGGCGCTGTCGATGATGGTCGAGCTGCTGGCGGCGGCGCTGACCGGCGGGCATTTCTCCTGGGAGTTCGACTGGTCGGGGCATCCGGGGGCGAAGACGCCCTGGACCGGGCAGTTGATCATCGTCATCGACCCGAGCAAGGCCGAAGGCGAGCGGTTTGCCTTGCGCAGCCGTGAGCTGGTCGAACAGATGCAGGCGGTGGGGTTGTCGCGGATGCCGGGTGAGCGGCGTTATCGGGAGCGGGAAATCGCCGAGCGCGAAGGGGTGGCGGTGACCGAGCGGGAGCTGCAGGAGCTTGAGGCGTTGGCAGGCTGAACCGGCCTCATCGCCGGCCAGCCGGCCCCCATGCAATCTTGCATAGACAACCTTGCACATTAGGTGATGTTCCTTGCCCGCGACTGCGGGTATCCTCAGGGCAGTCTTTCCGAACTGTCCTGATCCAAGGAGCTGCACGCTGTGTTCAAACATGTCGATGCCTATGCCGGCGACCCGATCCTCTCGTTGATGGAAACCTTCAAGGCCGACCCGCGCGCCGACAAGGTCAACCTGAGTATCGGCCTGTACTACGATGAGGCCGGCGTGGTGCCGCAGCTGGCGGCGGTGGATGCGGTGGAAAAACGCATCGCTGGGGTAGATCACGAAGCCTCGCTGTACCTGCCGATGGAAGGCCTGGCCGCCTACCGCCAGGCGATCCAGGCGCTGCTGTTCGGTGCCGAGCACCCGGCGGTGACCGGCAAGCGCGTGGCCACCGTGCAGACCGTCGGCGGCTCCGGCGCGCTGAAAGTCGGTGCCGACTTCCTCAAGCGCTACTTCCCGCAGTCCGAAGTCTGGGTCAGCAACCCGACCTGGGACAACCACCGCGCCATCTTCGAAGGTGCCGGGTTCAAGGTGAACACCTACCCGTACTTCGACCAGGCCACCCGCGGCGTCGACTTCGACGGCATGCTGGCCACCCTGCAGGGCCTGCCGGCCAACAGCGTCGTGCTGCTGCACCCGTGCTGCCACAACCCCACCGGCGCCGACCTCGAGCCGCAGCAGTGGCAGCAAGTGGTGGAAGTGGTCAAGGCACGCCAGCTGATCCCGTTCCTCGACATCGCCTACCAGGGCTTCGGTGAAGGCCTGGTCGAAGATGCCTTCGCCATCCGCGAAATGGCCCGTGCCGGCGTACCGTGCCTGGTCAGCAACTCGTTCTCGAAGATCTTCTCGCTGTATGGCGAGCGCGTCGGCGGCCTGTCGGTGGTCTGCGACGACGAAGCCACCACCCAGAGCGTGCTCGGCCAGCTCAAGGCGACCGTGCGCCGCAACTACTCCAGCCCGCCCAACTTCGGCGCCCAGCTGGTGGCCGGGGTGCTGGGCGATGCCGCCTTGAACGCCCAGTGGGCGGCAGAGGTGGAGGTGATGCGCAAGCGTATCCTCGACATGCGCCAGGCGCTGGTCGATGCCCTGGCCGTGCTGCTGCCGGGCCAGGACTTCCAGTTCTTCCTGCGCCAGCGCGGCATGTTCAGCTACACCGGTTTCAGCGTCGAGCAGGTGCGCCGCCTGCGTGACGAGTTCGGCGTGTACCTGATCGACAGCGGCCGGGTGTGCATGTCGGGCCTGCGTCCGGCCAACCTGCAACGGGTTGCCGAGGCGTTTGCCGCCGTTCAGAGGTGATGTGACGCAAGGGGCCGCTTGGCGGCCCAATCGCCGGCAAGCCGGCTCCCACAGGCGCCGCACCAAGGGCTGTTTGTGGGAGCCGGCTTGCCGGCGATTGGGGCGCGAAGCGGCCCCTTTGCTCATCCAGTTGTCATGACAAGTGCAACCGTCCCTCGGGTGGGGCTTTCCAAAGTGCAACCATCAGCGCACAATCGCGCCCTTCTTTATTCGGTTGAGTAGGGCGGAAGGTCTATTTCGCCATTCTCAGCCTGTTGCAGTCTTGCGAGTGGAGCTTCACCCGGAATGAATGAGCAGGCCCCAAGCGTTGAACAACGCTTTGAAGAATCGACCCCGGCAACGCTGCAGAGCTGGTCGCGTCACGACACCACCTGGATGCTTGGCCTGTTTGGCACCGCCATCGGCGCCGGCACGCTGTTTCTGCCGATCAACGCCGGGCTTGGCGGCTTCTGGCCGCTGCTGATCCTGGCCGCGCTGGCCTTCCCCATGACCTACTTCGCCCACCGTGGCCTGACCCGCTTCGTGCTCTCCGGGCGCAATGGCGGCGACATCACCGAAGTGGTCGAAGAGCATTTCGGCATCACTGCCGGTGCGCTGATCACCGTGCTGTACTTCTTCGCCATCTTCCCGATCCTGCTGATCTACAGCGTGGCCCTGACCAACACGGTCAGCAGCTTCATGGAGCACCAGCTGCACATGGCACCGCCACCGCGGGCGCTGCTGTCGTTCGTGCTGATCCTCGGCCTGCTGGCGATCGTGCGCTGCGGTGAGCAGGCCACGGTCAAGGTCATGAGCCTGCTGGTCTACCCGTTCATCGTCGCCCTGGCGCTGCTGGGCCTGTACCTGGTGCCGCACTGGACTGGCGGCATCCTCGACAGCGCCAGCCAGGTGCCGTCGGGCTCGGCCTTCCTGCACACCGTTTGGCTGGCGATTCCGGTGATGGTGTTCTCGTTCAACCACTCGCCGATCATCTCGGCCTTCGCCGTCGACCAGAAACGCCGCTACGGCGAGCACGCCGACCAGCGCAGCGGGCAGATCCTGGCCCGTGCGCACCTGCTGATGGTGGCCATGGTGCTGTTCTTCGTGTTCAGCTGCGTGCTGACCCTGGACAGCGCCCAGCTGGCCGAGGCCAAGGCGCAGAACCTGTCGATCCTGTCCTACCTGGCCAACCACTTCAGCAACCCGACCATCGCCTTCGCCGCGCCGTTGATTGCCTTCGTCGCCATCGCCAAGTCGTTCCTGGGCCACTACATCGGCGCCAGCGAGGGCCTCAAGGGCATCATCGCCAAGACCGGCGCGCGCCCGGGGGCCAAGGCCCTGGACCGAGTGGTCGCGGCGCTGATGCTGGTGGTGTGCTGGATCGTCGCCACGCTCAACCCGAGCATCCTCGGCATGATCGAATCGCTCGGCGGCCCGATCATCGCGGTGCTGCTGTTCCTGATGCCGATGTACGCCATCCGTCGCGTACCTTCGATGCGCAAGTACAGCGGCGCGCTGTCCAACGTGTTCGTCACGGTGGTCGGCCTGGTCGCGCTGACCTCGGTGGTGTACGGCCTGCTGGCCTGATACCTGCCCTGATGCAAGCAATGCCCGGTTGGCTTGTCGCCACCTGGGCATTTTTTTGTCCACAATAATTGTCTGGCAATAGAACAATTTTATCGCCCCCCATAGGCACCCGGCCGCCTTCATGCTTAACTCAGGGTCTTTTTCAAACCCCGCATAAGGATTTCGTCCATGGCTCAAGTGACTCTCAAAGGCAACCCGGTGCAAGTCAAAGGCAACCTGCCGCAGGCCGGTGCCCAGGCGCCTGCTTTCTCGCTGGTAGGTGAGGGCCTTGCCGACAAGTCGCTCAAGGACTTCGCTGGCAAGCGCAAGGTGCTGAACATCTTCCCAAGCGTCGACACCCCAACCTGCGCCACCTCGGTTCGCAAGTTCAACGCCCAGGCCAATGACGTGGCCAACACCGTGGTGCTGTGCATCTCCGCCGACCTGCCGTTCGCCCAGGCCCGCTTCTGCGGCGCCGAAGGCCTGGACAACGTCAAGAACCTGTCGACCCTGCGCGGTCGCGAGTTCCTCGAAACCTACGGCGTGGCCATCGCCGACGGCCCGCTGGCTGGCCTGGCTGCCCGCGCGGTAGTGGTGCTGGACGAGAATGATAAAGTGCTGCACAGCGAGCTGGTTGGCGAAATCGCCGACGAGCCTAACTACGAAGCAGCGCTGGCTGTTCTGAAATAAGGATTGCCCAGGGGGGCGGTTCTGGCGACGGAACTCTCCAGGCCTTCCTCTCTCCAAGCAACGCCCTGAAACGGCCCGGAATACTTTCCGGGCCGTTTTCATTTAAAGTTCAGCGTCTTGGCAACGTCAGGCAAAGGTAAACCTCTGGTAAAGGCCCTTTGCTAAAACGATGCCAGTGCTTATCGTTCACCCTCCCCAAGCCGTCATCTCGAACAAGGTTCGTTCAACCCATGCAAGCTTCTGTCTCCCGATCCCCCCGTCGCTGGCTCGTCGGCCTGCTGATCCTGCTGCTGGTGGCCCTGCTGGCCTGGTGGCTGTGGCCTGCAACGCCTGCCCATAAAGAGGCGGTGGGCGGGCGCCCGAGCAAAGGCATGGGCATGGGCGGGCGCCCAGGCTTCGGTGGCTCCACCGACCCTGTGCCGGTGCGTGTCGACCCGGTGCGGGTGGGCGACTTCCCGCTTTATTACAAGGCCCTAGGCACGGTCACCGCGCTCAACACGGTCAACGTGCGCAGCCGCGTTGCCGGCGAGCTGGTCAAGATCCACTTCAAGGAAGGCCAGCAGGTCAAGGCGGGCGACCTGCTCGCAGAGATCGACCCACGCCCCTACCGCATCGCCCTGCAGCAGGCCGAAGGCACCCTGGCGCAGAACCAGGCCCAGCTGAAGAACGCCCAGGTCGACCTGGCGCGCTATAAAGGCCTGTTCGCCGAAGACAGCATCGCCAAGCAGACCCTCGACACCGCCGAGGCCCAAGTGGCGCAGTTCCTGGGGCTGGTCAAGACCAACCAGGCCCAGGTCAACGACGCCAAGCTCAACCTCGACTTCACCCAGATCCGCTCGCCGATCAA
Organism: Pseudomonas faucium; assembly: GCF_021602585.1. Classification (GTDB taxonomy): domain Bacteria; phylum Pseudomonadota; class Gammaproteobacteria; order Pseudomonadales; family Pseudomonadaceae; genus Aquipseudomonas; species Aquipseudomonas faucium. The sequence goes on from NZ_BQIP01000001.1 coordinate 112,106, forward strand.
TGGCCGCGTGGGCCTGCGCCAGCTCGACCTGGGCAACCTGGTGGCGGCCAACGACGCCACCGCCCTGGTGGTGATCACCCAGACCGAGCCGATCAGCGTGGCCTTCACCTTGCCGGAAACCGAGCTGAGCACCGTGCTCGAGCGCTACCGCAGCGGCGCCAGCCTGCCGGTCGAGGCGTGGGACCGCAGCGACAATAAAATGCAGGCCACAGGCGTGCTTGGCAGCATCGACAACCAGATCGACACCACCACCGGCACCCTGAAATTCAAGGGCCGCTTCGAGAACAAGGACCTGGCGCTGTTCCCCAACCAGTTCGTCAACGTGCGCTTGCTGGCCGACACCCTCAAGCAGGTGGTGCTGGCCCCGGCGGCGGCGATCCAGTTTGGCAATGACGGCACCTTTGCCTATGTGGTCAATGACCAGAACACGGTCAACATACGCAAGCTCAAGGTCGGCGCCAGCGACGGCCAGAACAGCGTGATCGTCGAAGGCCTCAAGGCCGGCGAGCGCCTGGTGCTCGAAGGCACCGACCGCCTGCGCGAAGGCACCAAGGTGGAAGTGGTCGAAGACAGCTCGCAAGTGCCGACCACCCCCGGCCAGCACCTGCAAGGCCAGGACGCCAAAGGCTCGGCCCAGGCCGATGAAGCCCAACCCGGCAAAGCAGCAGGCAAGGCGGGCGCATGAACCTGTCGCGCCTGTTCATCCTTCGCCCGGTCGCCACCACGCTGAGCATGCTGGCCATCGTCCTGGCCGGCCTGATCGCCTACAAGCTGCTGCCGGTCGCCGCGCTGCCCCAGGTCGACTACCCGACCATCCGCGTCATGACCCTGTACCCCGGCGCCAGCCCCCAGGTGATGACCAGTGCCGTCACCGCGCCGCTGGAGCGCCAGTTCGGCCAGATGCCCGGCCTGACCCAGATGGCCTCGACCAGCTCCGGCGGCGCCTCGGTGCTGACCCTGCGCTTCAGCCTGGACATGAACATGGACGTGGCCGAGCAACAGGTGCAGGCCGCGATCAACGCCGCCAGCAACCTTTTGCCCAGCGACCTGCCGGCACCGCCGGTGTACAACAAGGTCAACCCGGCCGACACGCCGGTGCTGACCCTGGCGATTTCCAGCAAGACCATGCCGCTGCCCAAGCTCAACGACCTGGTCGATACCCGCGTTGCGCAGAAGCTCGCGCAGATCAGCGGGGTGGGCATGGTCAGCATCGCCGGTGGCCAACGCCAGGCGGTGCGGGTCAAGGTCAACGTCGATGCGCTGGCCGCCAACGGCCTGAACCTGGATGACGTGCGCACCCTGATCGGTGCCTCCAACGTCAACCAGCCCAAGGGCAACTTCGACGGCCCGACCCGGGTGTCGATGCTCGACGCCAACGACCAGCTGCGCTCCCCCGAGGAGTACGCCAACCTGATCCTGGCCTACAACAACGGCGCGCCGCTGCGCCTGAAGGACGTTGCCGAAATCGTCGATGGCGCCGAGAACGAGCGCCTGGCCGCCTGGGCCAACCAGAACCAGGCGGTGTTGCTGAACATCCAGCGCCAGCCGGGGGCCAACGTCATCGAGGTGGTCGACCGCATCAAGGAACTGCTGCCCTCGATCACCGACAACCTGCCGGCCGGCCTCGATGTCTCGGTGCTCACCGACCGCACCCAGACCATCCGCGCCGCGGTCAAGGACGTGCAGCATGAACTGCTGATCGCCATCGTCCTGGTGGTGATGGTCACCTTCGTGTTCCTGCGCCGTTTCAGCGCCACGCTGATTCCCTCGATCGCCGTGCCGTTGTCGCTGATCGGCACCTTCGGGGTGATGTACCTGGCCGGTTTCTCGATCAACAACCTGACGCTGATGGCCCTGACCATCGCCACCGGTTTCGTGGTCGACGATGCCATCGTCATGCTGGAGAACATCTCCCGCCACATCGAAGAAGGCGAGACGCCGCTGCAGGCAGCGCTCAAGGGCGCCCGGCAGATCGGCTTCACCCTGATCTCGCTGACCTTCTCGCTGATCGCGGTGCTGATTCCGCTGCTGTTCATGGCCGATGTGGTCGGCCGGCTGTTCCGCGAGTTCGCCATCACCCTGGCGGTGGCGATCCTGATTTCCCTGGTGGTGTCGCTGACCCTGACGCCGATGATGTGCGCGCGCCTGCTCAAGCGCGAGCCCAAGGAAGAAGAGCAGGGCCGCTTCTACCGCGCCAGCGGCGCCTGGATCGACTGGCTGATCGAGCATTACGGCCGTGGCCTGCAGTGGGTGCTCAGGCACCAGCCGCTGACCCTGCTGGTGGCCGTGGCCAGCCTGGGGCTGACCGTGGTGCTCTACCTGGCGGTGCCCAAGGGCTTCTTCCCGGCCCAGGACACGGGCGTGATCCAGGGCATTTCCGAGGCGCCGCAGTCCACCTCGTTCGCCGCCATGAGCGAACGCCAGCAGGCCCTGAGCAAGGTCATCCTGCAGGACCCGGCGGTGCAGAGCCTGTCGTCCTACATTGGTGTCGACGGCGACAACGCCACGCTCAACAGTGGCCGCCTGCTGATCAACCTCAAGCCCCACGGCGAGCGTGACGTGACCGCGGCCGAGGTCATCGGCCGCCTGCAGCCGCAACTGGACAAGCTGGTCGGCATCCGCCTGTTCATGCAGCCGGTGCAGGACCTGAGCATCGAAGACCGGGTCAGCCGTACCCAGTACCAGTTCAGCCTGTCCTCGCCCGACGCCGACCTGCTCGCGCAATGGAGCGGCAAGCTGGTGGAAGCCCTGCAGCAACGCCCGGAACTGCAGGACGTTGCCAGTGACCTGCAGGACAAGGGCCTGCAGGTGTACCTGGTGATCGACCGCGACATGGCCAGCCGCCTGGGCATCAACGTGGCACAGATCACCAACGCCCTGTACGACGCGTTCGGCCAGCGGCAGATTTCCACCATCTACACCCAGGCCAGCCAGTACCGGGTGGTGCTGCAGGCACGCGACGCGGCCACCATCGGCCCGCAGGCGCTGGAGTCGATCCACGTCAAGTCGGCCGACGGCGGCCAGGTGCGCCTGTCGGCGCTGGCGCGCATCGAGCAGCGCCAGGCCCAGCTGGCCATTTCGCACATCGGCCAGTTCCCGGCGGTGATGATGTCGTTCAACCTGGCCCATGGCGCGTCCCTGGGCGAGGCGGTCCAGGTGATCGAGCAGGTGCAGCAGGACATCGGCATGCCGATCGGCGTGCAGACCAAGTTCCAGGGCGCCGCCGAGGCGTTCCAGGCGTCGCTGTCGAGCACCTTGCTGCTGATCCTGGCGGCCGTGGTGACCATGTACATCGTGCTCGGCGTGCTCTACGAGAGCTACATCCACCCGGTGACCATCCTCTCGACCCTGCCATCGGCGGCGGTCGGCGCCTTGCTCGCGCTGATCATCAGCGGCAACGACCTGGGCATGATCGCCATCATCGGCATCATCCTGCTGATCGGCATCGTCAAGAAGAACGCGATCATGATGATCGACTTCGCCCTCGAGGCCGAGCGCCACCAGGGCATGAGCCCGCAGGATGCCATCTACCAGGCCGCGCTGCTGCGCTTCCGGCCGATCCTGATGACCACCCTGGCCGCGCTGTTCGGCGCGGTACCGCTGATGCTCGCCACCGGCTCCGGCGCCGAGCTGCGCCAGCCGCTGGGCCTGGTGATGGTCGGCGGGTTGCTGGTGAGCCAGGTGCTGACCCTGTTCACCACCCCGGTCATCTACCTGTACTTCGACCGCCTGGCACGCCGCTGGCGCCCGGCCACCGATACCCAGCAGGCCCAGGCATGAACCTGTCGGGCCCGTTCATTCGCCGGCCGGTGGCGACCATGCTGCTGAGCCTGGCGATCATGCTGCTCGGTGGCGTCAGCTTCGGCCTGCTGCCGGTGGCGCCGCTGCCGCAGATGGACTTCCCGGTGATCGTGGTGCAGGCCAACCTGCCCGGCGCCAGCCCCGAGGTCATGGCCGCCACCGTGGCCACGCCGCTGGAGCGCAAGCTGGGCAGCATCGCCGGGGTCAGCACCCTGACCAGCAGCTCCAACCAGGGCTCGACCCGGGTGATCATCGGCTTCGACCAGGGGCGTGACATCGACGGCGCGGCGCGCGAGGTGCAGGCGGCCATCAACGCTACCCGCAACCTGCTGCCCAGCGGCATGCGCAGCATGCCCACGTACAAGAAGTTCAACCCGTCCCAGGCACCGATCATGGTCTTGTCGCTGACCTCGGACGTGCTGCAGAAGGGCCAGCTGTACGACCTGGCCGACACCATCCTGGCCCAGAGCCTGGCCCAGGTCATCGGGGTAGGGGAGGTGCAGATCGGCGGCAGTTCGCTGCCGGCGGTGCGCATCGCGGTGGAGCCGCAGCTGCTCAACCAGTACAGCCTGTCGCTGGACGAAGTACGCACGGCGGTGGCCAATGCCAACCAGCGCCGGCCCATGGGCTATGTCGAAGACCCCGAGCGCAGCTGGCAGGTACGCGCCAACGACCAGCTGGAAACCGCCAAGGACTACGAGCCGATCGTGATCCGCCAGGCCAATGGCACGATCCTGCGCCTGTCTGACGTGGCGACCGTCACCGACAGCGTCGAGAACCGCTACAACAGTGGCTTCTTCAACGACCAGAGCGCGGTGCTGCTGGTGGTCAACCGCCAGAGCGGCGCCAACATCATCGAGACGGTCGACCAGATCAAGGCGCAGTTGCCGGCGCTGCAGTCGCTGCTGCCGGCCAACGTGCAGCTGAACGTGGCCATGGACCGCTCGCCGGTGATCAAGGCCACCCTCAAGGAGGCCGAGCACACCTTGCTGATCGCCGTGGCGCTGGTGATCCTGGTGGTCTACCTGTTCCTCGGCAGCCTGCGCGCCTCGTTGATCCCGAGCCTGGCGGTGCCGGTGTCGCTGGTGGGCACCTTCGCGGTGATGTACCTGTGCGGGTTCTCGCTGAACAACCTGTCGCTGATGGCGCTGATCCTCGCCACCGGCCTGGTGGTGGACGATGCCATCGTGGTGCTGGAGAACATCTCCCGGCACATCGAGGATGGCCAGCCGCCGATGCGCGCAGCGTTTCTCGGCGCCAAGGAAGTCGGCTTCACCTTGCTGTCGATGAACGTCTCGCTGGTGGCGGTGTTCGTCTCGATCCTGTTCATGGGCGGCATCGTGCGCAGCCTGTTCCAGGAGTTCTCGATCACCCTGGCGGCGGCGATCATCGTCTCGCTGGTGGTGTCCTTGACCCTCACACCGATGCTCTGCGCCCGTTGGCTCAAGCCGCACCGGGCCGAACCGACCCGCCTGCAGCGCTGGAGCGACAACCTGCACCGGCGCATGGTCGGCGCCTATGACACCAGCCTGGGCTGGGCCCTGCGCCACAAGCGCCTGACCCTGCTCAGCCTGCTGGCGACCATTGGCCTGAACATCGCGCTGTACGTGGTGGTGCCCAAAACCCTCATGCCGCAGCAGGACACCGGCCAGCTGATCGGCTTCATCCGCGGCGACGACGGCCTGTCGTTCAGCGTGATGCAGCCGAAGATGGAAATCTACCGCCGCGCCTTGCTCGCCGACCCTGCGGTGCAGAGCGTGGCCGGCTTCATCGGTGGCAACAGCGGCACCAACAACGCCATGGTGCTGGTGCGCCTCAAGCCGATCAGCGAGCGCAAGCTCGACGCGCAGAAGGTCATCGAGCGCCTGCGCAAGGAAATGCCCAAGGTGCCGGGTGGGCGGCTGTTCCTGATGGCCGACCAGGACCTGCAACTGGGCGGCGGTGGCCGCGACCAGACCTCCTCGCAGTACCTCTACACCCTGCAGAGCGGCGACCTCGCGGCCCTGCGCGAGTGGTTCCCGAAAGTGGTGGCGGCGATGCGCGCGCTGCCCGAGCTCACCGCCATCGACGCCCGCGACGGCTCCGGTACCCAGCAGGTGACCCTGGTGGTCGACCGCGACCAGGCCAAGCGCCTGGGCATCGACATGGACATGGTCACCTCGGTGCTCAACAACGCCTACAGCCAGCGGCAGATCTCGACCATCTACGACAGCCTCAACCAGTACCAGGTGGTGCTGGAGATCAACCCCAAGTACGCCTGGGACCCGAGCACCCTGGAACAGGTGCAGGTGATCACCGGCGACGGCGCGCGGGTGCCGCTGTCGACCATCGCCCACTACGAGAACAGCCTGGCCAACGACCGGGTCAGCCACGAGGGCCAGTTCGCCTCCGAGGACATCGCCTTCGACGTTGCCGAAGGCTACAGCACCGACCAGGCCATGGCCGCGGTGGAGCGGGCGGTGGCCAAGGTCGGCCTGCCCGAGGAAGTGATCGCCAAGCTTGGCGGTACCGCCAATGCCTTCGCCAAGACCCAGGAAGGGCAGCCGTTCATGATCCTCGGCGCGTTGGTGCTGGTGTACCTTGTGCTGGGCATCCTCTACGAAAGCTACATCCACCCGCTGACCATCCTCTCCACCTTGCCCTCGGCCGGGGTCGGCGCCTTGCTGGCCTTGTACGCCACGGGCGGGGAGTTCAGCCTGATTTCGCTGCTGGGCCTGTTCCTGCTGATTGGCGTGGTGAAGAAGAACGCCATCCTGATGATCGACCTGGCGCTGCAGCTGGAGCGCCACCAGGGCCTGACCCCGGAAGAGTCGATCCGCCGCGCCTGCCTGCTGCGCCTGCGGCCGATCCTGATGACCACCCTGGCCGCCATCCTCGGCGCCTTGCCGCTGCTGCTCAGCAGTGCCGAGGGCGCCGAGATGCGCCAGCCGCTGGGCCTGACCATCATTGGCGGGCTGGTCTTCAGCCAGGTCCTGACCCTTTACACGACGCCGGTGGTGTACCTCTACCTCGACCGCCTGCGCCACCGATTCAACCGTTGGCGCGGCGTGCGCACCGACGCCGCCCTGGAAACTCCGCTATGACTTTTGCCCAGACCCCACTTCACCGTGCCCTGCAGCTGCTGACTCGCGGGCGCGGCTCGCGCCTGGTCGGCGCCGGGCTGTGCGTGGCGCTGCTCAGCGCCTGTACCTTGAGCCCGGACTACCACCGCCCCGAGCTGAGCACCCCGGCGCAGTTCAAGCAGGCCGAAGGCTGGACCCAGGCCAGCCCGTCCGATGCCATCGCCCGTGGCGCCTGGTGGGAGGTGTACGGGGACAAAGGGCTCAATGCCCTGGTCGAGGAACTCAACCGCAGCAACCAGACCGTCGCCCAGTCCGAAGCCCAGTACCGTCAGGCCCAGGCGCTGGTGCGCAGTAGCCGCGCCTCGCTGTTCCCAAGCCTGGACCTGAGCGCGAGCAAGAACCGTTCGGCCCAGGGCACCGGCAGCTCCAGTTCCAGCTTGTCGAACAACAGCAGCGGCATTCGCAACACCTACAACGCGCAGCTGGGCGTGAGCTGGGAAATCGACCTGTGGGGCAAGCTGCGCGAGACCCTCAACGCCAACGAGGCGAGCGCTGAAGCGAGCTTTGCCGACCTGGCCGCCATCCGCCTCAGCCAGCAGTCCGAGCTGGTGCAGAACTACCTGCAGCTGCGCGTGATCGACGAGCAGAAGCGCCTGCTGGAAGCCACCGTGGCGGCCTACCAGCGCTCGCTGCGGATGAACGAAAACCAATACCGCGCCGGGGTTGCCGGCCCGGATGCGGTCGCTCAGGCGCGTACCCAGCTCAAGAGCACCGAGGCCGACCTGATCGACCTGATCTGGCAGCGCGCGCAGTTCGAGAACGCCATTGCCGTGTTGCTGGGCCGGGCGCCGGCGGACTTTGCCCTGGCCGACAGCAAGAACATCCCGGCCTTGCCGCCGATTCCCGTCAGCCTGCCGTCGCAACTGCTCGAACGGCGGCCGGACATTGCCTCGGCCGAACGTAACGTGATGGCGGCCAACGCCAACATCGGCGTGTCCCGCGCCGCCTACTTCCCGGACCTGAGCCTGAGCATGAGCGGCGGCTATTCCAGCAGCAGCTTCAGCAACTGGATCGAGTTGCCCAACCGCTACTGGTCGGTGGGCCCGCAGCTTGCCTTGACCCTGTTCGATGCCGGCAAGCGCAGCGCCGAAGTGGACCGTACCGTCGCGGTGTACGACCAGACCGTGGCGCAGTATCGCCAGACCGTGCTCGATGGTTTCAAGGAAGTGGAGAACTACCTGGTGCAACTGAAGGTGTATGCCGACGAGGCCGGGGTGCGTCAGGAAGCGCTGGATGCAGCCCGTGAATCGCTGCGCCTGACCGAGAACCAGTACCGCGCCGGGCTGATCGGCTACCTGGATGTGGTGAACGTGCAGACCACTGCGCTGAGCAACGAGCGCAGCGTGCTGAACCTGCTGCAGGGGCGCTTGGTGGCCAGTGTGCAGCTGATTGCCGCGCTGGGCGGTGGCTGGGACGCAGAACAGGCGTTCGCCCAGCAGCAATGAGGCCCCCCGCAATCTCTGAAGTCTCCTACCCCCCCTGTGGGAGCCGGCTTGCCGGCGATGAGGCCCGAACAGGCTGACCGAATCCGCCTGCTCCGGCCCATCGCCGGCAAGCCGGCTCCCACAGGTCGGCCCGGTTTATTGGATCCATTCCCATTCGCAAAAACCCCGTGCGTTTCGCCAAAGCTTGAGTACAATCGTCAGTTTTTCCGGGGCCCCCTGTCCCGACGCTGGAACTCCCAATGCTCACCGGTAGCTACTCCTTCTCGCTGGTCCTGATCTCGCTGTGCGTGGCCATCCTGGCGTCCTACACCGCCCTCGACCTGACCGGCCGCATCGCCACGGCCAAGGGCCGGGCGGTCTACCTGTGGATGAGCGGCGGGGCGCTGGCCATGGGCATCGGCGTCTGGTCGATGCACTTCATCGGCATGCTTGCCTTCAGCCTGCCGATCGACCTGGGCTACGACATCGGCCTGACCGCGCTATCGCTGCTGATTGCCGTGCTGTCGTCCGGTTTTGCCTTGTGGCTGGTGAGCCAACCGAGCCTGCCGATGCTGCAACTGGCCTTCGGCGCCCTGATCATGGGCGCGGGCATCAGCTGCATGCACTACACCGGCATGGCGGCGCTGCGCATGCTGCCGGGCATCGACTACGACCCGACGCTGTTCGGCGCCTCCCTGGCCATAGCGGTCGGCGCCTCGGCGGCGGCCTTGTGGATCGCCTTCCGCCTGCGCCAGCACACCCCGTATGTACGCCAGGTCCGCGGCCTGGCGGCGGTGCTGATGGGCATTGCCATCGTCGGCATGCACTACACCGGCATGGCTGCAGCGAATTTCCCGGTAGGCAGTTTCTGCGGCGCCCTGGGCGCTGGCCTGCAGGGTGATGGCCTGGTCTACCTGGTACTGATCACCACCCTGGCGGTGCTGGCGGTGGCCTTGCTGACCTCGGTGCTGGACGCCCGTCTGGAAGCCCGCACCGCAGAGCTGGCCCGCTCCTTGACCCTGGCCAACCAGGAACTCACCCAGCTGGCCCTGCACGACACCCTGACCGGCCTGCCCAACCGCACGCTGCTGTCGGACCGCATCGAGCAGGCCATCGGCAAGGTGGCGGAGCAGGGCGGTTGTTTCGCCCTGATGTTCATCGACCTGGACGGCTTCAAGCCGGTCAACGATGCCTTCGGCCACCATGTCGGCGACCTGCTGCTCAAGGCCGTGGCCGCGCGCTTGCGCGGCCACCTGCACAGCCAGGACACCCTGGCGCGCATCGGCGGCGACGAATTCGTGCTGTTGGTTGAGCTGCAGGAGCCTGACGACGCCATGGACGTGGCAGTCAAGCAGGTCAACCTGGTGTCGAGAGCATTCCGCGTCGCCGAGCACGACCTGCAGCTCACGGCCAGTCTGGGGATCGTGCTGTACCCCGGCAATGGCCAGGACCAGCTCGAACTGCTGCGCAACGCCGACGCCGCCATGTACCACGCCAAGAGCGCCGGCAAGAACGGCTACAGCTTCTTCGACGTGTCGATGAACAGCAACGCCCGCCAGCAACTGCAGTTGCTGCAGGATTTGCGCATGGCCCTGGAGCAGCGCCAGTTCCGCCTGCATTACCAACCCAAGTTCGACGCCCAGGCCTGCACCCCGATCGGTGCCGAAGCCTTGCTGCGCTGGGAGCACCCGCAGCATGGCCTGCTGCTGCCCGACCGCTTCATCGGCCTGGCGGAAAAGACCGGGCTGATCATCCCGATCGGCGAGTGGGTGCTCGATGAAGCCTGCCGGCAGATGCGTCACTGGCTCGACCAAGGCCATGAGCACTGGCGCATGGCGGTCAACCTGTCGGCCATCCAGTTCTGCCACGCAGGCCTTGTCGACAGCGTCGCCCGTGCCCTGCGCGAGAACGGCCTGCCGGCCAACCAGCTGACCCTGGAAATCACCGAAACCACCGCCATGCATGACGCCGACGCCAGCCTGACGGTGCTGCAGCGCTTGTCCGACATGGGCGTGGACCTGTCGATCGACGACTTCGGCACGGGTTATTCGAGCCTGATGTACCTCAAGCGCCTGCCCGCCAACGAACTGAAGATCGACCGCGGCTTCGTGCGCGACCTGGAGCAGGACAGCGACGATGCCGCGATCGTCTCGGCGATCGTGGCGCTGGGGCAGGCGCTGGGGCTACGGATTGTCGCCGAGGGCGTGGAAACCGACCGGCAGCAGGACTTCCTGACCCGGCTGGGCTGCGATTCGCTGCAAGGCTATTTGCTGGGGCAGCCGGTGCCGGCAGAGCGTTTCATGGCAAATCTGCAGTCATTAGCGGATTGCTCGGAAACATTGACGGTCAACTGAGCCTGTAACCGCCGCCAACGGCGCCTTCATGGAGTGCGGCTTGTAGTTCTTCATAGAGTTCATTGGCCTCCAGTGCGGTGATAGACCGGGAGCAGTCACGCAATTCTATGCCCAGCAGTACATTCTCCTGACCAGGCAGCAGGCCTAACCGCTGTTTGGCCTGTTCAGGAAGTGCCGTCTCTGGCCAGCGGCTTTTGACCACCACTTGTTCTATCCAATCCGCCCTGTTTCCTGCGGCCGCCATGATCTTTTCGGTGATGCTTTCCACGCTCTGGGCGGGGGCCATGGCCAATGAAATGTCTCGGCAAGTGGAGGGTAATCTGGAGATTTCTTTCCAGGGCATCAGGTTTAGCATTTGGGCCTGAGCTTTGGGGTGTGGGTCTCTGAGTAATCGGATGTCTGGGATGCCTTTACGCAGCATGACCAGCCTATCAAGGCCCATGCCCAGAGCCAGGCCTCCATGGCAATGTGCATCGATGTTCAGTCGTTCGAGCAAAGAAGAGGCGATGCGCCCGCACTCCAGGACCTCCACTGCGCGATCAGGCGCAAGGACGTTAACTTCGATTCCGCCTTCGGTGTAGTGGTGTGGGCTAGGTGCGTGTGCCCAGGCCATCTCGGGCACTGCTGATTCGATAATGTCTCCTACCAACTGAAGTAAACGCTCTGCGGTTGCTTGCTCGCGGTCGCAGAGTAGCCATAGGTCCATCTGATGCGGCTCTGCGCAATGCCAGCGATCACGCGTATCTCTGCGAAATGTGATGCCTGGCGCCGCTATCAATAGCTGTTCCCCTGGGCGTCGCATCGACGCAGCTTCCTGCAAAGCGCAGGGTATGCTGCTTGTAGTTTGTGTTCGAAGCAGGCGCTCTGAAGTTACCCAGCGGGTATGCGCACTGCCCAACGTCACTTCGTCTGATGAATAGCCAAGCAGGCCGTAATTTTCTTCGGCCGTCACCACGCGCGGCCCGGTAACGATATTGGCATCTGGCCAGCCTCGGTGCTTGAGTTTGCTCAGTAACTCTTGCAATAAAAGGTTGATTGCATGAGGTGTTGGCGTGTCGAGGGTGAGGTCGGGTATTTCCAATGCCGCTTCAAGCTTTTCTTTACTAATTAATAGTTTGTTCATTACTTCAGGGTTCCGTGTAAGGCGGGAGCAAGCAACCCTAAGTCCAAAGGCTTCATGTGGCAATGCAGCATTGGAAAAAAGAAGTTTCTGTAGGAAGCTTCCTTAATTGCAGTGCTGCGAAAAGTCCTACGGAAATTACCTACTTGTGCATGTTACAAATTTTTCATTGCTGCTGACCTGTAATGGAACTAAAAAAGGAAGTGCCCACTTCGGGCTTAATCAAAAGGAATCTTGAATATGGAAAACAAACCTCTGGCGGGTCTTATGCGGGTCATGAGCGGGTCCGATAATTTTGGCTGGGCGCCACTAGTTTGGGCGGATCCTGATATCTGACCGAAATAGGCGGGGTGCATCACTCCGCCTTCTGTTCTCAATGAGACCTGGAGTCGTTATGGATAGCTTGAAAACCTCTTTGGAATGGGCGTCTTCGCTCGATACCCTGGTTGTGTCTGACTCTGATGCACTCAACGCGTGGCTCGTGCAAGAGGGCAGGCGCGCTATGGCACTATTGGAACTCGATGCGTTGCCAGAACAATGCATCGTGTTGTCTTTCTCGACGTTGGCTTCACGACACACCTTCAGAATCGCGCGCAACGCGCCCAGCGGGCGCAGAATTTTTTGCGCGTTGCACGTCTTCGAGCCTTCCATTGATCATGCCAAGTACGCACTTCGCATGATGGCTGCATCTCACTTTTCTCAAGCAGTTGAGAATCAGCGGCCGGTGCTGGAGCAGCTGAATTCGGCACGTCACTTCATACTTGAACATAAGGGGAAGTCGGCGGGTGCACTGATGTTACGTGATAATGCTGTAGCCTTTGCGACGCTCGCGGAGGATTTACAGGGCTCTTATATTCGCTCTGTGGCGGAGTTCTTTGAGATTCACTACGCACACACAAATCGTGATACCCCCTGTCCATTCTCATTTTCTGGTGTTCTCGAAGTGGTTGGGGTGTTGCTGGTATTGCGCGATGAAAACTTTGAAGGTATGACGTTGAAGGGGAGTTTGGATGAGCTTGTACAGAGTGTTGCACTGCATGGTGCTACGGTTGTCATTGAGAATAATGCAATGAACTCTTTTATTGTGCAGGGCCGGGAGTATATCGACTTGTTGGTAGCTGCCGCGGGTGAGCGGGGCGCGAGCTTAACTGAATTTGCAGTGGGGGTTAATCGTTCGGTATCTAGTAAGCTTGATTACGCCGTGAACCCGCAGCTCAACGAGGGTGTGGCGGGTATTCATGTGGCAGTGGGAGATGGGCGATCAGGATTTCATATCGATTTTTTATGCCCGAATTACAAGCTGAAGAGCGGAATGATTGGGAGCCATTGAGCCTTCACCGCTATCTTGCCTATGGTGAACGGACGAGGGTGAAGGGGTAGTGATTACACAGCATCTCTTAGCGTATAGGCCGGAAAAAACGCATCCATCTCTGCCTCCACCGCCTCGATGATGCGTTCGACATCCGCTGCGGCCATGATCGCGCTGCAGGGAATACCGGCAATGGCCAGCAAGGTTTCGCCGGTGCCCCGATCGAACAGGCGGGCGATCATGCTGCGGGGTGCATCCATGCTGGCTTCGAAGCCAAGCGGGTGAAAGTGCCAGCGCATCACCTGGCAGGCGTTGGGGAACGTCATCTTGTTCATGCCAGCCTCCTTGTCCGTGCCTGGAAGCGGTGAGCGGTGGCCAGGCGGTGGCCGCCGGGAACCTAAAGATAGCACCTGAATTCCCGATACTGCGTGGGAAATAAGACAATTGTGCTAATGCATGATCCCTGTCACACAGTGGCCATCAACGCCGTATGGCGGCCAAGGGCAGTGCAAACGTTTTCTTTTTGCGCCTACGCGAGCGCGATGGGCAACTTCTGCCATTTTTAACGGCAATCGGCGCACAGCATTTTCGGACAAGCGGCAGCGGGTGGGCGCGTCTGCTAACCGAGCAGGCCAGCGGCAATGTTGATGGTAAAACCCAGGATCGCCGTGTTGAACACGAAACCCACCACCGAATGGGCCAGCACCACCCGGCGCATGCCGCGCCCGCCGACGCCGACGTCCGAGGTCTGCACGGCGACGCTGATGGTGAACGAGAAATAGTGGAAGTCCCAGTAATCCGGGTTGCGCTCGCCGTCGGCAAAACGCAGCACCGGGTCGTGGTCGTCATCGGTGTAGAACAGCCGCGCGTAGTGCAGGCTGAAGATGCAGCCGATCAGCAGCCACGAGCCCGCCACGGTGAAGCCGGTATACAGGTAGTGCAGCACCAGGTCGCTGCCTTGCAGGCCGCGGCTGGACACCAGTTGCAGGGTGACTGCGGCAAGGCTGGCGATGGCGGCGATGCATACGGTGAACAGCACCAGCCCTGCATTTTCGTCCTCTACCTGGGCGACTTTGCGGACCTTCTCTGGGCTTGCGCCCCAGCTCAGCCACAGCACCAGCAGCAGATACAGCCACACGCCGAGGTTCCAGCCGGTGAGGATGCGCTGCACGATGTCGTCGGCAGGAATCAGCCAGGCGCTGAGGATGCCGGCCAGGGCGGCAATGCTCAGGCGCGGGTGGGTGCGGGTCAGGTGGTGCAGTGCCATGGGGCCTCGCGACAGGGAGTCATGGCTACCACGATAGCCTATGGGATAACATTTCCCACTCATGTCCGTGTCGAAGCCCCTGAAATCCAAGGAAATGGCACGGCCGCTTCACGCCTGGGGCTACCGCGCGCCAGGCACCGCTACAGGATTCACGTTTTGTCCGACCTTTCGCAAAATCCCCTGCTGCAGTACCTGGCCCGCCTGGCCCCCTCCAGCCAGCAGACCATGCGCTACATCCTGCAGGACGCCGCCGACCGGCTTGGCTTCATCGATTGCAACCTGGCCGAAGTGCCCTGGCACCTGCTCGAGCCCGGCCATGTGATCGGCCTGGTGGCGGCGTTGCGTGCCGACGGCTACGCCCCCAACAGCTCGTCGTTGTATGTCAATGCCGTGCGCGGGGTGATGAACGAAGCCTGGCGCCAGGGCCTGATCGACCATGAGCGGCTGCAGAGGATTCGTGAGGTCAAGCCGGCCAGCGGCAGCCGCCTGCCGCCGGGGCGCAACCTGCGCCGCAGCCTGATTCGCGAATTGATGGAGCTGTGCGCCGCCGACCCACGCCCCCAGGGCGTGCGGGATGCGGCAATCATCGCCTTGCTGTACGGCACTGGCATGCGCAAGTCCGAATCGGTGGACATCGACCTGGCCCAGGTCGACTTCCAGGCGCGCAGCCTGCAGGTCACGGGCAAGGGCAACCGGCAGCTGATCAAGTACGCGCCGGCCTGGGCATTCGAAAAGCTGCAGGCCTGGCTCGACCTGCGCCGTGAGGCGCTGCCCGAGGGCGCGGCGGACGACCCGTTCCTGTTCAACCGCATCCGCCGCGGCAACCACATCACCCGGGCGCGCATCACCAAGCATGCCATCTACTACATCGCCCGCCAGCGCGGCGCCCAGGTGGGGGTGAAGATCATGCCCCATGATTTTCGCCGGGCATTCATTACCCGGGTGATCGAAGAGCACGACCTGTCGATTGCCCAGAAGCTGGCGCACCACGCCAACATCCAGACCACCGCCAGCTACGACCGGCGCGACGACAACGAGCGGCGGCGGGCGGTGGACCGGTTCGACTACTGAGTCAATGGATGCTGGAGGCCAACTCGAAGATCGGCATGTACATCAAGATCACGATCAGGCCGATCAGCAAGCCGATGAAGGTCATCAGCAAAGGCTCGAACAGTTTCACGAACCATTCCACCCAGCGGCCGATTTCCTGGTCATGAAAGTCCGCGCAGCGCTCGAGCATTTCGCCGAGGTTGCCGGACTGCTCGCCAGCGCGCAGCAAACGCAGCGATACCGGCGTCACCAGTTGCCCGGCTTGCAGCGCCTCGGACAGCGCCAACCCTTCGCCCACGCGTTGGCTGGCCTGCGCCAGGCCCTGCGCGGCGGCGCTGCCGAGCAGCCCTTGCACCATGCCCATGGCCGTCAGGATGGGGATGCCGCCCTGCAGCAAGATGCCCAGTGAGCGGTAGAAACGCGCCAGCTCGTACATCAGCAGCCGCGCGTGCAAGGCCGGCAGGCGCCGCAACTGGCGTGAGCCCCAGCGCCGCACCCACGGTTGACGGCGCAGCAGCACCAGGGCGCCGACGCCGGCCACGGTCGCCAGCGCAAGGGGCAGTTGCTGGGCGTGCAGAAACAGGCCGACCTGCATCAGCACGCGTGACAGCCATGGCAGTTCACTGCCCATGCCCTCGAACACCAGGCTAAAGCGCGGCACCACATAGCCAAGCAGAAACAGCACCACGCCACCGCCCACCAGCAACAGCAGCAGCGGGTAGACCGAGGCCCCGACCAGCTTCTGGCGCACCAGGTCCAGGCGCTGGCGATAACCGATGTAGCGGTGCAGGGCGTCGCCAAGGGCACCGGTGCGTTCGCTGGACTGCACCAGGGCCACGTACAGCGGCGGGAACACCTGCGGTTGCAGGGCCAGCGCCTGGGACAACGAGCGCCCTTCGTACAGCTGGCGCACCAGCTGCGCCAGCACCTTGCGCACCCGTGCGCCGACGGCCTTCTCGGCCAGGCTCTCCAGCGCATCGATCAAGGGCAGGCCGGCGTGCAGCAGGGTGGTCAATTCCTGGCTGAACAGCACCAGGTCGAAGGCCGCCTCGCGGCGCCAGGCCAGCCCACGCAAGGCATTGCCCTGGCCGCGCACGCTGACCACCCGCAGGCCCTTGCCTTCGGCCTGGCGGCGGGCCTGCTCTTGGTCATCGGCATCGATCTGCAGTTGCACCACGCCCTGTCTTCCCAGGGCCTTGAGGCTGTAGCGCATGGCCTCGCTCCTTACTGCCAACTGGTGATTTCAGCGTTTTCGCCATCGCCGCCGGGCTGGCCATCCTTGCCCATCGACAACAAGTCGTACTCGCCGCCGCTCTCGCCAGGCTGGCGGTAGATGTAGGCGCGGCCCCACGGGTCCTGGGGTACCGCTTTTTGCAGGTAGGGCCCCGACCAGCGTGCCTCGCCGCTGGGGGCGGCAACCAGCGCCTGCAGCCCTTGCTCACTGTTGGGGTAGTGGCCGACCTCCAGGCGATACAGGTCCAGGGCCTTGCCCAGCCCTTCGATCTGCGCCCGGGCCACCTTGGCTTCCGAGCGGCCGAGCTGGCTGAAGTACTTGGGCGCGACGATGCCGGCCAGCAAGCCGAGCACCACCAGCACCACCAGCAGTTCGAGCAGGGTGAAGCCGCGATGGCGATTGGGTGTGCGCTGCATGGTGAAGCCCTCCTGCATGGGGACATGCTTTTGCGGGGTTTCGCTGCTGCATGCAACTGCCGTGCACGTCTGCCTCGGGCCCTTGCGCCATGCGCCATGGCAAGCGGCACAGTGCTTGCGTCGCAGCACCAGAGCCCGGGTTTTCCGGGGTATTTCCCCCACATCGGGGGCACGGCGGGGAGGCGACCGACATGCGTGCAATGATCCTGGGCCTACTTTGGCTGGCGGCAGGCGCCACCCAGGCCGATGTGTACATCAGCGTCGATGCCAAGGGTGGCTATGTGCTGAGCAACGTTCACCGGCCAGGACGCCACTATGAGCGGGTGATCAGCGAACCGCTCGCCCAGGCCGGCCCGGCCAATGCGCAGCTGGTTACCGGGCGGCCCTATGCCGAGCTGGTGGCCGCCGCAGCGCGCACGCACAACGTGCCGCAGGCATTGCTGCATGCATTGATCAAGGCCGAATCGGGTTACAACCCCAAGGCCCGTTCGGCGGCGGGTGCGGTCGGCCTGATGCAACTGATGCCGGATACCGCGCGAGAGATGGGGGTGCAGGATGCCCTCGACCCCGAGGACAATGTGCAGGGCGGCGCGCGCTACCTCAAGCGCATGCTGACGCTGTTCGACAACGACATCACCCTGGCCGTGGCGGCCTACAACGCAGGCCCTGATGCGGTGCTGCGCCGTGGCGCGGTGCCGCCGTTCGCCGAAACCCGGCGCTACGTGCCCAGCGTGCTGCGCGAGTACCGCAAGCTCCAGGGCCTGGCCGACGATGCGCCGCTGTGACCGCACGGCCATTCCCGGCGATGGCTTGCCCAACTCTGGGCTATAACCTCTGTACAGGTGCCCGGCAGTGGAGCCCAGCATGGACATCGCGACGCGTTCCGACATGCCCCAGGCACCTGGTTGCGCCGAGGCGCCTGCCGCGCGCAGGCCGTTCAACCTGCTGCGCTGGTATGGCTGGGTGAGCCTGGGGATCATCGTCCCGGTGGCGGCAGGGCTGGGGTTGATCTCCAGCCGCTTCATCATCAATGAGAGCGTCGAGCGCGATGCGTTGCTGACCGCCCAGTTCATCACCTCGATCGCCGACGCCGAAGTGCGCCACGTGTCGATCCCCAATGTGCGTACCATGGGCGAACTGCTCGACCCGCGCACCGACCACGCGGCCCTGCCTGACGTCGACCCACAAGCCAGGCGCAAGGCCCGGGGCGAGTTTCTCGACCATATCGCCCACCTGCCCGACATGCTGCTGGCCAATATCTATGCCCCCGACCGCACGGTGATCTGGTCGAGCAACCCGGCTTTGATCGGCAAGCTCATCGAGAGCGACGAAGACCTGGACCGTGCGTTCGAATACAAGATGCGCGTCTCCGCCAGCTACCACGACTTCGAGCAGGCCCGCGCCGAGCAGAAGTTCGTGACCCCACCCGAGCAGCTGTTCATCGAAAACTACATCCCCTTGTTCGATGCCGAGGGCAGCAGCGTCACTGCCATGGTGGAGATCTACAAGGAGCCCCACGACCTGATCGTGCGCATCGAACATGGGCTGCTACGCATATGGTTGGCCATCGCCTTGGGTGCCGGCCTGGTCTATGTCGGCCTGTACGCCATCATGCGCCGCGCCGCGCGGATCATGGCGGGGCAGCAGAAGCGCCTGATCAGCAACGAAACCTACGTGGCCCTGGGCGAGGTCTCGTCGGCGGTGGCGCACAGCCTGCGCAACCCGCTGGCCAGCATCCGCTCCAGTGCCGAACTTGCGCAGGCGTTCGATGAGGGCCCGGTGCAGCGCAACGTCAACGACATCATCAGCCAGGTCGATCGCATGTCGCACTGGATACGCCAGCTGCTGCATTCGCTGCGGCCACTCAACGATCAGCCGGTGCCGGTCGACCTGCCGCAGGCCCTGCACGAGAGCCTGCAAACCTTTGCCGTGCAGTTGGCGCGCAGCGGCGTCGCCCTGGACCTGCAACCGCTGCCGGCAGTGAAGGTGCTGGGCCAGCCGGCCTTGCTCGGGCAGGTCTTCAGCAGCCTGATCGCCAATGCCCTGGAGTCGATGGAGCAGGGCGGCCGCTTGCGCGTCGAGGTGGTCAAGCAGGACCGGCGCGGCCTGACCCTGCGCCTGTCCGATAGCGGCAAGGGCATGAGCGAGGCGCAGCGGCGCATGGCGTTCAGGCCGTTCTTCAGTACCAAGCCAGGTGGGTTGGGTGTGGGGCTGGTATTGGTGAAGCGCATCATGGAGTGCTACGGCGGCTCGGTAAGGCTGAGCAGCAGCGAGGGCCATGGGACGCGGGTTTCACTGAGTTTTCGAAAAGATCCAAGCTAATTTTGAATCTCATAAGTTGATGCTAAACCTTTGATTAATAAGGCTTAATAGAAATTTGGGTACAAATGCCCCACTTGTGGGGGTGAAATCTCGAAATCACCTTTTTAATGTTAAGCAAGTCATTGAAAAATATAGATATTTTGATTATTAAATTCGCTGGCTGGCTTTTTGCTAGCTGAGCGATAGATGCGACGATCGAGCAGCGGTGGCTGCCCTGATGGAAGGCGATGGTGGTCTTCTGAACGCAAGCCCTGAGCGGGAACTAAGCGATGCAGCAGACGCTGGAAGACCCAGTTGTCCCCAAGACGGCCAGGCTGCCCGGAGCAGGCCTGGCCGCGCCGCTTCAGGAGTTCAACCTGCTGCGCTGGTTCTCGGTGATCAGCCTGCTGATCATTACCACCGTGGCCGGTAGCCTGGGCTATGTGTCCACGCGTTTCGTGGTGCGCGACAGCGTCGAGCGCGATGCGATGCTCACTGCCCAGTTCATCCAGGCCATGGCCCAGGCCGAGGTGCGTCACTCACTGCTGCCCCCGGGCACCACCCTGGGTGAACTGCTCGACCCGCGCCTGGACTTGCAGCACCTGCAGGTCACCCCGGCGCTGGCCGCGTCGACCCGGGTGGAGTTTCTCGATCATGTAGCGCATTTGCCCGACACCTTGCTGGCCAATGTCTACGCTCGCGACCGCACCATCGTCTGGTCGACCAACGATGCGCTGGTCGGCAAGCGCATCGGCGCAGACGGTGACCTGGAACGGGCCTTCCGCTCGCGCAAGGCGGTCTCGGCGAGCTACCACAAGGCCGAAGACGGCCGGGAAGAGCAAAGGTTCGAGCGCGACCCGCAGTACCTGTTCATCGAAAACTACATTCCCTTGTTCGACAGCCAGGGCGAGCAGGTGCTGGCCATGGTCGAAATCTACAAGGAGCCCCAGGACCTGATCCGGCGCATCCAGCGCGGCTACGTGCTGATCTGGGCCTCGACCCTGCTGGGCGGGGCGCTGATCTACTTCGGCCTGTTCTGGATCGTGCGCCGCGCCGCACAGATGCTGCAGCACCAGCAAGCGCGCCTGGTGGCCAGCGAAACCTACGTGGCCCTGGGCGAGATGTCTTCGGCGGTGGCCCACAGCCTGCGCAATCCCTTGGCCAATATCCGCTCCAGTGCCGAGCTGGCCGAGCAAATCGCCAACCCGCAGGCGCAGAAGAACCTGCACGACATCATCAGCCAGGTCGACCGCATGTCGCGCTGGGTGCGCGAGCTTCTGGTGTCGTTGCGCCCGGCCAGCGAGCACCCCGAAGCGGTGGACCTGGTGGCTGCCATCGAGGACACCCACCTGGCCTTCGCCCATCAGATTCAGCGCAATGGTGTGCGCTTCTGCTTCGAAGGCCCGCAGGCGCAATGGGTGGCCAGCCAGCCTTTGCAGCTGACGCAGATCCTCAACAGCCTGTTCGCCAACGCCCTGGAAGCCATGCCCAGGGGCGGTGAGCTGCGTGCCCAGGTCAGCGTGCTGGAAGGCCTGCGCGTGCAACTGTCGCTCAGCGACACCGGCAAGGGCATGACCCAGCAGCAGGAACGCATGGTGTTCAAGCCGTTTTTCACCACCAAGCAGGGCGGCCTTGGCGTTGGCCTGGCATTGGTCAAGCGAATCATGGAACGCTTTGGCGGTACGGTCAGCCTGACCAGCCGCGAAGAGGAAGGAACCCGCGTCAGCCTTACTTTCAATAGCGCAGCGGGAGGGGACCATGGAGCAGAGCATCCTGGTAGTCGAGGATGATGAAATCCTCGGTGAGAACATTCGTACCTACCTGAGCCTCAAAGGCTACGAGGTGACCCTATGCGACAACGCAGAGCTTGCGTTGGAGCAGATCAAGCGAGCCCAGCCCGATGCGGTGCTGACCGACAACTCGCTGCCCGGCATGAGCGGGCATGACCTGTTGCGCACACTGGTGGCCCAGGTGCCGCAGCTCAAGGTGATCATGATGACCGGCTACGGCAACATCGAAGACGCCGTGCTGGCCATGAAGGAGGGCGCCTTTCACTACTTGACCAAGCCGGTGGTGCTGGCCGAGCTCAAGCTGACCCTGGACAAGGCCTTGGCCGCCGACCGCATGGAGCGCACCTTGTCGTTCTACCAGGAGCGCGAGGCGCAGAAATCCGGGCTGGGGGCGCTGATCGGCGAGTCGCCGGTAATGCACACGCTCAAGCACACCCTGCGCCAGGTGCTCGACGCCGAACGGCGCATGGCCAGCGACGACCTGCCGCCGGTACTGGTCGAGGGCGACACCGGCACGGGCAAGGAGCTGGTCGCCCGCGCCTTGCACTTCGACGGCTCGCGCAGCAAGGGGCCGTTCATCGAGTTCAACTGTGCCTCCATTCCTGCCAACCTGCTGGAGGCCGAGCTGTTCGGCCATGAGAAGGGCGCCTTCACCGACGCCAAGGAGCGCCGCGTGGGCCTGGTCGAGGCGGCGGATGGCGGCACGCTGTTTCTTGACGAGATCGGCGAGATGGACCTGCTGCTGCAGGCCAAGCTGCTCAAGCTGCTGGAGGATCGCAGCATCCGGCGCATCGGCGCGGTGAAGGAGCGCAAGGTCGACTTGCGGGTCATCAGCGCCACCAACTGCAACCTGGAGCAGATGGTGCAGCAGGGCAAGTTTCGCCGCGACCTGTTCTTCCGCTTGCGCATCATCGCCTTGAAGGTGCCGCGGCTGCATGCCCGCGGGCAGGATGTGCTGTTGCTGGCGCGGCATTTCCTGGCCCACCACGGGCGCCGCTATGGCAAGCCGAACCTGCGCTTCAGCGCCGAGGCCGAAAACCTGATGCTGGGGTACAGCTGGCCGGGGAATGTGCGCGAGTTGCGCAACATGCTGGAGCAGACCGTGTTGCTGGCACCTGGCGAGTTGATCCACGCGCACCAGCTCAACCTGTGCATGACCTTGGTCGATGAACCCTTCACGCCACCTGCGCCCGCGCTACACGAAGTGCCGCGCCATGAGCCGGAGCCGGGCACGAGCCTGCCGGACATGGAGCGGGACCTGGTGTGCAAGACCCTGGACCGTACTGACTGGAATGTGACCAAGTCGGCGCGGATGCTCGGGTTATCGCGCGACATGCTGCGTTATCGGATCGAGAAGCTCGGGCTTACCCGGCCCGACAAGCGCCAGTGGTGAGGCGGGGCGCCTCGCGCCCCAATCGCCGGCAAGCCGGCTCCCACAGGCGCTGCAGAGCACTGCCGATCCTGTGGGAGCCGGCTTGCCGGCGATGGGCTGCACGGCAGCCCCTTGCCCATTTCAGCGCTGACTTCCCTCGCCACCACCACTTCGCCCACCGGTGCCTTCCGAGCCACTGCCATCCATCCCCGGCAGGTCGCGGTTGTCATTCTGCTTGGCAGGCGGGCTTTCTGGATCATTGCCCTGGATACGCGGGTCAGTGTCCCGCGGCATGGGTTTTTCGATCGGGTTGAGGGTGCTGTCGACACCCGGCTGCGGCGCCGGGTTGTGCGGGTCATCGGGGTAGGTCGGGCCGGTGCCGACCGCCAGGGCCAACGGCGAGGCGAGCAGGGCAGCGAGCAACAAGCTGGTGCGGGTCATGGGCAGGCTCCTTTGCGAGGGTAGGGCGTGTACTTCTGTTCGGCCCTACCCGGCGCGCCAAGGTGCCATCACCCCGATCAGCGGTCACACCACCGTCGACAGCAACATGATGAAGATGATGCCAACGATAGACAGGATCGTCTCCATCATGCTCCAGGTCTTGAAGGTTTCTGCCACGGTCATGTTGAAGTACTGCTTGACCAGCCAGAAGCCTGCGTCGTTGACGTGGGAGAGGATCAGCGAGCCGGCACCGGTGGCCAGCACCAGCAACTCGCGGTTGACCCCAGGCACCAGGTCGATCACCGGGGCGACGATGCCGGCACCGGTAATGGTCGCCACGGTCGCGGAACCTGTGGCGATGCGGATCACCGCTGCCACCAGCCAGGCCAGCATGATCGGTGAAATTTGCGCCTGCACGGCCATCTGCCCGATCACGTTACCCACGCCGGTATCCACCAGCATCTGCTTGAAGCCGCCCCCTGCACCGACGATCAGCACGATGGCTGCTGTCGGCGCCAGGCTCTGGTCGAGCATCTTCATGATCTGCTGGCGGCTGAAGCCACGCGCCGAACCGAAGGTGTAGAAGGCCAGCAACAGCGCGGCCAGCAGGGCGGTGATGGGGTGGCCGATCAGGTCCATCCACTGGCGCACGATGTGCTCGGCCGGCAGCACCACGTCGGCGAAGGTCTTGAGCAGCATCAGCGCCACCGGCAGCAGCACGGTGATCAGGGTGATGGAGAAGCTGGGCAGGTTGTTCTGGTCGGACTCCTTGGCGATCTGGTCCATCAGCTCCTGTGACGGGTTGCCGGGGATGTAGCGGGCAATGAAGCTGCCGAACAGCGGGCCGGCGATGATGGCCGTGGGCAGCGCGATCAGCAGGCCATAGAAGATGGTCTTGCCGATGTCGGCGTGGAAGATGCCGATCGCCAGCAGCGGGCCCGGGTGCGGCGGCACCAGGCCGTGGACCACGGACAGGCCGGCCAGCAGCGGGATGCCGATCTTGATCAGCGACACCCCCGAGCGCCGCGCGACGATGAACACCAGCGGCACCAGCAGCACGAAGCCGATTTCGAAGAACAGCGGGATGCCGACCAGGAAGGCGGCGAACATCATCGCCCAGTGCACGTTCTTCTTGCCGAAGGCGCGGATCAGCGTCTGGGCGATCTGGTCGGCGCCGCCGGAGTCGGCCATCAGCTTGCCGAGCATGGTGCCCAGGGCCAGGACGATGCCGACGAAGCCGAGCACCCCGCCGAACCCGTCCTGGAACGATTTCATGACCTTGGCCACCGGCATGCCGGAAGTCAGGCCGAGAAAGCCTGCGGCCAGGGTCAGGGCGACGAAGGGGTGCACTTTGAAATGGGTGATCAGCAGAATCAGCCCGACGATGGTTACCAGCGCGTCGAGCAGCAGGTAGGTATCTGTAGCCAGTCCGAACATGGTGGTTATGCCTCGGTCTTATCGTTGTTTTTTGGCGTTGCTTGATTGAACTTTCGCCGCCTTCAGGCGTCGAGACAGCGCTGTCTCAGGTGAGCCGGAAAAACCGCCGGTTCAGGCGGTCCGCGCCAGGGTCCGCTCACCGCAGGGCTTTAGCCAGGCGTCGACGATCTCGGCCAGGGCGGCAACTGGCTGCGTGGCATCCAGCGGCAGGGTCAGGGCTTCGTCGTGGGGCGGCTCAAGCGCAGCGAACTGGCTTTCGATGAGGCTCGCCGGCATGAAGTGGCCGGGGCGGGCGAGCACGCGTTTTTCCGCTTCTGCCGGGGTGAGCTCGAGAAACACGAAGCCCAGCGCCGGCATCGCCTCGCGCAGGGTGTCGCGGTAGCGGCGCTTGAGCGCGGAACAGGTGAGGATGGGCCGCTCACCGGCGCTGACCGTGGCTTGCAGCTCCTGGCCAAGGCGCACCAGCCAGCCGGCGCGGTCGTTGTCGTCCAGGGGGATGCCGGCGCTCATCTTGCGGATGTTCTCGGCAGGGTGAAACGCGTCGCCTTCGATCAGGCGGCCGCCGCTTCTGGCAGCGATGGCGGCGCCGATGCTGCTTTTGCCGCAGCCGGCCACACCCATCACCACGATGGCGGACAGGGGAGCATTCATTCAGTACCTCCTGCGGGGTGAGGTAGCGCTGTCTCGGCATAGACGAAACGCCACCCCCCGGTGTTATTGATTTTGTCCTTACGCAGTATGGACGCTTGGCAGAGTGCGTGTAGTGGCCACTCCCAAAGATTACATTGCCTGCGTCCTGAGACAGCGCTACCTTAGTGGCCGTTCCCCTCCCTTGGCAAGTAGTAAAATTACAACATCCATGTCCCGTACAGGCTCTCGCACCACCGGTCGTCCCACGCTGGCAGAAGTCGCCAGGCTCTCCGGGGTTTCCCCGATTACCGCTTCACGCGCCTTGCGCGGCGTCAGCACGGTGGCCCCGGCGCTGGTGGAAAAGGTCATTGCCGCTGCGGCGAGCCTGGGCTACGTCGCCAACCCGGCTGCCCGGGCGTTGGCCTCGGCGCGCAGCCAGTCGGTGGTGGTGCTGATCCCGTCGCTGTCCAACCAGCTGTTCATCGACACCCTGGAGGCCATCCACGAGGTCATGCGCCCGCGTGGGCTGGAAGTGCTGATCGGCAACTATCACTACGATATCGACGAAGAAGAAAACCTGATCCGCAACTACCTGGCCTATCAGCCCTGCGGCATGCTGCTGACCGGCTTCGACCGCAGCGATGCCTCGCGCCAGATGCTGGCCGCCAGTGGCGTGCCCTGCGTGCACATGATGGAGCTGGGCGGCGCGCCCGGGGCGCTGTCGGTGGGCTTTTCCCAGCAGCAGGCCGGCCGCGCCGCCGCCCGCCACCTGATCGAGCGCGGCCGGCGGCGCTTGGCGTTCATCGCGGCGCAACTCGACCCGCGGGTGATGCAGCGCGCCGAGGGCTTCCGCCAGGCCCTGGCCGAGGCTGGCATGCAGGCAACCGAGCTGGAAATCCTGGCGCCACAGCCTTCGTCGATCGCGCTCGGCAGCGAGCTGTTCAGCCAGTTGCTGGCACAGGCGCCGGATGTGGACGGCATTTTCTTCTGCAACGACGACCTGGCCCAGGGCGCGGTGCTGCAGGCGCTGCGCCAAGGTATCGAGGTGCCGCGCCAGGTGGCGATGGTCGGCTTCAACGACCTGCCGGCATCGGCGCACATGGTGCCTCGGCTGACCTCGATTCGCACGCCGCGCGCTGCCGTTGGTCGGAGCGCGGCGCAGGCGTTGCTGGCCTTGCTCGATGGCAGGCGAGTTGCGGCCGAGCAGCAGGATCTAGGCTTTGAACTGATGGTGCGGGAAAGCTCCTGAGCCGCCTGGCGCGGGCATGCCAGCCTTTATGACAGATTGACTATTCACTAAGTGATAGCAGTGTGCTTGCATGCCGCTTGCGCCGATCTATGCTCAGGAAACCCTGCGTACATAGGACCCCGGCGCCATGTTCGATTTCCATCGCAAATCCGATTTGATCGAGATTCAACGCATTCGCCAGGCGCTGGCAGAGAGCCAGGCCAAGCTCGCGGCGATCAGCCGAAACATGGCGATCATCGAGTTCACGCCTGACGGCACCATCCTCGATGCCAATGCCCAGTTCTGCCAGGCCATGGGGTACAGCGCCGAGGAATTGCGCGGCAAGCACCACCGGGTGTTCTGCGACCCGGCCTATGCCAAGAGCGCCGAATACCAGCAGCTGTGGCGCGAGCTGGGCGAGGGGCGGGCGATCAGCGGCACCTTCGAGCGGGTCGACAAGGCCGGGCGCGAGGTCTGGCTCGAAGCCAGCTACATGCCGGTGGTCGATGAGCGCCAGCAGGTCACCAGCGTGATCAAGGTGGCGTCCGACATCAGCCAGCGGGTCAAGGACGAGCACGAAAGCGAGAGCCTGCTCAAGGCCATCGGCCGCTCCATGGCGGTGGTCGAGTTCACCCCGCAGGGGCGGGTGATAACGGCCAACGACAACTTCCTCACGACCATGGGCTATCGCATGGACGAGGTCACCGGCCGCCATCACGGGCTGTTCTGCCACCCGCACGAGCGTGAATCGGCCCAGTACCGCGAGTTCTGGGCGTCGCTCAACCGTGGCGAATACCATTCCCATCGCTTCGAGCGGGTCAACAAGCAGGGCCAGACGGTGTACCTGGAGGCCTCCTATAACCCGATCTTCGACAGCAAGGGCCGTTTGTACAAGGTGGTCAAGTTCGCCAGCGACATCACCGCCCAGGTCAGTACCCAGCAGAGCGCGGCGGATGCGGCCCATGCCAGTTCGGTGCAGACCGACGCCTGTGCGCGCAAAGGCACCGAGGTCGTCCAGCAGACCGTGCAGGTGATCGAGCAGATTTCCCAGGAGCTCAACGATGCCGCGCGCAGCATCGATGCGGTGAGCAAGCAGTCGGATGTGATCGGGCAGATCGTGCTGACCATTCGCGGCATCGCCGACCAGACCAACCTGCTGGCGCTGAACGCCGCCATCGAGGCCGCCCGTGCCGGTGAGCACGGCCGCGGCTTTGCCGTGGTGGCCGACGAGGTGCGCAGCCTGGCGGCGCGCACCAGCAAGGCGACCCTGGAAATCGTCGATGTGGTGCGCCAGAACCATGACCTGTCGCTGACGGCGGTGGCCAGCATGCAATCGAGCCTGACCCGGACCGGGCGCGGTGTGGAACTGGCCAACGAGGCCGGCACCGTGATCATGGAAATTCAGCAGGGCTCACGCCACGTGGTCGATGCCATCAGCCAGATCAGCTCGACGCTGCAACTGCACTGAGGGTGTCGGCAAGTTCGCGCTGCAGGGTCGTCAGGCTGGCTTCCAGTTGCGCCTGCAGCGCCTCGGTTGGCAAACCCTGCGCCTGGGCGCGCTCGATCGCTTCGCAGTCGCTCACCACGCCGCGCACCTTGAGCATCTTGGCGCCGCCTTTGATGCGGTGAGTGATGCGCCCCAGGGCGTCGTCCTGCGGTGTAGGGCCCAGGGCCCGCAGGGTGGCCAGGTCTTCTGCGGCGGTTTGCGTGAGCTGCTCGAGCAGGTGGCGGATCAGCTGCGGGTCATTCTGGGTCAGGTGGTGCAATTCGTTCAGCGCAAACCCGCTGGCCCGTTCGGCGGGCGCGGCTGCATCGCTGCGGGCCTGGGGCAGGTGCATTTTCAGCGCGCTCAGGCCAATCGGTTTGAACAGGCAATCGTCCATGCCGCTGGCCAGGCAGCGTTCACGCTCTTCGGCCTGGGCGTTGGCGGTGACGCCGAGAATCCAGCAGTCAGGCGTGCCGCGGGCCTGCTCCAGCTGGCGGATGCGCCGGGCCAGCTCATGGCCGTCCATCACCGGCATGCTGCAATCGGTGATGACCAGGTCGAATGACGATTGTTGCCACAGCGCCAGCGCCGCTTCGCCATGTTCTGCCAGCGTGACCCGATGGCCCAGGGTATCGAGCTGCTTCTCCAGCAACAGCAGGTTGGCCGGGTAGTCATCTACCACCAGGATGTTCAGCGGCCTGCTTGCGTGTTCCTGATGCGCGCTGCCAGGCTCGGCGGGCAGGGGCGCCGCACAGCCGGGCAATTGCAACTTGACGTCCACCAGGGTGCCCACGCCTTGCACGCTCTGCAGTTGCAGCTCGCCGCCCATCAGTTCGGCCAGGGTGCGGCTGATCACCAGGCCCAGGCCGGCGCCTTGGTGGGCACGCGGGCCTTCGGCCTGGGCAAAGGCGCTGAACAGGCGGGTTTGGTCAGCAGCGCCGATGCCGATGCCGGTGTCGCGCACGCACAGCGCCACTTGCACGTCATCGGCCGTGGAGCCTGGCTGCAGTTGCAGGCGGGTATGCACTTCACCGCGATCGGTGAACTTGATGGCGTTGCTCAGAAGGTTGGAGAGGATCTGCTTGAGGCGCAGCGGGTCGGCCATGACCCAGGCCGGCCCTTGCGGCAGCTCGCTGTGCAGGTGCAGGCCCTTGCTGCGTGCATTGCCTTCGAACACCCGCAAGGTGCCGCGTACCAGCTCGACCAGGTCGGTGGGCACGGGCTGCAAGGTCATGTGGCCGGATTCGATGCGCGAGATGTCCAGTATGTCGCCGATCAGGCCCAGCAGGCCGACGGCGGAATCGTGCGCGGTCTGCAGCGTCTGCGGGTCGCAGCGGCTGACCCGGCTGTCTTCCAGGGCCAGCTCGAGCAAGCCGATCACCGCGTTCATGGGGGTGCGTATTTCGTGGCTCATGGTGGCCAGGAAGGTGCTTTTGGTGTGGCTGGCCTGTTCCGCGTCGTCCTTGGCCTGGCGCAGTTGTTCGAGCAGGCCGCGGCTCAGGCCCAGCTGGGCCTGCAGGGCATGCTGGGCTTCGGTGCGCTGGTGGATCAACTTGCGCAGGTAGCTGTTCCAGAACACCACCCCGGCCAGCAGCAGGGCCGAGAGCACCAGTACCTGCAGTGCCAAGGTTCGGTAATTGCGCCAGGGGCCGTCACTGACCAGCGAGCTGGTACGCCAGCGGTTGACCAACTGGTCCAGCTCTTCGGGGGGGATGCTCAGCAAGGTCTTGTCGAGGATGGCCTGCAGCTGGGGCTGGCCGGGGGCTACGGCGAACGCGGCGGCCGCCGGGTCGTCGCCCAGCACGCTGGCGATGCGCAGCTGGTCCTTGAACACATGGTTGATGTAGTAGGTGGCATTGATGTGACTGCTGTAGGCCACGTCGGCTTCGCCGGTGGCCACCGATTCCATCAGGGCCAGCGGGTTTTTGGCTTCGATCACCGTGGCATTGGGGTACTGGCGCAGTACCTCGGCGCGCAAGGGCGAGCCGCGCAGCAGGGCGATGCGCTTGCCATCCAGGTCGCGGCTCTGCAGTGGCCAGGCTGCCTGGTTGCGCGCGACCAGCACCCTGGGGCTGACCAGGTAGGGCCGGGTGTAGCGCAACTGGCTGGCGCGATCGACACCATAGCCCAGCGCGCCGATCATCTGCGCTTCGCCGCGCGCCACCTGCTCGACCATGGCCTGCACGCTGTTGCGCTCGATCAGGGTGAACTGCAGGCCGGTGCGATGGGTGATCTGCTTGAGCAGGTCGACGGTAATGCCACTGGTTCGCTGCTGGGCATCGTTGAAGGTCAGCGGCGCCAGGGCCGGGTCGACCAGCACGCTGACCGTCGGGTGGCGCTGGATCCAGGCCTTTTCTTCATCGCTCAGGGCCGAGAGGTGGCGCTCCAGCAAGAGGCTGGTGTTGCCACTGGTCCAGCGCCGCAGGATGTTCAGCCGTTCGCTTTCGGTGATCCTGTCCAGGGCCGCATCGATCAGGCGGCGCAGGCGTGGGTTGTCGTTGGCCAGGGCAAAGGAGAAGGTGCCGGGCTTGGCCTGGCAGAAACTGTCGATTTTTACCGTGCCTTGATAGCTCTTGCCGATCAGGTAGTCGGTGCTGATGGCATCGCCCAGGTAGGCGTCGGCTTCACCCAGCTCGACCGCCGCCAAGCCGGCCAGGGTCGAGCGATAGAGGCTCAGCTGGGCATTGGGGTAGAGGTTGCGGACCGTCTCGCCGGGCAAGTAGTGGTCGACCATCGCCAGGCGCATGCCGGCCAGGCTCGGGTTGTCCCTGAGGCTGCGGTCTTCACGGGTGACGATTACTGGCAGGTCGTCGGCGTAAGGCTCGCTCAGGCTCAACTGGGCATCGGCCGCCTCGAACCCGTTGGAGCTGCCCAGCAGGTCGATCTTGCCCTCGCGCAGGGCGGCGATCGCCTCGTGGCGGCTGGCAAAGCGCATGACCTGCACCGGGATACCCAGCTGCTCACCGATCAGGCCTGCAAAATCGGCGCTCAGGCCTTCGTAGTCGGACGGGCTGATGTTGATTTCGAAGGGTGGGTAGTCGGGGCGGGAGCTGCCCAGCCGCAGGGCCTTGCGCTGCTGCAGCCACTGGCGGTCCTGGCTGTCCAGTTGCAGTGGCTGGGTGACGCTGGTGGCGCGCGCCAGCAACTGGCGCGGCTCGGCATCGGCGAGTGCCTGCTGGGGGCAGCACGCCAGGCACAGTGCCAAAAGCACGCCGGTGGAGTAGCGCTTCATCGCGAGAGGGGCGCTCAGTTGACGTGGTTGCGTTTGGCCAGGTCGACCATTTCCACCAGCGATTCGGTCTTGAGCTTCTCCATGATGCGGCCCCGGTAGGTGCTGATGGTCTTGGCGCTGAGGTTCATGCTGCCGCCTATGTGCTTGTTGTTCTCGCCCCGGGCGAGGCGGCGCAACACTTCCATCTCGCGGTTGGACAGGCTTTCCAGGCGCCTGGGTTCGCTGTCGAGGGTGTTGCTGTTGACCGACATCTGGGGAAACGTGGAGTAGCCCTTGATCAGTGCCTTGAGGGCGAAGATCAATGCTTCGTGGTCTTCATCCTTGGTCACGAATGCGCCAATGCCAGCGTCCAGGCAGCGGCGCACGTAGAGGTCGGTGGCCTGCCCGGTCAGCACCATGATCTTGGGTACGGGTTCCAGCTGCTGAAGGCGCTTGATGACCTCCATGCCATCAAGGCCGGGCAGGCCGATGTCCAGTACCACCACATCGGGACGCAGTTCGCGCGCTACCTGCGCCACTTCGCTGCCGTTGCCTACTTCGCCAACGACGCGGAAGCGCTCGCGCTCCAGCAGCAGGCGCATGGACAGCCTGACGATGGGGTGGTCGTCAACGATCAACACGGTTGTCATGAAGTTAACTCCTGTCGGAATGTGGACCATTTCCTGTGCTTAATCAGGAATATGCCTGCAAGTTCTTTCTGCAGCGCAGCACGATACGGCCATTCCGGATACTTGGTAATGGCGAGTATAGATCTGTTGAACAACCGAGCGGTTATTGTGGAAAAATCCTACAAAAAAGCGCGCCAGGCATCGCGCGAAGGCGACGATGCCCGTGCTGGAGGGGGGTTATTGGCAGGCGGGGTGAGGTTTGCGTATGCGTAGCGTCGATGCCGGGTTGTTGCTCAATGCCAGGCCGACCCGCGCCGGGCGCGGCAGCAGTTGGCCGGAGCAGTTCGGGCAGCGGCTATGCAGGCGAGATTCGCTGCAGCTTCGGCAGAAGGTGCATTCGAACGAACAGATGAATGCTTCAAGGCTGTCGCCGGGCAGGTCGACATCGCAGCATTCGCAGTTGGGGCGCAGCTCCAGCATGGGCGTGACTCCGGTAGGCGGGAACGATCCCGGAGTCTGCGCTGCCAGGTGCGCCGTTGGCAATGCTCAGCCGCCGGGGCGGTAGAGGTGCGCGTGGCCGGCGCGGTACAAGGCCGATTCGGCAAACGGTGCATCGCCCAGCACGTGGCCGACAAGGATCAGCGCTGTGCGACGAAACCCTTTTGCCGCGACCTGTTCGACGATATCGGCCAAGGTTGCGCGCACCCAGTCCTGGTCCGGCCAGGTGGCGCGGTGGACCACGGCAATCGGGCAATCGGCGCCGTAGTGGGGGCGCAACTCTTCGACGATGCGCGGCAAGTGCTTGACCCCCAGGTGAATGGCCAGGGTAGCGCCGTGGCGGGCCAGGTCGGCCAACTGCTCGCCTGCCGGCATCGGCGAGCTGTCGCCATAGCGGGTCAGGATGACGGTCTGCGCCACCTCCGGCAGGGTCAGCTCGCAGCCCAGCAAAGCGGCGCTGGCCGCGGTGGCCGTGACCCCGGGGATGATCTGGTAGTCGATGCCCAGCTCGCGCAAGTGGCGAATCTGCTCGCCGATGGCGCCGTACAGGCTGGGGTCGCCACTGTGCACGCGCGCCACGTCCTGGCCCCGTTCATGGGCTGCGCGGATGGCCTCGATGATCTGTTCCAGGTGCAGCTCGGCGCTGTTGATGAGCGTCTCGGCCTGGTGGCCTTCGAGCACCGCCGGCGGCACCAGCGAGCCGGCATAGATGATCACCGGGCACTGACGGATCAGGCGCTGGCCCTTGACCGTGATCAGCTCCGGGTCGCCGGGGCCGGCGCCGATGAAGTAGACCGTCATGGAAATTCCTTGCAGGTAAATGGTTGAAGCGATTATCCGCCGCAGGCCAGGGCGACGGTAGCGGCGCCTGAAGATTGCCGCATTACCCTGAGCCTGGCGCTGCCGTGCTCGCGACTGGCCAGGGCCAGGGCCGCACTTTCGGCAACGCCCCAGCAGCCGCTGTGGGCGTAGGCAGAGGCCGAACGATGGGTGAGCAACGGTTCGAAAGCCTGCAACTGGCTGGCAGTGAACACCACCAGGGGCAAGCCGAGGCGCAGGGCCAGCTGCTCAAGCCCCGGCTCATCGGCCTTGAGGCTGATCGTGGCAATGCCGCGCAGCGTGCCCAGGGCCTGGCCGTGGGCAGCCAGGCTCTGGCGCAGCAGGGTGTCGAGGTGGTCCAGCGAACAGCCGCGGCGGCAGCCGAAGCCGGCGTACAGCGCCGGCAGGGCTGCTTCAGCGGCCATCAGGCGTGCTGGGCGCGGCGATACAGCCAGGCGCTGAGCAGGCCCAGGGCCACCCAGAACGCGGCATTGGTCAGCCACGAGGCGATCTTGAACTGGGTTTCCAGGGCCTCGGGCGCCAGGCTCTGGTGAACTTCAGGCTGCGGCGCGCCGATGACGTGCGGCACTACCAGCAGCACCGCGCCGGCGACCTTGAGCAGCCAGTGCCGGGCGAACACCAGCAACGCCAGCCCCAGCGCAGTGGCGGCTGCGGTGCCGATCCACCAGCTCTGGCGCTGGCCCAGGTCGGCGGCCGCGGTGCCAGGCAACTCGGGCGGCAGGCCCAGGGTGGGTGCCAGGCAGAACACCGCAAAGCCGGCCAGGCCCCACAGCGCGCCGGTGCTCACCCGGTTGGGTTCGCGCAGGCTGTACAGGGCGGCCAGGATCAAGGCGAAGCCGACAGCCACCACCAGGTTGCCGCCGGTGGTCGAGAGGATGCGCTGCCAGCCATCTTCCGGCGACCAGGCCTCGGCGCTGTGTTCGTGGGCCGCGACGGCTTCGCCGTCATGGCTGTGGTGCTCGGCGGCAGGGGCGGCGGTCTCGTAGGTTTCTGCCTGGAGAATCAGCGGGGCGACCCAGAAGCTTTGCAGCAGGGTCAGCAGCAAGGCTGCGAGCAGGCCGCTGAACCCGGCGGTGCGGGCAATGCGCTTGATCATCGGGCGGGCCTCAGTGGCAAGGGAATGCGGCGCTGTGGCGGGTGTCGTGGGCGGCATTGTGCACCGCCTCGATGTGCGAGAAACCGGCGAAGTAGACCAGGCACAGGCCCAGCAGGCTGGCCCCTACGGCGATGACGACGCGCTGGCTGAGGGTGACGGGGGTGGCGATGCTGTGCTTGGCGCTGGTGATGGGCATGACGCGTTCCTCTGTTGTTTTGAGCTCAACGGGCAAGCGCGGCAGCCCCAGGCGCGAGGCGCCCGAGGGAATGCGACAGCGCCCGCCCACCGCGGGGTGTTCATGTGACGCCAGGCCGGTCTCCGGGCTTGCGAGGAGGAGCAGGGCTCCTTTAAAGCATCACCTTCCCATGCCCTACGACGTGGCACAGTGGTCTAGACGCTTCGCTCGCTTACCGTTGCGGGGGCAGCACCGGCCTGGTCCGGCCCTGTTGCAGGGCCTGCGACGCACCGGTTTCCCGTTTCACCCCCAAGGGGGCACCTGAACGCAAGGCGTTAGGAGACCACGGGGCAGGGTTTCCGTCAATTGGTTGCAAGTTATTACGGCGGCGCGAGAGGCGACAAAACCACGGCATCAGTTGACCACCCGCCACCCCCCGCGTAGCC
This sequence comes from Pseudomonas faucium, assembly GCF_021602585.1. Classification (GTDB taxonomy): domain Bacteria; phylum Pseudomonadota; class Gammaproteobacteria; order Pseudomonadales; family Pseudomonadaceae; genus Aquipseudomonas; species Aquipseudomonas faucium. The sequence goes on from NZ_BQIP01000001.1 coordinate 146,783, forward strand.
TTGCCGCTTCGAGGTTCTTCGGCCACGCCGAAGCTAAGACGGGAACGCGGTTCAAGCCGCGGCTGCCCCCGCAACTGTAAGCACCGGCAACGGAACGACACAGCCACTGCGCCCCAGCGCGGGAAGGCGTCGTCCTACCCGGCCCCGTTCATCGAACGGGCCGCGACGGTGCAAGCCAGGAGACCTGCCTCGACACGTTTTCGACTTTCAACCGGGCGGGGTGATCCGGTGGCGAACGAGCCCGGCCGGCCTGGCCCGTGGCTTTCGTCCCGCATGCCCGCGCCATTTGCCAAGGGCAACGCGACATGAAAACACTGGCCAAGCTCCCCGTCACCATCGTCACCGGCTTCCTCGGCTCGGGCAAGACCACCTTGCTGCGGCACATGCTCGACAATGCCCAGGGCCGGCGCATCGCGGTCATCGTCAACGAGTTCGGCGAACTCGGCATCGACGGCGAGATTCTCAAGCAATGCAGCATCGGCTGCAGTGAAGAAGAGGCCAGCGGCCGCGTCTACGAGTTGGCCAACGGCTGCCTGTGCTGCACGGTGCAGGAGGAATTCTTCCCGGTCATGCGCGAGCTGGTGGCCCGCCGTGGCGACCTCGACCACATCCTCATCGAAACCAGCGGCCTGGCCTTGCCCAAGCCTTTGGTTCAAGCTTTCCAGTGGCCAGAAATCCGCACTGCCTGCACCGTCGATGCGGTGATCACCGTGGTCGACAGCCCGGCCGTGGCTGCCGGCACCTTTGCCGCCTACCCGGACCAGGTCGACGCGCAGCGTAAGCTCGACCCCAACCTGGACCACGAATCGCCACTGCACGAGCTGTTCGCCGACCAGTTGGCCAGCGCCGACCTGGTGGTGCTGAACAAGGCCGACCTGATCGATGCCGAAGGCCTGGCCAAGGTGCGCGCCGAAGTGGCCGCAGAGCTGCCGCCTGCGGTCAAGGTGATCGAGGCCAGCAGCGGCCGCCTGCCACTGGACGTGTTGCTGGGCCTGGGCGCCGAGTCCGAGGAGCACATCGACGGCCGCCGCACGCACCACGATTCGCACCATGACGGCGACGATCATGACGACCATGACCACGACGCCTTCGACTCCATCTCCATCGACCTGCCCGAAGCTGACGAAAGCCTGCTGCTCGACGCCCTGACGCAACTGGTGGTGGAGTTCGGCATCCTGCGTGCCAAGGGCTTTGCCGCCATCCCCGGCAAGCCGATGCGCCTGCTGGTGCAGGGCGTGGGTACCCGTTTCGACAAGCACTTCGACCGCGCCTGGCGTGCCGACGAGCCGCGCATCACGCGCCTGGTGCTGATCGGCCAGGACCTCGATGCCGTGCAACTGGAAGCGCGCCTGCGCCAGGCCCTGGGCGCCTGACCCATGCACCTGCTGCGGACCCAGCCCGGCGGCTTCGTGCCGGACGACAGCATTGCCGACCTTGGCCAGACACCCGCCGAGCTGGTGATCCTCTGCAGCGGCGACTCGCACCTGGCATTGCTCGCCGAAACCGCCGAGCAACTGCCCGATGATTTCCCCAGCCTGCGCCTGGCCAACCCGATGCAGGTGCAGAACCATGCCTCGGTCGACCTTTATGTAGACGAGGTGCTGCGCCACGCCAAGGTCATCCTGGTGTCGTTGCACGGCGGCGTCGGCTATTGGCGCTATGGCGTCGAGCAGTTGGTGGCACTGGCTGCCCGTGGCGTGCAGTTGATCCTGGTGCCGGGCGATGACCGCCCGGACCCGGAGCTGACCGACCTGGGCACGGTAACCGGCGACGCAGCCCAGCGCCTCTGGCACTACCTGCGCCAGGGCGGCAAGGCCAATGCCCTCAACCTGTTCAACTGCCTGGCCAGCCAATGGCTTGGGCGTGACTACACCTGGGGCGAGCCGCAACCCTTGCCGCGCACCTCGGTGTATCACCCCAGCCAGGCCAGCGCCACGCCCGATGCCTGGTACAGCCAGTGGCACCCCGACTACCCGGTGGCGCCGCTGTTGTTCTACCGCTCGCACCTGCAGGCCGCCAACACCGCCTTCATCGATGTGTTCTGCCAGCGCCTGCAGGCGGCCGGGCTCAACCCGCTGCCGATTGCGGTCGCCAGCCTCAAGGAAAGCGCCTGCCTGGAGCAGGTGGAGCAGTGGCTGGACGACGTGGGCGCCGAGGTTCTGATCAATACCACCGGGTTCGCCATGTCCAGCCCGGAGCGCCCCAACCTGCGCCCGTTTCGCCGGGACATCGCGGTGCTGCAGGCGATCTGCGCGCAAGACAACCAGCCAGCCTGGGAGGCCAGCGAGCAGGGCCTGGGCGCCCGCGACCTGGCCATGCACATTGCCTTGCCGGAGCTGGACGGGCGCATCATCACCCGGCCAGTCAGCTTCAAGGACATGGCCTGGCGCAGCGAGCGCAGCCAGTCCGATGTGGTCTGCTACCGGGCCCACCCCGAGCGAATGGACTTCGTCGCCGAACTGGCGCGACGCTGGGTGGAGCTGGCGCGCCTGCCCAATGGGCAGAAGCGCGTGGCGCTGGTGCTGGCCAACTACCCGACCCGCGACGGGCGCATCGGCAATGGCGTGGGCCTGGACACCCCGGCGGCCGCGCTGAACATACTCAAGGCCATGAAAGCCGAGGGCTACCCGCTGGGCGAGCTGCCGCACAGCGGCACCCAGCTGATTCACCAGCTGCTCGGCGGTGTGACCAACGACCTCGATCACCTCGACCAGCGCCCGTGCGCGCAGAGCTTGAGCCTGCCCGACTATAAAGAAGCCTTCGAGCGCCTGCCGGCGGCCAACCGCCAGGCCGTGCTCGAACGCTGGGGCCCGCCCGAGCAGGACCCGATGTACCGCAGTGGCCGGCTGATGGTGGCCGGCTTGCGCTATGGCCTGACCTTCGTCGGTATCCAGCCGGCCCGGGGCTACCAGGTCGCCCCCAGCGCCGTGTACCACGACCCGGATCTGGTGCCGCCCCATGGCTACCTGGCGTTTCATTTCTGGCTGCGCCATGCCTATGCCGCCGATGCGCTGATCCACGTCGGCAAGCACGGCAACCTCGAGTGGCTACCCGGCAAGGGCGTCGGCCTGTCCGCCACGTGCTGGCCGGACGCCTTGCTCGGCCCGCTGCCGAACATCTACCCGTTCATCGTCAATGACCCGGGCGAGGGCGCCCAGGCCAAGCGCCGCACCCAGGCAGTGATCATCGACCACCTGATGCCACCGCTGACCCGCGCCGAAACCTACGGCCCGCTGCGCCACCTGGAGCAATTGGCCGATGAGTTCTACGAAGCGCAGCTGCTCGACCCACGGCGTGCCCGCGAGCTGCAGCGCGATATCCTCGAACTGGTCAAGGCCAACCACATCGACCGCGAGCTGCAGCTGGAAGGCCAGCTGGACGACGCCGCGGTGTGGCTGCCACGGCTGGACACCTACCTGTGCGACCTGAAGGAATCGCAGATTCGCGATGGCCTGCATGTGTTCGGCCAGTCGCCCCAGGCGCGGCTGCGGGTCGATACCTTGCTGGCGTTGCTGCGGGTGGAACGCGGTGATGGCCGCGAGGGCAATGCCAGCCTGCTGCGCGCACTGGCCAAGGCGTTGGCGCTGGGCTTCGATCCGCTCGACTGCGACCTCGGCCAGCCCTGGGCCGGCCCACGGCCGGCAGCCTTGCAGGCCATCAGCGACGAGCCATGGCGCAGCTGCGGGGATACCCGCGAGCGCCTGGAGCTGCTGGCGTTGCAGCTGATCGAGCAGGCCCTGGGCGCAACCCTGCAGCTACCCGACGAGCCTTGCTGGCAGCCGGTGCAGGCGGTGCTGCGCGCCTTGTGCGAGCAGGTAGCGCCGAGCCTGGACGCCTGCGGCCCGGCTGAGATCAACGGCTTGCTGGCGGCCCTGGCGGGGCGTTTCGTGCCGGCCGGGCCCAGCGGCGCGCCCAGCCGTGGCCGCCTCGATGTGCTGCCCACAGGGCGCAACTTCTACACCGTGGATGTGCGCAACCTGCCCACCACCACGGCCTGGCGCCTGGGCTTCGCCTCGGCGAACCTGATTCTCGAGCGGCACCTGCAGGACCACGGCGACCACCTGCGCCAGCTCGGGCTGTCGGTGTGGGGCACGGCGACCATGCGCACCGGCGGCGACGACATCGCCCAGGCCATGGCGCTGATGGGGGTGCGGCCGGTATGGGCCACTGGTAGCCAGCGCGTCGATGACTTCGAGATCCTGCCGCTGAGCCTGCTCGACCGCCCGCGGGTGGACGTGACTTTGCGCGTCTCGGGCTTTTTCCGCGACGCCTTCGGCAACTTGATCCGCCTGTTCGATGCGGCGGTGCAAGCGGTGGCGGCGCTGGACGAGCCCGCCGACCTCAACCCCCTGGCCGCCCGCGTGCGTCAGGAGCGCGAAACTTTGCAGGCATCTGGCGTGGCGCCCGAGCAGGCGGCACGCGAGGCCGGCTGGCGGGTGTTCGGCGCCAAGCCCGGTGCCTACGGCGCCGGTGTGCAGAACGCTATCGACGGCCGCCTGTGGCACAGCCGCGACGACCTGGCCGAGGTCTACCTCAACCATGGTGGCTATGCCTATGGCGGCAGCGACGACGGCACCCCGGCGCGCGCGCAGTTCGCCCGGCGCCTGGGCCAGGTCCAGGCGGTGCTGCAGAACCAGGACAACCATGAGCACGACCTGCTCGATTCCAACGATTACTACCAGTTCCAGGGCGGCATGCTGGCGGCGTCCGAAACCTTGGCCGGTGCGCCGGTGGCCAGTTACCACGGCGACCACAGCCAGGTCGACCGCCCGCGCATCCGCACCCTCAAGGAAGAGCTGAACCGGGTGATTCGTGCCCGGGCGCTGAACCCCAAGTGGATCGACGGGGCCAAGCGCCATGGCTACAAGGGCGCGTTCGAGCTGGCGGCAACGGTCGACAACCTGTTCGCCTTCGACGCCACCACGCACCTGATCGACGATCATCATTACCAGTCGCTGGCCGATGCCTACGTGCTCGACCCGGCGACCCGCGACTTCATGCGCGAGCACAACCCCGAGGCGCTGCGCGACCTCACCGAGCGGTTGCTGGAGGCCCAGCAACGCGGGCTCTGGGAGCAGCCGGGCGACTACCGCGAAGCGCTCGAGGAACAACTGCTCGATGGCGAGGAACAGGCTTGAAATGAGTGAACCCGTGCAATTTCCCCTGGCTGCGGTGGTCGGCGCCGACGCGCTCAAGCTGGCGCTGTGCCTGACGGCCATCGACCCGAAGATCGGCGGCGTGCTGATCGAGGGACCACGCGGCATGGCCAAGAGCACCTTGGCCCGCGGCCTGGCGGACCTGCTCGGCGAGGGGCCTTTCGTGACCTTGCCGCTGGGCGCCAGCGAGGAGCGCCTGGTCGGCACGCTGGACCTGGACGCCGCGCTGGGGCAGGGCAAGGCGCAGTTCTCCCCCGGTGTGCTGGCGCAGGCCGATGGTGGCGTGCTGTATGTCGATGAAGTGAACCTGCTGCCCGATACCCTGGTGGACCTGCTGCTCGACGTGGCCGCCAGCGGTACCAACCGCATCGAGCGCGATGGCATTTCGCACCAGCACAGTGCCCGTTTCGTCCTGATCGGCACCATGAACCCCGAGGAAGGCGAGCTGCGCCCGCAATTGCTCGACCGTTTCGGCTTGAATGTGCTGCTCGAAGGGTTGCCGGCCCCTGAAGCGCGTCAGCAGATCATTCGTCGCCGCCTGGCGTTCGACAGCGACCCACAGGCGTTCTGCGCGCAATGGGCTGCGGCCCAGGCGCAATTGCGCGAGCGCTGCCAGGCGGCGCGCCAGGCGCTGGCGGCGATTGCCCTCGACGATCAGGCACTGGCGTGGATCACCGAGCGTTGCTATGCCGCCGGTGTCGACGGCCTGCGTGCCGACCTGGTCTGGCTGCGTGCGGCGCGTGCGCATTGCGCCTGGCGCGGCGGCGAGGCGATCGAGCAAGGCGATGTGGAGGCGGTGGCCGAATTCGCCCTGCGCCACCGGCGCCGCCAGCTGCCAGAACCCACCGCCCATTCCACGCCACCTGCCAGCGCCCGCGGCGAAACGCAGCAGCAAGGCGGGCAGGGCGATTGGGGCGCGCTGCCGGCAGAGCCGGTCAGCAGCGGTGCTCGGCGCGAGGTGCCGAACTGGGCAAAAAAGCCCTGAGCATCCGCCCACCGGGCAACAAGGTGGCGGATGCCATGCCCCGTGTCGGCAAACTGAACGGCGCCAGCCGTGGCCGTGCCCAGCTGTCGGGCAAGGGCCGTGTGGCCTGGTTGCCGACGCTGCTGAAAGGGCGCCCTCGCCAGCGCCAGGACCTGTGCTGGCAGCTGCGCCAGGGCCAGGCCGCGCAATTGTGGTTGGTGATCGTCGACGCGTCCGCCTCGACCCGGCGCCATCAGGCATTGGCGCAGAGCAAAGGCCTGCTGGCCGAATTGTTCGACCAGGCCTATCGCCAGCGCGCCCGGCTGGCGCTGCTCACCGCCAGCGGTGGTGCGCCGCATTGGCAACGGCATGGGCTCAAGGCATCAGCCGCACTGCAGCCCTGGTTGCAGGCGCTGGGGGCGGGCGGGGGAACGCCGTTGATCGAGGCGCTCGACCAGGCGCGCCGCTGGTTGAACGCCAGGCGCAAAGCCCATCCGCAGGAGCTTCAGCGTTGCCTGATCTTTACCGATGGTCGCCTGCAACGCTGGGGAGAGCTGCACCCGATGCCTTGCGCCACCTTATTGGTAGACATGGAATTGGCGCCAGTTCGCTTGGGGCGTGCACAGCAATTAGCTGAACAACTGCAGGCCGATTACCAGCATCTGGAACAGTTCAAGTTAATAAGGTGAGTTGTAAAAGGCGGGCGTGGCGCGACACTATGTCGCATTAAAAAAGTTGCCTCGACGGCAGGCTGGAAGTTGTACAAGTGCGTGCCTGGCACGCACTTGCCGGTGCACCGTGGCGATTACTTGGGCATCGACCAGGGTTGCAGGTCATAGCCTTTCTGGCACAGTTCGGCGCGCACTTCCTCGATCAGGCTGGCCCATTGCGCCGGGTCCGAATAGGTAGACGACGACACTTGCTTGCTGCCGATGCGGGTGCTGGTCCGGTCGATCACCGCCAGGCTCAGCTCGCCCGTACCGTTGGGCGCATCCCAGGCAACGCACTGGAAGGGTTCGAAAGCGTGGTCGGCAATCAGCAGGGCTTCGTTGACACGGAGCGGGGCATTCATGGTTCGGTCTCTCTATGGTCCCAACAGCGTAATGAAGGTCCGCGTTACTGCTACGTCGCTTCAGCGTATCGCGATCTGCAGTGCGGGGTTATTCGTACTGATGCTCCAAGTTAGGGGTGGAGTCACACAGCGTTGATAATTTTTTTTGATTTGAACCGTTTTTATTTTCCGGCGCCGCGTGTGACGTCAATTAAATTGAAAAATTCCGAACGTGCTTCATGCCTGCAGCATCGGGCAGACAGACGGTAGTGGGCACCGTCAAGTTCGTTGCTACTGTTAAAACGGCGCCGCAACTTACTGTTTTCACGTAAAAAACCACAAATTGGCGCCAAGGAACGGTCATGCACGAATCCGCCGCCCTTCGTCGCTTGCTCATCGTCGACCCGTGCGATGATTGTCACCGTTTGTTACCAGGCTTGGAGAGTGGGGGCTGGGATGTCCACAGCTGTAGCCTGGACCTGGCCCTGGAACACCGCTGCGACCTTGGGCTGTTGCGCCTGCAGGCCTCGCACCTGCGCCACCCCGACGCAGTCAAGGACATGATCAAGCGCAGCAATACCGAATGGATTGCGGTGCTCGATGCCGACCAACTGCGCATGCAGAACGTCGGCGATTTCGTCTGCGAGTGGTTCTTCGACTTCCATACCTTGCCATTCGACGTGTCACGCGTGCTGGTGACCCTGGGGCGGGCCTTTGGCATGGCGCGCCTGCGCGGCAAGGGCAGTGTGCCGATCAATGGCCTGGAGGATGAACTGCTGGGTGACAGCCGGCCGATTCTGGAGCTGCGCAAATTGCTCGGCAAACTGGCGCCCACCGAATCGCCGGTGCTGATCCGTGGCGAGAGCGGCACTGGCAAGGAGTTGGTGGCGCGCACCTTGCACCGCCAGTCACAACGCTGCGAGATGCCGTTCATCGCCATCAATTGCGGGGCGATACCCGAACACCTGATCCAGTCCGAGTTGTTCGGGCACGAAAAGGGCGCCTTCACCGGCGCCCATCAGCGCAAGGCAGGGCGCATCGAGGCGGCCCATGGCGGCACGCTATTTCTCGACGAAATTGGCGACCTACCGCTGGAGTTGCAGGCCAACTTGCTGCGTTTCCTGCAGGAAAAGCACATCGAGAGGGTCGGTGGCAGCCAGCCGATTCCCGTGGATGTGAGGGTGCTGGCCGCCACCCACGTGGACCTGGAAAAAGCCATCGAGCAAGGGCGTTTTCGCGAAGACCTGTATTACCGGCTAAACGTCTTGCAGGTGGTGACAGCGCCCTTGCGTGACCGGCATGGTGACCTGTCGATGCTGGCCAACCATTTTTCGCACTTCTACAGCCTGGAGACCGGCCGCCGGCCGCGTACCTTCAGCGACCACGCCCTGGCCGCCATGGGGCGGCACAACTGGCCGGGCAACGTCCGCGAACTGGCCAACCGGGTACGCCGGGGGCTGGTGCTGGCCGAAGGGCGGCAGATCGAAGCCCAGGACCTGGGCTTGCACGTGCTGGAGCAGGAGGAGCACCCGCTGGGTACCCTGGAAGACTACAAGCATCGCGCGGAACGCCAGGCGCTGTGCGATGTGCTCGACAGGCACAGCAACAACCTGAGCATTGCCGCGAAGGTGCTGGGGGTGTCGCGGCCGACATTCTATCGGCTGCTGCACAAACACCAGATTCGCTGAACCTGACCCCAGGCGGCCGATCGATCAGCTCGACTGGGCGATATGCCCGTCCGACAGTTCCTCGATCGTCTCTTCTTCACCTGGCAGTGCCGTGATGACGCTGAAGTCGCTGACCTCGACCTCGCCACCGCCATACCCCAGCAAGTGGAAGGAAAATGCCTTGCGCAGGGTCGGGTTGTCGAAGCCGAACTCCATCTCCAGCGGCTCATCGGCCGTGACCCGAATCTCTTCGGGCAGGCCCAGCGGCACGTCCTGCTCCAGCTCCTTGGCCTTGAGCTGGATATAGGCCACATGCTGGCGGTCGAGGGCGCGTACCTTGACCCGCACCCGCGTGTGCGAGCCTTCCGGCATTTCCAGGTACTGCGCGCCGATCAGGTTGTCTGCCCAGTCATCGTGAATGCGTGCCTGCAGCGGGATGGCCGAAGGGCCGCCGAACTGGTAGCGCAGGTTGAGTGGGGTTTGCAGCAGGGACTGGTCGAGCACCCCGGCCAGGGCGTTGAGCTGTGGGCCGGCCTGGCGCTCTGCCGGGCCGAGGTAGCGGGCCTGGTCGGCAATGAAGCCCTGGCTGGCATAGCGGCGGCAGCGTTGCTGGAAGTCGCACTCGGTGAACACGCCTTGGCCATCGTGGTAGCGCAGCATGCCATTGGTGTAGGAAATCATCTCTCGCCCACTGTCGTAATCGCGCAGCAACGAGCGCCCGCCCAGGGCGACCGGGATCGGCAGGGCAAAGTAGTCGAGCAGCGACGTGGTCAGGTCGATGTGCCCGTAGGTGCCTTGCTTGAGGTGGGGCAGTTGCGCCTGCTCCGGGGCCAGGAGCAGGTTGAAGCCCCACGATGAGGCCAGGCGCACCCCGTCGATGCCGTGGGATTCGTCCGAAGTCACCACCACCAGGGTGTCCTTGAGCACCCCTTGGCGCTCGAGGTTGTCGAGAAACGCCCCCACAGCATCGTCCAGGTAGGCCACTGCTGCCTGTTTGGCCGTGTCGTAACGCGCCAGGTAATCCGCCGGCGCCGAATACGGCTGGTGGGTGCCCACGGTCAGCAGGGTGAGCATCCATGGGCGGTCTTGCTGGCGCAATTGACCGACGTAGTCCAGGGCGCCTTCGAAGAAAGCCCGGTCGTCCTTGCCCCATGGGAATTCCAGGTAGTTTTCATTGCTGAACCACTCCAGGCCGTGCACCGAGTCGAAGCCGATGTGCGGCATGATCCGGTCCTTGGCCATGAAGCGCAGGCCAGCGCCTTGCAGGTAGTGGGTGCTGAAGCCGGCCTGGCGCAACTGCGACGGCAGGCAGGCCAGGTTGCGTTGCTGCTGGGTCAGCAGCTCCATGCCTTTGGGCGTACCGTTGGCGAGCTTGTCGTAGTCGCCGCAGAGCATGGCGTACAGGCCGCGAATGGTCTGGTGGGTGTGCAGCACGTAGTCCGGCGTGTTCATGCCCCGCTCGGCCCAGCGGCTGAGGTTGGGCATGAGCTCTTCGTCGAAGCGGCTGTGCAGGGCCTGGCGGTTGGGCCGCAGGTAGGCACCGGGGATGCCTTCGAGGGTGATCACCAGCAGGTTGCGGGCGCTGCCGGGGCCAGCCAGCAGCTTCTGGCCATGCAGGTCGGCCTGGGTCAGGCCGGCACTGGGCAAGGGGGTGATCGGTTGTTCCTGGCCGCCCCAGGCCACGGCGCGGCGTTGCAGGTCGTTGACGCCTGCCGACAGCAGCTGGTGGGAGAGGCTGTATTGGCGCCACTGGTCGGCGTCCGAAGGGGCAAGCTGTTGGCTGCCCCAGTGCAGGCCGAACAGCAACACCGGGATGCACAAGGCCCAGCGCGGCAGCGCGGCAGGCCGCTGGGCGCGGGTGCTCCAGGCGCTGAGACAGCAGGCCAGCAGCCCCCCGGCCATGAGCCAGGGCAGCCAGCCATGGGCAAGGCCGCCGCCGGTGGAGTTTTCCATGAACTGGGGGTCGATCAGGTACGCCAGGTCACCACTGTTCGGCAGCCGCCCGACAGCGCTCACCAGCTCGGCCGAGGCCACCCACAGCGCCGCCCAGGCCAGCAGCACGGGCAGGGCCAGCCACGCGGGGCGACGGTGCAGCAGCACGAGCAGCAGGCTGCCCAAGGCCAGGTCCGACAGGTAGCCAAGCGGGTTGGACCAGCCCAGCAGGGCGCGCGCAGTCAGTGGAATCACCAGCACCAGGGTCGCCAGGGCGACGAGCCGGGAGTGCGGGTGGCCAAGCAGGTTCTTCACGAAAACTTTCCTTAATTGACTTCAAGATGTCATATCGCAGTGGGCGATGATAACAGCACGCTGTCAGGAAAGCGGTCGGCTACAAGGTTGGTTACCAAAACCCGGCCCGCGCGGGGGGCCGGGTTGCGCCATGGCAAGTCAGAAGTAGTAGGGGAATTTCAGGCTGAAGGAGAAGTCCGGGGCATCGTCGGTCAGGCCGATGGCCAGGTTGGGGACGATGGTGAGGTTGTTGCTGGCGGCAAACGTCAGGCCGATGTTGAAGTTGGCCGCGTTGTAGTCGCTGTTGGTGATCGACTGCCAGTCACCGCCGTCAGGCTTGATCTTGCTCTTGCGGGCAAACTGGTCGGTGACCGAGAACGACATGCTCATCTTCTCGTTCAGGGCAAAGGCGATACCGCCGCCGATCTGCCAGGAGTCGCCCAGTTTCACATCGCCCGGCACCTTGGTGTTGACCGTGGGGCTGATGTCGCTGAACGAATCCTGCATGTTGTAGGTGTACGACAGGCTGCCGAACAGCACCGCCGGGTCGAAGGTCTTGACCAGCGAGATGCCCGGGGTGATGGCCCAGACGCCGTTACCGGTCGGCAGGTCTTCAGGAATGGCCAGGTTGTCGTTGCCCGGGTCCTGGATCAGCTTGATGCCATAAGGGTCCTTGCCGGTAGGCGCCTTGACCCGCAGGGTGGCGACGGCATCGGGCCAGTTTTCCGACTCGTCGATGAACTTGTAGGCCACGCCGACGTTGACGTCGCCGATCATCGGGTCGCGGGTGACGGTACCATCGGAGCTCACCCCGGCAGCACCGCCGGCACCGCCCGAGGAATAGGTCGATTCGCGATAGACGATGGGCACGTTTATATCGAATTGCCAGCGCTGGTCGACGTTGTAGCGTGCGGTCAGGTCCAGCGTCCAGTTGTCGGCCTTGATGCGGTCGATGTTGATGTTGCCCAGGAAGATCGAATCGAGCGCCAGGAAACCGTTGAGGGTCAGGGCGCGGGTGTCGTAGTGGGTGTAGGTCACACCGGTTTCGACGCTGAACTTGCCGCCGCCGAAGAAGCCGCTGGCCTCGTCATACAGGTTGGACACGCTTTGCGCCGGTTCCGAATCGTCCTTGAGCGACTGGCCATAGGAGCTGCCAGTCGCGCCAGGGGCCCCGGAGGCCACGGTTTGCGCCCCCTTGACGCCTTCGGCCGGCGACTTGGTCAAGCGCTTGGGCGCAGGTGCCGCCGGGGCTTCCTCGACCTGGCGAAGGCGTTGTTCCAGCACCATCAATGCATTCTGTTGGGCTTCGTAGCGCTCTTTGAGCGCGATCAGTTCTTGTTTCAGTGCTTCGACCTGGGGGTCGGTTGCTGCTTGAAGCAAAGTGGCCGGGGCCAAGGTACTCAAACAAACGATAGCTCTCAACGTAAACAAACGATGCATGGATTAGCCGTCCCTTCTGACTACTTGTTCGATGAGACTGAGCGTAGATCAGTATCCGCCGTTGCGAAGACCTTTGAGCTGATCAAGATTGGCGTTCATCGGCGCTGCGGCCGAGGGGTTGTCGCGCAGCACCACATTCAGCTCGGTCAGGTTGCGCACCTGGTTGCCCGCGCCGAGCAGGGTGGTGTTCTGCATCAGCCCACCCTGGGCCAGCCGCTGCAGGCTGCTGCCCTGGTTGTTGTTGGCGACGATGCCCAGCTGAACCCCGGTGCCGTTGGCCGAAACGCTCAAGGAGCCTGCGCCGTTGGCGCCGGTCAGGGTCTGGCCGGCTGCCAGGGCCTGGCCTTGCGGCGGCGTGGCCGGCGCCTCGTTGCCCTTGGTGACATTGATGCCGACATCGTTGTAGGCCGCGTTGTAGTCGCCGGCGGCGCGCACCACCTGGGTCACGCCCTCGGTGCTGTTCAGGCCGCTGCCACCGGTGATGGTGCCGGTGCCCGGGGCCTGGTTGTGCGAGGTGCCGGCGCCTTTTTCATTGATCATCGACACATAGAACTGCGGCTGCAGGGTCGAATGCTGGATCTGCATCGAGGAGGTGGCGCCGATCACTTCACCATTGGCGTTCTGCCAGGTGCTGGTCATGACCACGCCGAAGCTGACGATGCGCCCGGGCAATACGTAGCGACCCCGCAGGTTGGCCAGCTCCTGATCCTTCAGTTCGATGGGCTTGAACGTCTGTGCCTGGGTCGGCAGGCTGGCAGCCAGGCAAAGGACTGCGAGCCAGCATGAAGTCTTCATGGGATGCTCCCGGGGCGTCTTGCCCCTTGTCATTAGAAGAAGTCGCTTTGGATGAAGCCGAAGTCCATCAACTCTGCATCCTTCACCGGGGTGAAGTTGTTGATGCGATTCTTGGCGCTCAGTGGCAGGGGCGGGTCGAGCAAGATGTTGGACTTGTCGTACCCTTGGCCGATCACGGCGAAGATGATGCCGTTCCAGCCCTTGACGAAATCATCGAGCTTGAAGCGTTTGTGGCCCAGCACCGGGTCGCCGATGTAGACCCAGCCCTGGTCGACCTTCTGCATCACCACGAAATGCTTGTAGCCGCGGATATCCATCAGCACCACCACCGGGATGCGGATGCTGTGCAAGGTGTCGGCGGCTACCCGGTAGCCGCGGGCGCGCATGCCCAGGCTTTCCACGTAGCGCTTCATGTCGAGCATCGAGAAGCCCTGGGTACGCACCAGGTCCTGGTCGGCGTTGGCCAGCATGCCCTCGATCACGTGTTGTTCGTCCACGTCCAGCCAGTAGGCCTGGCGCAGGATGGTCGCCAGCGACGCGGCGCCGCAACTGAAGTCGGTTTTCTGTTGCACAAGGTCAGCGAACTTGCGCTCGCGGATGCTTTGCACGGGCTTGTAGATCACCGCGCCGCCCGGCAGGACGGACAGCGGCATTTGGGCTGCTTCGCTCACACTGGCCATGCACAGCAAGAACGCCAAGGCGATAATGCGCATGTTCGATGCCCCCAACGGGTTTGGTTGAAAGAAGGCCCCCCGAAGGGGGCCTCCAGGCCACAGCAGTTACATCGAGGTGTTGGAGATGGCCAGCGAGTTGCTTTGCTGGTTGCCCACACCGGATGCCACGTTCACGCCCAGGTTGCCGCTGCCGCCATTGACCGAACCACTGAGGGTTGCGGTGTTGGTGACAGGGTTGGCCCAGCCGGTCGGGGTCAGCACTTGGAAGGACACGGTGTTGCTCAGGTCATACGAGTTGGCCTCGTTGTAGCTCTTCGAGATGCTGTCCGAAGATTGCGAGGCTTTGTCGCCAGACTTCTCGAAGGCCGAAGCGTTGGCTTTTTCCCATGCCGAATCGTGAGCCTTCTCGTAGGAAGTATCACGGGCCTTGTCATAGGAAGAGTCGCGGCTGTGGTCATACGAGGAGGCGTTGGCCTTGTCGTAGGACGAGTTGAAGGCCGTGTCGAACGACGAGTTGCTGGACGACTGGTGCGACTTGTCGATCGATGCATCGAGCGATGCATTGAGCGAGGCGTCGAAGTCGCCGCTGCGCGAACGCGTGAAGTTGCCGAAGGTTTGCGACGAAGACGCACTGCCCGAGGCGCTGGCATCGAGCGAAGCGTTCACCGAAGCACTCGACGAGGAGCTGTGGTCAGTGCTCGCCGTACCGTTGGCAGCCCAGTTGTTCGAACCATTGGCGCTGCTATTGTTGCTGCCGCTGGCGCTGCTGCTGTTCGAGCCGCTGGCGGTCATGCTGCTAGACCCGCTGGAGCTGCTGCTCTTCGAACCGCTGGCGCTGCTGCTTTGGTTGCCAGACACGCTGAAGCTCGAACTCGAGCTCTTGTCGACGCTCGCATCGAACGAGCCGCTACGCGAGGACGAACCGCTCGAGGTGGTGGTGAAGCTCAGGGTATCGAGCGAGTAGGTACGATCGGCGCGGTTTTCCACGGTCAGGCCAGGCCCGTTCTGATTGGCGCTGGCGGTGGCAGTGGAGTTGCCAATGGCGGCACTGTTGTTGGCAATGGCCATGGTGTTTTTCTGTTGGTTCAGGTCGCCACCGGCCACGTTGATGCCAACGTTGCCGCTGCTGCCGTCAGCCGAGCCACTCATGACCGCAGAGCTCTGGGTCGACCAGTTCTTGACGATGTTGTTGTTGCTGGTTTGACGGACGCTTGCAGTGGCTTCGGAGTTGCCGAAGACGAAGCTGTTGTCGATTGCGGCGTTGTCGGACGCGGTGTTGGCAATGGCCGCGGCGTTGTCCTGCTGGTTGCCGTTACCGGCCGCCACGTTGACGCCCACGTTGCCGCTCGCGCCGGTGCCGGAGCTGCTCATTTCAGCTTCGTTGACGGTGCCTTCGTTGAGGATCTTGTTGCCAGTGCTGCGCTGAGTATCAGTCGCCTTGGCAGTGGCGGTGGTGTAGATCTGCTTTGCCGGTGGTGTGTGGTTATTGTTGTGGCCATGGCCACGCCGGTCGTTCTGATCCGCTTGTGCAGCAACAGCCATGACCGCAGCAATTGCGAAAACCAGAGGCTTGATTGCCATCGAGGGTTTCATGGTGTTTCTCCGTCTTCTTTAGGTTAAGTGTTGTGCTTACTTACACCTTCGGGTCAGTTCGGGACCCGTACGCTCAGGGTGTTTGCCATCTGGTTGCCCACCCCGGCGCTCTGATTCAGCTGAATGACCCCGCGGCTACCGGTGAATGCCTGGTCACCGGTGGTGACATGGCGATAGCCGGGAGAGGTATCAGTCGGATCGGAGCTTTTGATCAGCGCCACGTTCTGCTGCAACAGGACGCTGTCATCGATGCTTTGCGGTTGTGTACTGATGCTGATGCGCAGGGCGTTGGCCTGCTGGGTGCTGGCCCCGGCGCTCTGGTTCACGCCCAGGGCACCGTTGCCATGGCTGAAGGCATTGCCCTGGATGCTGGCGGTGGCGCCCATGTTGGGGTCGATGATCGACAGCTGGCGCTGGCGGATCTGCGTGGTCGCTGCGGCATGGGTGCCGGTGGCGATGGCGCGGGCGTTGGCCTGTTGCTGCAGGTCGCCGGCCGCCTGGTTGACGCTGAAGTTGCCTTGGTACTGCGCGCCGGAGCTGTCGATGTCGGCGCTGTTGATCACGGGAACGGGCGACTGGGCGAAGGCCGAGGCACTGCACAGGGTGGCCAGGATAAACAGCGTCTGCCTCATCTCATTTGCCTCCGGTCAGCATCTGCAGGGGCGCCAGGCCGCGCTGCACGCTTGAGTTGACCATGTTGGAAATGCCGTTGCCGGAGCCTGACCCACGGCCGGCCGCCAGGTTGGGCAGCTGGGTCTGGGTGCCGATGCTGCCGCCGACGTTGTTGGTCTGCTGGGTGATCAGCGAGGAAATGCCGGTGCCGCTGGTGATGTTGGCGAAGTCGCCATCACTGAGCTCGTTGGTTTGCCTGAGCACTTGCGCGGACGGGTTGGCGTTGGCGGTGGTGGGGTAGGGGTCGGGCGCCAGCGGCGCACGGGTGGCGATGCGTGGCTGCACATCGCGGGTGATCACGATGATGCCGTTGTCGGCCTGCACCGGAACGCTGAAGCCCGCGCCCAATGCACAACCGACCAGCAACAGGCGGCAGATGCCATTGTCCAGTTTTCCCATGACGGCAATCCTTCTTCAGCGCTGGCCTGAATCGGCGTTGCGAGGAGGAGAGCAGAAGGCGTGCCGCTTTTGGATATTGCCGGTGAATCAGTGGGTTGCATGAACTTGCTGGCAGCGCTGGGAGAATCCTGTATCAGCGTTGAGACAGATTTTGGCCAACAGGGGCCATTTGCCGCTATGGCTGTTGCGCCAAAGGCACTTCCAGGCGTTGTAACAGCTGCGTGACACTTCCCCAGCCCTGGGGAAAGAAGTCCGCAAACACGGGGTTCAACGCCCGCCTGGGTGTGTCAGGGAGTTAACACTCGGTGGGGCAAACCGGGGATTTACCTTGCAACAGGCCCTGCACGGCGCGCAATGCCGCCGCGCTGCGTTGCGGCCAGTCACCTTCTATTACCTGCAGCGGCTGCCGATGCTGCTGCAGCCAGGCCAAACTGTCGGCGAAAAAGCGTTGCCGGTCGGCAAGGTCCGGCTGGCTGCGCTGGCCGTCGGCCACCCAGCCCACGCCTTGCGGGCTGAGCAGCAGGTGCAGGTCATAGCGGCGAGTCAGCAGGGCCTGCTCCAGCCACGCCGGGCAATCCTGGAACAGCGCCCGGCTCCAGAGCATGTTGCTGAGCAGGTGGGTGTCGAGGATCAGCAGTTCAGGCGCCTGCTGGCGTGCCTGGTCCTCCCAGGCCAGCTGGCCCTGGGCGATGGGGGTGATATCGGCGTAGCAGGTGTCGCGGCCTTCGCGGTCGATAAAGTGGCGCACGTACTCGCCCACCACCACGCCGCCGAAATGCGCCTGGATTTCGCCGCTGAGCCAGCTCTTGCCGCTGGACTCGGGGCCACACAGCACCAGGACCTTCATGCCTGCAGCGCCGGGTCGCGGCGCCACTCCAGCCAGCCGCGCACGGCAATCAAGGTCAGCACGGCGAAGAAGCCTGCGGTGAAGTACAGCGCTTGGTGCAGGTACTGGCCGACGTAGGCCACGTCCACCACGATCCACAGAGGCCAGCACTGCACGCGCTTTTGCGCCATCCACAGTTGCGCGACCAGGCTGAAACCGGTGAGCGTGGCGTCCAGCCAGGGCAGGGCGGCATCGGTCCAGTGGGCCATGGCCGCGCCCAGGGCCACGCTCAGCAGCAGGCCGCCTGCCAGCCCGGCGGCCACTGCCGGCACCGCCAGGCGCGAGACCTGGCGGGCATCTTCGACCCGGCCCGGGCGCTTCCACTGCCACCAGCCATACAGTTGCAGCGCGGCGTAGGCCACTTGCAGGAGCATGCCCGAGTACAGCTTCACATCGAAGAACAGCCAGCCATATATAAGCACCATCACCAGGCCGATCGGCCAGCACCAGGCGTTCTGCTTGACGGTAAGCCACACGGCGGTGACGCCGAGCACGGCGGCGATGAGTTCGAGGCCGGACATCGGCGATCCTTGGCTGCTTTGGAAGGGGCGCGATTGTAGCCTGTGGGCGAGGGCAGGTGTAGCGCAGCGTGTGGGCTGGCTGCACCGCCCCGCACGGGGTCACACCTTGAATTGCCGAAGCATCTGCTCCAGGCCTTCGCTCAACTGCCCCAGGGCCAGCCCGGCATCGCTCGACTGGCGCGCCGCATCGGCGGTCTGCTGCGACAGCCCGGCGGTGTCGAGCACGTTGCGGTTGATTTCCTCGACCACATGCGACTGCTGCAGGGTGGCGCTGGCAATCGAGGCATTGAGAGCGGTGAGGCTGTGCAGCGCCTGGTTGATGGCGCTGAGGCTGGCACCGGCCTCGCGGGCCTGTTCGACGGTCTGGCGCGACGCCTCGCTGCTGGTGTCGATGGCTTTGACCGCGGCATCGGACTGCTTCTGCAGGTGCTCGATCATGGTATGGATCTCGGCCGTCGACTGCGCCGTGCGCTGGGCCAGCAGGCGCACCTCGTCGGCCACCACGGCAAAGCCGCGGCCCTGTTCGCCGGCGCGTGCGGCTTCGATGGCGGCGTTGAGGGCGAGCAGGTTGGTCTGCTCGGCAATGGCGCGGATCACGTCCAGCACGCCGCCGATCCGCGTGCTGTGCCCTGCCAGGTCGCGGATCACCTGCACTGCCTGGTCGATGGTCAGCGACAGGCGGTCGATCTGCTGCAGGCTGCCCTGGATGGCCTGCTGGCCATTTTCCACCTGCTGTTGCGCGGCATGCATTTCGCCTGCGGCCTGCTCGGCGGTCTTGGCCACGTCCTGGACGGCGTAGGTGACTTCGTTGACGGCAGTCGCCACCTGGTCCATCTGCAGCGATTGCTGGGCACTGTGCTGCTGCGCGGCGCCGGCGTTGTCGCCGACATGCCCGGCGGAGTGGGCCAGGGCGTGGGCGGTTTCCTGCAACTGGCCAACCACCCCCTGAAGCTTGCCGTTGAAGCGGTTGAAGTGTTCGCCCAGCTGGGTGATTTCGTCGCGGCCATGGGTGTCCAGGCGGCGCGTCAGGTCGCTCTCGCCGCTGGCGATATTGCCCATCGCCTGCACCGCCTCCTGCAGCGGGCGCGCAATGCTGCGGGCGATCAGCATGACCACCAGGGCCATCAGCAGAGCGATGCCCAGGCCGACCAGGGAGGCGTCACGCAGTTGCCGGGCGAATTCGGCCTGCACGTCATCGACGTAGACGCCGGAGCCGATGACCCAGCCCCATGGCTGGAACAGCTGAATGTACGAAGTCTTGGCCACCGGTTCGCTGGCACCGGGCTTGGGCCAGCGGTAGTTGACCGGCCCGGCGCCCTGGCTGCGGGCGAGGGCGGCCATTTCGTTGAACACCGCAAAGCCGTCCGGGTCGCGGATCGCGGACAGGTCCTGGCCGTCGAGCTTGGGGTTGGTCGGATGCATGATCATCTTCGGCCCCAGGTCGTTGATCCAGAAATAGTCGCCCTGGTCATAGCGCAGCGCGCGCACAACCTGCAGCGCCTGCTGCTGGGCGGCTTCGCGGCTGAGCGTGCCGGCGGCCTCCAGCCCCTGGTAGTAGGCCAGTACGCTGGCGGCGGTCTGCACCACATGGCGGGTCTTTTCCGCCTTGGCCTGGTACAGGTCGCCGTGGATCTGGCGCAGCATCAGCAGGCCCAGAACCAGCAACATGCCTACCGCAACCAGCAGAATCAGCCACAGGCGGCGACTGATCGACATCGACCTCAAGGTCTTCATGAACGGCACTCCCGCATTGTTCTTGTTATTCAGTGCATCCAAGCACGCTTGGCCGTCAGTGCAGTATCCGACTAATGGCTAAGTGCCATTTATTTATAGCACCTCGGCCTGCCGGGCGAGCCATCGCCAGGCCGCTCTGCTAGGCTGTCGGCCGCGCAGGATGAAACCTTTAGCCTGGGTGAACTTTTCCACTGGCGTAACTCCAACAGTCGCTGTAAAAGATCCGCGCCGCGAACGGCATATACAAGCAAATCAAGAACTAGGGGCCTGCAAGCAGCAGCGCTTCAACGGGGGAACAATGGATTTTTGGACTGCCTTTCAGGCAATCATCTTAGGCGTAGTCGAAGGCTTGACGGAGTTTCTGCCGATCTCCAGTACCGGGCACCAGATCATCGTCGCCGACCTGATCGGTTTTGGCGGTGAGCGGGCCATGGCGTTCAACATCATCATCCAGCTGGCAGCGATCCTGGCGGTGGTGTGGGAGTTTCGGCGCAAGATTCTCGACGTGGTGATCGGCCTGCCCAGCCAGCCGAAAGCGCGACGCTTCACGGCCAACCTGCTGCTGGCGTTCCTGCCGGCGGTGGTGCTGGGGGTGCTGTTCGCCGACCTGATCCACCACTACCTGTTCAACCCGATCACCGTGGCCACCGCGTTGGTCATCGGTGGCGTCATCATGCTCTGGGCCGAGCGCCGTGCGCACCGGGTGCAAGTGGACCACGTCGATGACATGCGCTGGACGCACGCGCTGAAAATCGGTTTCGTCCAGTGCCTGGCGATGATCCCGGGCACTTCGCGTTCGGGCTCGACCATCATCGGCGGCCTGCTGTTCGGCCTGTCGCGCAAGGCGGCCACGGAGTTTTCGTTCTTCCTGGCGATGCCGACCATGGTCGGTGCCGCGGTGTATTCGGGCTACAAGTACCGCGACCTGTTCCAGCCCGCCGACCTGCCGGTGTTCGCCGTAGGCTTCGTCACCTCGTTCATCTTCGCGATGATTGCGGTGCGCGCGCTGCTCAAGTTCATCGCCAACCACAGCTATGCGGCGTTCGCCTGGTACCGCATCGTGTTCGGCCTGCTGATCCTGGCGACCTGGCAGTTCGGTTGGGTCAACTGGTCGACGGCTGCCGGCTGATGCGCCTCAAGCTGCTGGTGCTGGCTGTGCTGTGCCTGCTGCCCTTGGCGGGTGCGTTGCAGATGGCCTGGATCGGGCAGTCGTGGCTGCCGCTGGGGCTGTACCCGGCGGCCAGCCTGGTGGCCCTGCTGTTGTACTGGCAAGACAAGCAGCAGGCGCGCAATGCCGGCTGGCGCACGCCGGAAAAGGTGCTGCATGCCAGTGAACTGCTCGGCGGCTGGCCGGGGGCATTGGTGGCCCAGCAGTTGTTCCGGCACAAGACGCGCAAGCTGTCGTATCAGGCCGTGTTCTGGGGCATCGTGCTGCTGCACCAGGTGTTCTGGGCCGACTGGCTGTTTCTGGGCAACCACCTGCTGTCGTAGGGCCCGGCCTAGATCAGCAAGCCCACCTGCAGGCGCTTGGGCAGGCGCCGCACCACCAGCTGGTGCGAGCGCTGCAGCAGGTCGCACAGCTCTTCACGGCCCATGGGGTAGGGCGGCTGCATGATGACCCAGTGCGCCCGCGCCAGGTAAGGCGCAGGGCGCACCCCAGGGCGGTCGCAATAGCCCAGAAACAGCTCGTTGCCCACCTTGAACGACAGCCCTTCACCCGCCAGCCCGATGACCGCGAACATCTTGTTGCCGGCCACCGAGAACACGCGGATGCCACCCCATTTGTAGTCTTCCCGTGCCCCCGGCAGGCTCAGGCAAAACGCCGCCACCTGCTCCTCGGTCATCTTCTGCCTAGACATAACGTTCTCCACAGGCCTCGAACGAGGCGGCGAGGTGGTCGATCCATACCCGCACCGCCGGCAACACGCCTCGCCGATGGGGGTACACCGCCTGCAGGTAGCCCCCCGGCAGCGACCAATCCGGCAGCAGCCGTACCAGTTCGCCGCGTGCCAGCTCTTCTTCGCAGAACATGCTGGGCAAGGCGGTGAAACCAAGCCCCGCGCGCACGGCGGCGTTGCGCACCACGAAGTCGTCGATGGCCAGGCGCGGTTCCAGGGCAATTTCCTGCTCCCGGCCATTGGGCCCGTGCAAGCGCAGGTGCACCAGCCGGTCGGCCTCGGCGGCGCCGAGCACCGGCAGGCTGGCCAGCTCGGCCGGGTCGCGCACATGGTCGGCAAAGCCCGGCGCGGCCACCAGTTGCATCTGCGCCTGGCGCAGGCGGCGGGTGACCAGCGCCGGGTCCTCGTCGCCCAGGTCGCGCACGCGCAGGGCCACGTCGATGCCTTCGGAAATCAGGTCGACGCGGCGGTTGAGCAGCACCATGTCCAGTTGCACCTGCGGGTACTGCTGCAGGAAGCGGCTGATCACATCGGGCAGGAAGGCATGCGCCAGCGCCACCGGGCACGACACCCGCAAGCGGCCGCGCGGTTCGCTGCTCAGGCTGGCCACCACCTCGTCGGCCGCCTCCGCTTCCATCAACATCGCCTGGCAATGGTGCAGGTAGCGTTCACCGACCGTGGTCAGCTTCAACTGCCGCGTGGTGCGTTGCAAAAGGCGCGTGCCGAGGCGTTCTTCCAGCTCGGCGATGCGCCGCGACAAGCGCGATTTGGGGATCCCCAGCTGGCGCCCGGCAGCGGCGAAACCGCCGGCTTCGACCACGCGGGCGAAATAGAAGAGGTCGTTGAGGTCTTGCATGGCTGTCTCACTGTTCTACCTGGGGGACAAACTAACGCATTTTTACCGGCTTATCAGCTATTGGTCGCTTGGGTAGGATTCTCTCCATCGTGATCGCCCACCGCCGCGGTCTTCATTCACAGGAGAGTCCCATGAAACTGTTGCATATCGATTCGAGCATCCTGGGCGACAATTCCGCCTCCCGCCAGCTCAGCCGCGAAGTGGTTCAAGCCTGGAAAGCCGCTGACCCGAGCATCGAAGTGGTCTACCGCGACCTGGCCGCCGACGCCATCGCCCACTTCTCGGCGGCCACCCTGGTCGCTGGCGGCACCCCGGAAGACGTGCGTGACGCCGCCCAGGCCTTCGAGGCCAAGCTCAGCGCCGAAACCCTGGAAGAGTTCCTGGCTGCCGATGCCGTGGTGATTGGCGCGCCGATGTACAACTTCAGCGTGCCGACCCAGCTCAAGGCCTGGATCGACCGCGTCGCGGTTGCCGGCAAGACCTTCCGCTACACCGAAGCTGGCCCAGAAGGGCTGTGCGGTGACAAGAAAGTGGTGCTGGTATCCACTGCCGGTGGCCTGCACGCCGGCCAGCCGACCGGTGCCGGCCACGAAGACTTCCTCAAGGTGTTCCTCGGCTTCATCGGCATCACCGACCTGGAAATCGTCCGCGCCCATGGCCTGGCCTATGGCCCGGAACACCGCAGCAAGGCGATCGATGCTGCCCAGGCGCAGATTGCCAACGAGCTGTTCGCCGCAGCCTGATCCGGCCAGCCACAGCGCACCCGCCTGTTCGATGAGCAGGCGGGTGTTGTTATTTGTTTCATCCAGATTTCATCTGCCGCCCGGTCACCGCGTCCTATCATCAGGTAATCCCCTCGCCCTGCGCGGATGGCCGGCCGATGAACATTCCCCGTTGCTTGCTGGCACTGTTTCTGTGCGCTGGCCTGTTGCTCGATGCCCAGGGTGCCCCCTTGGCCTCCCCCTGGGTGGCCGGCCTGCACCACATGACCCTGGCCGACCCGGTCGATGCACAGCCGATGCAAGCGTTGGCGTTCTACCCCGCCCACGGCACGCCGCGCACCCTGCGCATCGATGGTTACCCCGTCGAGGTGGCCGAAGAAGCCCCAGTTGCCCTTGGCCAGTTCCCGTTGCTGGTGCTTTCCCATGGCAACACCGGCAGCCCCCTGGCCTTGCACTACCTGGCAACGTCTCTGGCGCGCCAGGGTTTCGTGGTGGTGGCGGTGGTGCACCCTGGCGACAACGCCAGCGACCACAGCCGCCTAGGCACCCTGAGCAACCTGTATGGCCGGCCCTTGCAGATCAGCGCCGCGATCACGGCTGCCCGTGAAGACGCGCTGTTGGCGCCCTATTTGAACGACGGCAAGGTGGGGGTGATCGGCTACTCGGCAGGGGGTGAAACGGCGCTGATCCTGTCTGGTGCTCGGCCCGACCTGGACCGCCTGCGCCAGTATTGCCTGGAGCGCCCCAACGATGCCGACGCCTGCAAGACCCACGGCGTGCTGATTGCCGACCGCAGCGAACTGGAGCCCCAGGCCGACCCGCGGGTGGGCGCGGTGATGCTGATGGCGCCGTTGAGCCTGATGTTCGGCCGCCATGCCCTGGCCAACGTCAAGGTGCCGGCGCTGATCTATACGGGCGATAGCGACCAGTTGCTGGCAGTGGACCGCAATGCCGAGGCGCTGGCGCGCAAGTTGCCGGTCACCCCCGACTACCGCCTGCTCGCCGGGGCCGGGCACTTCGTGTTCATGGCCCGCTGCGATGAAGAACAGCATGCGCGCATGCCGGTCTTGTGCAAGGACGCCGAAGGGGTCGATCGGCGCCATATCCATCATTCCCTGAAGCTTGAAACCGCCTCATTCTTCAGCCAGGCGCTGGGCGCCCCGGAGCATGCCGAGCGCTCAGCTGCCACCAGCCCGGCGCGCCAGTAGCAGCGTCAGGCCAACCCCGGCCAGGGCCAGCAAGGCCGCGACGCAGAAGATCGAGGCGTAGCCCAGGTGCATGGCCACCGCGCCCATCACCGGCCCGGCCACCGCGAGTGCCATGTCGAAGAACACCGCATAGGCGCCCAGCCCGGCGCCACGGCTGCTGCTGGGCACTTGCTTGATCGCCTCGACGCCCAGCGCCGGGTACACCAGCGACAGCCCGAAACCGGTAAGCCCGGCGCCAAGCAACGCCCAGGCCGGTGCGGGCGCCAGCCACAACAGGCTCAGGCCCAGCACTTCGGTGGCCATGCACACGACTGCCACGTTGTAGCCGCCGAAACGGTTGACGGCGTTGACGAACAGCAGCCGCGAAATGATGAAGCACAGGCCGAAGGCACTCAGGCACCAGGCCGCGCCGACCCAGCCGCGTTCCAGGTAATACAGGGTGACGAAGGTGGTCAGGGTGCCGTAGCCGATCGACGCCAGGGTCAGCCCCAGGCCGCAAGGGGCCACGCGCCCGAACGCCGACCAGAACGCCAAGCGTTCACCGCGCACCACCACGACATCCGGGCGCTTGCGCAGCAACGCCAGCGCCAGCACGGCCAGCACCAGCAACGCCGGGCCGAGCACGCTGAAGTCCAGGCCATCGACGGCCAGCACGCCCACCGGTGCGCCGATGGCGATGGCCCCGTAGGAGGCGATGCCGTTCCAGGAGATCACCCGGGCGGTGTGTTCCGGCCCCACCTGGCTGATGCCCCAGCTCAAGGTCGCGACGCCGATCAGGCCCTGGGCCAGCCCCAGCAGCAGGCGCCCGCCTAAAAGCAGGGCCAGGCTCAGCAGCGGCGTACTCAAGGTCCAGGCGGAAAACAACGTCAACACGCCACAGCCGGCGATGCCCAGCAGGCCGAAGCGAATCGCCTTCTTGCCGCCCAGGGTGTCCGCCACACGCCCGGCGAAGGGCCGGCTGAGCAGGGTGGCGAGGTATTGCAGGCCGATGGTGATGCCGGCGACCACAGCGCCGAAGCCAAGCTGGTCATGCACGTAGCCGGGCAGCACGGCAATCGGCAGGCCGATGCAGAGGAAGGCAATGAAGGTGTAGAAGACGATCGACAGGATCTGCAGGGTGATGCTGGCGGTACTGGCGGCGGGGGCGGGTTGTTGCGCGGTCATGGGCTCGTTCGCGGGCGGGCGGTTGGGCGTGGCCTCATCATGGCCGCTGCGCGAAGGAAATGAAAGCAGGCTAACTAATTATTCATCGGCATTTGTGCTGCAGCCATCGCCGGCAAGCCGGCTCCCACAGGTAGGGTGCAGCACACTGCTGTTCCTGTGGGAGCCGGCTTGCCGGCGATGAGGCCATCACAGCCTCAGCTGTGTCAGACCACGACGCCCTGGCTGCGCAGGTAATCGTCATAGGTACCGCTGAAGTCCACCACGCCATCGGGCGACAGCTCGATGATGCGCGTGGCCAGCGACGACACGAACTCACGGTCGTGGCTGACGAACAGCAGGGTGCCCGGGTAGTTCTCCAGCGCCAGGTTCAGCGCTTCGATCGATTCCATGTCCAGGTGGTTGGTCGGTTCGTCCATCACCAGCACGTTGGGCTTTTGCAGGATCAGCTTGCCGAACAGCATGCGGCCTTGCTCACCACCGGAAATCACCTTCACCGACTTGAGGATCTCGTCGTTGGAGAACAGCATGCGCCCGAGGGTGCCGCGGATCACCTGTTCACCGCTGGTCCACTGGCCCATCCAGTCGAACAGGCTCATGTCGTCTTCGAAGTCGTGGGCGTGGTCCTGGGCGTAGTAGCCCACCTCGGCGCTGTCGGTCCATTTCACCGAGCCTGCATCCGGCGTCATCTCGCCGACCAGGGTGCGCAGCAGGGTGGTCTTGCCGATACCGTTGGGGCCGATGATCGCCACGCGCTCGCCGGCTTCGACGGTGATGTCGAAGTTCTTGAACAGGACCTTGTCGTCGAAGGCCTTGGCCATCTTCTCGACCACCACGGCCTGGCGGTGCAGCTTCTTGGTCTGCTCGAAGCGGATGAACGGGCTGACGCGGCTCGACGGCTTGACCTCGGCCAGCTGGATCTTGTCGATCTGCTTGGCGCGCGAGGTGGCCTGCTTGGCCTTGGAGGCGTTGGCCGAGAAGCGGCTGACGAAGGTCTGCAGCTCGGCGATCTGGGCTTTTTTCTTGGCGTTGTCCGACAGCAGCTGCTCGCGCGACTGGGTCGCGGCGGTCATGTACTCGTCGTAGTTGCCCGGGAACAGGCGCAGCTCGCCGTAGTCCAGGTCGGCCATGTGGGTGCAGACGCTGTTGAGGAAGTGGCGGTCGTGGGAAATGATGATCATGGTGCTGTTGCGCGCCGTGAGGATCGTTTCCAGCCAGCGGATGGTGTTGATATCCAGGTGGTTGGTCGGTTCGTCGAGCAGCAGCACGTCCGGGTCCGAGAACAATGCCTGGGCCAGCAGCACGCGCAGTTTCCAGCCTGGCGCCACTTCGCTCATCGGGCCGAAGTGCTGTTCCAGCGGAATACCCAGGCCCAGCAGCAGCTCGCCGGCGCGCGATTCGGCGGTGTAGCCGTCCATTTCGGCGAATTCGGTTTCCAGCTCGGCGACGGCCATGCCGTCTTCTTCGGTCATTTCCGGCAGCGAGTAGATGCGGTCGCGCTCGGCCTTGACCTTCCACAGCTGGCCGTGGCCCATGATCACCGTGTCGATCACGGTGAATTCCTCATAGGCGAACTGGTCCTGGCGCAGCTTGCCCAGGCGGGTGTTGGGCTCGAGCATGACCTGGCCACCGGACGGCTCCAGGTCGCCGCCGAGGATCTTCATGAAGGTCGACTTGCCACAACCGTTGGCGCCGATCAGGCCGTAGCGGTTGCCGTTGTTGAATTTGACCGAAACGTTTTCGAACAGCGGCTTGGAGCCGAACTGCATGGTGATGTTGGCGGTGGAGATCAAAGGGCTTACCTATCAGTAACTTACGACGCTGGATTTTCAGCTGATAGCGATTAGATACCAGTCTGCGGGCTTTCCAGCTCGCTCCAGTGGGAGCTTGAGTTGAGCCAACAGGCATACGTCGACAGCAGCATCTGAACGCTGTGACCCAGCTGTTGGGTGATGAATGCGGGGTTGAGGCCGGACATTGCGCCTATTGTCGCATAGGTGTGACGGCAGTTGTATGGGGGCCGACGCCTGATCCTCAATTCCCTCCGCACCGGCAGACCGCGCTGAGCGGTGATGGGGGGTGATATGCTTCGCCGCCTACCCGGCAAGGACAGTGGCGATGAAAAAAAGGCTGGATGCAATGCGCGAATGGCTAACACCACGCAGGCGCCTTTGGGCAGGCATAGCTCTGTTCGCAGTCACGCTTGTTGTTCCGGCTATCAGCCCAGGAACCAGCGTCAGTTGGCTGGTGGGGCCAGCCTGTGTTTTCTTCGTGAGCAGTTTCATGCCTGTGTCGAGCGCAAAGCGTTAAGGCGCTTTCGGGCACTGTCGGAAAGTTCATCGAAGGTACGCTGAAGCGAGCGGTGTCTCGCGTTTTGTCGAACGGCGTCATGCCAGTTGTATTAGATAGCAGTCATCAACAAGGAGGTTCTGATGAGCCAGAGCAAAGACAACAAGATCGATAACATCGAGTTCAACGTAGCGAACATCGAGCGCAGCAAGGCTTTCTATGGCAAGGCGTTCGGCTGGAACTTTGTGGATTATGGCCCCAGCTACACCGAATTCAGCGATGGGCGGCTTACCGGTGGTTTTACGACCGGGGAGCCCGTTCGCCCTGGAGGCCCGTTGGTGATTCTGTACTCGGATGATCTGGAAGCGTCGCAGCGTAAACTTATTTCAGCGGGTGCCAGTATCAGCCGAGAGACATTCTCCTTCCCTGGAGGACAAAGGTTCCACTTCATCGACCCGGATGGATACGAGTTGGCCGTTTGGAGTGCCGAGGCTCCTGAACGTTAGCGCTGGCACAAACCATAGTGGCAAAGTGATAGGTGGTGGGATCCAGAAATAGTCGTCAAAGATGGCGATTTTCTTGCGAATTGGCTGCTATATTCCAACTCTCGCCACGCCAAGGCTGGCAAATGAGTGAGTAGCCAATGACTAATAATAATTCTACAAGTCTGAGTTCCTGCCATCCGCCTGTAGAGGCGATTCTGAATGCGCCTGGCGCGTGGGTGGAGCCCCCAAACATTCGACGAGGCGGGGAGAGTGGTGTGCTCCGGGTCGAGCTGGAGGGCCTGACGTTCTACAAGAAGCAGCAAGTTGGGCATGTCTATCGAAGTTTTCTGCACCCGTTGGGCTATCCAACCGTTGCCCGCGAAGCGAAGGCCCTTCGTGCGGCTGCGTTGTTGGGCGTATCGACGCCAGCACTTGTGCACGCCCATGTCGGTAAACAGCGCGGTGAGTGGCATGCGGTGATGGTGACGGCCGCGCTGGACGGTTATTTGTCACTGGAAGACTTCTACCGCAACAAGCTGGACCAAACACTTGGGTCCAGGCGCCACCATGAGATTCTGGAAGCGTATGGTCAAGCACTCGCCAGGTTGAACGTTGGCCGTTGGCAACATGGCTGCTTGTATCTGAAACATGTCTTCGTTGATTTCAGCGAGCCGAGCGTGAAAGTGGCATTGCTTGATCTTGAAAAGGCCAGGCAACGACTCACCGCGAAACGGGCCGCCCGCCATGACTTGCGGCAAGTCAAACGCAGGTCGGGATGGTCAGGGCAAGAGTGGGAAGCGTTTTGCCGAGGCTATCGATACGCGTTTGGACCGAACGCAGAGCGGCTCCTGGTCGCGTGCTGAGGCCCTGGCATTGCCTTGCAGATGAGTGGAGCGTCGCTGCATGAACCTCGGGATTGCACGAGGTCAAATCTATGCAGGGCCAGGTTTCGCCTGGCTGGAGACACTCAGATGAAACGTAAAGCAGCGTGGGCCGCCATTTTGTCGGCCGTTGTGTTACTCAGCGGTTGCTGGCCGTATTGGCATGATGGCGATCATCACCGGCACTACTACGATGACCGCGGTGGCCACGAGTACCGGCGCTACTGATCGCGGCTCAGGCCATCTGGCTGAGGGTGCGCCGGAAGCGGCGTAGCGAGGCCACGAACAGCAGCGTGCCGATCACCAGCAATGCCAGAAATGGCTTCCACACCGTTTCCAGCCCCGCGCCACGGAACAGGATGGCCTGGCCGAGGCTGACGAAATGGGTGGTGGGGGCCGCCAGCATCACATGCTGCACCAGCTCCGGCATGCTTTCTCTGGGCGTTTGCCCGCCCGAGAGCATGTTCATCGGCATCAGCGTCAGCATCAGCAGCAAGCCGAACTGCGGCATGCTGCGCGCCAGCGTGGCCATGTAGATACCCATTGAGGTCATGGCGAACAGGCACAGCGCCACCCCGCACAAGAACAGCCCGATCGAGCCCTGGATGGGCACGTGGAGCAACCCGCGCACCACGATATTGAGCGACAGCGCGGTGGCCACCAGCACCACCAGCCCCATCGCCAGCACTTTCGAAGCCATGATTTCCCCGGGCGTCACCGGCATCACCAGGATGTGCTCGATGGTGCCGTGTTCACGCTCGCGAATCAGCGCCGCGCCCGTGAGGATGATCGACAGCATGGCCACCGAGTTGATGATCTCGGCGATGCTGCCGAACCAGGCCTTCTCCAGCGTGGGGTTGAAGCGCGCACGCAGCACCAGCTCCACCGGCAGCGCGCTGCTGACCCGGTGGCGGCTGGCGAACTCGCTGACTTCGCCCATCACCACCTGCTGGATGTAGCCGTTGCCGGTAAACGCCTGGCTCATGCGCGTGGCGTCGATGTTCAGCTGTATCTGCGGGTCACGGCCGGCCAGCAGGTCGCGCTGGAAGTTGGGCGGGATGTTGAGGACGAAGGTGAAGTCGCCGTTGTTCATGCCGGGGTCCACTTCGTCCAGGGCGATCATGCGCGGGATGTTGAACTCCGGCGGGTAGAACGCCGTGGCAATGCGTGCGGACAGCGGCGAGTGGTCTTCGTCGACGATGGCGATGGGGGCGTTGTGCAAGGTTTCCGGCACGGCGGTGGCGGAGGTGTAGATCGACACGCTGAACACGTACACCACCAATATCAGCATCACCGGGTCGCGCAGCAGGCTCCACAGCTCCTTGCGGCCCAGGCGCAGGATGTTCTTCAGTTTGCGCATGTCATCGCTCCTGCTTCTTGAGCAAGGCCACCGCGGCGCCGAGGATCACCGGCACCGCCAGCAGCAGGTTGCCGATGGCGCCGCGCAGGTCCTCGAAGCCCAAGCCCTTGCTGAACACGCCGCGGCTGATATTGAACATGTGCGTGGCCGGGTACGCCTCGCCGACAAGGCGGCCCATGCCCTCCATCGACGACACCGGGTTGAGCAGGCCGGCCAGTTGGGTGGCCGGCAGCATGGTGCCGATCATGGCGAAGAACATCGCTGCAATCTGGCTGCTGGTGACCGTGGACGCCAGCAGGCCCATGCCGGTGGAGATGATGCAGAAGATGAACATCGCCACCACCAGCGTCAGGTAGCTGCCGGTGACCGGCACGCCGAACGCGGTGACCGCCAGGAGGCTCATGCACAAGAAGTTGACCATCGCCAGCAGCACGTAGGGCAACTGCTTGCCCAGCAGAAACTCGGTACGGGTGATGGGCGTGACGTACAGGTTGAGAATCGAGCCCAGCTCCTTCTCGCGCACCACCGACAGCGCCGTGAGCATGGCCGGCAGCATCAGCAGCAACAGCGGGATGACCGCCGGCACCATGGCCGGCAGGCTGGCGATGTCGGGGTTGTAGCGGTAGCGGCTCTGGATATCGACCAGTCGCGCAGCGCCGGCCCCGCGCAGGTGGCGCGTCTGCTCCTGCAGCCAGTGCTGGTGGATGCCTTGCACATAGCCCTGCACGGTTTCGGCGCGTTGCGGCATCGAGCCATCGATCCAGGCGCCGATCTGCACGTTGCGCCCCGCCACCAGGTCGCGCCCGAAGCCTGAAGGGATCTCGATGGCCAGGGCGATCTCGCCGCGGCGCATGCGCTGGTCCAGGTCCTCGTAGCTGGTCAGGGGCGGGCGCTCGATGAAGTAGCGCGAGCCTTCCAGGCTCAGGGTGTAGCTGTGGCTGAAGGTGGTCTGGTCGCGGTCGAGCACGGCGTAAGTGAGGTTCTCCACTTCCATGTTGATGCCGAAGCCGATCACGAACATCAGCAGCAGCGAACCGGCCAGGGCCAGGGTGGCACGGATGGGGTCGCGCCTGAGTTCCAGGGCTTCCCGCCAGCTGTAGCTGAGCAGGCGTTGCAGGCTGAACCGGCGCTGCCTGGCGAGCTGCGGCGCAGGCTCGGCCGGGGTGTCGGCAGCAGGCCCGGGTGGCTCGGCGGCAGTTTCACCGCTCGCTTCGATGAGGTAGCCGATGAAGGCTTGTTCAAGGCTGCTGGCGCCGCGCTTTTCCACCAGCTTGGCGGGCGTGTCGCTGTCCAGCACCTTGCCAGCATGCATCATCGACATGCGGTCGCAGCGCTGGGCTTCGTTCATGAAGTGGGTGGAGATGAAGATGGTGACCTTGTCGCGCCGCGACAGCGCCACCAGCAAATTCCAGAAATTGTCGCGGGCCACCGGGTCGACGCCGGAGGTGGGCTCGTCGAGGATCAACAGTTCGGGCTTGTGCACCATGGCCACGGCCAGCGACAGGCGCTGGCGCATGCCCAGCGGGATGGCAGCCGGCAGGCGGTCCAGCACCTGGCCCAGGCCAAAGCGCTCGACCATTTCCTCCACGCGCCCCGGCACCTCAGCGTCCGGCACGTGGAACAGCTGGGCATGCAGCACCAGGTTCTGGCGCACGGTCAGCTCGCCATACAGGGAAAACGCCTGGGACATGTAGCCCACCCGGCTGCGGGTGTCGATGTCCCTGGGGTCGATCTCCTTGCCGAACAGCCAGGCCCGGCCTTCGCTGGCCGGCAGCAGGCCGGTGAGCATCTTCATGGTGGTGGACTTGCCGCAGCCGTTGGAGCCGAGGAAGCCGAAGATCTCGCCACGGCGGATGCGAAACGACACCTGGTCGACGGCCGTGAAGTCGCCAAAGCGCATGGTCAGGCCCTGGGCCTCGATGGCGATATCGTTTTCGTCGGCCTGCAGCGGCGGGATCAGCACGGGTTGATGGCCGCGTTTCTTGTCGTCGGGCAAAAGCGCGATGAAGGCTTCTTCAAGCGATGGGCAACGGGTGCGCGCCAGCAGCGCCTCGGGCGTGCCGGTGGCGAGGATGCGGCCGTCGTCCATGGCCACCAGCCAGTCGAAGCGCTGGGCTTCGTCCATGTAGGCGGTGGCGACGATCACGCTCATGCCCGGGCGCTCCAGGCGGATGCGCGCGATCAGCTCCCAGAACTGCGCACGGGCCAACGGGTCGACGCCTGTGGTGGGTTCGTCGAGCAGCAGGAAATCGGGGTCGTGGATCAAGGCGCAACACAGGCCCAGCTTCTGTTTCATGCCGCCCGACAGCTTGCCGGCGGGGCGCGCGAGAAACGGCAAGAGGCCGGTGCTGCGGGTCAACTCGTCGATGCGCCGGCGGCGTTCGTCGGCCGCGTGGCCGAACAGGCGGGCGAAGAACTGCAGGTTCTCTTCCACCGAAAGCGTGGGGTAGAGGTTCTTGCCCAGGCCCTGGGGCATGTAGGCGATGCGCGGGCACACGGCATCGCGGTGGCGTTTGCTGGCCATGTCGCCTTGCAGCACCTGGATGTGGCCCTGCTGGATCACCCGGGCGCCCGCCAGCAGCGACAGCAGGCTCGACTTGCCGACGCCGTCGGGGCCGATCAGGCCGATCATGCGCCCACTGGGGACGTCCAGGCTCAGGTCATCGAGGGCGACGGTAGCGCCATAGCGCAGGGTGACATGCTCGACCTGAGCCACCAGGCCAGGGGGCGAAACGCGCATGGCTTACTCCGTGAGCTTCGAGTTCAGCGAGGCCGGCCACTGGGCCTCGGCGTCGAGCTTGACCCAGGCCACGCCGGGCAGGCCGGTCTTGACGTATTCCAGGTAGCGTTGCAGCAGGTGTGGCGGGAGCTGGGCCTTGACCCGGAACATCAGCTTCTGCCGCTCGGAGGCGGTTTCCACGGTCTTGGGCGTGAACTGCGCGGCGCTGGCGACGAACGACACGGTGGCAGGCAGCGGCGTGTCCGGCGCCGCGTCGAGGACGATGCGCACCTCACTGCCCAGGGCCACCTGGCCGGCGACTTCGTTGGGCAGGAAGAAGGTCATGTACACGTCCGCCAGATCGATCACGTTCAATACCCGGCCACCGGCGGCAAGCACCTCGCCGGGCTGGGCCACGCGGAACTGCACGCGGCCGCTGCGTGGGGTCTTGAGTTCGCTGTCGCGGATATCGGCCTCGACCCGGTGCAACGAGGCCCTGGCGGCGCCGACGGCAGACTGGGCACCGATGCGCTGGGCTTCGGCGGCCTTGATTGCCGCCTTGGCGGCCCTGACCTGGGCCTTGGCGGCAGCCAGGGCAGCCTGGGCGCCGCGCAGGTTGGCGCGGTCATCGTCCAGTTGTTGCTGCGAGGTGGCGCCTTCTTTGGCCAGGGTTTGCGTGCGGCCGTGGCGGCGCTGGGCGGCGTCCAGTTCGGCATCGCGCTGGCCGACCAGAGCCTGGGCTGCGGCAGCATCGCTTTCGCGCAGGGCAACCTGGGCTTCGGCGGCGGCCACCGCGTGCTCGGCCTGGTGCAGAGTGGCTTCGGCTTCGTCGCGCTGCGCCTGGAGGGTGTCGAGTTGCATGGTGGCCAGCACCTGGCCGGCTTTGACGAAGTCACCTTCGTTGACCAGGATGTCCTGGATACGCCCGGGCAGCTTGGTGGCCACGTCGATCTCGGTGGCCTCGATACGCCCGTTGCCACTGACGAAGCCGTCGCCGGGCCCGGTGTGCGCCAGGTTCTGCCAGGCCCACCAGCCCAGCGCCAGGGCGCCGGCGGCAATGGCGGCGACGAGGAGTTTATTCTTGGGCAAAGCGGATAGCAGGGTCATGGGCAGCTCGACGCGTTTACGAGGTTGGGTTCGGTGACGGGCGAGAGGGGCGGTATCGACTTCGCCCGATGCTGCACAGCGTGCCAGTTTGCGCAAAGCGCATGTTGACTTGAGGCAAGGCTTGAGTGGGGAGCAGTACTCAGTCAGTTCCGCGATAAAGCCATATAGCGAACCAGCATATTGCCCCGATAGTTAGCAGGCGTACTATGTTCGGCATAGAGAATTAAAACAGGGGCTTTATGCAGTTGCGGGTTTGTACAGCGTGATCGACGGGGCAGCAGGAGTGTGTCGCGTGAAGCGTTCAAGTTCATTCGCAGGCGCAATACTGGTATCGGCGTTGGCCACCGTATTCATGGCGGGGTGCGCACAGAACCCTGATGTACGTGACGGCCACGATTACACCTCCGGTACCACCCACCGAAGTGCACCTGACTACTTGGGATGTGTAAAAGGAGAACTGCAAAGCAATACCGCCACCTTCGAAGAGGGCACCGGCGATTCGGTCAAGCTCTATGTGGACAGCACCGACCCCAACAAGGCCAATGGCCTGGTGGAAGTGCAGGGCAGTGGCGCCCAGCGTCACTTCACGGCCTATCAGCGCGATGCCTGGTATGACCATGGCAGGTTGCTCGATGCCGCGTTGATGTGTTCCAAAGCCTGATTGCAAGTAAGACAGAACAAAAAGCCCGCACCCTGGAGCGCGGGCTTTTTGCGATGGGTGCTGATCCATCAGCGCCGCGAATTCTACGCAAGTTGCCGGCGATTGAAATGCGACGGAAGTCTGGCGCGGAGCAGGTCGCACGCGGCACTACCTTGGTTGATTAGTACTTTTGCGCAAGCCTGGCTAAAATAGCGCTCGTCCCTATCGGTCAATTGCAAATGCCTACCTTTCGCATTCTTTTCTGTGCCGCTCTGGCTTTGGGCCTTGCCGGCTGTGCCAACCCTGGCAAACCTACCGCCAGCAAGCTGACTCCAAAGTCGCCCAGTGAATATGCGGCCTGTGTGCTGCCAAAGTGGCAAGCCGTGGCCCCGGCCACCACGCAGAAGTCCATCGCCCATGGTTACCGGCTGACCGCGCCCAGCGCCTTGAGGTCGGACGAGGTGCTGGAAGTGGTCAGTTACCGCGAGGGCAGCCGTGCCACCTTCTACAAGGGCAGCTTCCTGTCTGGCGACAAACTGCGCGAGGCCGCCAGGGATTGCCTGGAGTGATGCCAGCAGGTGCTTCATTGCGCCAGCCTGCGCTTCATCATGCGTTTGTACTGACGCACGCGTTGTAGCGTGCACCACTGCTCCTGCAGCAGCGCCCGCAGCGGCGAGGCCTGTGTGTCAGGTTGGTTGCCCGCTGCCAGGCGGCGCATCTGCAGCTTGACCAGCGCCATGTAGGCCAGTGCGGCGAATGCCTTGCGCTTCCAGCGGATAGGCTGCAGTGCAGCGCTGGCGCTGCTATCGCCAAGCTGCCAGCGCTTGGGCAAGGCCGGGTCGACGGCCAGCGCCGTGGCGATGCCGGCCATGGCCACGCCACTGGCAAGTACCTCTTCGACCACCGGCAGGCGGCGAATACCGCCTGTGACCATCACCGGCATCCTGGCGATTGCCGCGATATCGCGGGCAAAGTCGAGGAAGTACGCTTCGCGCGCCAGGGTTCGCCCATCACGGGCATCGCCTTGCATCGCCGGCGCTTCGTAGCTGCCACCAGAAAGCTCCACCAGGTCCACAGCCAGGTCGTTGAGCCAGAGCACCACCTGGCGAGCATCCGCCGGCTCGAACCCACCGCGCTGGAAGTCGGCCGAGTTGAGTTTGACGGCCACGCAGAAGCCGGGCGACACCGCCGCACGTACCGCCTTGACCACTTCCAGCAACAGCCGCGCACGGTTTTCCAGGCTGCCGCCCCAGCGGTCATGGCGCCGGTTGCTCAACGGCGAGAGGAACTGGCTGAGCAGGTAGCCATGTGCGGCGTGGATCTGCACGCCAGTGAAGCCCGAGGCTTCGGCCAGGGCTGCAGTGCGGGCGAAGCGCTGGATCAATGCGCCGATTTGCGCTTCGTCCAGTGGCTGGGGCAAGGGAAACAGCTTGGACAAGCCGCCCATCTCCAGGCCAACGGCCGAAGGCGCCACGGTCGGCTGGCCGAGGTTGGCCTGCATCTGCCGCCCCGGGTGGTTGATCTGCATCCAGAACTGCGCGCCCTGCGCCCGGCCGATGCTTGCCCACTGGCGAAAGCGCTGCAGTGGCTGGCTGTCGTTGAGCATCACACCGCCTGGGCCGGTCATGGCGCTGGGGTCGATCATGACATTGCCGGTCAGCAGCAACCCGGCGCCGCCCTCGGCCCAGGCCTGGTACAGGCGCAGCAGTTGATCGGACGGGGTCTGGTCGAGGTTGGCGAGGTTCTCTTCCATGGCAGCCTTGGCGATGCGGTTGGCCAGGGTGCTGCCATTGGGCAAGAGCAGGGGGGTGAATGGGGTCATGGGTAGTCTCCAAAAAAGGCGCCGCGTATCGGCCGACACGCCGATCGCCTGGGCTTTGCAGAAGGCTAAGGTTAAAGTAAACCTTAAGGTCAAGAGGGAGATTGCACTTCATGAAAATCGGTGAATTGGCCCGGCGCACGGGCCTGACTGCATCACGCATTCGTTTCTATGAAGCCAGTGGGCTGATCGAAGCCCGCCGGCTGGGCAATGGCTACCGCGATTACCCGGAGCAGACGGTGCGCGCGCTGGAGATCATCGCCTGTGGCCAGCAGGCCGGCTTCAGCCTGGAGGAAATGCGCAAGCTCACCGGCGCATCGGCCGTCGGTGCCGAGCGTCATGGCCTGCTGCTGGCGAGCCTCAAGCGCAAAGTGGCGGAAATCGAAGCGATGCAGCAGCGCCTGGCGCACAACCGCGCGCAGTTGCTGGCGGTGATCGCCGGTATCGAGGGCAAGCCCGAAGGCATGGATTGCGAGCAGAATGCCGAGCGGCTGATCGATGGCTGGCAGGCGGGCGAGGGGGCAGGAACAGGCCAGAGCCGTGCGTGAACCAATGCGCCCGCGGCGTTATTCGGCGTTCATGTTCAA
The DNA here is from genome assembly GCF_021602585.1 of Pseudomonas faucium. Lineage (GTDB taxonomy): Bacteria > Pseudomonadota > Gammaproteobacteria > Pseudomonadales > Pseudomonadaceae > Aquipseudomonas > Aquipseudomonas faucium. The sequence goes on from NZ_BQIP01000001.1 coordinate 184,293, forward strand.
GCGCTGGCATTGCAGCTCTGCAGCGGTCTTGCTGGGATAACTGGGTTTCAGGCGCTCCTTCGCGTGGTTGTCGTAGATGTCGAAGCCGCCGCATACGGTCGCCGCGAAGTACCTGCTACCGATGCGCAATGACTCCTTTTCGATGGGTACAGCCGGAACGATAACGAATCTCGGTTGCATCTTTCGTGCCTCCCCAGGCAGAGACTTAAGTATTAGTCTCTGGGTTGGTATGCATCAAGGCAGCTCATGAATTAAAGCTTCGGTGATGGCCGGCAAGAATGCCTGGCCTGAAATAGACCCGTTGGTCTGATCGTGTAAGGTTTTTGTAAAAGTGTTTTCCGCAGGCTTCAAGGCGTGCGTACCCTGTAGGGGTATTCAGATTTGATGATGTACCTGATGAACACACTTCCGTCGCAGCTCGATGCTGAACGCGGGGCGTTCTCCAGTTTTGAGGCGTGTCGCAATACCCAGAAGGGCCCCGTGGTGATTCTTGCCTCCGGCGCTTCTGCAAAACATTTCCCCATGGGTGAGTTCGCTCACCTGCCGGTGATAGCCATGAACGGCTCCATCGCACTCACGGCAGCCAGTGGTGTGAAACCGTTCTTCTATGTCTGCACCGACAAGAGCTTTCGCAAGCAACAGCCGGCATTGTTCGCCCAGGCCATGCGTGACAGCGAGCGCCTGGCCCTGTGGCCCGAGCAGTTCGCCAATGCCGACATCCCCAGCGCCACTCAGTGCTTCCCCCTGCGCAAGGCCGAAATCCCAGGCTTGCTCACCAGCCTGCGCGGGCATGACGCCAGCCATGTCTGCAGCCGGGCGTCGTGGAGCAAACGGGCCCGTTCGATCGCCTTCAGCAAGGATTTGTCGACCGGCTTCTACGATGCCCGCACGGTGGCCTACGTTGCCCTGCAACTGGCTTACCACCTGGGCTTCGAGCAGGTGCTGCTGGTGGGCGTGGACCTCGACCAGTCGGTGGGGCGTTTCTACGAAGAGGAAGGCGCAGAGGGCGAACGCTCGCCGTGCGGGCTGGACCAGCACTGGGACAGCCGCATCCTGCCCTCGCTGACCTTGATGGCCCGGGAAGTGGTGAACGAGCATTTTCGCGTCTACAACCTGTCGCCCACCTCGCGCATACCGCAAGCGGTGATCCCCAAGATCGGCCTCACTGAAGCCCGGCGCATCGCGGCCTGAAGATTGCCTGCGCAAGAAAGCGGATGCGCAGGCTGCCCGGCAGCGCTAGAGTGCGGGCAACCTTTGTTGCGGTGGAAACCTGCCCATGTCCTGCGCCTTCACGTTCCTGCAATCCCCGGTCGGCACCTTGACCCTGGTCGCGCGCGGCGAGCGGCTGGCGGCCGTGCTGTGGGAGGAAGAACGGGAAAACCGCGTGCGCCTGGGTGAGCTGCACCGTGATGATCAGCTGCCGATACTGCGCGAGGCTGCACGCCAGCTGGGCGAATACTTCGCCGGCACGCGCCGGCGCTTCGACCTGGCGCTGGATTTTGCCGGCACCGAGTTCCAGCGCCAGGTGTGGGCCGCGCTGCTGACCATACCGTTCGGCGAAACCCGCAGTTACAGCGATATCGCCCGGCAGATCGGCAACCCCAGCGCGGTGCGTGCGGTAGGCGCGGCCAACGGGCGCAACCCGATTTCGATCATTGCCCCTTGCCACCGGGTGATTGGCGCTTCCGGCAGCCTGACCGGCTTTGCCGGCGGCCTACCGGCCAAGCAATACCTGCTGGCGCTCGAAGGGCGCCAGAGCCTGGCCCTGGACCTCTAGCCGAGCCAATAGGCAACCAGGCAGATCAGCAACGCCAACAACGAGCCCGCCATCAGCGTGTAGTGCCGCTGCGCCCGCCGGGCAAGTGGCCGTGCTTCGCGCAGGTACTGGCCAGGTGTCGGCGCATCGGGGCGGTGGCGCAGGCCCTCGGCGATGTCGGCCAACTGGCCTTGGATCAACAGCCCGACCAGGTAGTAGGTGGCAGCGAAACTGCCCAGGGTCAAGAACAGATACTTCATGCAGCCATGGCATCCAGCCGGGCACAGCGTTCCATTTGCATTCGTTTGCACCTTCAGATCAAGGCGCAGAGCATACTACTGCGACACAACGGGTTACCAGCCATGGGGCAAGTGCCCCTCGACCTGCGCGGGGCAGGGCCATGTGCCATGCTGTTGACTGTCAGCGCCATGAGCAGGTGCACCTGCCCCGGCGCGGTAGCCGAGGAACACTGCAATGAGCCGGTTTCGGCGGGTAGCCGCCAACAGCAATGGACGCGACCTGGCCGTGGGCGATATCCACGGGCACTTCCAACGCCTGCAGGCGTGCCTGGACCAAGTGGGGTTCGACCCAGCGGTAGACCGCCTGTTCAGCGTCGGCGACCTGGTCGACCGCGGCCCGCACAGCGCGCAAGCGTTGGCGTGGCTGGCCAAGCCGTGGTTCCACGCGGTGCAGGGCAACCATGAGTCGCTGGCGATCACCCACTTTCATGGTGGGCGCCTGGATCTGGACATGTACCGCGCTGCCGGCGGCGGCTGGTTCCTCGACCTGCACAGGGACGAGCAAGAGGTGTTCGTCGAACAGTTCCTGCAATTGCCGATTGCCCTTGAAGTGCAGACCACTGCCGGCCTGGTCGGGCTGCTGCATGCCGACAGCCCCTTCAACGATTGGGCGGCATTGCGCGACAGCCTGCTGTTCGATGACGACGCCCAGGTGCGCGAGGTGTGCCAGTGGTCCCGGAAACGCCTCAAGGATGGCGGCACCGAACCCGTCGCAGGTTTGCGAGCATTACTGGTCGGGCATACGCCGGTGTTGCAGGCCAAGCGCCTGGGCAATGTCTGGCACCTGGACACCGGCGGCTGGGCCAGCGGCCATTTCAGCCTGATGGACATGGCCAGCCTGACGCTGCTCAGCCCCGCAGCAGGTGCATGAGCAGCGCCGCGCCCAACAGCACCAGCATGAGCCCCGACGCGCGCTGCAACCCGGGCAGGGCGCGTGAGAAGCGCCGCAGCAGGCGCTGGTTGCCGATGGCCATGGCCACCAGCAAGTCCCAGCCCAGCACGATGCCGAACATCCAAGCCCCATACAGCCACTTCCAGCCCACGCTGCTGCTGGCGACCATGCTGGCAAGGCTGGCATAGAACAACCCGTTCTTGGGGTTGAGAAACCCCGACAGAAAACCCAGGCCCAGGCCGCGCCACCCGCTGCTATCGGCCCGCTCAGCGCCGACGGCGGTGAGCTCGGCTTGCCCGGCGTGGCGCCAGAACAGCGCGCCGATGTACAGCAGATAGAGCGCACCGGCCAGTTGCAAACCGATGAACACGGCGCTGCCTTCACGCAGGACGGCCAGGCCGGCGAATGCCACCGCGATGAACAGCCCATTGGCAAGCGCGATGCCCAGGCACACGCCGCTGGCGGCGCGCCAACCAGCCTTGAGCGAGGTGCGGGCGACCAGGAAAAAGTCTGGCCCAGGCGAGAGCAGGGCAAGGAAATGGGCGAGGGCGACGATCAGGAATTGCTCCATGGCGGCGGGGTTGCTCCGGTTGGCAAAACCGCAGTGTGCTGGCCACCCCGCGCCAGGTATTGAAGATTATTGCAGCGCTGCCTACACAGCCGAACCCTGCCGATACTGGCCCGGCGTGACCCCGACGTGCGCCTTGAACACCCGCTGGAAATGGCTCTGGTCGGCAAACCCCAGGCGATACGCCACCTCCGCCAGCGCCTGGCCATCGCGCAGCCATTGCCGGCCGCGGTTGACCCTGGCGTTGAGCAGATAGGCATGTGGGGTGAAGCCCGTGGCAGCTCGAAAGGCCCGGATCAGTTGGTAGCGGCCAAGGCCGGCTTGTTGCGCCAGCGTCCCAAGGCTCAATTGGGCAGGGTCCAGCGCCTCGATGTGCGCGATCAGCTCCCCTAGCACCGCAGTGCCCAGCGCAGGTGCCGGGGCCGAGGGCAGCGGCGGATGCTCGGAAAAGTCGTGGTCACCCATGAAGGTGATCAGTGCCGCTTCCTTTTCCGCGCAGCCCGCGGTGCTGAACAGCAGGGCATTCAAGCTGCAGAACGCGCGGTACAGCGCAGGGCTGCGGCTGATGCGCGCCGGCTCGCCGGCTTCGGCGCCACGGATGCCCGACTCCAGCCGCAACTGGCTCAACCACGGGGCATCGATGTGCAGCATCTGGTAGCTCCAGGCCTGGCCGGGCTCGGGGTTGCAGGCGTGCAGCCGTTGCGCCGGCACCAGCACCAGGGTGCCGGGCGTCAGGCGTACCTGGCCGTCGCCGGCGCCGGTGAACAGGCTGCTGCCAGCATCCACGGCGCCGATGGAAAAGGTCGGGTGGCTGTGCGCCTTGTAACAGGCCCGGCTGTGGCAGGCCCGGCGGCTTTCCACCCAGGGCAGGGTCGGGTCACGCCAGAGCAGGGTATGCATTTCGGGCACGGCAAACTCCTCGGTCGGGCCGGGAGCTTAACAGCGCCAGGTGCGCTGCGGCAAAGCGCGGGCCGTACAGTTTTGCCTGCTGGCTGTACCTTGACCCGCTTGCCGCCAGGCGTCTGAATAGCGGCCTGACAACAAGGACTATCCAATGGAACTGTCGAGCCTGCTGCTATTCATCCCTGCCTGCTTCGCCTTGAACATGGCGCCGGGGCCGAACAACCTGCTGTCGCTGCACAACGCCAGCCGCTATGGCCTGCGCACGGCCTGCGTGGCCGGTGGCGGGCGCATCGTCGCCTTCAGCGGCATGATCGCCCTGGCGGCGATGGGCCTGGCCGTGGTGCTGCACACCAGCGAGTACCTGTTCCTGATAATCAAGGTGGTCGGCGCGGCCTACCTGTTCTACATCGCCTGGCAACTGTGGCGTGCCCCGGTGGGCGAGGCCGTGGTGGCCAGTGATCATCCGCGCGGCACCTGGCGCCTGGCGCGCCAGGAATTCTGGGTGGCGGCCGGCAACCCAAAGGCGATCCTGATCTTTACCGCCTTCCTGCCGCAGTTCGTTTCGGTCGGCAGCGCCACGCCGGTCAGCGAGCAGTTCCTCTGGCTGGGTGTGCTGTTCCTGCTGCTGGAATGGGCGGCAATCGCCATCTATGCCGGGCTGGGCGCGTACCTGCAGCGCTGGTTCAACCAGCCCGGGCCGCGCCGGCTGTTCAACCGGGTCAGCGCCTCGCTGCTCGGTTGCGCCGGCCTCGGGCTGCTGGCGGCGCGCCGCTAGAACTGCCAGCGCACGCCCAGGTTAGCGCCGCTGGCCTCCTGCTGGCGGCTGTCGAGGTTGCTGCTGTACTGCACGCCGCCGTGCAGGCTCAGCGCCGGGTTCAGCTGGGCGACCAGGCCGGCTTCGAGCTGCGCCGAGGTGTAGCGGTAGTCGGTCTTGATCTTGTCCACCCCATCGAAGGTCAATGTGTCGCGGCCACCGTCGCCGTGCCACAGGTTGAGCTGGGCGTAGGGCTGCAGCAATCGCGCAGCGCTGCTGCTGAAGGCGCCTTCCAGGCGCAGCCCCAGGCGGCCGGTCAGCTCGACCTGGGCGTCATGGCTGATGTGCGAAACGCTGTCGTTGGCGCTGTCCAGCGAGACCTTCTGCGCGATCAGCTGGGCCTGCGGCTCCAGGCTCCAGCGCTCGCCCAGGCTGATCGGGTAGCCAGACTCCAGCGAGGCGGTCCAGGCATGGCCGTCGATGTTCAGCTTGTCGCCCCGGTCGGAGCGTGCGCGGCCATCCAGGCGGGTGTATTGCAGCACCGCATCGAGGTACCCGCGTTGCGGCCCGACCAGGGTCCAGTAGCCGCCAACGCTGTCACCGTCGAGGCGCAGGTCACCGACGCTGCGGTGTTGCTCGGCCAGGGCGAAGCCTTTGACGTCGCCGTCCAGGCGGCCATGGCCGACATACAGGCCGACCTGCTGGCGATAACCGTCATCGCCGACGTTGGCGTACAGGTCCTGGCCGACCTTGAAACCGTACAGGTCGACGTCCAGGCTCGGGCTGACCGTGCCACTCCATTGCTGACGCAAGTTGCCGCCATAGGCCTGGCCCCAACTGGCCGGCACGGCGCCCTGGCCGCCGAGTAGCTGCTGATCGCCCTGGCGCTGGTGGAAGGTGCCGAGCGCCTGGCGGGCGATGATCGCGGCGCCGCGTGGCGCGGCGGCGTAAACCGCCACTTCCGGGCGGTACAGCGGCACGCTGGTGCCGGCCACGGCCGTTGGCAGTTCGGGCTGACCTGGCGCGGGGGCGGCCACGGGCGGGGTGGCTGCGGGCTCCTCGGCCGGCGTTTCGGGGGTTTCGGGTGGGGTGCCAGGCGCTTGCTCTGCCGGGGCCGGCGGCGCCACCAGGGTGGAGCGCAGGTACCAGCTGTTTTCCGAGCCGGCGGTGACGCCACCCTTGAACAGCCGATAGTCGTAGGCCCCGGCCGACAGCGTCTGGGTTTGCACGAACGCGCTGTTGCTGCTGGTGGCGCCGTCCCGCGCCTCGACCACCTGGATGCCGTTCTGCGATGTGGCAGCCCCGGCACCGCCCAAGTTGTTGACCAGCAAGCGCGTGCTGCCGTCGATGCTGCCCTGGCTGACCACCAGCCGGTCGGAAGGCGCACCGTCGCCGGCCAGTACGCTGTTCACCCGCAAGGTACCGTCGTTGCCCTGGTAGTCGCCGTTGATCGTGAGGCGGCCCTGGGCGTCATTGGCGCTGCCCAGGTCCAGGGTGCCGGCGTTGACCAGCACTGCACGCTGGCCCTCGCCGAACGCTGTGACCGTGCCCTGGCGGGACACCAAGGTGCTGCTGGCATCGAGGTTCAAGGTGCCGCTGCCGCTGTTGGCATCGCCCAGCACAAAGCGGTCATCCAGGCTGAGGCGGCTGTTGTCGCCGACGTTGACGGTTTCCCAGTTGGGATAGAGGGCGCCGCCGACGATGGCGCTGTTGGCAAAGCTCAGCGTGTCGTTGCCAGCGCCGCCGTCGAGGGGAACGCTACTGCCATCGAGGTTGCTGATGTTCGCCTGGTCATCCCCCAGGCCCATGTCGACGCGCCCGCCGATAGTACCGCCCGACCAGTTGAAAAGGTCATTCCCGGCACTGGCCAGCACGTTGCCGCCCAGGCTGCCACCACTGATGGTGATGCTGTCCGCGCCGCCGCTGGTGCTGATGTTGCCGCCGATGGCGCCGCCCCGCAGGATGATCGTGTCGTTGCCGAAGCCGCTGACCAGGTTGCCATCGATGAGGGTGGGCTCGGCTGTGTCCTGGGACATTTCGAAGTAGTTGTCGGCAAGCTTCAGATCGACCCGGCCAATGCGCCCGCCGCTGAAGATGGCCCGGTCGCCATCCTCGAAGGCGCCGATGATGCGCCCGCCGGACATGCTGAAGGTGTCGTAGCCCAGCCCTTGGTTGAGCGACTGGACCGTGCCACCGGTCATGTTGAAGTCGTCGATGGCCGGGGTCTGTGCCACGGCGCCGAGGTTGTCGCCGGCCGCTACCCGCAGGTCTTCGGCATGCGCCAGTAGCGGCAGGGTGAGCAAGGGCAGTGCGGCAGGTGCAAGCAGGCGGGCATAACGCATCGGCAGGTCTCCATGGCCATGGGGATGGACCACTGTCTGGAAGCGTGCCGTGCGGGGGCAGGTTCCGGCCCTGCCTGAGTTGTAGGAGTAGAGCGGGGTAAGCGCAACTGACAAAAATGCCAGGCGGCGATGGGCTATCAGTCGCGGTAGAAGGTCTGTACCAGGTGGTAGCCGAACTTCGACTTGATCGGGCCGTGCACCACGCGCAAGGGCTTCTTGAAGATCACCTGGTCGATGGCGCCCACCAGTTGCCCCGGCCGCACTTCGCCCAGATCACCACCGCGCTTGCCCGACGGGCACGTGGAGAACTTCTTGGCCAGCACGTCGAAGGCCTCGCCGTTGGCGATGCGCTGCTTGAGCTTTTCGGCTTCGTCAGCGGTCTTGACCAGGATGTGGCGGGCTTGAGCTTTCATGGGGCACCTGTGCTTCGGGGCAAAAAAAAAAGGCCGCCATTATGCCTGATCGCGCGGGCGGCGCGTTGGCACAATGGCGGCCGATCTTACTCTACCTTGGCCTTTTGCACGTCTTCGGAGGCCGACCACACGCGGTAGCGCACCTCGACGCCTTGCGGCACGTAGACCACCACCGGCAGCTTGCTGTTGTAGCGCAGCATGAAGCCTTCACCGACCACCGGCACGAAGGCCTCGGTCTTCTTGCCGTCCGGGCAGGCCATCAAGGTGGTGGCCGGGCCACCGACCTTGTCCAGGCGGTAGTAGCTGTAGCCCCAGCCTTCCAGGGTGCGTTCCTCCAGGCTGCCGGCCAGGCGCTGGCGGTTGCAGTCGACCTGCAGGGTCTTGCCTGCCAGGATTTCCAGCTTGTGGGCCGACTCGTCAGGTTGTGCCGGCAGGTGAATTACCTGCCGGGTGTAGCCTTTTTCCGCCTCGGGGTAGGGCGCGACATCTTTAAGGCTGGCCGCCATCACCGGGGCAGCGGCCGCCAGGGCCAGGGCGAACATCGCGGACATGTGGGTTGGGCGCATAGGGCCTCCTTGCAGTTGAACAGGTGCAAGACCAGCGCCAGGCCCAGGCTGCCCGTCACTGGGCCAACCAGCCGCCATCGACGTTCCAGGCGGCGCCGCGGACCTGGCTTGCGGCCTCGCTGCACAAGAATAGTACCAGCTCGCCCAGGTGCTCGGGGGTGACGAAGGCCAATGAAGGCTGCTTCTCGGCCAGCAGATCCTCCTCTGCTTGATGTGGGTCTATGCCCTTGGCGGCGCGTTCGTCGATCTGTTTCTGCACCAGCGGGGTCAGCACCCAACCTGGGCAGATGGCGTTGCAGGTGACGTTGCTGGTGGCGGTTTCCAGGCCCACCACCTTGGTCAGGCCGACCACCCCATGCTTGGCGGCCACGTAGGCGGCCTTGCCGGTAGAGCCCACCAGCCCGTGCACCGAGGCAATGTTGATGATCCGCCCCCAGTTGCGCGCACGCATGCCCGGCAGCACCAGGCGGGTGCCATGGAACACGGCCGACAGGTTCAGGGCGATGATCTTGTCCCAGCTCTCTACCGGGAACTGCTCGACCGGCGCCACATGCTGGATGCCGGCATTGTTGACGAGGATGTCGATGCCGCCGAACTCACGTTCGGCCATGGCGAACAGCGCCTCGATCTGCGCCACGTCGGACAGGTCGGCCGGGTGGTGCGCCACCTTCACCCCGTGCCTGGCAACCTCGGCCAACGCCGCCGAGGGGTCGCCGAAACCATTGAGCAGAATGTCCGCGCCGGCGCGCGCCAGGACCTGGGCAATACCCAGGCCGATGCCGCTGGTGGAGCCGGTAACCAGTGCAGTCTTGCCTTTGAGTGTCATGCAAACATCTCCTTGGACTAGCTTCGTGGGTCGAACGCCTCGCGCAGGGCGTCGCCGATGAACACCAGCAGCGACAGGATCACCGCTAGCGCAAAGAACGCGGTAAAGCCCAGCCACGGGGCCTCCAGGTGCTGCTTGCCCTGGGTCACCAGCTCGCCCAGCGACGCACTGCCGGCTGGCATGCCGAAGCCGAGGAAGTCCAGTGCGGTCAGGGTGGTGATGGCCCCGGTGAGCATGAAGGGCACATAGGTGAAGGTGGCATTCATCGCATTGGGCAGGATGTGGCGCAGCATCACCTGGCTGTCGGGCAGGCCCAGGGCGCGGGCGGCCTTCACGTATTCCAGGTTGCGCCCACGGAGGAACTCGGCGCGCACCACATCGACCAGGGTCAACCAGGAGAACAGCGCCATGATGCCCAGCAGCCACCAGAAATCCGGCTCGACGAAGCCGCTGAGGATGATCAGCAGGTACAGCACCGGCAACCCCGACCACACCTCCAGCAGGCGCTGCCCGAGCAGGTCGACCCAGCCGCCGTGGTAGCCCTGCAAGGCGCCGGCGGTCAGGCCGACCAGCACGCTGACCACGGTCAGGGCAAAGGCGAACAGCAGCGACACCCGGGTGCCATACAGCACCCGCGCCAGCACGTCGCGGCCCTGGTCGTCGGTGCCCAGCCAGTTGCTGGCGCTGGGCGGGCTGGGCGTGGGCACCTGCAGGTCGTAGTTGGGCGTGTCGGCGCTGAAGGGGATCGGCGCGAACAGCATCCAGCCGCCCTGGCCCTCGATCAGCTGGCGCACGTAGGCACTGCGGTAGTCCGGCTGAAACGGCAGCTGGCCACCGAACTGCTGTTCGCTGTAGCGCTTGAGCGCCGGCACGTACAGCTCGCCCTTGAAGCCCAGCAGCAAGGGCTTGTCGTTGGCCACCAGCTCCGCGCCCAGGCTCAGCAGCAACAGCGCGGCGAACAGCCACAACGACACCCAGCCGCGGCGGTTGCGGCGAAAGCGTTGCAGGCGGCGGCGCGAAACCGGCGACAGCATCAGTGCGCCCTCGCGTCGAAGTCGATGCGTGGGTCGAGCACGGTGAAGGCCAGGTCACCGATCAGGCGGAACAGCAGGCCCGCCAGGGTGAAGATGAACAGCGTGCCGAACACCACCGGGTAGTCGCGCGACACCGCCGCCTCGTAGCTCAGGCGGCCCAGGCCATCGAGCGAGAAGATCACCTCGATCAGCAGCGAGCCGGCGAAGAACACGGTGATCAGCGCCTGCGGCAAGCCGGCCAGCACCAGCAGCATGGCATTGCGCAGCACATGGCCATACAGCACCCGCCGCTCGCTCAGGCCCTTGGCCCGTGCGGTGACCACGTACTGGCGGGAAATCTCGTCGAGGAAGGCGTTCTTGGTCAGCAGGGTGAGGGTGGCGAAGCCGCCGATCACCAGCGCCCCGACAGGCAGCACCAGGTGCCAGAAATAGTCGGCGAGCTTGCCCAGCAGGCTCAGTTGGTCGAAGTCTTCGGACACCAGCCCGCGCACCGGGAACCAGTTCAGCGAGGTGCCGCCGGCGAACAGCACGATCAGCAGCAGGGCGAACAGGAACGAGGGCAGGGCATAGCCGACCACGATCAGCGCGCTGCTCCAGGCATCGAAGCGGCTGCCGTGGCGCACGGCCTTGCGGATGCCCAGCGGGATCGACACCAGATAGGTGATCAGCGTGGCCCAGAAGCCCAGCGACAGGGTCACCGGCAACTTGTCGAGGATCAGGTCGGTGACCTTGGCGCCGCGAAAGAAGCTCTGGCCGAAATCCAGCCGCGCATACTGGCCGAGCATCAGCCACAGGCGTTCGCTGGCGGTCTTGTCGAAGCCGTATTGGCGCTTGATCTCGTCGATCAGCTTTGGGTCCAGGCCCCGGGTGGCGCGGGATTCGCCGTGCACCACCTCGGCGCGGGCGCCCGGGGCTGCGCCGCCGAGCCCCTGCAGGCGCGCCACCGCCTGCTCCACCGGGCCGCCGGGTGCGGCCTGGACGATGGCGAAGTTGACCAGCAGGATCGCCAGCAAGGTGGGGATGATCAGCAGCAGGCGGCGCAGGATGTAGGCGGTCATGGCTTAGCCTTCTGGCGCTCGGCCATTTGCGCGTTGGTCAGCGCCTCAGGGCTGATTTCCCACCAGCTGTCGAGCCCTTCGTCGTAGGCGGCCTGCACCTTGGGCAGGCCGAAGCGGTTCCACCATACGGTCGAGCTGCCGGGCGGGTAGTAGTTGGGCACCCAGTAGTAGTTCCATTGCAGCACCCGGTCCAGGGCATGGGCGTGGCGCAGCATGTCGGCCTGGGTGCTGGCCCGCACCAGGCCATCGACCAGGCGGTCCACGGCCGGGTCCTGCAGCACCATCAGGTTGTTCGAGCCCGGGTCATGGGCGGCGGCGGAGCCGAAGTAGTTGTACATTTCCGCGCCGGGCGACAGGGTCACCGGGTAGCCGGTGACGATCATGTCGTAGTCGCGGGCCATTACCCGGTTGATGTACTGGGCCGAGTCGACGTTGCGGATGTTCAGGCTGATGCCGATCTGCGCCAGGTTGCGCTTCCACGGCAGCAGCAGGCGCTCGACGCCGGCCTGGCCATTGAGGAAGGTGAATGCCAGCGGCTGGCCCTGGGCATTGACCAGGCGGTCGCCGTCCGGGTGCCAGCCTGCCTGCTGCAGCAGGGCCAGGGCCTGCAGCTGTTGCGCGCGGATGATGCCGGAGCCGTCGGTCACCGGGGCGCTGAACACCTGGTCGAACACTTCGTCGGGCACCTGGCCGCGCAACGGTTCGAGCAGTTTCAGCTCTTCGCTATCCGGCAGCGCGCGCGCTGCCAGCGGCGTGTTGGAGAACACGCTCTGCTGGCGGATGTACAGGTTGCGCATCATCTGCCGGTTGCTCCACTCGAAGTCCCAGAGCATGGCCAGCGCCTGGCGCACCCGGCGGTCCTTGAACTGCGGCTGGTCGAGGTTGAACACGAAGCCCTGGGCGGTCTGCGGCTTGGCCGGGCCCAGGTGGGCGCGCTGCAGGCGCCCGTCGTCGAGCTGCGCGCCGTTGTAGCCAAGGGTGTAGGCGGTGGCGGAGAACTCGCGGTTGTAGTCGTAGCCGCCGCCCTTGAGCACCTGGCGCGCCACTTCGGTGTCGCCGAAGTATTCGATGCGGATGTGCTCGAAGTTGAAACGGCCGCGGCTGGCCGGCAGGTCCCTGGCCCACCAGGCCGGGTCGCGCTCGAAGGTGATGCTGCGGCCGTTGTCGATGCGCCCGATGCGGTACGGGCCACTGCCCACCGGTTTGCTGAAGCCGGCGCCGTTGGCGAAGTCGCGCGCGGCCCAGTCGTGTTCGGGCAGCACCGGCAGGCTTGCCAGGTCCAGGGCCAGGGTGCGGCCATGGGGTTGGCGCAGGTCGAAGCGTACGTGGCGGCTGTCCTCCACGGCCACCCCGGCGACATCGGCGAACTGGGTGCGGTACTTGAGGCTGCCCTGGGCCATCAGCTTGTCGAAGGTGAAGCGCACGTCTTCGGCGCGCACCGGCTGGCCATCGGCGAAGGTCGCGCGCGGGTCGATCTCGAAGCGCAGCCAGGCATCTTGCGGGCCGCGTTCCATGCGCCGGGCGATCAGGCCGTAGACGGTGTAGGGCTCATCGAACGAACGCACGGCCAGCGGCGCGTACAGCCAGCCATCCACCTCGCTGACGCCGGTGCCTTTGTCGATGAACGGCAGAATATGGTCGAACTGGCCAATCTCGATGGCCGAGCGGCGCAGCAGGCCGCCCTTGGGGGCGTCGGGGTTGACGTAGTCGAAGTGGCGGAAGTTTTCGCTGTAGCGGGGCGCTTCACCGTAGACGGTGAGGGCGTGGGTGGGGGCGCCGTTGGCGGCGAAGCTTGCGCACAACAGTGCGATGCACGCCAGCCTGACGGCCCTATCGCCGGCAAGCCGGCTCCCACAGGTCAGGTGCAGGCCTTGAGCACCGCGCGCTTGGTGTGGGAGCCGGCTTGCCGGCGATGGGGCCATCGGCGCTGTCAGCCGATCAGTCCTGACGGCTGGTCACTTCCAGCAGGTGGTAGCCGAACTGAGTCTTCACCGGGCCTTGCACGGTGTTGATCGGCGCGCTGAAGACCACGGTGTCGAACTCCTTGACCATCTGGCCCGGGCCGAACGCGCCCAGGTCACCGCCTTGGCGGCTGGACGGGCAGGTGGAGTTGGCCTTGGCGATTTCGGCGAAGTCGGCACCGGCTTCGATCTGGGCCTTGAGTTCGTTGCACTTGTCTTCAGAGCTGACGAGGATGTGGCGGGCAGTGGCGCGTGCCATGGGGTACTACTCCTTGGGTGAAAAGGCCAAGCCTAGCGCACTTGCTCGGGAAATGTCTCGCTAGGCTTGCCGCGTATTTCCTACAGGCGGGCGGCTGCATCGCGCAGCATGGCTTCGGTCGCCGTCCAGCCCAGGCAACCGTCGGTGATCGACACGCCGTACTTCAGCGGGCCCTTGCCCAGTGCCTGGCAGCCATCGAACAGGTGGCCTTCGAGCATCACCCCGACAATCGAGCGGTCGCCGGCCAGGCGCTGGGCCAGCACGTCCTCGAACACCGCCGGTTGGCGCGCCGGGTCCTTGCCGCTGTTGGCGTGGCTGCAGTCGACCATGATCCGCGCCTGCAAACCGGCCTTGGCCAGCCCTTGGCGGGCCTGGGCAAGGCTGTTGGCATCGTAGTTCGGGCCTTTGTGGCCGCCGCGCAGCACCAGATGGGTGTCCGGGTTGCCCAGGGTTTCGATGATGGCCGGGTAGCCCTGGGCATCCATGCCGAAGTGGCGGTGCGGTGCGGCGGCGCTGCGCATGGCGTCGCAGGCGATGGCCACGCCGCCGTCGGTGCCGTTCTTGAAACCGACCGGCAACTGCAGGCCGCTGACCATTTCCCGGTGGATCTGCGATTCGGTGGTGCGCGCGCCAATCGCGGCCCAGCCCAGCAGGTCATCGAAGTAGCCGGCAGCCATCGGCTGCAGCAGCTCGGTGGCAATCGGCAGGCCGCGCTCGAGCATGTTCAGCATCAAGCCGCGGGACAGGGCGATGCCGGCATGCATGTCGTCGCTGCCATCGAGGTGCGGGTCGTAGGCCAGGCCTTTCCAGCCCACCGTGGTACGCGGTTTTTCCACGTAGGCGCGCATCACCAGCAGCAGCTTGTCGCCGACTTCGCGGCTCAAGGCGGCCAGGCGGTCGGCGTATTCCAGGGCCGAGCGGGGGTCGTGGATCGAGCACGGGCCGACGATCACCAACAGGCGCGGGTCGCGGCCTTCGAGGATGGCGCGGATGGCCTGGCGCTGGCTGTGGACTTGCTGGGCGAGTTCGCCGGAAAGCGGCATCTGCTGCTTGAGCAGGTGCGGGCTGGGCAGGCGCTGGCTGACGGTGGTGTTGGCAGCCTGCGGTTGGGTCAGGGGCAGAGCGAGGTTCGAAGCGTGCATGGCGTAGGTTCCCTGGGCGGACGGCGGGTTCTGGCCCGCGTGGTCGGCCCTATCGAGGTGTTCGACTAGTCGTTGATTGATTGTCTGCAGCATTGCCACCGGAGATGGACCGATCGGAGGCGGCAGGCTGGCCCGAACGGGATTGGCTAAATCGCCAGGCGTAGGTGCTTGCGTAGTAATAAGTGGCGTAGTTCATGAATCTGTCCTCAAGATGAATCGGTAATTTTTCAAAGGCCTGAAAAGCAAAACCCCCGGTCGGGGAGCCGACCGGGGGTTGAGTATTCTCATGTTCGGCGGCCCCTCGAAGGTGGGCGCCGTGTGGGTATCGGCGCCTAGTGGCTAAACCAATACCCAAAATAGAAGCCGGCAGCAGCCTTGCAGCCAGCAACGGCCAGCACAGGGCGCAGGCTGCGGCCGGTGTGGTTGGCGTGGTTGCGGGTGTGTTTCGGCATGTTGCTCTCCAGTGAATGAGCCCGAGCTTACTGCAGGTAGTGCGCCGCGTTCAATGGAAAATTGCTATGGCGCCGATCATTTGTGCCTTGGCCTGCAGAAAACGGATAGCACTGTGCAGCCATTGGATATTGCCGCCCGGCCCTGCGCCCTAACCTGAGCCGGTCTGAACAATAACAATGGAGACCCTGGCCATGTCCCTGGGATTCGACTACCTCAATGCCATGCTCGAGGACGACCGTGAACAGGGCATCTACCGCTGCAAGCGCGAGATGTTCACCGACCCACGCCTGTTCGACCTGGAGATGAAGCACATCTTCGAGGGCAACTGGATCTACCTGGCCCACGAAAGCCAGATCCCCGAGAAAAACGACTTCCTCACCCTGACCATGGGGCGCCAGCCGATCTTCATCGCGCGCAACAAGGACGGTGAGCTCAATGCCTTCCTCAATGCCTGCAGCCACCGCGGCGCCATGCTTTGCCGGCACAAGCGCGGCAACCGTGCCAGCTACACCTGCCCATTCCATGGCTGGACCTTCAACAACAGCGGCAAGCTGCTCAAGGTCAAGGATCCAAGCAACGCCGGCTACCCCGAAAGCTTCAACTGCGACGGCTCCCACGACCTGACCAAGGTGGCCCGTTTCGAGTCGTACCGGGGCTTTCTGTTCGGCAGCCTGAACGCCGACGTCAAACCCCTGGTCGAACACCTGGGCGAGTCGGCGAAGATCATCGACATGATCGTCGACCAGTCCCCTGAAGGCCTGGAGGTGCTGCGCGGCGCCAGTTCGTACATCTACGAAGGCAACTGGAAGCTCACCGCCGAGAACGGTGCCGACGGCTACCACGTCAGCTCCGTGCACTGGAACTACGCCGCCACCCAGAACCAGCGCAAGCAGCGCGAGGCGGGCGATGAGATCAAGACCATGAGCGCCGGCGCCTGGGCCAAGCAGGGCGGTGGCTTCTACTCCTTCGACCACGGCCACCTGCTGCTCTGGACCCGCTGGGCCAACCCCGAGGACCGCCCCGCCTACGAGCGCCGCGAGCAGCTCGCCGCCAATTTCGGCCAGGCCCGCGCCGACTGGATGATCGAGAACTCGCGCAACCTGTGCCTGTACCCCAACGTCTACCTGATGGACCAGTTCAGCTCGCAGATCCGCATCGCCCGGCCGATTTCGGTGAACAAGACCGAAATCACCATCTACTGTATCGCCCCCAGGGGCGAGAGCGCCGATGCCCGCGCCAAGCGCATCCGCCAGTACGAAGACTTCTTCAATGTCAGCGGCATGGCCACCCCGGACGACCTGGAGGAGTTCCGCTCCTGCCAGACCGGCTATGGCGGCGGTACCGGCTGGAATGACATGTCACGCGGTGCCCTGCACTGGGTGGAGGGCGCCGATCAAGCCGCGCAGGAGATCGAACTCAAGCCGCTGCTCTCGGGCGTGCGCACCGAGGACGAGGGCTTGTTCGTGCTGCAGCACAAGTACTGGCAGGACACCATGATCCAGGCGCTCAAGGACGAGCAGCGGCTGATCCCCGTGGAGGCCGTGCAATGAGCCTGCATGACACCGTGCGCGACTTCCTCTACCGCGAAGCGCGCTACCTGGACGACGCCCAGTGGGATCAGTGGCTGGAGCTGTACGCCAGCGACGCGACGTTCTGGATGCCGGCGTGGGACGACGACGACCGCCTCACCCAGGACCCGCAAAGCGAGATCTCGCTGATCTGGTACGGCAACCGCGGCGGCCTCGAGGACCGCGTGTTCCGCATCAAGACCGAGCGCTCCAGCGCCACCGTGCCGGACACCCGCACCTCGCACAACATCAGCAACATCGAGATCGTCGAGCAGGGCGAGGGCCGCTGCCAGGTGCGCTTCAACTGGCACACCCTGAGCTTTCGCTACAAGACCACCGACAGCTACTTCGGCACCAGCTACTACAGCCTCGACCTGCGCGGCGAGCAGCCGCTGATCCTGGCCAAGAAGGTGGTGCTGAAAAACGACTACGTGCGCCAGGTCATCGACATCTACCACATCTGAATCCGAGGTGACGCGAGCCGCTCGGTGTGCCCCAAGGTGCGCCGCGGCCAGCTTCGCCCGCGAGGTGCAACATGAGCTTCCAGATCGCGCTTAATTTCGAAGACGGGGTCACCCGCTTCATCGAGGCCAGCGGCCATGAAACCGTGGCCGACGCCGCCTACCGCCAAGGCATCAACATCCCCCTGGACTGCCGCGACGGCGCCTGCGGCACCTGCAAGTGCAAGGCCGAATCCGGGCGCTATGCGCTGGGCGACAACTTCATCGAAGACGCCCTGAGCGAGGAGGAAATCGCCGGCGGCTACGTGCTGACCTGCCAGATGCGCGCCGAAAGCGACTGCGTGCTGCGCATTCCGGCGTCCTCGCAGCTGTGCAAGGCCGAACAGGCCAGCTTCGAGGCGGCCATCAGCGACGTGCGCCAACTGTCGGCCAGCACCATTGCCCTGTCGATCAAGGGCGAGGCCCTGAGCCGGCTGGCGTTCCTGCCGGGGCAGTACGTCAACCTCAAGGTGCCGGGCAGCGAGCAGAGCCGGGCCTATTCCTTCAGTTCGCTGCAGAAGGACGGCGAGGTCAGCTTCCTCATCCGCAACGTGCCTGGCGGGCTGATGAGCCGCTTTCTCACCAGCCTGGCCAAGGCCGGCGACAGCATGAGCCTGGCCGGGCCCCTGGGCAGCTTCTACCTGCGCCCGATCCAGCGCCCGCTGTTGCTGCTGGCCGGCGGCACGGGCCTGGCGCCGTTCACGGCGATGCTCGAGAAGATTGCCGAGCACGGCAGCGAGCATCCGCTGCACCTGATCTACGGGGTCACCAACGACTTCGACCTGGTCGAACTGGACCGCCTGCAGGCCCTGGCCGCGCGCATTCCCAACTTCACCTACAGCGCCTGCGTGGCCAACCCTGAAAGCGAGTACCCGCGCAAGGGTTACGTGACCCAGCACATCGAGCCGCGCCACCTCAATGGCGGCGATGTCGACGTGTACCTGTGCGGGCCACCGCCGATGGTCGAGGCGGTCAGCCAGTACATCCGCGAGCAGGGCATTACGCCGGCCAACTTCTACTACGAAAAGTTCGCCGCAGCGGCTTGAGGTTATTTGGGGCATTCGCATCGTGCGGGTGAGGGTGGCCTTTTTTTGTCTGGGCAAGGGTTGGGGCCGCGCTGCGGCCCTTTCGCGACACAAGGCCGCTCCTACAGGAATGCGCGGTGTTTGTAGGAGCGGCCTTGTGTCGCGAAGGAGGGCGCAGCCCTCCCGGCAATTTCGGATCAAGCAGGAGATGGAAATGAACAACAGATTCCAAGGCAAGGTCGCCCTGGTCACCGGCGCCGCCCAGGGCATCGGCCGTGGCGTGTGCTGGCGGCTCAAGGCCGAAGGCGCGCAAGTGGTCGCCGTGGACCGTTCCGAACTGGTCCACGAACTGGCCGGGGAGGGCATGCTGACCCTCACCGCCGACCTCGAACAACACAGCGACTGCGCCCAGGTCATGGCCACCGCGGTACACACCTTCGGCCGCCTCGACATCCTGGTCAACAACGTCGGCGGCACCATTTGGGCCAAGCCGTTCGAGCACTACGAAGTCGAGCAGATCGAAGCCGAAGTGCGTCGCTCGCTGTTCCCCACCCTGTGGTGCTGCCACGCGGCGCTGCCCTACATGCTCGAGCGCGGCAGTGGCGCCATCGTCAACGTCTCGTCCATCGCCACCCGCAGCGTCAACCGCGTGCCCTACGGCGCGGCCAAGGGTGGCGTCAACGCGCTCACCGCCTGCCTTGCCTTCGAAACCGCCGGGCGCGGCATCCGCGTCAACGCCACCGCCCCCGGCGGCACCGAGGCGCCGCCGCGGCGGGTGCCGCGCAACGCCGCCGAGCAGAGCGAACAGGACAAGGCCTGGTACCAGCAGATCGTCGACCAGACCCTGGCCAGCAGCCTGATGCACCGCTACGGCAGCATCGACGAACAGGTCGGTGCAATCCTCTTCCTGGCCTCCGACGACGCCTCCTACATCACCGGCGTAACCCTGCCGGTAGGGGGCGGCGACCTCGGCTGAACGCCCCCAGGCACGCTTTTACTCCACAAAAACAACAACAGAGACCGATGCCATGCGAACACTCGACGTGCACCCGATCATCGACAATGCCCGCTTCAGCCCCTTCCACTGGATGGTCATGGCCTGGTGCGGCCTGCTGCTGATCTTCGACGGCTATGACCTGTTCATCTACGGCGTGGTCCTGCCGGTGATCATGAAACAGTGGGGCCTGACCCCGCTGCAGGCCGGCGCCCTGGGCAGCTACGCGCTGTTCGGCATGATGTTCGGCGCCCTGGCCTTCGGCAGCCTGGCCGACCGCATCGGCCGCAAGAAAGGCATCGCCCTCTGTTTCGCCCTGTTCTCCGGGGCCACCATCCTCAACGGCTTCGCCAGCAGCCCCAGCGAGTTCGGCCTCTACCGCTTCATCGCAGGCCTGGGCTGCGGCGGCCTGATGCCCAACGCCGTGGCGCTGATGAACGAATACGCGCCCAAGCGCCTGCGCAGCACGCTGGTGGCGATCATGTTCAGCGGCTACTCGCTGGGCGGCATGCTCTCGGCCGGCGTGGGCATCTTCATGCTGCCGCGCTTTGGCTGGGAGTCGATGTTCTTCGCCGCCGCCATCCCGCTGCTGCTGTTGCCGGTGATTCTCTACTACCTGCCCGAGTCGATCGGCTTCCTGGTGCGCCAGGGCCGCAGCGACGAAGCGCGCAAGCTGCTCAAGCGCCTGGACCCAAGCTGCGACATCCAGCCCGGCGACACCCTGCAGTTCACTGTGGGAGCGGGCTTGCCCCGCGACAGGGCCGGCAAGTTCAGCGCCGTTCTAGACCTGTTCCGCAACGGCCTGGCCACCCGCACCCTGGCCTTGTGGCTGGCGTTCTTCTGCTGCCTGCTGATGGTCTACGCCCTCAGCTCGTGGCTGCCGAAACTGATGGCCAACGCCGGCTACAGCCTGGGTTCGAGCCTGTCGTTCCTGCTTGCGCTGAACTTCGGCGGCATGGCCGGGGCGATCCTCGGCGGCTGGCTGGGCGACCGCTACAACCTGGTCAAGGTCAAGGTCGCGTTCTTCCTGGCGGCGGCGTTGTCGATCAGCCTCCTGGGCGTCAACAGCCCGATGCCGGTGCTGTACCTGCTGATCTTCATCGCCGGCGCCACCACCATCGGCACGCAGATCCTGCTGTATGCCGGCGCCGCCCAGCTCTATGGCCTGTCGGTGCGTTCCACCGGCCTTGGCTGGGCCTCGGGCATCGGCCGCAATGGCGCCATCGTCGGGCCGCTGCTCGGTGGGGCGCTGATGGGCATCAACCTGCCGCTGCAACTGAACTTCATCGCCTTCGCCATCCCCGGCGCCATTGCCGCGCTGGCCATGGCCGTGCACCTGGCCAGCGGCCGGCGTCAGGCCCTGGCGGCGACGGCCTGACCCTCACTGACTGAACTGGAGCCTATGGCATGACAAGCCCGACCCTCGAGCGTATCGACGCGATCATCGTCGACCTGCCGACCATCCGCCCGCACAAGCTGGCCATGCACACCATGCAGCAGCAGACCCTGGTGGTCCTGCGCCTCCAATGCAGCGACGGCATCGAAGGCCTCGGCGAGGCCACCACCATCGGCGGCCTGGCCTACGGCTACGAGAGCCCCGAGGGCATCAAGGCCAACATCGACGCGCACCTGGCGCCGGCGCTGATCGGCCTGCCGGCCGACAACATCAACGCCGCCATGCTCAAGCTCGACAAGCTGGCCAAGGGCAACACCTTCGCCAAGTCCGGCATCGAAAGCGCGCTGCTCGACGCCCAGGGCAAGCGCCTGGGCCTGCCGGTCAGCGAGTTGCTCGGCGGGCGCGTGCGCGACAGCCTGGAAGTGGCCTGGACCCTGGCCAGCGGCGACACCGCCCGCGACATCGCCGAGGCCGAGCACATGCTGGACATCCGCCGCCACCGGCTGTTCAAGCTGAAGATCGGCGCCAACCCGCTGGAGCAGGACCTCAAGCACGTGGTGGCGATCAAGCGCGAGCTGGGCGAGCGGGCCAGCGTGCGCGTCGACGTCAACCAGTACTGGGACGAGTCCCAGGCGATCCGCGCCTGCCAGGTGCTGGGCGACAACGGCATCGACCTGATCGAGCAGCCGATTTCGCGCATCAACCGCGGCGGGCAAGTTCGCCTGAACCAGCGCAGCCCGGCGCCGATCATGGCCGACGAATCCATCGAATGCGTCGAGGACGCCTTCAGCCTGGCCGCCGACGGCGCTGCCAGCATCTTCGCCCTGAAGATCGCCAAGAACGGCGGCCCGCGCGCCGTGCTGCGCACCGCGCAAATCGCCGAGGCAGCCGGCATCGCCCTGTACGGCGGGACCATGCTCGAAGGTTCGATCGGCACCCTGGCCTCGGCCCACGCCTTCCTCACCCTGCGCCAGCTGACTTGGGGCACCGAGCTGTTCGGCCCGCTGCTGCTGACCGAAGACATCGTCAACGAACCGCCGCAATACCACGACTTCCAGCTGCACGTGCCGCGCACCCCAGGCCTCGGCCTGAGCCTGGACGAAGCCCGCCTGGCGCGGTTTGCCCGCCGCTAACCCCAAGGAGAAACCCCATGCTGTTCCACGTGAAGATGACCGTGAAACTGCCGGTCGACATGGACCCGGCCAAGGCCGCGCAACTGAAGGCCGACGAGAAGGAACTGGCCCAGCGCCTGCAGCGCGAGGGCAGCTGGCGCCACCTGTGGCGCATCGCCGGGCACTACGCCAACTACAGCGTGTTCGACCTGCCCAGCGTCGAGGCGCTGCACGACACGCTGATGCAACTGCCGCTGTTCCCGTACATGGACATCGAGGTCGACGGCCTGTGCCGCCATCCCTCGTCGATCCATGCCGACGACCGCTGATTCCCTTTCGCACAAGAACAAGAGGTACCCACCATGACCGTGAAGATTTCCCAGACCGCCGACGTGCAAGCCTTCTTCCAGCAAGCTGCAGGCTTTGGCAATGACCAGGGCAGCCCGCGCCTGAAGCGCATCATCCAGCGCGTATTGCAGGACACCGCGCGCCTGATCGAGGACCTGGAAGTCAGCGAAAACGAGTTCTGGCACGCCGTCGACTACCTCAACCGCCTGGGCGGGCGCGGCGAAGCCGGGCTGCTGGTGGCAGGCCTGGGCATCGAGCACTTCCTCGACCTGCTGCAGGACGCCAAGGACGCCGAGGTCGGCCTCGGCGGCGGCACCCCGCGTACCATCGAAGGCCCGCTGTACGTGGCCGGCGCGCCGATCGCCGAAGGTGAAGTGCGCTTGGACGATGGCAGCGAAGCGGGCGTGGCCACGCCGATGTTCCTCGAAGGCCAGGTGTTCGACCCTGCCGGCAAACCGCTGGCCGGCGCCACCGTCGACCTGTGGCATGCCAACACCCGTGGCACCTACTCGTTCTTCGACCAGAGCCAATCCGAATACAACCTGCGCCGGCGCATCGTCACCGATGCCGAGGGCCGCTACCGGGCGCGCTCCATCGTGCCCTCGGGCTATGGCTGCGACCCCCAGGGGCCGACCCAGGAGTGCCTCAACCTGCTCGGCCGCCACGGCCAACGCCCGGCCCACGTGCACTTCTTCATCTCGGCGCCGGGGCATCGGCACCTGACCACGCAGATCAACCTGTCGGGGGACAAGTACCTGTGGGACGACTTCGCCTATGCGACCCGTGATGGCTTGGTGGGGGAGGTGGTGTTCCGTGAGGGCGGTGAGGGGCGGTATGCCGAGCTGAAGTTCGACTTCCAGCTGCAGAAGGCGCAGGCAAGCGCCGATGAGCAGCGCAGTGGGCGGCCTCGGGCGTTGCAGGAAGGCTGAAGGCCCTATCGCCGGCAAGCCGGCTCCCACAGGTTCACCACCGTCCTCTGTGGGAGCCGGCTTGCCGGCGATCAAGGGCAAAGCCCTTGCCATCCACCCTGTAGCGAGAGCCCCCATGAAAACCCTGATCAAGGACAGCTCGCTGTCCGCCCTCGTCGCCGGCTGCATCGCGACGATGATTTCCTACGCCGGCCCGCTGGTGATCATCTTCCACGCCGCCGAGGCCGCTGGCCTGTCCCAGGGCCTGCTGTCGTCCTGGGTCTGGGCGGTGTCCATGGGCAGCGCCGTGCTCGGCGCGGTGCTCAGCCTGCACTACCGGGTACCGGTGGTGATCGCCTGGTCGATCCCAGGCTCTGCGCTGCTGGTTACCGCCTTGCCGCAACTGGGCCTCGAGCAAGCGGTGGGGGCGTACCTGATCGCCAACCTGGTGCTGCTGCTGATTGGCATCAGCGGGGCCTTCGACCGCATCATCGCGCGGCTGCCCGGGTCGATCGCCGCCGGCATGCAGGCCGGCATCCTGTTCAGCTTCGGCACCGAGGTGTTCCGTGCGCTGCCGGCACAACCGGGGCTGGTGCTGACGATGTTCGCCACCTACGTGCTGATGCGCAGGGTGCAACCGCGGTACGCGGTGGCGGCGGTGCTGGCTGCCGGCGCCGTGGTGACGCTTGCCAGTGGCGCGTTTCGCAGCGAGGCGCTGGTACTGGCGTTGGCCTCGCCCCAGTGGATTACCCCGCAGTTCAGCCTGGCGGCGGTCTTCAGCCTGGCGCTGCCGATGGTGCTGGTGGCCCTGACCGGGCAGTTCATGCCGGGCATGGCGGTGCTGCGCAACGCCGGCTACGGCACGCCGGCAAGCCCGCTGATCAGCGCCAGCGCGGTCGGTGGCGCGTTGCTGGCCCCGTTCGGCTGCCATGGCCTGAACCTTGCCGCCGTCACCGCCAGCCTGTGTACCGGCCACGAGGCCCACGAAGACCCTCGTCGGCGCTATGTCGCAGCCGTGGCGGGCAGTGCGCTGTACCTGCTGCTGGGCATTGCCGGGGCGACGCTGATGTCACTGTTCGCCGCCTTTCCTGCTGCGCTGATCGCCGCCCTGGCCGGGCTTGCGCTGTATGGCGCGATCAGTGAGGCGCTGGCCCGCAGCCTGGCACAACCTGCAGAGCGCGATGCTGGCCTGTTCACCTTCCTGGTCACCGCTTCCGGGGTGTCGTTCCTGGGCCTGTCGGCCGCGTTCTGGGGCTTGCTGTTCGGCTTGCTGGCCCATGCGCTGCTGCATGTGCGCCGCCCACCCGCCATCCAGGCCCTGCGCCGCAATTGCTGAACCGTCGTATTCCCAACGCTTTACCCATAACAACAAGATCAAGAGAGCTTTGGAATGAACCACACCCCCTGCGTTGCCATCGGGCTGACCCTGTTCAGCCAGCCGTTACTCGCTGCCCAAGGCGGCTTCTTCGAAGAGGCCAAGGCCAGCCTCAGCGCCCGCAACTACTACTTCAGCCGCGACTACTCGGACATCGTCGGCGCCAACCCGCAGTCCAAGGCCGAGGAATGGGCCCAGGGTTTCATCCTCGATTTCAAGTCCGGCTACACGCCGGGCCCGGTCGGGTTTGGCGTGGACGCCCTGGGCCTGCTGGGGATCAAGCTCGACAGCAGCCCGGACCGCGTCAACACCGGGCTGCTGCCAGTGCACGGCGATGGCCGCGCCGCCAACGAGTACAGCCGCCTCGCGCCGACCTTCAAGGCCAGGCTGTCGAACACCGAGCTGCGCATCGGCGAGCTGCAACCCAACCTGCCGGTGCTGACCTTCAGCGATATCCGCCTGCTGCCACCGACCTACCAGGGCGTCAGCCTGAGCACCGCGGAGTTGGAGGGCCTGACGCTGCAGGCCGGGCACCTGCGCTCGACGCACCTGCGCAACGAGGGCGGCGACGGCAAGATGAACGCGATGCTCGGCCACGTGCCCCAGCGCCAGGCCGAAAGCGATGGGTTCAACTATGTCGGGGGCGACTACGCGTTCAATGCCAACCAGAGCAGCGTGAGCCTGTGGTACGGGCAACTGGAGGACATCTACGCGCAGGGCTTTGTCGGCTTCAAGCACAGCAAGCCGGTGGGGGACTGGGTGCTCAGCGCCAACCTTGGCTACTTCACGGCCCGCAAGGACGGTGACGCGTTGCTCGGCAACATCGACAACCAGGCGTTGTTTTCGCTGCTGACCGCCAGGCGCGGTGGCCACAGCTTCCACGTGGGCTACCAGGGTATCTATGGCGACAGCCCGTTTCCACGGGTATTCGCCAACATTTCGCCGTTGGGCAACGAAGTGCCGACCTATGAGTTCGCCTACACCGACGAGCGTTCCTACCAGCTGCGCTACGACTACAACTTCGCGGCCCTCGGCGTGCCGGGGCTGACGGCGACGGTGCGCTATATCACCGGCAACAACGTCGACACCGGCCAAGGCTACGAGGGCAAGGACCGCGAGCGCGACATCGACCTGGGCTACGCGGTGCAGAGCGGGGTGCTCAAAGGCCTGGGCATCCGTGTGCGCAATGCCATGGCGCGGTCCAACTACCGCACGGATATCGATGAGAACCGGTTGATCCTGGTGTACACCTGGCAGCTGCTCTGACATGAGATCGAGCGCCGCACAGCAATACTCAAGACATGCACCCGCGTTGCGCCTCATCGCTGGCAAGCGTGGTTGCTACCGGTTGTCACACACCTGCATTTGCACCCTCTGGATCAACAAGGTTAGGTTTCCTACATCTCCCCCTCAGGAAGCCTACCCTTGGACTCCATCACCCAAGCCGTTCTGGGCGCCGCCCTCCAGGGTACGGTGCTCGGCCGTATCCAGGGCCGCCGCTCACTCATCTACGGCGCCGCCCTGGCCACCGTGCCGGACCTCGACGTGGTCATCCGCTACGCCGACCCGGTGTCGCAGATGACCTATCACCGCGGCTTCTCCCACTCGCTCTTCGTGCTCACTGGGCTCGCCCTGCTGCTGGCCTTGCTGGTCAACTGGCTGGGGCGAACACGCTGGCCAACCCAGGGCTACACGCTGGGGCGCCTGTTCCTGGCCTTCTGGCTGGTGCTGGTGACCCACCCGCTCCTGGATGCGTTCACGGTCTACGGCACCCAGCTGTTCTGGCCGCTGCAGACCACGCCGCTCAGTTGGGCGGCGGTGTTCATCATCGACCCGCTGTACACCGTGCCACTGCTGGCCGCCGTGCTCTACACCGCGATCAAGGGCATCAACCACAAGGCCCTGCGCCTGCTGAGCCTTGCGTTGATCTTCAGCACGGCCTACCTGGGCTTCGGCCTGGCCGGGCGCATGGTCGCCGAGCATCGCCTTCAGGCAGCCCTCGACCAGCAAGGGGTGGCCGTGACCCAGGTGCGTGCGGTGCCGATGGCCTTCAACAGCCTGGTCTGGCGGGTGCTGGCCAAGACCCCGGATGGCGACTACTACGAAGGCATCAGCAGCCTGTTCGACCGCGCGCCGCCGGAAATGCAGCGCTTGCCACTGAACCTCGCCGCCGCCGACGGCCTCCCGTCGGCGCCCTTGCTGCAACGTCTGCGCTGGTTCACCGATGACTGGCTGCGCTACGACCAGGTCGGTGATGCGCTGGTGGTCACCGACCTGCGCATGGGCATCCCCGGCAACTACACCTTCCGCTTCAACATGGCCCACCGCGACAGCCAAGGGCACTGGGTGGCCGATACGCCGAGCCGCTTCGTGGGGGCGGGGCCGGGCTCGATGTTCGATGGCCACGACCTGGCGTTGATCTGGCGGCGCATCCTCGACCAGCAACCGCCGCTGCCGTTGGCCGCCTGGACCACCCAGTACCTGGGCCAGGCCGCCGAGCCTGGGCGCTGACCGGTGCGCTCGGCCGGCCTGGACCTGGTCAAGTGGACGGCAATGCTGACCATGGTCGCCGATCACCTGCGTTTCCTGTGGCCGGCCGCCGATGGCCTGTTCATCGTCGGCCGGCTGGCATTTCCACTGTTCTGCCTGGCCATCGCCGCCAATGTGGCGCGGGCGAGCAACATTCACGTGCGCTACCTCGGCTGGATGCTGGCCTTTGCCGTGGTGTCGGAAGGGCCTTATCGCTGGCTCGATCCGCACACCCAGACCTTCAGCGTGATCCCCACGCTGGCCTTGGGCGTCCTGGTGGCTTGGGGCGTGCGGCATCCCCAGTGGTGGGCTCGCTTGGCCGGGCTTGGCGCAGTGCTGACCGGAGCACTGTTCAGCCAGCAACTGATGTACGGCCTGCCGGGCGTGTTGCTTCCAGCGGGGTGGCTGATGGCGCGCAGCCTGGGTGGGATCACCTGGTTGTTGCCCTGCCTGTTGGCGGTGGCGGGCAACCTGACCAACAGCTGGTTGCGCGGCCACCTGCTGGCGCCTGTCACGCTTTTGACGATGGCCGCTGCGCTGTCGGCCATCCCCGTTGGATGCCTGTTACTGCGCCTGGACCACTGGCGTGTGCCTGCCGTGAAGCGCTGGGGTTATCTGTTCTACCCCGCGCATCTGCTGGTTTTGAAGGTGCTGATGATGGTGCTGGCTACTGCGGCTGGAGGATAGGCTGGTGTGGGCGCCTGGTCGCCCTGACAAAAATGATAGTGGCGCACTTTGCATGTATGGCTGATCCTGATAGGGCCGGGACTTGTCAGAAGATGAGATACACCCAAGGCAACACGCAGCTAGCAAACGAGGATTCAGCGCATGGCCAACAGAGAGACCGGAACCGTTAAATGGTTCAACGATGAAAAAGGCTTTGGCTTCATTACCCCGCAAAACGGTGGTGATGACCTGTTCGTTCATTTCAAGGCCATCGAGTCAGATGGCTTCAAGTCCCTGAAAGAAGGCCAGACTGTCAGCTACGTTGCTGAGAAAGGGCAGAAGGGGCTGCAGGCCGCTCAAGTACGCGTCGTATAGTCGACGGCTTCCAGAAGAGGGCCCCTTGTGGGCCCTTTTTTTGTGGGTGGCGTTCGAGAACTAGTAGAAATGCCAGTAGCCCCTTTGCCCTGAAAGCCACAAGATCAGCACTGACGGTGAAATGATTCCAGAGGTTAGAACGGCCTGACCCACACAATCACTAGCGGAGACTGTTCATGTCAAAACGTACGCAGTATCCGGCCACACCTTCGGTTGCACTTGTCGACCCTGATTTCGTGGCGCCGCATGAAGGACAGCTGGTTTTTCTAAAGGATGCGGTGGGTGACGGTACACCGGTCATCCGTGAAGGCCAGCATGTCAGCTACGAATTGGTTCAAGGGCAGGACGGCCTTTGGTACGCCGTCAATATCGTCATCGAAGACGAGCCGCCCTTGAATTAGCACGTTTACGCTCAGCTGCGCGCCACGCGCCCACTGACAAAATGCGCCACATCGTTGAACCCCGGCGTGGACGCATGCCCCGGCGTCACCAGCGAGTCGATGAAGGCCTCATCCTCGGCCGTGATCTTCACCTCCAGCGCGCCCCCGTAAGTGTCCCACTGCGCCTCGGTACGTGGCCCGACGATGGCCGAGCTGACCAGCTGGCTGTTGAGCACCCAGGCGATCGCGAACTCGACCATTCCCACGCCCTTGGCCTGCACATACGCCTGGATGTCGCGGGCGATGGCCAGCGACTCCTGGCGCCATTCCACCTCCAGGATGCGCTTGTCCTGGCGCGCGGCGCGGCTGCCGGCTTCGGGCGCGGCGCCCGGTGCATACTTGCCGCTGAGCACGCCGCGGGCCAGCGGGCTGAACGGCACCACGCCCAGGCCATGGTAGGCGGCAGCGGTCAGCTGCTCGGGTTCGGCCTGGCGGTTGACGATGTTGTACAGCGGCTGGCTCACCACCGGCTTGGCCACGCCCAGGCGCTCGGCGACGTTGCAGATCTCGGCGATGCGCCAGCCGCGGTAGTTGGACACGCCCCAGTAGCGGATCTTGCCCTGCTGCAGCAGGTCGCCGATGGCGCGCACGGTTTCTTCCAGCGGCACCTTGTGGTCTTCGCGGTGCAGGTAATAGATGTCCAGGTAGTCCAGGTGCATGCGCGTGAGGGTGGCGTCGATGCCATTGAAGATGTGCTTGCGCGACAGCCCGCTGCGGTTGGGCAGGCCATCGGTGGGGCCCATGCCGACCTTGGAGGCCACCACCCAGTCCTGGCGATGGCGGGCAACGGCCTCGCCGACGATTTCCTCGGAACGGCCGGCGTTGTACACGTCGGCCGTGTCGATGAAATTGATGCCCTGGTCCCAGGCCTTGTCGATGATCCGCAACGCATCTTCGGTGCTGGTCTGCTCGCCGAACATCATGCTGCCCAGGGTGAGCGCGGAGACTTGCAGGCCACTGTGGCCGAGGGGGCGGTAGATCATGTCGAAGCATCCTGTGCACGGAGGGGAAGGGTGTGTTTTACACACAAGCGCGCCCCTTTGAAAGCACAGGCCAGGTGCTTCAGCCGATCAGCTCCAGCGCCTCGGCGCGGCTCAGCGGCCGCTTCATCCGTTGCGACAACAGCGCCATGGCGTCCGAGTAGCCTTTGGCGATCACCGCTGCGACGTGCTCCCCCACGCATTGCAGGGCAATGAAGTCGCCGTGTTCCGGCTCCCCGACGAACACCATCTCGTCCCACTGCCGGGCATGGCCCAGCACTTCATAGGTGCGCCCGTGCTGGTAGGTCCAGAAGAACGGCACATCGGCGTAGCGGCGCTGCTCGCCGAGCATGTTGGCGGCGGCGATCACCCCGTGCTGTTGCGCCAGGCGCCAGTGCTCGATGCGCACCGGCTGGCCGGCCAGCGGGAAGCGGGCGATGTCGCCGGCCGCCCACAGGCCCTCGGCGGCGCGCAGCTCGGCATCCACCTGCACGGCGCCATCGCGGTGCAGCGCCAGGCCTTGCACGAAGGCGGTGGCCGGCTTGACCCCGGTGCCCAGCAGCACCAGCCGCGTGCGCAGCGTTTCGCCGTTGGCCAGCTCCACCGCGTCTACCTGCCCCGAGCCTGTGAACCGGGTGACCTCGGTCGGGCCATGGAACACCACGCCCTTGCGCTCGTGCAGTTCGCGAAGCGCGCGGCCGATGCGTTCGCCCAGCTGCTTGGCCAGCGGCACCGGATGGCGGCTGACCACATGCACCTGCGCGCCATACTTGCGCAGTGCCGAGGCCGCCTCCAGGCCAATGAAGCCATCGCCGACGATCACCACCGGCTGGCCCGGCTCGGCGGCATCGAGCAGGCGCGCGGCGTCCTCCCGCGAGCGCAAAGTCATCACCCCGGCCAGGTCGGCGCCGGGCACATCCGGGCGGGTGGGCTTGCCGCCGGTGGCCAGCAGCGCGGCGTCGTAGTCCAGGTGCTGGCCGTCGGCCAGGGTGATCTGGCGTTTGTTCACATCCAGCGTGCGCACCTTGCCCAGGCGCCGCTGCAGCTGCCCCTGGCGCAGCTGGTCGGCCTCCAGCAACGCCGGCACTTCATCGGCAGGCATTTCTCCGGCGATGACGAATTTGCTCAAGGCGGTGCGGTCGTAGGCGGGCTGGCGCTCCTTGTCCAGCCAGATCAGCTTGCCGGCAAAGCCGTGGGCCAGCAGCGTGGCGACTGCCGCGGCCCCGGCGGCCCCGCCGCCGATCACGACGAAACAGCGGGCATCGCTGTGGCGTGGCGCCGTGGCACGTGGCAACGGCTGGTCATCGACCCAGACCTGGCCATCCTTGACCCAGGCCTTGTAGCGGCGCAGGTCGGCCAGCGCCGGCGGCTCGCAAACGACGCCTTCGTCGACGGCGAACGCGGCTTTGTGCCAAGGGCACACCAGCAGGCCATTGCAGACCACGCCTTCCTCCAGCGGGGCACCGGCATGCGGGCAGTCGGCCTGGTAGGCATGCACCTGGTCGCCCTGGCGGATCAGGATCAGTTCTTCGCTGCCGGCCTGCACGCGCAGGGGGCGCTTGGGGTCGAGCTGTTCGAGGCGGGCCACGGCGTGCTGGGTCATGGAGGTTCTCCAAAGGGCTTTGGAACCATTTGACGCCGGGGCAATGGGGGAGGTGCGTCGACCTGACGATCGGCGATGGGGCCGCAGCGCGGCCCCGTGTTGCCTCAATGGCTACGCGCGGCCTTCAACGCGCCGGCCCGGGTAACCCGCAGGGCCACCAGGCTACCCACCACGATCAAGGCCGCCAGCGAATACAGCGCGGCATCGGTCGAGCCGGTCTGGTCCTTGATGAACCCGACCAGGTACGGGCTGAGGAAGCCCGCCATCTGGCCCACCGAGTTGATGATCGCCAGGCCCGCCACCGCCGCACTGGCGCTGAGCAGCGCCGTCGGCATCGGCCAGAACATCGGCAGGCCGGTGAGGGCGCCCATGGTGGCGATCGACAGGCCGAGGATGGCGATGGTCGGGTTGGCCGCGAAGTTAACCGCGATCAGCAGGCCTAGCGCGCCCATCAGCATCGGCACCACCAGGTGCCAGCGCCGCTCGTTGCGCAGGTCCGCCGAGCGCCCGCAGAGAATCATGAACACCCCGGCCAGCAGGTACGGGATGGCGCTCAGCCAGCCGATCAGCAGCGGGTTGTCGAAGCCCATGTTCTTGATGATCGAGGGCAGCCAGAAGTTGATCGCGTACACACCGCTCTGGATGCAGAAGTAGACGAAACCGAAGGTCCAGATCAGTGGGTTGGTGAGCACGGCCAGCACGCTGTCGCCGGTGGTGCTCGGCTTGCTGGCGGCATCGGCCTCGAGGTCGGCGGCGATCAGCTGGCGTTCGGCCGGGCTCAGCCAGGCGGCTTTCTGGTAGCCGTCACTGAGCAAGCGGATGGCCAGCACCCCCAGCAGCACGGTCGGCAGCCCCTGGATCAGGAACATCCACTGCCAGCCGGCCAGGCCGTGCTGGCCTGCGGCGAAGTGCTCGAGGATCCAGCCGGAGAACGGCCCGCCGAGCAGGCCCGACACCGGGATCGCCGACATGAACAGGGCCATGATGCGGCCACGGCGGTCGGCCGGGAACCAGCGCGAGAGGTACAGCACCACG
Organism: Pseudomonas faucium; assembly: GCF_021602585.1. GTDB lineage: Bacteria > Pseudomonadota > Gammaproteobacteria > Pseudomonadales > Pseudomonadaceae > Aquipseudomonas > Aquipseudomonas faucium. The sequence continues at coordinate 216,373 of NZ_BQIP01000001.1, forward strand.
CCTGGGAAGAAGCCGGCTTCGGCCGCGCCGGTCAACAGGCGCAGGGTGTAGAACTCGGTGGGCGTGGTGACGAACAGCAGGCAGGTGGACAAGCTGCCCCAGGCGATCATCATCGCCGCGATCCAGCGCCGCGGGCCGAAGCGGTTGAGCGCCAGGTTGCTGGGCAGGCCGCAGAGCACGTAGCCGATGAAGAAGATGCCGGCGCCAAGGCCGTAGACGGTTTCGCTGAACTTCAGAGCATCGAGCATCTGCAGCTTGGCGAAGCCGACGTTGACGCGGTCCAGGTAGTTGAACAGGTAGCAGATGAAAATGAACGGAATCAAGCGCAGGGTGATGCGCCGGTAGAGCGCATTGCGGGTGCTTTCGGTGCCTTGGTCAGGGGCAGGGCTGTGTGCCATGATCGTGATCTCTGTTGTTATGGTTGTCGCCGCGTCGCCTGTGCCGGCGCTCGCCCTGACGAGTCTCGGGGAGTGCGACGCGCCTGTCTTTGTGCTTTTGCACAGCGTATCGTGCGGGCCGCTGTGCCTGAGTACAAAACCTAACACCCCTAAGGATCGCGCAATGTTCGAACTGGACCATGACCTGGCGCAGGATATCGTCAATCGGGCGATGGCCATCCTGCCGTGCAACGTCAATGTCATGGACAGCCAGGGGCTGATCCTGGGCAGTGGCGAGCCCGAGCGCATCAACACCCGCCACGAAGGCGCGCAACTGGTGTTGGCCAATGGGCGCATCGTCGAGCTCGATGTGGAGGCGGCCAAGTGCCTCAAAGGCGTGCAGCCTGGGGTCAACCTGCCATTGATGCTCGATGGCCGGCTGATCGGTGTGCTCGGCCTGACCGGCGACCCGCAGCAGCTGCGCACCTACGGCGAGCTGGTGCGCATGACTGCCGAAATGCTCCTGGCCCAGCGCCACCTGCAGGTGGAGCAGCAATGGCGGCGCCAGCGCTGCGATGACCTGCTGGCCCTTCTGCTTGGCGGCAGCGGTGATTCGCCACGCCTGCTCGACGAGGCCCAGCAACTGGGGCTCAAGCCGCAACTGCCACGGGTGCCGTGCCTGTTCGAGCTGCGCGGCGGGCCACCCAGCGAAACCCTGGCAGCCTGGCTCATGAACCGCTACCCGGACAGCTGGTGCGTGAGCCCGGCGCGCGATTCGCTGCTGTGGTGCCGCCCGGCCGGGCCGCTGCTGGATGAAGACAAGCTGGTCGAACGCCTGCTGCGCGGCGGCTGGGAAGTGCAGCGCATGGCCATGGGCAGCCCGGCGCAGAGCCTGGAGCAACTGCGCCGCGGCTATCGGCGCGTGCGCGACCTGCTGGCCTACGGGCGCGAAGTGCTGCCCGGCCAGCAGTTGCTGAGCCTGGCGCGCTACCGCCTGCCAGCCTTGCTCTGGCGCCATCGCAACGAAGATGCGCTGGACGAACTGCTCGAGCCGCTGCAGCGCATTCGCGCCAAGGACGCCAGCGGCCAGCTGCTCGCGACCTTGCGCGCCTGGTGCGCCCACGATGGCCAGAGCCAGGCCTGCGCCGATGCCCTGGGCATCCACCGCAACAGCCTGCGCTACCGCCTGGAGCGCATCGCCGAGGTGGGCGAAGTCGACCCGCTGCGCCTGGAAGGCATGTTGAGCCTGTACCTGGGCCTGCAGCTGCTGCCGGCGGGCTAAAGCGCAGGCAATGGCATTTGCTCAAACAACCGGCTGGGCATTTTGTGCATTCGACCGAGGCCGGCACGGCGGGTAGCTGTCAGCATGCCGCTATCTGTACAGGAGAAGCTTCATGAAGATCGTCATCGCCCCCGACTCGTTCAAGGACAGCCTCGATGCCGCCGGTGTCGCCCACGCCATCGCCACTGGCCTGGCCGAGGCCCTGCCCGAGGCCGAACTGGTCGAGTGCCCGATGGCCGATGGCGGTGAAGGCACCATGGAGGCCATCCTCGCCGCCAGCCATGGCCAATTGCGCCGGCAGACCGTGCGTGGCCCGCTGGGCCAGCACGTGGAAGCCGGCTGGGGCTGGCTGCCGGACAGCCGCACGGCGATCATCGAAATGGCCCAGGCCAGCGGCATCCAGCTGGTGCCGAGCGCGCAGCGCGATGCCTGCCGCAGCAGCACCTGGGGCACCGGCGAGTTGATGGCCGCGGCCCTGGCGGCCGGCGCCCGGCGCATCGTTTTGGCCATTGGCGGCAGCGCCACCAACGATGGCGGCAGCGGCATGCTGCGGGCCCTGGGCCTGCGCTTGCTGGATGCCGACGGGCAAGCCCTGGAAGAGGGCGGCCTGGCCTTGGCGCGCCTGGCGCGCATCGACGCCAGCGACCTTGACCCGCGCCTGGCCGAGGTACAGGTAGAAGTGGCTGCCGATGTCGACAACCCCCTGTGCGGCCCCAACGGCGCCTCGGCAATCTTCGGCCCGCAGAAGGGCGCAACCCCCGAACAGGTGCAGGCGCTGGACCAGGCCCTGGGCCATTTCGCCGACCATTGCGCGCAGTTGCTGGGCGAGGACGTGCGCGAGGCCCCGGGCTGCGGCGCAGCAGGCGGCATGGGCTTTGCCGCCAAGGCCTTCATGGGCGCGCAGTTCCGCCCGGGGGTGGAAGTGGTGGCCGAACTGGCCGGGCTCGATGCCCTGGTGCAAGGCGCGGACCTGGTGATTACCGGCGAAGGGCGCTTCGATGCCCAGACCCTGCGCGGCAAGACGCCCATGGGTGTGGCGCGGGTCGCCAAGCGCCATGGCGTGCCGGTGGTGGTGCTGGCAGGGACCTTGGGCGAGGGCTACCAGCAGCTGTATGCCCATGGCATCGATGCCGCTTTTGCCCTGGCCAGCGGGCCGATGAGCCTGGAGCAGGCGTGCGCCGATGCCGGGCCGTTGCTCAAGGCGCGGGCCAGCGATATCGCCCGGCTGTGGCGCTGCGCGCGAAACAGCTGACTGTGCACGGGCAGCTCATTCGATGACGTTCTTGTAGGCTAAATTCAGGCCTAATGTAGGAAATGTCTATATTTCCCGGTCAGGGTAGCCTGCCCGGGAAATGTGCTCCAAGGTTCGGAACCTCACTGTAGTGGAGTTTCGAAGCATGCCGCAGTATGCCTTTCATCGCTGCCGGCCGAACGTCGACGGCATTCAGTTTAAACGCGACAACTGGCCAACCTATCCGACCCGCCCGACCACCCTCCGCAATGCTCACTTTGCCTGCCCCAGCTCCGATCGCCTGATCGAGCTTTCTTTGCATCTGCCGCAGGTGCACGCATGTCAAAGATGAACAAAGCCCCTGTGTGCTATCCACCTCAGTTTCCGCTGGAGGGTCGGTTGTCCCACAGCGCCGGACAGATTCAGCACAATTTGCAGGGGGGAGGTTACCCGCCGGGTGATCAGGGTAAGGCTGTTAGTGACTCTCTGCTCGCTGGGGATAGCTTTTTGCTTTCGCAGATTGCCTTGAACGACCTATATAGCGATGCATTTATCTGTGGCGCATACCCAAGGGGGCGCTGGTTAAGCGTTGCCTGCATATCGTAGCAAGCCATGAGCAGGAAAATCCTGATAACGGGAATCCCGCAAGGGTCGAACGATGTATGGCGAGGGTTAGATCCAGCCGTTGAGAGCAATTTTGCTATTGCCCCAGAGTTAGTGGAGCGCTTTAATGCTTGGCGAGAAGTTACTCTGACACTACCTTGTGTCTCTCAAATACCGGCTGGCTTGCAATCAAAACTGTATAGACCTTTGTTGTCCGGAAGTTCTCTGGAAGCTGCGCTTCGTAATCAGATGGATTGGATTACCGCCTGGAGGATTGATCGCTATGCTTTTAGCAGCCTGGAGAGTACGGATTTCTTCCGCTCGGCTACAAATTTACATGTGACTGTTGAAGCCCGTTCGCGGGCACAGGCCGAGCGTAATAAGAGACAGACCCAAGTCGAGAGTCGACGAGAACTCCAACTTGATCGAGAGCGCCGGGGTGCGCCAAAAAAGCCACTAGAACCTGGGGTGAAAAATTTTGATCCCGATAATTCAAAAACCCAATTGCGCGAGGCGGCTGAAGAGTTTGGTAAGATCTATAGGGACTTAAACAGCGATCCATACCTGATGTTCTTCAGGCGCGCACGCTGGCGCTACGGGCCAGCCATTATTATTTATTGGAATAGCGCTGACAAAATGGCCGAACACCTGCGCATGAAGGAAGGCGGCCAAACGAAGGTGAGCCAGCTGTTCCCGCCGCCGCTGAATCAGCGGAACCATACATCCGAAACCACGCGTGGTAGCGTGGATGAAAATCGCAATCGTGACAAACCTGAAGGGCTTCTTCGCGCCCTGTTTGATAATCACGTGCACGACGCTCGCGCTTGGTTCGTGCATGCGCTACTCAATGGTAATTACATGGCCGTGTCGATTACGGCAGGACGAGAGCCCTGGGGCAGCTACTTTACTGAACGAATGGTCTTCTTTGGAGAGACGAACCGTAGAGACGTTGCGATTATACCAACCTCTGAAAAATTGGATGCAGTTGCAAAACTAGCCGAGAGCTCCGCTTTAATGGATTCCGAACGTCGTCTGCGGGTGCAGCAGGAAATTAGAGCACTATGGGAGAAACATCATGCAGGGCTACAAGGACGGGAAAATGCCTAGGCCTAACGTTCTAGAGGCTGTCATGAGTTTCCGACGATACATTTTTGGCAGATTGATAATGCTCGCAAAGAAAATTTTGCTTGCTGTATTTTCGTCAGCATTGAGTTTAACGGTTTCCCACGCAAGTACTATCGAAGCCATCAATCATACACACTGGACGATTAATCGATTTAGTGTCGACGGCCGCTCGGGAATAGATGTTATCGGCGCCTACCAAGGGGGCGGGGGAGGGTGTTGCTATATAGTAGACGAGCAATGGCATGATGATATGTCTGTGAAAATTGACTGGCAAACTGGGGTAAGTGCCGTGAGTGCCTTGGCTTATGAGTATCCAGGATATTCAGACTGGCCGAAGTATCTGGATTGGCTTCAGAAAGTAGACGCTCAAAATCGCTCGCACAGTAAGATTGTCCCTGTTCCGGACTACACCGGCCAAAATGTTTGCGGAATCACCGTTCATTTCCTGCCCTGCGACGACATTCAAGTCACCACGTCGTGCCACGCCTACGGCAGCGCCGAGTACCCGATCAAAATTCCTTTGCATTTACCGGAGCCTCAGTCATGCCCTCAAGTGTCACGTTAGTCGCTATAGGGCACGCTTTAAGCCCGCTAAAATATCGATGCTGCGGCCTTTCAGCGAAATCTTCAAGAAATTGCCACCCTTCGGGTCAATCATTGTTGCAAAGATAGGACGAGATGATACTCAAGCCTGATGCTCAACCACAGGCCATGGGTCGCCTGCAATGCGTCGTCAGCCGGCTGCTAAGAGCCGATAAGATTGTGTTTGCTGGACTCACTTCGTTTTTGCTCCTCACAGATGCTCAAGCAGGCACTATCGAAGGCATCAATCATACCCACTGGGCGATCAATCACTTTAGTGTGGATGGGCATTCGGGAATCGACATCATTGGTGCTTATCAAGGTGGAGGGGGTGGGTGCTGTTTTATTGTTCCTGAAATATGGCATCCAGAAATGAACGTACAAGTGGAATGGGAAACCGGAGTGTCTGGCTCTAAAGGCTTTCCTGGCTTTTCGGACTGGGAGAAGTATTTGAAATGGGCTGCCGAAGCAGATGCACAGAAAAGGAAACATAGCAAAACGGCCTCTGTGCCTAATTATACAGGGCAAAATGTTTGCGGGATCACAGTCCATTTCCTCCCTTGCGATGACATTCAGGTCACCACGTCGTGCCACGCATACGGCAGCCCCGAGTACCCGATCAAAATCCCTTTGCATTTGCCGGAACCGCAATCATGCCCTCAAGCACGACGTTAGCCCCCACAAGGCAAGCATCAGGCCCTTGGGCCATATCGCCGCACCATCGATGCTGGTGGGGTTGAGGGAATCATCAACATTGCGAAAGCAAGCAGCGCCGCCGCGACGCCTGCCAGCGGCAAATACACAAGCCCCACCTGTTCGATCAACCCGCTTGCAATCCAGCCACCCAGCGCCGTTCCCGAATTGAAGGCAGCAATACTCAGTCCCGAAGCCACCCCTGTCGATTGTGGTGCCAACTGTTTGGCCAAGCCGAGCAAACGTAGAGTCGACAGGGTGACTATGGCGAAAAACAACGCTCCAAGCAGCCCAGTCAGCAGCACGACCGCCCATGGCAATTCACGCCAGAGGAACAACAACCCCAGGTTACCCGCCAACACCGCCAGCGCCACCTTTAGGCAGCTGACGATCTCAAAACGATCAGCGAGGTGCCCAGCCAGCAGGTTGCCGAGGATGGTCGCCACGCCAAATGCCAACATCGCAAGGCTCAATAACTGAACATCACCCAGCGTGACTTGCAGCAAGAACGGTGACACATAGGTCAGGAATGAAAAGGTCGCCACGCTGACCAGCATGGCAATGCCCGCCGTCGACAGCAAAGGCCGCTGCATCAGCGTAAGCAACTCTGCCAGGCGGCTGTCAGCGGGGCGTTGGGGCAAGGGCTGGCCAGGCATCAGGCACGCCAAACCGATCAGACTGATCAGCCCCAGTAGTCCAAGGGCAACGAAGATCGCCCGCCACGACCACAAGCTGCCCAGCAACGTCCCCAGCGGCACCCCCAGCGCCAGTGCCAGCGTCAACCCCAGCCACACCAGCGACAACGCCTTGCCAGCCCGTGAGGCATCGACGCGCTTGACCGCCACATCGGCGGCGACCGCCATGAACACCCCGTGGGCCAGGCCGATCACGAAGCGGATCAGGTTGGCCAGGGGCAGTTGTTCGACCCAGGCGAAGGCAAGGCTACCCAGCGCCAGCACGGCCAAGGTCAGCAGCAGCACGTTGCGCTCGCGCCAGCCGAGTAGCAGCGCCGTCAGCAATGGCGCGCCGATGGCGGCGCCCAGCGCATAGGCGGCAATGGCAGAACCCACGGCGGTGCTGGAGGTGGCGAAGTCTTCGGCCATGGCCGACACCAGGCCGGCGACGACGAACTCCGACAAGCCGAAGGCGAAGGTACACAGGGAAAACACATAGATCACGATTGGCATGGCGGTACGGCTTCTATAGCGGGTTGGCGTCAAAGGGCTTGCTGCCAGGCGGCTGCATCGAGGCTGACGCGCACCGCCAGCTCCAATGCCTGGTCACGGTTCAGGCGCGGGTCGACCTGGCTCAGGTAGCGCCGGCCCAGGTCGGCCGGCTGCAGCCCTGCGGCGCCGCCCAGGCATTCGCTGACGTCATCGCCGCTGGCCTCCAGGTGCAGGCCGCCGAGCGTGGAGCCGTGGCGGGCGTGCACGGCGAAGGCGGCGGCGATTTCCCCGAGGATGTCGTCGAAGGCGCGGGTCTTGGTGCCGCAGGGCAGGCTGCGGGTGTTGCCGTGCATGGGGTCGCACAGCCACAGCACCTTGGCGCCGTCGGCGTTGACCGCATCGATCAGCGGCCCCAGGCGCGCCTGCAGCTGCGCTGCACCCATGCGGTGGATCAGGGTCAGGCGCCCGGGTTCGTTGTCTGGGTTGAGCCGTTCGAGCAACTGGCGCAGCTGGGCGGGGTCGGTCTCGACGCCGACTTTTACCGCCAAGGGGTTGGCCAGCCCGCGCAGGTACTCGACATGGGCGCCACTGGGCTGGGCCGTGCGCATGCCGATCCACGGCCAGTGCGTGGCCAGGTTGAACCAGCGGCCATCGCTGTGCTGGCGGGTCAGGGCCTGCTCGTATTGCAGCAGCAATGCCTCATGGGAAACCCACATCTCGCGGTGCAGGAACTCGCCGGGTTGCGAGCAGGCCAAGGTGCGCATGAAGCGCAGGGTGTCGTGCACCTGGCCGAGGAACGGGCGCAAGCGCGCGTGATCGGGCGCTTGATCGAGCCAGCCGAGGGACCAGCGCTCGCTGTGCAACAAGTTGTCGATACCGACCTGTTGCAAGGTGTGCAGGTGCTCGAGGGTCAAGGCCGAGTGGGCATGCGCCTGCAGCAGGCGTTGCGGGTCGGCGCGCCGGGCAGCGGCGTCGAAGGCGTGCTGGTTGACGCTATCACCGCGATACACCGCAAGACTCACCCCCTCACGCTGCTCCCAGTCACTGGAGCGGGGCTTGGCATATTGCCCGGCCAGGCGTCCGACCTGGACCACCGGCAGTTGCAGCCCGTGCATCAGCACCTGGCTCATCTGCTGCAGCAAGGCGACCTGGCGCGTGGTCTGGGCCAGGTCGTTGTGGTCGAAACGCTCGGCGCAGTCGCCCAGTTGCAGCACGAAGCGCCGCCCTTGCTGGGCTTCGCCGAGCAGGGCCTTGAGCTGCAGGACGCGCTGGGCGGTGACCAGTGCCGGGCGCTGGCCGAGCGCGGCGAGGGCCTGGTGCAAGGCCTGCGGGTCGTCATAGGTGGGCTGTTGCAGGGCAGGGCAGCTGCGCCATGAATCAAGCGCCCAGGTTCCCTGGGCGTCAGGCGCAGCGGCAGTGGGGGTCAGCATGGGTGTCTCTCCTGAGAGTGTCGTCACTCGGCCTGCCGGGGAGCAGGTGGCGGCGATAGTGCGCAGGGCGGACACAGCTTTGGAAATACAATAAATATCTTTGTCTGATATCTGCCCGTGGGCACGGAGTGAATCGACAACTATTGGTAGGCTTTTCCTACTTAGTAGTCAGAATAAACGGCTGAAACTATCGAATAATACTTTGCAACTATCACCGCTACCCGCAAATAAGTATTTTACTTGGCCCCGCCGCTCGCCAATTCTCAGCGCCACTTTTTCGAGAGGGCGAGTCGATGTTAGTTCACAACGACCAGGATTACGGCGTGCTGAAGGCCGCGCAGGGCGAGCTCCAGCAGCAGCTGGGGCATATTCCCGACGCCGCGTTTTATCAGCGCAAGTTGCAGGCAGCCTGGGCGCGGGCACAACAAAGCGCCCACTACGCACATATCGGTGACTACAGCAGCGCGGCATTCGAGCAATTGCCGCTCACCGCCAAGGCGGTGCTCAAGGCCCAACCGCTCAACTTCTGCACGGTGCAACTTGGCGAGGCCGCCAAGTATTACGCCACCACCGGCAGCACCGGCGAGCCGACGCCGACTCCACGGCTCAAGGAAGACATCATCTGGAACGCGGTCAGCGTCGCCAGCCACTGGCGCTCGGTGCTGCGGCCGGGAGCACGGGTGGCCAACCTGATGCCGTCGGATATCGTCCCGGTGGGCGACTTGATCGCCAACGTCTGCGAATACCTGGATGTGTCGCACGTGCGGCTGTACCCGTTCACCACGGGTATCACCGACTGGGAGCGGGTGTGCACCACCTTTGCAACCTACAAGCCGAGCGTGATGTTCATCGCCCCCGGCGTGCTGGTGCAGCTGACCCGCTACCTGAAACAGCGCGAGCTGCTGCACAGCTTCGCCGAGTCGGTGCGCGCGATCATGCTGCTGGGCGAGGTCAACACCCAGCCGTTTCGCCAGCGGCTGGCCCGCTGGTGGCAGTGCGAGGTGTTCGACGCCAGCTACGGCAGTACCGAAACCGGCACCTTGGCGGCCGTGGGCGATGACCAGCAGATGCGCCTGGCCACCGCCACCAACTACTTCGAACTGCTGTTGCCCGATGGCAGGCTGGTGACCCCGGCGCAAGGCCTGACCGGCCGCCTGGTGGTGACGCCCTTGAACCTGTACGCGCGCCCGCTGCTGCGCCTGGACACCGGCGACAGCGTGACCATCACCGCCCCTTGGGAACCTGGCCGGGCCAGCCCGAGCGTGTTGATCAATGGCCGCGACAGCGACAGCGTCGTGGTGGGCGGCGTGGGCCTCGAGATCCGCGCGGTCGAGGAGGTGGTCTACGGCACCTGCGATGCCACCGGCTACGTCATCGAAATCGACCGCCAGAGCGACAGTGCCGCGCTGATCCTGGAGCGCGACGTGACCTGGGACAGTACCCAGGAAGCGCAACTGCAGGCGCAGTTGCTCGAGCGCAGCGAACGGCACATGGGCCTGCGCTGGAGCCGGGTGTTGTTCGTCAACAACCTCTCGGCGCTGAACAAGAGCGGCGCCTCGCAAAAGAGCTGGAAGAAGACCAACCTGCGTTTTGTCGGAGGCCAGCCGTGAGCGCGCCGAAGTTTCCCCAGGGGCAGGGCCTGGGCAATGGCCAGCCAGACTTGTGGTGCACTTATGCCGCGATCCGCACCCTGGCCTGGGTCGAGCGCCTGGAGCAGGTCGATGCCCCGGCGCTGCAGGCTTACATCCAGTCCCGGCGCAACCGCGATGGTGGTTTTGCCTGGAGCAAGGGCATGCCTTCGGATGCCTGGGCAACCTTCTATTGCACCGAAACGCTCAAGGACCTGGGCATCGCGCTCGACCGGCGCGACGAAACCGCCGCCTGGCTGCACACCTTGTTCGACGGCGACGCCTACGCCATGTGCCCCGGCCAGACTGCCGACGTGTGGGCCAGCCACTACGCGCTGCGCACCTTGATCGAGGTGTGCCAGGGCCAGGTGCAGGACAGCGCGCCGCTGTACGCCTGGCTCGAAGGCCTGCAATGCGCCAATGGCGGCCTGAGCTGGTCTGCCGACTTCGCCCGGCGCAACCTGGCCGATACCCGCGCCTGCTTCTATGGCGTGATGGCGGCGCGCGCCCTGGAACGCCAGGGGTTGCCGGCACCTCGCTGGGACGTGCCGCGGCTGGTCGGCTGGCTGCAGGCGCAGCAAATGGACGGCGGCGGCTTCCGCTTCAGCGAAGCGGCGGATGTGCCGTGCCTGTGGGCGACCTACCGCGCCACGGCCAGCCTCGCGGCATTGCAGGCGCAGCCGTTGCGCCGCCAGCACTGCTGCGACTGGATCGAAGGCCTGCGCGGGCCAGGCGGCGCCTTCGTGCGCTGGGATGGCTATGACGGTGAAGATGTCTGGGCCGCCTTTTGCGCCGTGGGTTCGCTCAAGGCCCTGGGTGAGCCGGTCGCGCACCTGGCAGGCGAGGTGGCCGCGTTCATTGCCACATTGGCCATGCCCCAGGGTGGCTTCACCTATCGCCAGGCCGGCTCCGCTGCCGATGTACTCACCACCGCCGCTGCGCTGCTCGGCGCTGGCCTTGCCCCGGCGCAGGGCCAAGCTGCACTGCGCTGGATCGAAGGCTGCCAGATGCCCAACGAACCGGGCGTGATGTACATGCCCGGGCGCGGCGCCGAAGTGCGCTGCACCAATTGGGCCTTGGCCGCCGGTGCCTTCAGCGGCCAACCAGGCCCACGCCAGGCGATCGGGCAGTGGCTGGCGGCGTTGCAGAACCCGGATGGCGGCTTCGGCTTCTGGGAAGGGCGCGGCTCGGACATGGTGTCCACCGCATCGGCCGTGTCGATCGTGCGCCAGTTGGGCGGCGAGTGCGGCGTGAGCCTAACCGCCATCGAGCGCTACGTCGCCAGCTGCCGCCAGGCCCAGGGCCACGCCTCGTTCCCGCGCGGTGAAACGTCGCTGCGTGCCGGGCTGCAGGCCTTGAGCTGCCTGGCCTACATCGGCCACGACGTGGCCCGGCAGGCCACCGAGCTGCTGGCCGCGCACAAGGTGCGCCAGGGCGGCTTCGCCAACCAGGGGCAGCGCATCCCTGACCTGCTCAGCACTTACCAGGCGGTTGCGCTGGCTGCCGACCTTGGCCTGCCGGCAGACCTGCCGCACCTGCGTTTCTTCCTCGCCAAGGTGCGCAGCGCCGCCGGCCACGCCTGGTCGCCGCTGTTCCTGCAAGGGGTCGATCCGCTGTCCAGCTGCCTGGGCCGCCTGCTCGAGGCCTTCGCCGAAGGCCAGCGCCAACACTTGCCCAGCCTGCAGTTATCGTAAGGAGCCGCCATGCCCACCCTCAGTGTTTCCTGCGCGCCGCTGCCACCGCTGGAGCGCAAGCGCCTGGCCCTGGCCTTTACCCGCCAGCTCAAGCAGCTGGGCGCCGAAACCGCCCATTGCATGGTGTTTTTCCACCCCTTGGCCGCGGACTGCGTGTTCAGCGCGGGCATGCCGATGCCCATCAGCGACCGCGAAGGCGCACCTGCGCAGTTCCATGTGCGCATCACCTTGTCGGCCGCACGTGACCGCCTGGCGCACCAGGCGCTTGCCGAAGGCCTGCACGGCTGCCTGCGCACGCATTACCCGAACGCCTTCATCTACCTGCATTTCGACCCGATTCTGCCCGAGCACGTGTTCTTCAGTGCCGGTGCGCAATTGACCAACGCTGCCCAACAACAAGGAAACACCGGCCCGTGAACGACCTCAGCATTGCACAGCGTATTCGCCACACCCTCGGCCAGCTGCTTGGCGAGCAGGTGCAGGCCATCGGCCCGCGCGACAGCTTTCGCGACTTTCTCGGCGAGCGCTTCGACAGCCTCATGGCCGTTGAAGTGATCACCGCCATCGAAGGGGCCTTCGACATCGAAGTGGACTACCTGAGCGACGACGTGCGCTTCTGGTTCGAAACCCTGGCCAAGATGGAGCAGTTCGTCGCCCAGAAACTCGAAGACCAGCTGACCCTGCAAGGTGCCCCGTGAGCGCCGAGCAGCTGTTCACCACCTCCGGCTCCACCGGCGCGCCGCGCCAGTGGCTGCGCAGCGTGGCGCAGATGGAGCGTGAGGCGGCGCTGATACTCGGGCGCTTTGCGCCCGATGCTCGGGAGATTCTGGCGTTTGCGCCGGCCAGCCACAGCTACGGCAAGATCCTTGGCGAAGTCGGTGCGCGGGTGATGAACGCGCGGCTGCAAAGCTGCTCGCTGGAGCAGCAGCGGCTCCCCCAGCTCGACGGCGAAGGCACCTGCGTGATCCTCGCCATTGCCAGCACCTGGCGCCTGTTGCCGGCGTTGCTGGCAAGGCTGGCGCCGCGCCGCCCGGTGCTGGTGGTGCACAGCGCTTCGCTGCTGCCGCCTGGGGCCTTGGCCACGGTGCAGCGCCATGCCGGTCCCCAGGTGCGCTTCGTCGAACTGCTGGGCGCCACGGAAACCGGCGCCATGGCCTACCGCGAGCTGGATGCCCACAGCAGCGCCGAGCAAGCCTGGACCTTGCTCGACGATGTCCGCCTGCTGAGCCCGCCAGGGCAGCCTTGCGCCCTGGAAGTCGCAAGCCCGCGCATCGCCCGTGAAGCAGGCCAGCCCAGCGCGCCGGCCAGCCACCGCTGCGATGACCAGGTGCAGGTGCTGGACGCGCGCCGCTTCCAGTGGCTGGGCCGGGCCAGCAGCCTGATCAAGGTCAACGGCCTGCGCCTGGACCTGGGGCGCCTGGCCAGCGAGCTCGGCCAGCGCCTGGGCTGCCCGACGCTGGCCTGCGTTGCCGTGCGCGATGCCTTGCGCGGCGAAGCCTTCGAGGTGCTGTTCAGCTCCGCCACACTGAGCGAGCGCGCAGTGCTGCAGGCCTTCGGCCAATTGCCCGCAGGCCATCCGCACCCGGTCGCGGTACGCCGCGTCGACCACCTGCCTTTATCCGCCACCGGCAAACCCCAGCCGTGGGCGGCCTCAACCGCTGTCAAGGAATACACCCATGACCCACGCTGACACCCAAGCCACCATTGCCCATTACCTAGCCCACTGCGGCGCCGAGCCCGGCGCCGGCCGCGAGCAGCCCGAATACCTGGCGCTGAGCCTGCGCAAGCGCCATGAACTGTTGCAGCGCACCCCGGCCCTGGCGGCCGAGTGGGCGGCGCAGTACGCCCAATGGTCGGTGCACGCCGACAGCCACTACCGGTGCCTGACCAGCACCCGCCCGGTCGATGCGCCGTGGTTCCGCCTGGGCGTCAAGGACACCGTGGACGTCGCCGGCCTGCCGACCCGCCTGGGCCTGCGCAGCTACCGCCATTACCCGCAGCGCAGCGCCGAGGCGCTGACCTTCCTCGACCCGCGCATTGCCTTGACCAGCAAGGTGGCCACCACCGAGCTGAACATCGCCTTCGGCGCGGGCTGTCGCAACCCGCATTTCCCCACCATCGATCCATCAGGCTCGAGCACCGGTTCCGCGGTGTCGGTGGCGGCCGGGCTGTGCGACATCTCCCTGGGCACCGACGTGCTGGGCTCGGTGCGCTGGCCGGCGTCGCACTGCGGCATGGTCGGCCTGCGCATGACCCAGAAGGCCGCGAGCCTGGCCGGGGTGTTCCCGCTGTCGCCGCGCATGGACGCCCTGGGCTGGGTCACCCGCAGCGCCGATGACCTCGACCTGCTGCTGCCATTGCTGGGCCTGGAGCCGCTGCTGGGTGAGCAGCAGCCGCTCAAGCAGCGTTACCGCGTTGCCGTGCTGGAACACGCCCTGGACCCGGCACTGACCAGCCCGGCGATGCTGGCCATGCTCGGCCAGGCCCGCAGTGCCCTGGCAGACCTGGGCATGGCTCCCGGCGAAGTCGCCATGCCCGAGCTCTGGGCCTGCCGTGGCGACGCCTGGCAGCTCTGCGCCCGCGATGCCTGGCTGGCCTCGGCGGCGTGGGCGCGCCGCTTCGATTGCGAGCTGCACTGGTCGACCCTCAGCGCGCTGAAGGTGGGCGAGGGCGTCAGCGACAGCGACTACCAGCGCATCCACCAGCGCATGGACAGCATCCGCGCCGGCATCGATGCCTGGTTCGACGCCGCGCAAGTGGACTTCGTGGTGTTCCCGATGGACCCCAACCGCCCGTTCGACAAACGCAACCCGCAGCCGGGCGACTCGACCATCCCGTCGCCGGCCGATGAAGGCTACTCGCAGAAGATCAGCTTCACCCCGCTGGCCAGCTTCAGCGGCCTGCCGGCCATCACCGTGCCGATCTGCCTGAGTGACGACGGCAAGGCACCGCTGGCCGTGCAGATCATGGGCCGGCGCGACAGCGAGCGGCAGCTGGTGGACATCGCCAAACGCCTGCAGGCCGTCACCGGCCTGCTGCCAACCCGTCGTCTTCAGGTGTAAGGAGCAGCACATGTGCGGAATCACAGGCTGGGTGGACTACACCCGCGACCTGACCCAGGCCGGCCAGGCGCTCGATGCCATGACCGATACCCTGGCTTTGCGCGGGCCTGACGCCCGCGGCACCTGGCAGCACCGCCACGCCTTGCTGGGCCACCGGCGGCTGGCGATCATCGACCTCAGCGGTGGCGTGCAGCCGATGACTTACCGCTGCACCAGTGGCGAGCACGTCACTCTGGTCTATACCGGCGAGGTCTATAACCACAATGAACTGCGTGAGCAGCTGCGCAAGGCGGGCCACCAGTTCCATACCCGCAGCGACACCGAGGTGGTGCTGCACGCCTACCTGGAATGGGGCGAGCAGTGCTGCGAGCACTTGACCGGGATGTTCGCCTTCGCCGTGTTCGACGGGCGCGACGGGCACTTCCTGCTGGTGCGCGACCGCCTGGGGGTCAAGCCGCTGTATTACGCCCGGCACCAGCAGGGCGTGCTGTTCGGCTCGGAAATCAAGGCGATCCTGGCTCACCCGGAATTCACCCGCGCCCTGGACGTGGTGGGCCTGGTGGATGCCTTGAGCCTGTCGCGCGGCAGCGTGCGCACGGCGCTGCGCGGGGTCGACGAACTGCCTCCGGGGCATCGCCTGTCCTGGCGCCCCAATGGCCAGCCCAAGCTCAGCCGCTACTGGCAGCTGCAGCGGCGCGAGCATCAGGATGACCTGCAAACCACCGTGCAGCGCACCCGCGAACTGCTGGGCAAGGCCCTGGGCGAGCAGCTTTATGCCGATGTGCCGGTCTGTTCGCTGCTCTCTGGCGGGCTGGACTCCACCGCCCTGACGGCCATGGCGCAACAGCGCCTGGCGGCCACGCAAGGCGGCAAGGTCAATTCGTTCTCGGTGGATTTCGTCGGCCAGGCCGAGCAGTTCCAGGGCGATGCGTTCCGCCCCGAGCGCGACCAGCCCTACGCCCTGGCCGCCGCCGAGCACATCGGCAGCCAGCACCAGACCATCCTCATCGACAACCGCGAGCTGGTGGCCGAGGCGGCCCGCCTGGCGGTGTACCGGGCCAATGACTCGGCGGCCACCTTCGGCGACGTGGACACCTCGCTGTACCTGCTGTTCAAGGCCATCCGCGAGCATTCCACGGTGGCCATCTCCGGCGAGGCGGCGGATGAGGTGTTCGGCGGCTATGCCTGGTTCCGCGACCCGCAGGCCGTGGCGGCGCCGCGTTTCCCGTGGCTGTCGCGCATGCAGTTGCTGCAGCCGCAGCTGATCAACCCCGAGTTCAACCGCCTGTGCGACTTCGCCCAGTACCAGGACAGCTGCTACCACCAGGCGCTGGACAGTGTCGAGCACCTGGCCGGCGACAGCCCGCAGGAGCGGCGCATGCGCGAGCTGTGCCACATGCACCTGCAGCGCTGGCTGCCGATCTTGCTCGACCGCAAGGATCGCCTGAGCATGGCGGCCAGCCTGGAAGTGCGGGTGCCGTTCACCGACCATGAACTGGTGGAGTACGTCTACAACGTGCCCTGGGCGATCAAGGGCAAGGGCGGGGAAGAAAAGTGGCTGCTCAAGCAGGCCTGCGCCGACCTGCTGCCGCCGGCGGTGCTGCAGCGGCGCAAGAGCCCGTACCCGACCTCGGCCAACCTGGCCTACGAGCAGTTCCTGCGCGGGCAAGTGCGGCAATTGCTGGGGGAGGCGGGCAGCCCGGTGTTCCAGGTCATCGACCGGGCGCGCCTGGCGGCTGAACTGCAGCAGCCAGAGGGCTATTTCAATTCGCAACTGCGGCGCAACAACCTGGAGACGGCGCTGGCCCTGGCCACCTGGTTGCGCGATTACCGCCTAGCGGTGTAGCTCGGGCCGCTCGCTGCCATCCAGGATCACCGGGTTCTGGATGGTGTCGGCGAAGCGCCGTGGCGCCCCCAGGTCGAGCATGGAAATGAAGCTGCCCAGGGCCGGCGAGGCATTCTGGATGTTCCAGTTCATGTACAGGCCCATGGTCGGCGTGGGCTGGTCCTTGATCGGCCGGATCGGGCGGAACTGCACGCGGTCGCGCAGCGTGGAGTAGGCAATCGACTCCGGCACCAGGGCAACCCCGAAGCCACAAGCCACCAGGCCGATGAGGGTGTGGATCTGCGCCGCTTCCTGGACCACCTTGGGGTAGAAACCGGCCGATTCGCACAGGGCGATGAGCTGGCTGTGGTAGCCGCTGCCCAGTGCCTGCGGGGTGAACACGAAGTCTTCTTCGGCGAAGTCGCGCAGGTCGACCATGCTGTGGTTGGCCTTGGGATGGCTGCTGGGCAGGGCCATGACGATCTGCTCGTTGAGCAGCAGGCGCGATTCGATGGTGTCCGGCGGCATGGGCAGCTTGCGCATGAAGCCGATGTCCGCCTCGCCGGCCATCAATGCCTTGGCTTGGGACGCCGACGGCATTTCGCGGATGGTTAGCCGCACGTTCGGGTAGATTTCGCGGAATTTCTTCAGGGTGTTGAGCAGCGACTCGTAGTAGGCGATGGAAATGGCGGTGATGGTCAGCTTGCCGCAGATGCCCTCGGAGACGTTGCGCGCGTACTCGATGCCTTGCTCGAGCTCCTTGAGCGTGCGGTAGGCGGTTTCCAGGAACGCCATGCCGGCCGCGGTCAGCTTGACCCCACGTTTGTTGCGCAGGAACAGGCTGAAGCCCAGCTTCTCTTCGAGTCGGTTGATCGCCTGGCTCAGGGGTGGCTGCGCCATGTGCAGGCGAATGGCTGCCTTGTGAAAGTGCAGCTCCTCGGCCACGGCAATGAACTGCCTGAGCAAACGTGTCTCGATCATTCTACGTTCCTTCATCGAGTCGAACGGGGGCCTGGAAGGCGAACCCCTGCGGCCGACCCTGCAAGGCGGCCATGATAGTGCGTGGCATCGCGGCGACAAAGCCTCTGCGGTAAACGGTGGTTGTAGGGCAATCACGGTACTGGCCGGGGTACGGCGGCAGGCGAGGGCAGACGTGATATCCCGGAGATATCAAAGTTGCATGCTTTTAATATTAAGTCATTGATTTTTTTATTGTTATCGTAAAAAGGAGAATCGGAAGAGCAGCACAATGCCAAGCACAGACCCTTTCAAGAACAAAGTTGCCATTGTCACCGGTGCTGCCCAGGGCCTTGGCCTGGATTATGCGGCGGCCCTGGCCGCACGCGGTGCCCGGGTGGTCATCAGTGACCTAGGCACCGATCGCTCCGGCGAAGGCCAGGATCCGGCGGCGGTCAGCGTGGCCCTGCAAACCCTGCAGGCCAAGGGCCATGAAGTGATCGCCCACGTCGGCCACCTGGAAAACGAAGACGAGTGCCAGCAACTGGTGGAGCTTGCCGTCAGCCACTTCGGCGCGCTGGACATCCTCATCCACAACGCCGGCTGGGTCGACTACCAGGGCATCGAAACCCAGGAGCAGGCGTTTCTCGAACGTGCCCTGGGCATCAGCGTGCATGCCCCGGTGTGGCTGGCCAAGCATGCCTGGAAGCACCTCAAGGCGTCCGCGGCGCCGCGCATCGTGCTCACCACCTCCGACCGCGCCATGTACCAGCGTTACGCGCAGCCTGGGCTGGTGGCCTATTCGGCGGGCAAGATGGCCCAGGTGGGCATCATGAATGCCCTGAGCATGGAGGGCCTGGCCCACGGCATCCTGGTCAACGCGATTTCGCCGGTGGCCAAGACCCGCATGTGGGGCGTGACCCTGCCGCCTGAAGAGCTCAAGCCCGAGTGGGTCACCCCGGGGGTGCTGTACCTGGCCAGCGAACTGTGCCGCGACACCGGGTACATCCTGCGTGCCAGCAACGGCCAGTTCACCGCCACCCGTTTCAGCGAGAACAGCGGTGTGAGCTACCCGCGCGACCTGGCGCGGGTCGAAGCCTCGAGCCTGGCCGAGGTGGCCGAGCGCTGGAGCAGCATCAAGGAATGCCATTACCTGCCGTACAAGGTCGCCAACACCCGCACCGACCTGGGCGAGAGCCCGGTGTGGGATGCCAGCAGCGGCGCCCTGTATTTCGTCGACATCACCGGCGGGCGCATCCACCGCCTGCAGCCGGAAGGCGAAATCGAGGTGCTGTATGAGTCTGCCGCGCGCATTGGCGCCCTGGCGCTGACCGACCAGGGCAACCTGATCTTCACCGAAGACGCCAGCGTCGCCATCCTCGATGTGATGCCGGGCAAGGTGCGCCAGTACTCGGCCTCGGTGCATCACCGCTCCAGCTACCGCTTCAACGATGGCGCCTGCGACCCCCAGGGGCGTTTCGTCACCGGCCTGATGGACGAGGGGCCAAGCGGCAAGACCGGTGCGCTGTTCCGTTTCGACGCCGAGTTGCACGACGAGGTGATCCACGATGGCCTGGCCTTGCCCAACGGCCTGACCTGGTCCGAGGATGGCAAGACCGTGTTCTTCGTCGATTCGGTCAGCCGCTCGATCTACCGCGCCGAGTACCTGGAAGAGGGCCGCCTGGAACAGGTCACGCTGTTCGCCGAGACCCCGGCCGAACTGGGCCGCCCTGATGGCATCGCGCTGGACCGTGAAGGGGGCTTGTGGGTGTGCCAGTTCAATGGCAGCTGCCTGCTGCGTTACGACCGCAACGGCCACCTCACCGACCAGGTGGTGATGCCCGTGCCGCGCCCGACCAGCTGCTGCTTCGGTGGCCCGGCCCTGGACACGCTGTACATCACCACCGCGCGCGTCGGCATGTCGCCGGCCGAGCTGCGTCACTACCCGGATGCCGGCGACCTCTACGCCATTCGCCCGGAAATCGGCGGCATTGAGCGCTTTGCCTTCAAGGAATGAGCTGTTGCGCGGGGCTGGCCGGTAGCACGGCCAGCTCGCCGAAGCGTTGCGCCGAGTCGATGTAGCGCAGCGCCGACTTGGCATCCTTCCAGCCCACATAGCTCATCAGCGACTTCAATTCCCAGCCGTTGGCCGTGGCCCAGGTGGCAAAGCCGCGGCGCAGGGAATGGCCGGTGTACAGCGCCGCCGGCACCCCGGCGCGTTCGAGCATGCGCCGCAGCAGGCCGACCAGGCTGTTGCTGTTGAGCGCGGCGTCACCCAGGTTGCCCCAGCGGTCGAGCTTGCGAAACACCGGGCCGTGGGCGATGCCGGCCACTTCGATCCACTGCAGGTAGGCGCTGACCGGGCACAGAGCCTTGAGCGCCGGCGTGCGGTGCTGCACGCCCAGCGCCTCGCGGTCGCCCTTGCTGCGCGGCAGGAACAGGGTGATGCCGACACCCGCTTCGGCCTGGATGTGCTCCACGCGCAGGCGCGCCAGTTCGTCTCCCCGAAAACCCCGCCAGAAGCCCAGCAGCAGCAAGGCCGCATCGCGCCGGGCGCGGCGCAGGGCGGGCAAGTCGTGCTGCTCGCGGGCCTGGCGCGCCTCTTCTTCGAAGCGTGCCACGGCGCTTTGCAGGTGCTGCAACAGCAGTGGCGCGGCCTGTTTGGGCGGGGTTGGGTGCAGGGTGCGGATGCCCCGCAGGACCTGGCGCACCAAGGGAGCCTTGGTCGGGTCGGGGAAGCCTTGGCTGATGTGCCACTGGCTGATCGCCGCCAGGCGTTGGCGCAAGGTGCTGACTGCGTGTTGTTCGGCGTGGTCGGCCAAATAGCGGGCGATGCTCTCGGCGGTGGCCGGCAGAAAGCCGCCCCAGTGCGCCTCGAAATGCTCGATGGCGGCCTGGTAGCTGCGCCGGGTGTTGTCACGGGTGGCGGCGCGGACGTAGCGCTCGATGTCGGTCATGGTGCTGGTGTCGGTGTGTGGTGGCGACACCTTAAACCCTGCAGGCGTTTCTGTCCTGGGCCTTATCGCCGGCAAGCCGGCTCCCACACCGATCGCATGGGCACTGGAGATCGCTGTGGGAGCCGGCTTGCCGGCGATAAGGCATCACCCTGTCAACGCGGCACTGCGGCATCCATCATCTGTTGCAGCGGCGCATATTCGGCCTTGCTCACCGGCACCAGGCCACTGGCATCCTGGGACGCGACGAACCCCGCCAATGCCTGGGGCTCTTCAAGCATCGCCTTGCGGATGCGTGCCTTCAGCGCCGGGCACAAGCCGGCGCTGAACACATAGGGGTCGTAATAGATCGGCTGCGAACGCCATAGCACCTTCAGCGCCGTCCCTGCCAACCCTTGCCGTGCCAGGAATGCATCCGCCCGCTCACTGGCCACGAAGGCGGCATCCACCCGGCCATCGAGCAGCGCCTGCAGCGCGTTGTCGTGGTTGCCGGCATACACCAGCGCAGCAAAGAATCGCGCCAGCGGCACGCCCACCTGCCGCGGGAACTCCATGTTCGGCACCAGGCTGCCGGAGGTGCTGGCCGGGTCGCTCAAGGCCACGCGCTTGCCGCGCAGGCGCTCCACGTCATCAGGCCCATCGGCGCGGGTCAGCAGCAGCGCCTGGTAGTGGCTGCCCGCCGGCGTGAAGGGGCCTGCGCTCAAGGTAAAGGTGGCGAACGGCTCGATGCCGGGGGCTCGGCGCTGCGCCATGACGTAGGAGGCCGGGCCCAGCCGGGCGATGTCGGCGCCGCCGGAAACGATGGCATCGACCACGCTTTCATAAGAAGCGGCAAGCACCAGCTCCACCGGCACCCCCGCCGCCTCGCTCAAGCGCCGCAGCAGCGGTTGGTGCTCGCGCACCATGTCCTGCGCGGCCTTGATCGGGATCACCGCCAGGCGCAGGCTGCGCGGGGTGCAGTCGGCCAGCGCGGGGCCGGCCAGGAGGCTGGCCAGCAGCAGCCCGGCCACGGCCTTCACAACACGCATGACTTTTCCTCGATGCCGTTGAAGGGCGGGTAGTCGCGCAACTGCGCCGGCGACAGCGGCCGGCTGAAGTGGTAACCCTGGGCGATGTCGCAGCCGGCCAGCTTCAGGCACACCACCTGCTCGCGGGTCTCGACGCCCTCGGCCACCACTTCCAGCCCCAGGCGCTTGGCCAGGATGATGGTGGAGGAGACGATCGGGCTGTCGTCGTAGCTGTTGGACAGCGGCGCAATCAGCGAGCGGTCGATCTTCAGCTTGCTCAACGGCAGCGACTGCAGGTGGGCGAAGCCGGCATAGCCGCGGCCGAAATCGTCCAGGCTGATGCCCAGGCCCGCCGCGCGCAGGCGCTGCAGGTGATCGACGGCGGTGCCTTCCGGGTCGAGGATGGTGGTTTCGGTGATCTCCAGCTCCAGGCGCTGCGGGGCGATGCCGTGCAACTGCAGCTTGGCCAGCAGGCGCGTGCTGAAATCCGCCTGGCGCAGCTGCAGCGCCGACACATTCACCGCCAGGCGGCTGTCGCGGCCCTGGGCGGCCCAGCGGGCCAACTCTTCGCAGGCCAGGCGCAACACTTCCCAGCCCAGCTCGATGATGAAGCCGCTGCGCTCGGCCAGGTCGATGAAACGGTCCGGGTAGAGCAGGCCGAACTCGGGGTGGTCCCAGCGCACCAGCGCTTCGTAGCCCAGCACGCGCTGGGTATCCAGGCGAATCTGCGGCTGGTAGTGGAGCACGAACTGGCGCCCGGCCAGGGCGCTGCCGAACGCCTGCTCCAGGGTAAAGGCCTGGATGTCGGATAGATTCAGCGACGGGTCGAAGAAGCGGTATTGGGCGCGCCCGGCCTGCTTGGCCGAATACATGGCGGCATCGGCGAAGCGGATCAGGCTGTCGATTTCCTGGCCATCGCGCGGGCAGATGCTGACGCCGACGCTGGGGCTGGTGTTGACCTCCTGGCCGTCGAGGGCATAAGTGGCCGAGAGCTTTTGCACCAGGCTGCGCACCCAGGCGTTTATCTGCTCTTCGCTGCGCTCGCCGGCCAGCAGCACGACGAACTCGTCGCCGCCGAAACGCGAGGCCTCGTCACCGGGCTCGAGCAGACGCTGGATGCGCCCGGCCACGGCCTGCAGCAGCAGGTCGCCGATCTTGTGCCCGAGCGAGTCGTTGATCGACTTGAAGCGGTCCATGTCGATGAACAGGATCGCCATCAGTTGGCGCTTGCCGCGCTGGCGGGTCAGGGCCTGGCCTGCCACTTCGACGAACTGGCGGCGGTTGTGCAGGCCACTGAGGTGGTCGGTGGCGGCGGCATGGCTGCTGCGCCGGTGCTCGTCCTCCAGGCGCCCGATCAGTTGCTGGTTGACCTGCTGGGCATGCTCCAGGGCGCTGAACGCCTCCTGGCGCTTGCGCAGCAGGCGCAAGGTCCAGGCGAGGCTTGCGAGAATCATCAGGGTCATGCTCAGGTTCAGCCAGAACTGGCGCGAGTAGGCAAGCGCGGACGGCCCGAGGATCTCGTCGTAGCGCTGGCTGACGACCACGCTGAAACCGCGCTCGGCAACGCGCCGGTACAGGCTCTGGTAGGCGTTGCCGGCGGCGTACTGGGTGAGCAGGCCGGAGGCGTTGTCGCTGCCCTGCAGGCCGGGTTCGAAGCTGTCGTCGGCCACCACCACGCCGCTGCTGTCGATGCGCAGGCGCTCCTCGCCGTCGTCCTGCAGCAGGCGCATCAGCCCGCTGCTGCCCAGGTCGATGTGTTGGAACAGCACCGCCAGGTAGCCGATGTCGACCTGCACCACGAGGATGTGGTCGACCTCGCGGCCCGGCAGGTTGGTCAGCGGCAGCAGGAACGGCAGGCGCCAGTTCGGCAGCGGGGCGGGGGTGTTGTCGGCGGCGATGCGCGGCAGCAAGGGTTTGAAGCCGTAGTGGGCAACGTGCAGGCTCAGTTGCCGCAGCCAGTCGGCCGGCAGCTGCGTGGCCTCGTCGCCGTGGCTGGCCGAGAGCAGCCGGCCCTGGCGGTCGTACAGGCTCATGCGCTTGAACACCGGGTCTTCGGCGAGCAGGCGGGCCAGGCTCAGGTTGTCCTGGCGCAGTACCTTCATGTCCTCCTGGGTCACGCGGCCCACGGCCTGGGCGCGGTCGACCAGCTGGCGCAGGTTCTCGGCAACCACGCTGGCCAGGTTCAGGTGCTCGGCGGCCTTGGCCGACAGCGCATCCTGGCGCGCGGCCGCCTTCTGGCTGAAGTACAGCCCCCAGAGGAAGGTCAGGGTGGCGGCACACAGCATCAGGATCAACAGGCGCAAAAGGCCAGTAGAGGAGAGCGAACGGCGTATCACTGCTGGTATTCCCGACCCTGGGTAGTGGCCGAAAAAATACGACAGGCAGATGACAGGCTCATGACTGGTGGCGATTTGCCTCTAGGGTTTTCCCCGGTCTGCCAGCGGCGCCTGGAGCCGGGCGGTTTCTTCCTGCAGGTAGCTGAGCAGGGCGCTGACCTCGGCGTCGCCCAGGCGCATGTTGGGCATGGCCAGGCGCTTGTACTGCTCATAGAGCAACGTTGCCAGCGGGTCTTTTTCGGCCAGCATCCGGTCTGGCTCCTTCAGCCAGCGCGCCAGCCAGCCGGGCTCACGTTGCGCCGTCACCCCCAGCAGGTCGGGGCCAAGGACGGGTTGCCCGGGCTCGCTGTTGCCCACCGTATGGCAGGACGAGCAGCGGGTGCGAAAAATCTGTTCGCCGCTGCTGGGTGGGCGGATTTGCGGGGCATCGGCGTAGTCGTTGGGGGTGGCGCTGGCCTGCTTCCAGTTGTGCAGGCTGTTGCCCAGCCGGTCGGCGAGGATGTACGGGCTTTCGAAGGGTGAGGCCTTCATCCAGCGGCCGGTGGCCTGGTTGCCGATGATCAGGCTCAGGTTGTGGTCTTTCGAGCGGCCGTTTTCCAGGCCGTCTATGTACAGGCCCAGGCGCCGGCGCAGCTGTTCGATGTCTTCGGGCTTGCCCGTGAGCAGGGTCCAGCCGGGGCCGATGGCGAACTTCTCGGCATAACGCTTGAGGGTGGCCGGTGTGTCGTTGTAAGGGTCGATGCTGATCGAGTAGAAGAAAATGTCCTTGCCCACGCGGTCGCCGAGAATCTTCTGCACCTGGCGCAGGCGCGCGGTTTCCACCGGGCAGGAATCGGCGCAACCGGTGAAGATGAAGTTGATGGCCACCACCTTGTCTTTTATCAGGTCGTCGTAGAAACGCACCTGCTGGCCGTCCTGGGTCACCAGCGGGGTGTTGGGGAAGTAGTTGCCGCCCCAGGGCGTGGCGGCTTGGGGCGGGATCTGCGGCTGGGCGGAAAGGGCCGGTTGCAGCGGCCAGTAGTGCGTGCTGGCCGCAAACAGGGAGAGTGCGAGCAGAACACGCCATGCGCCGGTCATGATGCAGTCCTCTTCAGGGTCTTCAGGGTCTTCAGGGTTTGTGGGGGCCTTATCGCTGGCAAGCCAGCTCCCACAGCTACTTGTGGGAGCCGGCTTGCCGGCGATGGGCCGCTAAGCGGCCCGCCGTCACTTCACGCTGATGGGTACGGTCACGCTCTGGCCCAGCGCCGACTTCACGGTCACTGTCGCAGCCGGTGCATTGCCGTTGGTCGTCGCCGACAGCCGCCAGCGTGCGCCGCTGGTGGCTGCAGTGAGGGTCGCCGTACCCAGCGCCAACGGCCCGCTGCTGGTGTTGGCCGTGACACTGATGCTGTTGCCGGTGGCCACCGAGGTGGTACCGGAAAGGTCCCAGGTGTAACGGCTGTTGCTACGCACCTGCACCGTGGCACTGCTGACCTGCACATCATCCTTCGCCACTGCCGGGCCAACCGCGATGTTCACCGTGGCCGGTACCCGCGACTCGGCGCCCTTGGCGTCGCGCGCCGAGTAGTTGAAGCTGGCGGTGAACGGCGTGGCGACCGTGGCCGGTGGGGTATAGGTCACCAGGGTGGCGTCGGAGCTGACCGAGCCTTGCCCGGAGTCCGGCTGGCTGAGGCCACTGACGGTCAAGGGCAGGTTGCGCTCGGGGTCGCTGTCGTTGGCCAGCACATTCAGCACGATCGGCTTGCCCGCCGTGGTCGCGGCCGTGTCGTTCACCGCCACCGGCGGCTGGTTGCTGGCATCGTCGCCACCGCTGTTGCTGCCGGCGCTACGGAAGGTCGGCAGGCCCACCGAGGCCATGTATTGCACGCCATCCCAACCGGGTAGCGGGGTCGGCATCACCTGGAACTGGCCAGGGTGCTCGATGTCCCAGCGCAGCAGCATCGAGGAGTCCTCATGCTGGGTGTTGTGGCAGTGCTCCATGTAGGTGCCGGCGAACTCGCGAAAGCGGATGGCCATTTCCACGTCCTGGGATGAGTCGGCGTCCGGGCCGATGCGGTAGACGTCCTTGCGTGCCCATTTTTCCCACTCCGGCGGCGCCTTGCCGTCGCGGCTGAGTATCACCCCTTCCTCGAAGTGCACGTGCACCGGATGGCTCCAGCCATTGCCGCCGTTCTTGATCTTCCACACTTCCAGGGTGCCGTCGCCGCTGAAGCCGCCATCGGTGGCTTCGCTCGAGAGCTTCGCCGCGGCTGTGATGCGCCGGGGGTCCATGCTGTAGCCAAAACCGCCGTCGGTCTTGATGGTCCAGGGCGCGCTGTCGGTGCCGTCGGAGCGGCCGAAGATGAACTCGCGGTGGCGGGCGGCCTTGAGCCTGTCCTTGTCGGCAGCAGCGTTGCGGTCGATGGTCAGCGGGATCATCTTCAGGCCCTCGGCCTTGCCCGGCTTGGCCGGCTCGTAGGCACTGGGGTCCATGGCCAGGTCCTGGCCGCTGTAGGGCTGTACCCACAACTGCATGAACTTGCCGACCACCGGGTCGCCCTTGTCCCATTCAGGCCCGTTGCTGGTCTGCTTGATCACCGCCTTGTACTTCTCGGAGAGCACATCGGCCAGCGAAATCACCTGCTTCGGGCCTTTGCCGGTGTCGTGTTCCATCAGGTTGACGAAGTACAGCTTGTCGCCCGGTTGGATGCCGTGCTTGGCGAAGTTGATGATGATGTCGTAGCGCTCGGCGATGCCTTGCAGGGGCAGGATGGCGTTGTTGTCCTGCAGGTTGCCGTCGCCGTTGAGGTCCATGCTGCCGTCGAACGGGATGGCGTGTTCCATGATGTTGCCGTCGTTGGCGATCAGGTGGAACGGCACCCGCGCATAGGACAGGTTGGCGCCAGGCGGCCCCTTGAATTCGCCACTGTTGCCGGCGATTTCACGCACCACGGCAAACTTGAAGTAGCGCGACACCGAGCCGTTGAGGATGCGAAAGCGGTAGCTGCGCGCGCGCACCTTGAGTTTGGGCTGGTACTGCCAGTTGACCAGGATCTGGTCGCCGAGAAAGCCATCGGTGTTGAACGGGTTGAACCACAGCTGGCCGTTCTGATCCCAGGCCTTGTCGGCCACCACCAGGTTGACGTCGTAGTCGCGGTTGCCCCAGGGCATGCCGGCGCCGCTGGGAAAGCGCAGGTTGACGCCGTCCTGCAGGGCTTCGTTGCCACGGTCCAGGGCACTGTAGTAGTTCATCATCGCCGCGTTGCCCTTGTAGACGTTCTGTGCGGTGAAATCCAGCATGTGGTCGTGGAACCAGTGGGTGCTCATGGTTTCGCGCCAGTCGCCACGAATCTTGATGCTGCCGTTTTCGCACGTCTTGATGCCGGGCGCGGCATCATTGACATACAGGGTTTCGCCGGGCGCGCAAGGGAAGGCCGCGCGGGGGTCCTGGGCGCGGCTGTTGATGGTGTCGTAGCCCGCCAGCTGCACCGGCCAGCGGTAGTCGTAATACTGGCCGGGGAAGAAGTAGGCGTTGGCAAACCCATCGCTCTCGGCCGGGGAATGGCCGTTGTGCTCGTGGGTGGAGAGGGTGTGCAGGCCGAAACCTGCGTTGGCCGCCGGGTCGATCGGCAGCGCGTTGTAGTGGCGCATGAGGACCGGCTGGCCATAGCGCACCATCAGCAGCTTGGGTGGGAAGGTGCCGTCGAAGGTCCACAGCGACTTGTGGTTCTGCTGCGGAAAGTTGGGGTGAAAGCGTGGGTCGATGCCCTTGGTGGTGCCGATTGTGGTGGGGATATCGGAGGTTTGGTAATACAGCCCGCCCGGCCCGAACTCGCCCACGGCATAGTTGTGCAGCTGCTTGCGATCACGCAGCCCCTGGTTGATGCGGGCACCGGCCTGAGCGGTCTTGAACGCCGCCTGGGGGTAGAACTCGTTCCAGCGTTGGTGCGACCAGCCTTTTCCGGGTGGCCGGCCTTCGGCCGGCGAGCCCACCGAGTTACGGTTGAGAAACAACTCGATCTGCGCCTTCCACGGGTTGCGGTCGAGCACGTTGGCGTATTGGCTCGGGAAAGGGTACAGGCCCGGTTGCTTGAGGAAGGCTTCCAAGGCGTTACCGTTCGGGCTGCTGCGGGCGATTACATCCGGGTCCTGGGCGGGCGCCGCGCCCAGGGTCGGCACCGGGAACGTCAAACTCGGTGGCGGCAGGGCGGGGTCGAGGCGTTCCGGGCCGAACTCTTCGAACAGCAGCAGTAGCTGGGTGAACGGCTGGGCGCCAAACAGCGGGCTGGGCTTGCCGTTGGTGGGATAGTTGCGGGAGGTTTGCAGCGCGGGTGGCAGCACGTTGTCGACACGGTTGCTGGCGCGGTCGCCGTAGGCGCCGTTCTGGAGTTCCAGCGAACCCTCGTTGGCCTCGGGCAGGGTGAAGAGCTTGAGCAGGGCCGGGTTGGGGGCGGTGGGTTGGTCGTCGTAGTGCGAAGGGTCCGTAGGCGCGGGCTCGCTCACGTCGTCCAGCGAAGAGGCCCGGGCGCAACCCAGGCCCAGGCTGATCACCAGTGCCGCGGCTGCAGTCGATTTGAAGGCGTGGTGCGTGCTGTGGAAGGTGGCATGTCTTTTCATTGCCGGATGCCTCATTCGCAACGTAATGGCTAAGCGCCATCAATGGCGTATTGCCCCTTTTCAAGGGCTTGAGCAACGGCTGTGCCAATTGCGATGTCGGTAATGCTTTGTCATAAAAAACCAGGCAAAACCTCAGGCGCACCAAACAATGGGGTGTCAACGATTGGGGATTGGCCCCCGCAAATGGGGTGGGCGAGGCCCAGTTTCGGTGGGCCCTTAGCCATTTTTGAAACAGGGGCAGAGGGAAATGATGCTTGGCGCGCTGGCCAACCTGCTGTATATCTGCTGGCCACCAAGGGGAGCCCGGCAGAGGGCTGAGAAACCGCTGACAAGCGCGGTGACCCTTCGAACCTGATCCGGATCATGCCGGCGAAGGGATGGGACTGCCGACCTGCCTTTTTGCCGGCCTCACTGCGAGGCCGCTTCATGCCCAACCCGAACGGTCTCGCTGTCACCCCCATGGAGGACAGCATCTTGACCGAACGCTTCAGCGAAACCCTGCGTCGCCAGAACCAGCCAACCTGGTCGGCCGCCGTTGGCCACCGCTTCGTCACCGAGCTTTGCGACGGCAGCGTGGCCGACCCGATCATGGTCCGCTACCTGGTCCAGGACCACCGCTTCATCGACAGCTTCGTGACCCTGCTCGGCGCCGCCATCGCCACGGCCGACACCTTCGACGCACGCCTGCGCCTGGGCCGCTTCGCCGGCATGATCTGCAGCGACGAGAACACCTACTTCCTGCGCGCCTTCGAGGCCCTGGACGTGAGCCCGGCGCAACGCACCGAGCCGCAAGACACTGTGCCCACCGCAGGCTTCAAGGCGATCATGCGCGAAGCGGCCGCCACCCGTTCCTACGCCGCCGCTCTGGCTGTGCTCAACGTCGCCGAAGGGCTGTACCTGGACTGGGCACTCAAGGCGCCCAAGCCGCTGCCGGCCAATTTCGTCCACGCCGAATGGATCACCCTGCACGACAACCCGGCGTTTGCCGATTTCGTCGCCTTCCTGCAAGCGGAACTGGACCGGGTGGGCCCACAGGAAGCTGAACTGAGCCGCGATTTCTACGCGCGCAGCGTGGCGCTGGAACTGGCCTTCTTCGACGCCATCTACGAGGAGCACGCTTGACCATGGATATCTTTGCACGCCTGAAAGCGGCCGCCGCGCCGCAATGGGCCAGCTACGTCGACCACGATTTCGTCCGCCAGATGGGCGAGGGCACCTTGCCGGAAGCGGCGTTCCGTACTTACCTGGTGCAGGATTACCTGTTCCTCATCCAGTTCGCCCGGGCCTGGGCGCTGGCCGCCTACAAAAGCCGCCTGCCCGCCGATATCCGCGCCGCCCAGGCCGGCCTTGCGGCCATCCTCGATGAAACCGAACTGCACCTGCGCCTGTGCGCCCGCTGGGGGCTGACCCAGGCCGATATCCAAGCGGCGCCGGAGCACCAGGCCACCGTCGCCTATACCCGCTACGTGCTGGACTGCGGCGCCGCGGGCGATCTGCTCGAACTGCACGTGGCGCTGGCGCCCTGCGTGATCGGCTACGCAGAAATCGGCCAGGCCCTGACCGAGCAGATCGGCGACCTGGGCAACCACCCCTACCGCGAATGGATTGGCGAGTATGCCGGCGAGGCATACCAGGGCGTGGCCGCTGCAGCCCGCAAGCACCTCGATGAGCTGGCAGCGCGGAGCATGACCGAGCAGCGCTTCGTCGACCTGGCCGCGATTTTCGGCCAGGCATCGCGCCTGGAAGCGGACTTCTGGCAGATGGGCCTGGACCACAGCTGATGTAATGCCTGGGCTGCACCTATGCTTTGAGCACTCGATGGACAAGCCAGGGAGAAACCTGATGGCCACAGTGCTCATTGCCGACGCCATGCCGATCGTGCGCAGCGCGTTGCGCAGCCTGTTGGCGGACATGGGGCATGGGGATGTGCAGGAAGCGGCCGACGTGCCCACGGCACTGACCCTGGCACGCCAGTGCAACCCGCACCTGGTGATCCTGGAACTCGCCTTGCCCGGGCCAGGCGGCCTGGATTTGCTGCGCCGCCTGCGCGCCCGCGATGCCAGCCACAAGGTGCTGGTCTACAGCCAGCAGAACCCGGCGCCATGGCCATGGCCACACTGCCACAGCCTCACGCGCCGGGCGCGAGCATGGCGGCCGCCGGGGCTGGCAACTACCGCGGGCAGAGTGCAGTGGCGATCGGCGTGTCGAAGATCTCCGACAGCGGCAAGTGGGTGACCAAGCTGCAGGGCAGCACCACCAGCCAAGGTGACACCGGCGTGGCGGTCGGCATCGGCTACCAGTGGTGAGGTGTCAGCGCGCAGGTGCGTCCTGGCGAATGAATGCATTGGCCAGGCGCATCAGCGCAATCAGCACGAACCCCACGATGATGCCTTCCAGGCGCACCAGCCCGGGCTCCGGGCTGGCATGCAGGTAAGCGTCGGGCACCATCACCACCAGGTACACCAGGGAAAACTGGGTGCCTGCATAGGCAAACGGGCGGTTGCTGTTTTCGATATGCCTGCCCAGCATCACGCCGATGCACATCATCAAGGTCATCGCCAACCAGTTGGTCCCGATCAGCCACAGCGCCAGGCCTGCGCAAGCAGCGCCTGCCGCGCAGCCGACCAGCCGGTGGATGTTGCGGGTGGCGACGACGCGGCTGCCGGGCAGCAGGGCCGCAGGTGGCACCATCATCACCGCCATGATGGTGATCGCGGCCTGGCTCAGGCCATCGACCCCAAGCCAGCGCCCCAGCAGCGGCAGCAGCGCCAAGGCCACTCCAGCCTGGGCGACATGGCGCAGGGTGTAGCGGTCGATGCCGCCGCTGACCTTGGCCGGCTCCGGGCTCACGCCAGCCAGCTTGCCGGACCATGCACGCCGGACGGTCTGCCCTGAAAGCAAGGCGACGAACCAGCAGGCCACCGTGCCGCAGGCGACTTCCTCGATACGCGTCCTGGCGAAGTGCTGCACCGCATCGGCGTTGCCACTGTTGAACGCCGAGAGGGTGACCATGGCGAACGTCAGCCCGGTGAACAGCCAGGCATAGCCATGCGCCTGACGGATCGCGCACAGCAGCGTGCCAGCGCCGACCAGGCCGATTACCAGCCCCAGCCAGTGGCCGGGCAGGCCGGCATGGGTGACCACCAGCACCGCCGCCATGGCGCCTGCGGCCGTGCCGATGATTCTCAAGCCACCGCGATAGACGCTGTCGTGCAGGCTCGAGCGCATCACCATGTAGCCGCTGAACGCCGCCCAGCCGACGTTCTCCACGTTCAGGTAGTGGGCCATGGCAATGGCCAGCAGTACCGAGATCAACGTCTCCATCTCGTCCAGCAGGCGCTGGGGGAGGCGTTCGGGGGTGACGAACTCGGCGCGAATGCCTTGCCAGAAGTGGACCAGGCTGCGCCAGGGTGAAGGCCGGTCGAGCATGCGTTTGATCCTGCCAATCCTCAAGCGTGCAGGGATGACCTTAGCAGGCGGTGTCGTACCGAGTCGCTGCATTCCAGCCCGGCTTTCGAGCGCTTAAGCCATTAACATGCGATAAGCCGTGATTATTCAATGTGAGAAATACATTGATCGGCGCTTCGGAAACGATCAAAATACACCTGTAATTACATAATACGTATCATGGTACGAAATCGTAGGAGCAAGGCATGGCCCGGGGCGGTATCAACAAGGCGGTAGTGCAGCAGGCGCGGCAAGTGCTGATCGCCCGCGGCGAACACCCAAGCATCGATGCGGTGCGTATCCAATTGGGTAATACAGGCTCGAAAACCACCATCCACCGCTATCTCAAGGAGCTGGAGGTGCTCAAGCCCGCTGCGCTGCAGGGCGTAGACGCGCTCAGCGAGCCGTTGACCAAGCTGGTGGCGCAACTGGCAGCGCAGTTGCAGGAGGAGGGCGACGCTCGCATCGAGCAGGCAGAGGCGGCGTTCGAGCAGCAGCGCGAACAGCTCGATGCGCAGCTGCAACTGGCGCAGCAGGCGTTGGCGGCGGCCAACCAGCAACAGCAGATCCAGGCCCAGGCCCTGGCTGCCGAATCGGAGCGCCTGGCCGCCACCCACAGCACGCTGCAGGCCGAGCAACTGCGCAGCGCCAGCCTCAACCAGGCGCTGGGCGAGTTGCAGGTGCGTCTGGCCGACAAGGATGAGCAAGTGCGCTCGCTGGAGGAAAAACACCGCCACGCCCGCGATGCCCTGGAGCACTACCGCAGCGCCAGCCGCGAACAGCGCGAGCAGGATCAACGCCGCCACGAAACCCAGGTGCAGCAGCTTCAGGTCGAATTGCGCCAGTTGCAGCAGGGCATGATCGTCAAGCAGGACGAACTCACGCGCCTGCACCGCGACAACGAGCGCCTGCTTGGCGAACACCGCCAGGCCAGCAGCGAGCGCGAGGTGCAGGAGCAGTTGCTGGAGCAGCGCGATGCGCAGATCCAGGGCTTGCGCACGATCCTGGCCCAGGCCCAGGGCGCCAGCGAAGAAATGCGCCGCCAGTTGCAGACCCAGGAGCAGAGCCTGGAGCACCAGCGTGGCCTGAGTTCAGAACAGGGGCGCCAGCTGCAATACCTGCAGGACGAGCTGCTCAAGCGCGATGAGTCGCTCAAGGCCTGCCGTGCCCAGTTGGCCGAAGGCAAAGCGGCCGGCAAGGGGCAGTGAACGCTGGGCGTTGCCGTTGAACGATGCGCCGCGGCAACGCTCACACCTTCAAAGGTTGCCGAAGGAGCAAGGCCATGAGCATCGAACGTAGCATCCCCGAGCTGGAGGCGTGGTATGCCCAGTACGATGACGCCAGTTACCGGCGTGAATCCCCGGATGCCTACCACCACGACCTGGTGCGCACCGCCGAAGCCTTGCGCGACGACGGCGCCATCGACTGGGACGACTGGCTGGCGCTCAAGGCCCTGGCCGACCAGGCCCATGGGCATGCGCTGGAGGAAGCCGTGCAAGCCCACGTGGACGACCCCGACGCATGAAAGCCCTGCGCATCGCCACCTTCAACATCAATGGCATCCGCAGCCGGCTACCGGCGTTGTTGGCATGGCTTGAAAAGGAAAAGCCCGACATCGCCTGCCTGCAGGAGCTCAAGGCGGCGGACGCGCAATTCCCCCGCGAGGCGATCGAAGCCGCAGGCTATGGTTGCCTGCACCATGGCCAACCCTCGTGGAACGGGGTCGCCATCCTGGCGCGCGACACCCAGCCGCTGGAAGTGCGCCGGGGCTTGCCGGGCCTCGAGGAAGACAGCCAGAGCCGCTACCTGGAAGCCGCCGCCCATGGCGTACTGGTCGGCTGCCTCTATTTGCCCAACGGCAACCCGCAACCCGGCCCCAAGTTCGACTACAAGCTGCGCTGGTTCGAATGCCTGATCGCCCATGCTCGCGCGCTCTACGGCAACGGGCACCCGACGCTGCTGGCCGGTGACTTCAATGTGGTGCCTACCGATTTCGACATCTACAACCCGCGCTCCTGGCTCAAGGACGCGCTGCTGCAACCCGAGTCGCGCCAGGCGTTCCAGGCATTGCTCGAGCAGGGCTGGGTCGACGCCATCCGCCACCTGCACCCGGACGAGCGTGTCTATACGTTCTGGGATTACTTTCGCAACCACTGGGCGCGCAACGCCGGGCTGCGCATCGACCACCTGCTGCTCAATCCGCAACTGGCGCCGTACCTCAAGGCTGCCGGGGTGGACGCCTGGGTGCGCAATGAAGCCAAGGCCAGCGACCATGCACCGGTGTGGATCGAGCTGGGCACGCGCAAGCAGCGCTGAAGCTGGTGCTCAGCCCAGCACCAGGCGCATTGCGCAGCGGCCCTTAAGGCCATGCGCGCGCTCGTCGGCCAGGCGCGCGCGCAAGGTGGCGCCAAGCTGGTCGTGGGCAATCACTTCAAAGCCGTAACGGCTATAGAAAGGCGCATTCCAGGGCACATCGGCGAAGGTGGTCAGGGTCAGTTCCCGCAGCCCTCGGTGCCGGGCAGCCGCCACCGCCTCATCCAGCAGACGCCGGCCGATGCCTTGGCCCTGGGCCTGCAGGCGCACGGACAGTTCTTCGACATGCAGCGCCTGGCCCTGCTGGCTGGCGCAGAGAAAGCCCAGCGCCTGGCCCAGGGCAGCTTGCGCCACCCAGCTGCAGCCGCTGTCGATGAACCTCTGGTGGGCATCCTCGCCCAGCACCTCGGCGTCGGCCAGCCAGGCCAGTTCCGGGCGTTGGGCGAAGGCGTGCGCGGCAGAGCGCTCGATGGCCATCAGTTGGGCAATTTCGTCGTGGCGGGCAGGGCGTACATGCATTGCGGCTTCCTTAATCCGGGGTCATTTCCAGCGGCTGCAACTGCCAGCGCACCGAACTCACGCCTTTCTCCAGGCTCACCCGGCTCACCAGGCGCTCCAGCAGCGCCGGCGCCTGCGGGTTGCCCAGCAACTCGGCGCGCACTTCCAGGCGCGCCGGGTTGGGCAGGTCTTCGCTGAGCAGCGACTGCAGGCGCAAGTCCGGGTCGCCCAGGCTGTGCAGCATCAGGCTGCGCACCTGGATCTCGTCTTCGGCGCGGCAGACGATGCGCACCTCGAAGCGCTGTTCCACCTCGCTGGCAGGCAAGACCTCCTGGCGATCCAGGCGCTGGGCGATATCGCGCAACAGGATATTCGCGCACAGCACCACCAGGCTACCCAAGCTCGCCTCCAGCAGCAGGCCCAGGCTGCACAGCACGCCGACCGCGGCGGTGCACCAGAGGGTGGCGGCGGTGTTCAGGCCGCGCACGTTGAAGCCGTCGCGCATGATCACGCCGCCGCCGAGAAAGCCGATACCCGATACCACATAGGCGGCCACCCGTGAGGCATCGGTGGGGGCCATGCCCGGCACGGCCTGGGTCATCAGCACGAACAGGCAGGCGCCGGTGCTGACCAGCGCGTTGGTGCGCAGGCCCGTGAGGCGCTGGCGCAGTTGGCGTTCGGCGCCGATCAGGGCACCAAGCAGCAGGGCGATGCTGACACGCAGCAAAAAGACTTTCCAATCCATAGCAAACCTCTTGCGCGGGCAAATGCCCGCTCGAACGCCACAGCAAGGGCGCGGTTCAAAAAACCAGAAATGCGCAGGACCACGAAGGGAAGAGGGGGAATGCAGCTGCAAGGGGCTGGGGGTGAATTCCACCGTCTGGCCGAAGGCGAGACAGTGGCAGAACGCTGCCGGACTAGCTCGCCGAGTGGGCCTGTCGCAAGCGACTGGGGCTACTGTCCAAAGCAGGGCTCCTGTTCAGGGATGCAAAATTGCGACGCGGACCATACGCCCCGCGGCCGCAGGGGTCAAGGGTAAAAAGATGACAATGGCTTCATCGGCAAGCGCCCTGCAACCGGTCACGCCTGCATGGAAAAAAGCCCCGGCAATCGGTACCCTTGCGCCACTCTTCGCCATCACCCCGGACCGTTACATGCTGTTCAATTTCCTCGTGCTGATCGGCACCCTGGTGGCCATGGAAGGTGTCGGCACGCTGGCACACAAGTACATCATGCATGGCTGGGGCTGGTGGCTGCACCGCTCGCACCACGAGCCGCAGCTGGGCATGCTCGAGACCAACGACCTGTACCTGGTGGCCCTGGGCCTGATCGCCGCCGCGCTGGTGGCGCTGGGCAAGGCCGGGCATGCGCCGCTGCAGTGGGTTGGCGCTGGCGTTGCGGGTTATGGCCTGTTGTACGTGCTGGCACACGACGGTTTCTTCCACCGCCACTGGCCGCGCCAGCCACGGCCGCTGAACCGCTACCTCAAGCGCCTGCACAGCGCCCACCAGCTGCACCATGCGGTGAAGGGGCGCACCGGCAGTGTGTCGTTCGGCTTTTTCTACGCGCCGCCGCTCAAGGTGCTCAAGCGCCAGTTGCAGGCCCGGCGCGATCGCGGCTGAGCCTCAGTTCGCGGTTTCACCCTGCGCCTGCACACCCGCGTGGCCACGGCTCACCCACCAGCCGAACGCGCCGGCGGTGAAGAACATGATCAGGCTGTACAGCGCCGCCGGCACCGCCATGGTGGCGTTGTTCAGCAGTGACGGGCTCAAGGCCAGGGCGATCGCCAAGGTGCCGTTGTGGATGCCGATTTCCATGCCGATGGCAATTGCCTGGCGCTTGGGGATGCTCAGCAAGCGCGGCACCCAGTAGCCCACGGCCAGGCTCACCAGGTTGAACAGCAGCGCCGCCAGGCCCACCACGGGCGCGTACTCGACCACAGTCTGCCAGTCCTTGGCCAGTGCCAGGATGATGGTGAACGCCAGAAACAGCGCCGCCACCAGCTTCATCGGTTTCTCCATGCGCGCGGCGAAGGCCGGCGTCAGGTGGCGGATCAGCATGCCCAGCGCCACCGGCAGCAGCACGATGGCGAACACCTGCATGACCTTGGCGAACTGCAGCGGGATGGCCTGATCCGAGGCCATGAACCAGCTGAGCGAGAGGTTAACCAGCAGCGGCATGGTGAGGATCGCGATCAGCGAATTCACCGCCGTCAGGGTGATGTTCAGCGCCACATCGCCATGGGCCAGGTGGCTGAACAGGTTGGCGGTGGTGCCGCCGGGCGAGGCGGCCAGCAGCATCAGGCCGACCGCCAGGGCCGCTTCCAGGCCAAAGCCGTTGGCGATCAGGAAGCACAGCAACGGCAGCAGCAGGATCTGGCACACCAGCCCGACCACCACCGGCTTGGGGTACTTCACCACCCGGGCGAAGTCGGCCAAGGTCAGCGACAGGCCCAGCCCCAGCATGATGATGCCCAGGGCCAGCGGCAGGAAGGCGGTGAGCAGCGGCGAGGCGGTCATGGGCAGGCTCTCGGATAAAGGATGCGCAGAGTCTAGGTGGGCCTTTTGTGTTAACTAATTGCAAAGCGCCAGTACTTAGTAACTTTTTATTACTGAATGCTGGCGCGTCATGCTAGTCCGCGTCAGGCAGCAGCAACACCCCTATGCGTTCGGCGAGGTCAAGCAAATCGGCGAAGGCCGCAGGGTCATTCAACACGTCTCGGCTAGGCGCAAGCGATTGCAGGTCAGCGTCTGCCAATCGGTCGCCGAACAACACGATGGCCAGCGCCTCGTCATCCTGCCGAGATACCCAGCGCAACCCATGCGCTTGCGGGGCGAATGCATGGATCGCTTCGGCCCATTGGCGTGTGTAGGGGTAGCGTTCGGCCTCGGTATCGATCAGCTGTGAACGAGGCACGCCCAGTAACCGCAGGGCCTTGCTGGACAAGTCGACCAGCTGCAGATCACGGCCCGGCACAACCTGCGAATGCAGGTTGCCGGCGTATCGACGCTGTTGCACGGCCTTGAAGCCGGGTGCGTAGGGTATGTCATGGAAGAGGGTTTCCATGGCCGCACAGTGAAATGTCGTGCCTGCATACAGCGTAGGGATGACCTGGCCAGTGGCGTCCCTGATCGGGCTGAAACGGGCATTTCCCATGCCGCTGAGGTTGTATTGCGCAGGGCCGTAGCGGTTGCTGTGTATGCGATGGAGCAGGGTGCCGGCCGGGAGGGTGGTGAACGAAAGGTTCAGCGCCTGGCCGGCTATCGGTAGCCTGGGTGGTTTAGCCATGGGTGATACCGGCAACCTCTTCCCTGGCTGCTGCCAGGACCTGTTCTGGCGCGCTGCGCAGCATGTCTTGCGGGCGCTTGGCGCCAAGCCAGCCGTTCACCGACATGAACCAGTACGCCATTTCCCAGCCATCTTTCATGGGGGCCAGCACCGCAATCAATTCCTTGAGCACCGGCAATGGCCGGTAGCTGGCCGTTTCATCGAGCCCATACAGCGGGAAGTAGTCGACGCCTTCATGGCGGATGGCGAACAGGCGCTTGTCACGCTTCCACTTGCTCGGTTGCGCGCTGGGGTTGGCTGCACTGAAGTTGGCCAGGCTGGCGATTTCGCCGGCGGTCACCCAATCGCCGCTATGCAGCACGGCGGTCTTGGCTTTGGCCAGCATCTGAGCCTGCTTGAGCTGGGTCGAAGTGACCGGTTTGG
Organism: Pseudomonas faucium; assembly: GCF_021602585.1. Classification (GTDB taxonomy): domain Bacteria; phylum Pseudomonadota; class Gammaproteobacteria; order Pseudomonadales; family Pseudomonadaceae; genus Aquipseudomonas; species Aquipseudomonas faucium. The sequence continues at coordinate 254,890 of NZ_BQIP01000001.1, forward strand.
CCGGAACCAAGGCTTGCACGATCAGCCTGACGGCCTCCTCGGGCGCTCCTGCCACGCGCTCGGAAAAGTATTGCCCGAGCATTTCCAGGGCGCTGACGTAGACATCCAGTTGCTTGGCGCTGTCGGCATTCACTTCGATGACGATGCCGGTCTTGGCGTGAGCCCTGCCTTTGGCTTTCTCCAGGCGCGCCAATAACTCGCGCACATTCCCGACAGCGGGGTGGCCGATGCTGAAGACGTCTGCTGCTTGGGTCATGGTTCCTCCTTGTGGCAATCATGGTTACCACATTTCGATGCTAACCATGCTATCCGCAAGCCTGGCGTGCCGCAAGCCTGCGGCATTGGCCGCGTTGCGGTAGTGGTGCTTGCGCAGTAGCATTCGCGCTTTTAGCGAAAGGATTAGCCTGTCATGCCGTTCCAGCAAGGTCTGCTTGCCACCCCCGTGCCGCCCCACGCCCGCCACCTGTTCTTCACCTTGCAGGCGCCAGAAGCGCTGCCTGCGGCGCTGGATGCACTGCTGCCGCACGTGGATGGCCAGCGCCTGATCGTCGGCATCGGTGCACCGTTGGTGAAGGCGCTGGGCCGCGAGGTGCCGGGCCTGCGCGCATTCCCGCAGCTGGATGCCGCGGTGGAGAACCCGAGCACCCAGCACGCTCTGTGGCTGTGGTTGCGTGGCGAGGAGCGCGGCGACCTGCTGCTGCAGGCCCAGGCCCTGGAACAAGCGCTGGCCCCGGCCCTGCGCCTGGCCGACAGCGTTGACGGCTTCCTGCACCGCGGCGGCCACGACCTGACCGGCTACGAGGACGGCACCGAAAACCCGGTCGACGCCGATGCCGTCGAGGCCGCCATCCTCACTGACGCGCAGCCGGGCCTGGCGGGCTCCAGCTTCGCCGCCTTCCAGCTGTGGAAGCACGACCTTGAGTACTTCAAGTCGCTGCCCCAGGCCGACCAGGACAACATCATCGGCCGGCGCCTGAGCGACAACGAAGAGCTCGATGACGCCCCCGAATCGGCCCACGTCAAACGCACCGCCCAGGAAAGCTTCGAGCCCGAGGCGTTCATGGTGCGCCGCTCGGTGGCCTGGGCCGACAGCCGTGGTGCGGGCCTGGCGTTCGTCGCCCTGGGCCACAGCCTGGAAGCCTTCGAGGTGCAGCTGCGGCGCATGAGCGGCCTGGAAGACGGCATCATCGATGGCCTGTACCGCTTCAGCCGCCCGCTGACCGGCGGCTACTACTGGTGCCCGCCCATGGCCGAGGCCGGCCTGGACCTGAGCCTGCTGCTGCAGGGCTGAGCCAAAAACATCCCGATACAGAAACACCGGCCCGGGTAGGCCGGAGCGGCTAGCCTTGGAAGTTTCCGACTCATGACGGGAGCTTTGCCATGTACGGTCGTCGCGATGTCCTACGAGCCGGTGCGGCCTTGGGCGTGCTGGCCGCCAGCCCCTGGTTGCACGCCGCCACATCCCCCGAGTTGCTCAGCCGCAAGGTCCCGTCCAGCGGCGAGGCCTTGCCGGTGATCGGCGCCGGCACCTCCGGCAGTTTCGAGGTAGCGCCGGGCTCGCCCGAATACCAGCAGCTCAAGGTGGTGCTCAAGGCGTTTTTCGATGGCGGCGGCAAAGTCATCGACACCTCGCCGAACTATGGCGGCGCCGACGCCGTGCTTGGCCAGTTGCTGGAGGAGGGCGGATGGCACCGGCAATGCTTCATCGCCACCAAAATCGCCGCCGACAGCCGTGCCGACGCCGAGCGCCAGTGGGCCGGCAGCCTCGAGAGCCTGCGCACCGACAAGGTCGACCTGCTGCAGATCCACAACCTGCGCGACTGGCAGACGCAACTGCCCTACGCCCGCGAACTCAAGCAGCAGGGCAAGACCCGCTACGTGGGCATCACCCATTACCTGAACAGTGCCCACGACGAAGTCGCCAGCATCGTGCGCCGCGAGCCGCTGGATTTCATCCAGATCAACTACTCGGTCAACGCCCCGCACGCGGCGCGCGAATTGCTGCCGCTGTGCCAGGAAAAGGGCGTCGCGGTGCTGATCAACCGGGCGTTCGACGATGGCCGGCTGTTCGCCAAGGTCAAGGACCAGGCGTTGCCGGCCTGGGCCGCAGAGGCCGGTATCGGCAGCTGGGCACAGCTGTTTCTCAAGTTCGCCATCAGCCACCCGGCGGTGACCACGGTGATTCCCGCCACCGGCCGCCCCGAACGCCAGCTCGACCAGCTCAAGGCCGGGCACCCACCCTTGCTCACCCAGGCGCAGCAACAGGCGCTGATCCAGCAATTTGCCTGAGCCATGGCCAGTTGGCGCGAGCGGCTGGACCAGGGGCTGAACATCCAGCCCGGCGAAGGCCCGGCCGTGGTCGCGGGCCTGGCGCTGTTCTACCTGCTGTTCACCGGCTACTTCATGCTGCGCCCGGTGCGCGAAACCATGGGCGTGGCCGGGGGCGTGGACAACCTGCAGTGGCTGTTCACCGGCACCTTCATTGCCACCCTGGCATGCCTGCCGCTGTTCGGCTGGCTGGCCTCGAAGGTGCAGCGCCGGCATATCCTGCCCTGGACCTACGGGTTTTTCGTCAGCAACCTGCTGCTGTTCGCCGCGCTGTTTGCCCGCAGCCCGGATGACGTGTGGCAGGCGCGGGCCTTCTATATCTGGCTGTCGGTGTTCAACCTGCTGACCATTTCGCTGGCCTGGAGCGTGCTCACCGACCTGTTCAGCAACGCGCAGGGCAAACGCCTGTTCGGCCTGCTGGCGGCAGGGGCGAGCCTCGGCGGCCTGAGCGGCCCGATACTCGGGGCCTTGCTGGTCGCGCCGCTGGGCCATGCCGGGCTGGTGATGCTCGCCGGGGTGTTGCTGTTGGGCAGCATGGCGGCCGCCGGCTATTTGCAGCGCTGGCGCGACCGCCAGCCACTGCCGGCCCACAACGCACAGCCTGCTTCGCGGCCACTGGGTGGCAACCCTTTTGCCGGGGCAACGGCGGTGTTTCGCTCCAAGTACCTGCTGGGCATCGCCTTGTTCGTGGTGCTGCTGGCCAGCGTCAGCACCTTCCTGTACTTCGAGCAGGCGCGCATCGTCAGCCAGACCTTCCCCGACCGCACCCGCCAGACCCAGGTGTTCGGCCTGATCGACAGCGTGGTACAGGCCCTGGCGATCCTCACCCAGGTGTTCATCACCGGGCGCCTGGCCCGGCGCATGGGCGTCGGCGTGCTGCTGGTGGCGGTGCCGCTGGCGATGGCGGCAGGCTTTTTGTGGTTGGCGCTGGCGCCGGTGTTCGCAGCCTTCGTAGTGGTCATGGTGGCCAGGCGAGCGGGCGAATACGCGCTGGTGCGGCCCGGCCGGGAAATGCTCTTCACCGTGCTGCCGCCCGAGCACAAGTACAAGGCCAAGAACTTCATCGATACCGTGGTGTACCGCGGCGGCGACGCCTTGAGTGGCTGGCTCAAGCGCGGCCTGGACGTGCTCGCCGAGCACCCGCAGTTGGCGATGCTGATCGGTGCGCTGCTCGCCGTGGCCTGGGGCGTGACCGGCGGCTGGCTGGGCAGGCGCCAGCGGCAGCTGGACAAGGGCGGCTGACAACCCGGCGCACCAAATACACCCAGGCCGTTTATTTAACGCCACCGGTCCGAACGCTTGGCAATAAAACGAATCCCTCGCTATCGCCGAACTCCGAACCTATGTACGGCATCTTGCCGTGCACTTTCGAAGTCACATGAGGTTTCAGACCATGGCTAACAAAGAGAACAGCCGTACCGGCAGCCAGGGCGGCCAGGGTGGCACCAAGAACCCAGGCAACTTCGCCAATGACCGGCAGAAAGCATCCGACGCCGGCCGCAAAGGCGGACAATCCTCCGGCGGCGGCATGGCTCAGGACCGCGAGTCGGGCCGCAAGGATGCCGACATGCACAAGGACCGCGAGTCAGGCCACAAGGGCGGCCGCTCGTAATTGAGGCCAGCGCAGTGCCGGGGCGACCCGGCGCTGCAATGCCTGGCGCGGTGCAAGGCTTGCAATCGGGCAGGGTTCATCGACAATGGCAGCGCCCTCGCTAGCCATTCGGACCGCCCGCTCCATGATGCTGATCAAGCAATTCCCCCATATTTCCCTGGCCGACACCCTGTTCGTCTTCGCCCTCGACGCCGAAGCCGGCAGCGTGTTCGCCGACGTCAACACGGTGTTCACCGGCATCGGCAAGGTCAATGCCGCCATCGCGCTGACCAAGGCCATCCAGCAGCAGCGCCCCAAGCTGATCGTCAACCTCGGCTCCGCCGGCAGCCAGCGCTACGGCAAGGGCGAGGTGGTGTGCTGCACGCGTTTCGTGCAGCGCGACATGGACGTGACGCCCCTGGGCTTTGCCCGCTACCAAACCCCACTGTCGGACACCCCGGTGCTGCTGGAGCATGGCCAGGCGATCCCCGGCCTGCCACTGGGCACCTGCGGCAGCGGCGACAGCTTCGAGGTCAACCACGGCGAGGCGCCCTACGACATCGTCGACATGGAAGCCTACGTGCTGGCCCTGATCGCGCGCAGCGAAGCCATCCCGTTCGTGTGCCTCAAATACATCTCCGATGACGCCGGCAGCGACGCCGCCGACGATTGGTCGGTGCAGGTCCACCTGGCAGCAGAAGCCTTCCAGCGTGTGCTGTTCACCGACACCCGTGGATTGAAGTAAACCTTCCCGCCGCCACGCAGTCACTTCCAGTAAGTGCCCGCACTTTTCGGGCCGAGGAGGTGGCTGATGAGCTTTGTCTGCCTGCTGCGTGGCTGCCACTGGCGTGTCCTGGCCAGCCCCTACACCCACCTGCATTGCCAGCTCTGCGAGCGTTGTGGCGCGATGCGCTACAGCCAACCCCTGCAACCCTAGGAGGCTCGCCATGGCCAGGGCAATCTGGAAAGGCGCGATCAGTTTCGGCCTGGTGCATATCCCGGTCTCGCTCAACACGGCCGTGCGCACCGAGCGGGTCGATTTCGACTGGCTCGACAAGCGCAGCATGGAGCCGGTGGGCTACAAGCGCATCAACAAGGTCACCGGCAAGGACATCGACAAGGACAACGTGGTCAAGGGCGTCGAGTTCGAGAAGGGCCGCTACGTGGTCATCAGCGAAGACGAGATCCGCAAGGCGCGGCCCGAGGCCACGCAGACCATCGACATCTTCTCTTTCGTCGCCGCCAGCGAAATCCCGCTGCAGCATTTCGACACCCCGTACTACCTCAGCCCCGACCGGCGTGGCGGCAAGGTCTATGCGCTGCTGCGCGAAACCCTGGAAAGCACCGGCAAGGTGGCCCTGGCCACGGTGGTGCTGCACACCCGCCAGCACCTGGCGCTGCTGCGCCCGCTGGACGAGGCGCTGGTGATGATCACCCTGCGTTGGCCCGAGGAAGTGCGCGGCGTGGAGTCGCTGGAGCTGGACAAGAGCGTGACCGACACCAAGGTCGACAAGCGCGAACTGGACATGGCCAAGCGCCTGGTCGAGGACATGAGCGGGCCGTGGGCGCCGGACGAGTACCACGACGCGTTCCGCCAGACCATCATGGACCTGGTCGAAGAGAAGGCCAGCAAGGGCAAGATCAGCGTGGTCGACAAAGGCGAGGGCGCGAGCGAGAAGAGCGCCGACATCATCGACCTCACCGAGCTGCTCAAGCGCAGCCTCGGCGGCAAGGGCACGAAGAAGGCGCCGGCAGAGAAAAAGCCGGCCAAGCGCCCGCGTAAAGCTTCGTGAATTACTGCAACGTAGCTTCCAGGCTCGCCAGGTAATCGCCGAACCCCTCCCGCGCGCGGCTATCGCGCCGGCTGCTGGTGGCCACGCTGTGGCGCGCCGTCCACACGATCTGCGCGCCACTGGCCTCCAGGTCATGCACCAGTTGCACATCCTCGTGCGCGGCCAGCGGCCGAAACCCTCCCACACGCTCGTAGGCCCGTGCGCACACGCCTAGGTTGGCCCCATGGATATGCCGGTGCCCCTCGCACATCTGGTAGCCGCTGAGGTAACGCTTGCGCAGCGCCGCCCGTTGCCAGGGCTGCCAGCGGGCGACATGCACCGTGCCGCAGACCACCTCGGCGGTGCAGGCCAGCTGTGACAGCAACCAGTGCGGCGGCACCTGGCTGTCGGCATCGGTACAGGCCAGCCAGCTGGCCCCGCGCTCGAGCATCAGCGCCGCGCCTAGCCGGCGCGCCATGCCGACGCAGCCGGCTTCCACCGCCAGCGTGTGCACCCCGTGCTGGCGCGCGACGGCGGCGCTGCCATCGCTGCAGCGGTCCAGCACTACCAGCACCTCGACCCGCTGGCCGGCCTGTTCGGCCACAGCCACGGCCGCTGCCATCGCCTTCAGGCAACGGCCCAGGCGCCGGGCTTCGTTGTGCGCCGGTATGACCACGGCAATCATGGGCAAGTCTCTTGCAAATCGACCACGCTGGGCTGGCACGACCAGTACTCCAGCAGAAAGTCCGCTTCTTCATGGCGCAACAGCGGATACAGCGGCAGGTGCCTGGCCAGCAGGCGATGCACCGCCCGGCCATCCTGCGGGCAGCCCTCGATGGGGTGGCGCCAGTGGCAGGCGAGGATGGCGCCGTCGGGGGTGAGGCTTGCTACCGATTGCTCGATCACCTGCAGCCAGTCGGTCGGGTTCAGGTAATAGCCGACTTCGCTGAGCACGATCAGGTCGAACTGCCCACCCGGCCAGTCGCCCGGCAGGCGCCCCTGGCTGACCGAGGCCTGGGGCAGCTCGGCCAGCCGCTGGCGGGCTAGGCGCACCGCGGTGGGGTCCAGGTCCTGGCACAGCAGCTCGGCGCAACGCTCGGCGAGCACGGCGCTCTGCTCACCGTTGGCGCAGGCCGGCTCGAACACCCGTTGGTACTGCTGGCGCGGCAGGCACGCCAGCAGCAGGTCACGCTTGCGCCGCTCGTACCAGCGCGTGCGAAAGGCCCAGGGGTCCTCGTTGTGGGCATAAAGGTCGGCAAAATAGTGCGCATCGAGGCTCATGACCTTTGTTCTCCTAGAGAAAGACCAGTTCGAACGGCTGCAGCAGGCATTCCAGCAGGTGGGCCGGCAGCACCGCAGGGCGCCCTTGGTCCGGTTCGAGCTGGCTGTGGTGCGCGGCCAGGGCCTGGCGCTTGCGCGCCAGGCGCGCTTCGTCGAGGGCGATGCGGTGCGCGCGAGGCCAGGGCAGGCGCGGGTCGTCGGGCTGCGCCCAGTGCCAGGCCCAGACCGGCACCTCGACCAGCTGCACCTTGCGCGCCTGGGCGGCCTGCGCTGCAGCGCGGCCAAGGGCTTCATGGTCGCAATGGCCATCGCCACGCCAGGTGGTCATCAGCAGGTCATCGGGGCGCAGCAGCTGGTTCAGGTGGTTGACCAGGAAGGCTTCGTCGCGCGGCAAGGCGCCGTCTTTGAGGTGCAGGCGCCGCCAGTCCAGCTGGTTGAGGTCAAGGTCCAGCTGCTGCAGGGCATGGCGGCTTTCCAGCGGCCGCTGGCGGCGCAGGCGGTGTTCGGTCCAGGTGGGCGAATCGGGGTGGCTGCCTTCGCCGTCGGTGGCGGAAATCAGCAGCAAGTCCTGCTCGCGGCCCTGCAACCCGGCCAAGAGGCCGCCGGCCATGAGGATCTCGTCGTCCGGGTGCGGCGCCAGCAGCACCAGGCGCCGGCCCGGCGGGCACAGCTGATCGGGGCTGACCCAACTGGCCCGGGCCAGGTGCGCCGATTGTTGCCAGTCGGCCCAGGGCGTGCCGCTGCTCGCTTGAATCAGGTTCTCGCTCATAACTGCCAGGCTCCTGCCGGCACCTGGGCCAGCTGTTGTCCAAGGGCGGCCAGGTCACGTTCGGCGTGGCTCTGGCGCAGGTACACCGGTAAGTCGGCGCTCAACCGGGCGAAGTGGCTGCTGCGGCAGAACGGCGTGGCGCCCAGGGCGCGGCCCACATGGCGGATCACCTGCTCGACTGCCTGTTCGACCTGGGCACGCACGCGGCGCACCGCGAAACTGGCATCGGCGCTGGGGTTGCGGTCGATCCACGCCGCGCACTCGCGCAGCGCTGCGCGGGCGCCGCACAGCGCCGCATCGACTGTGCCCAGGTGGGCCTGGGCATGCGGGTCGGGGCGCGGCTTGCGGCATTGCTCGCGCAGGTAATCGGCCAGGGCTTCGGCGGCGCCATACCAGCAGGCGGCAATGCCCGCGCCGCCATGCCAGAAGCCTGGGCGCGACAGGTATTGCCCGGGCTGGCCGACGGCGATGCCGGGGGCGTCGTCGAACGCGATCTCGACGCTGGTGGTGGTGGCCATGCCCACCGCCTGCCAGTGGTCCACCTGCAGGTGCTGGCGGGCATGGGCCAGCTCGATGGCGACCAGTTGCGGCTGGTCGTCATCGGCCCAGGCGGTGATCAGCGCCCGGTCGATCTGCAGGGCGCCGGAACACCAGGCCTTGCGCCCGGCCAGGCGCACCTGGTTGCCGTCGCGGGCGACGATGCGGGCGCGGGCATCGGGCGGCTCGGCGGCCCACACGCCCCACACGCCATCGCCCACCCGGTGCGCGGCGCCGCATTCGGCGAGGATCGCCAGGGCATCGGTGTGGCCTTCGTACAGTTTCGCCAGGGCCAGGTCGCAGCCGGCGATCCGCGCCAGGGTCTGCCAGCGCTGCAGGGTATGGCCCTGGCCCGGCAGCGGCAGCACGTCCAGGTGTTCGGCCAGCAGCGCCTGCATCAGCGCGGCCAACTGGGTGTCGAGGTTCAGGGCCTGGGGGCGCTCGCTGAAGGTGCGCAACAGGCTGTCGAGGGTGTTCAAGTCGAAATCCTGAATGATGCTCATGCCATCCCCATCTGCTTGCGCATGCGCGCGGTGATCGATTGGCGGGTCTTGCCCAGGGCCGCCCAGGGGTCCTCCAGGTCGGCCAGGCGCTCGGCCAGGTTGCCGATGTGCCATTGGTTGGCGCCCTTGAGCTGGGCCAGCTCCTCGCGCCAGATCGGCACCGACACCGGCAGCCCCTCGCGGGCCCGCAACGAATAGGCGCACGCGGTGGTGGCGCCCTGGCCGTTGCGCAGGTAGTCGATGAAGATCCGCCCGACCCGGTTTTTCGGGCCGGAAACGGCGCTGAGGCGGTCGGGGAACAGCTTGGCCAGGTAGTCGACGATGGCGTGGCTGAAGTCCTTGACCGCGTCCCAGCTGTCGCGCCGGGTCAGCGGCACCACCAGGTGCATGCCCTTGCCGCCGCTGGTCTTGAGAAACACCTTCAGGCCCAGCTCGTCGAGCAGGGTCAGGGTCAGTTGGGTAGCTTCGAGCATGGCCTTCCAGGGCAGCGCCGGGTCCGGGTCGAGGTCGAGGACGAAACGGTCGGGCTTGTCGAAGTCCTTGTCGGTGGCGTTCCAGGTGTGCAGTTCGAGCATGTTCATCTGCACGGCGCCGAGCAGGGTGTCGGCGCGGTTGATGACCATCGCCGCCTGGCCGGCTTCGGCCTTGTCGTAGGTGAGCACGTTGGGGATATGCAGCTGGCCGGCGTTCTTCTGGAAGAACAGTTCGCCGGCCAGGCCCTCGGGCGCACGCACCAGGGCCACCGGGCGGTGCTTGAGGTACGGCAGGATCCACGGCGCTACCTGGGCGTAGTACTCGGCCACATCTCGCTTGGTGCTGCCAGAGGTGGCGTCGATCACCCGGTCGGGGTGGGTCAGGCGCAGCGTGGGCAGGGGCTCCTCGTGCGCTTGGTTTTTTTTGGCAACCTTGTTGCTGGGCATCGGGCGCTCCAGGTCGATGGCAGTGGCGGGCTTGTCGTCGCGCAGGCCATGGAACACCGCATGGCGCACCGAGCCATCGCGGGTCATCTGGGCATAGGCGACTTCGGCCAGCAGTTTCGGTTTCAGCCAGTGCACGCCCCGCGCCTCGGCGCCGGTCGGCGGGTTGGCCAGGGCCGGCTTGGCCGCCTGCAGGGGCTTGAGGCGGGCGTGGATGCTGTCCAGGGTCGCGGCGCTGAAACCGCTGCCGACCTTGCCGGCGTAGTGCAATGTGCCGCTGTCCGGGTCATGCAGTGCCAGCAATAGCGCGCCGAAGCCGCTGCGGCTGCCCTTGGGGTCGGTGTAGCCGACGATCACGAACTCCTGGCGCTGCTTGCACTTGAGCTTGATCCAGTCGGCGCTGCGCTTGCCCAGGTACGGGCTGCCCAGGCGCTTGCCGATCAAGCCTTCGAGCTGCAGGCGGCAGGCGCTGTCGAGCAGCGATTCGACCGGCTGGTCGAAGTCGGCGGAAAACTGCAGTTCATCGGCCGTGCTGGCTTCGAGCAGCTGGCGCAGGGTGTCGCGGCGGTCTTCCAGGGGCAGTGGGCGCAGGTCCTGGCCGCTCAGGTAGAGCAGGTCGAACAGGTAGTAGACGATCTGCTCGTCGTTGTCGGTGTCGAAGGCGTTCTGCAGGGCCTGGAAGTCGGAAACGCCGTGCTCGCCGTTGACCACCATTTCGCCATCCAGCCACGCCGAATCCAGGCCCAGCGTTCGCAAGGCGGCGACCTGGCGGGGCATCTTGGCGCTCCAGTCGTGGCCGTTGCGGGTGAACAGGCGTACATCGTCGCCGTCGATACGGGCCAGTATCCGGTAACCGTCGAACTTGACCTCGTAGCGCCAGTCGCCACTGGGCGGTGAGTCGACCAGGGTGGCGAGCTGCGGCTGCAACGTGTCGGGCTGGGCGGCCCGTTTGCGCCTGGCGGGTGCCTTGGCGCTCTTGGCGGGGCGTTGCGACACCAGGGTGCGGTCACTGAGCACGCTGTCGGGTTGGGCCTCGACCACGCTGTACTCCTGCTCGCTGCGGGCCTCGCCATCGTTGGACTTGACCAGCATCCACTGCTCTTTCTTGCCGCCCAGGTGGGTGCGGAACAGGTTCCACACGCCATTGAGCTTCTCGCCCTGCAGGCGAAAGCGCAGCTTGCCCCTGGCGTAGGCGTCCCGGGCATTGCCCTCTGGCTCCCAGATACCGCGGTCCCAGACGATCACATCGCCGGCGCCGTAATGGCCTTCGGGGATGTTGCCCTCGAAGCTTGCGTAGTCCAGCGGATGGTCCTCCACGTGCACGGCCAGGCGCCGCACCTTGGGGTCCAGCGACGGGCCCTTGGGGATGGCCCAGCTTTTCAGCGTGCCATCGAGTTCCAGGCGAAAGTCATAGTGCAGGTGGCTGGCGTCGTGCTTCTGGATGCAGAACTGCAAGGCATGGGCCTTGCCCCGCCCGCGCTTGCCACTGGGCTCGGGGGTGGCGTTGAAATCGCGCTTGCGCTGGTACTCCTGCAGGGGCTTGGCCATGGCGGGCTCCGGGACGGTACGCGGGTCTCTAGAAGTTGGGAGGCAGCAGGGCGCGGGCGAGTTCAAAATATCGCCGCTGGAAAAACTCTGAATCATTGCCCGCCGGGCGCAGTCGACCGCATGTAGCGAATGCACTTATCCACCTGAGGGAGAACCGACATGGCCCGACCAGACGACCCCAAGCCTTACACCCCGCCCGAGATCGACGACACCGAGGACCGCATGGGCAGTGTCCACGAGCTGGACTTCGATGAGCGCAACGACGAACGCCAAGGCCGCGTAGGGGATGAGCGCCCGGCACGGGAAGTCGATGAGGAATTTCCGCCGCGCCGGGTGGCCGAAAGCGGCATGACCGGTGGCGAGGCGCTGAGCGACAGCGCCCACGAGGACAACGTCACCTGGGACGACATGAGCCCGGACACCCTGATCGATGAAAGCGGCGCGCGCGACGCCGACGAGCCCGGGGGCGACGACGGCCCCGCCGACCAGATGCTGCGCCGGGTGGATGAGCGCGAGATCGGCGGCGGCATTGGCCTGGACGAAGCTGAACTGGCCCGCTCCGACCCCTTGGACGGCGAGCCATGGATCGACGATGTGGTGGACGACGACACGAGGAAATGACCATGAACGAGCAACGCTGCGCCTGTGAGCACTGTTCCTGCACGGTGGGCGAGAATGCCGTGATGCGCGAGGGTAAGGCCTATTGCTGCGAAGCCTGTGCCTCCGGGCACCGTGGCGGTGAGCCTTGCCGCATGGGTAATTGCACGTGTGCCAAGGCTTCACGGCCTGGCCAGAGCCAGTAGCGACCACTGCGGTGCATGGCCAGGGCTTCGCCCTGGTTCGCTGGGCAACCCCGCTCCCACAACAATCTCGCAGCCCGTGCTTTTGGCTATTGTGGGAGCGGGCTTGCCCCGCGAACACCGGCAAAGCCGGTGCCAGGCTCAGTGCGTCTGCCAGATACCGTTATTGCGCTCGCAGTCGCTGCGCGCCTGCCCCAGGCTCGGGGTGTCGTAGTAATAGGTAATCACCCGCGCATCCTTGGACAACGCTGGCCGCGTCGACGGCTCGGCGCCGCCCACGGCTTTCGGATTGGCCAGCGCCTCCTGGGTCAACGGCGCGATGCAGCTGCCGACGCTGCCATCGGCGCAACGCGCCACCTTGTGCTTCTGGCTATTGAGCATCTCCTTGCTTTCATTGCTGCACGACCAGTTGATGGCCTCGGCCGGCATGTTGCTGAAGCTGTAGCAGGTATGCCCCTCCACAGGCTTGACGGCGTTGCTCGAGGAGCGGGTAGTCACGTCACAGGCCTCGGCCAGCACCTGGGTACTGACCAGGCTGCCCACCAGCACCACCCACACAAATGAACGCATGTGCCACCTCCCGGGCGTTTCGGCCCGTGTTCAGGTCTTGCGTAAAGTCGCTTTACTGCGTTGGCGCATGGTCCGTGCGCGTTTCTCCAGCACCAGGTACGTGACCACCGCCAGCAGCAGCGGGATCAGGTAGTACAGGGTGCGATAGCCCAGCAACGCCGCCACCAGGCTGCCCTGACCCAGCTGCCCATGCAGCAGCGCCAGGAACACCGCCTCGAGCACGCCCAGCCCGGCAGGAATGTGCGCAACCACCCCGGCCACGCAACTGATCAGCAAGATGCCGAGAATCGATGGGTAGAACAGCTCGCCCGGCAGCAGCCAATGGATCAGCGCCGCCATCAGCGCCCAGTTGCTCGCGCCCAGCGCCACCTGGCACAGCGCCAGGCGCAGCGAGGGCAGGGTGATCTCGTGCTCGCGGATATGCCAGGTACGTTTCCTGGCGAAGGCACAGGCCAGCAGGTAGCCCAGCGCGATCGCCAGCAAGGCGAAACCGATGATCTGCAGCCCGGTGACGCCCACCGTCCAGTTTTCCGGCAGCTTGACCAGGCGCAGGGCGAACACCGTGCCCGCCAGCAGCATGTAGCCCATCCAGTTGGTCAGCAGGCCCAGGGTGAGAATCCGGGTAATGGTCGCGTTATCCAGGCCCAGCCGGCCATACAGCCGGTAGCGCAAGGCCACGCCACCGACCCAGGTGGTGAAGTTCAAGTTGAACGCATAGCAGACGAAGGCCACCGGCAGCACCTGCCGCGCAGGCAACTGGTGCCCGGTGTAGGCGCGTGCCAGCAGGTCGTAGCTGGCGAAGGTCAGGTAGCTGCACAGCGCCAGGCCCAGCCCGATCAGCAAGGTGCTCGGCTTGTACGCCACCAGCGACTGGCGCACTTCGTGCCAGTCCAGGTTGCGCGCCAGGGTATACAGCAGCACGGGAATCAGCACGATGAACAGCACGGTCAGCAGGCGCTTGGCCCAGCGGTGCCAGCGTTTGTCAGCCATCAGGTATTGCCCTCGTGAAGGTCGCCCTGGGCCTGCACCTCTGGCTGCAGCGAGCGCAGCCGCTGGCGGTGCGCCGGGAACCAGCCGGCGATACGCGGGAAATGCCGGATGACGTGGAAGCACACGAAAATCAGCGGCGCCCGCCACCAGTAACCGCGCACCATGCGCTCCAGGGTCACGGCCTTGCACTGCTCGCTGGCCAGGGCGCTGAGGTGCTGGTGCAGGTGCTGGTTGAACGCCCGGTCACGGATCAGCAGGTTGGCCTCCAGGTTGAACGACAGGCTCAGCGGGTCGAGGTTGCTCGAACCCACGGTCGACCATTCATCGTCCACCAGCGCCACCTTGCCGTGCAGCGGCCGTTGGCAGTACTCGTGGATGTGCACGCCATCGCGCAGCAGGTAGTTGTACAACAGCCGCGACAGGGCGCGGACCCAGCGCATGTCTGGCTGGCCCTGCAAAATCAGCGTCACCTGCACCCCGCGGCGGGCGGCGTTGCGCAGTTCACGCAGCAGGCGGTAGCCGGGGAAGAAGTAGGCATTGGCGATGACGATGCGCTGGCGTGCAGCGCGCAGCGCCTGCAGGTAGCAGGCTTCGATGTCGGTGCGCCGGCGGGCGTTGTCGCGCTCCACCAGCACGGCACTGGCTGGCCCTGCGGCAGCCACCTGCGGGCGCACCTCGCTGGGTGGGTCGAGCACCGGCGCCATCAGCCTGCGGCTGGAGGCATGCACCTGGGCCACCACCGGCCCGCACACTTGCACCGCATAGTCCTGCTTGGCCATCGGCCCGTAGTCGCCCAGGTGATCGGCGCTGTAGTTGATGCCGCCAATGAACGCCAGCTCGCCGTCGATGACCACGATCTTGCGGTGCAGGCGGCGGAACAGGTTGGTGCGCATGCCGGCCAGGCGCGGTTGCGGGTCGAAGGCGTGAAAGCGCACACCGGCTTCGGTCATGGCCGCGACGAAGGCGTCCGGCAAGTCCGCCGTGCCATAGCCATCGACTGCCATTTCCACCCGCACGCCACGCTGGGCCGCGTCGATCAGCACCTGCTTGAGCTGCTGGCCGACCTTGTCGTCGAAGATGATGAAGGTTTCCAGGAGGATTTCCTCGCGTGCCTGGGCCATGGCCTCGAACACACGGGGGTAGTAGTCCTCGCCATTGACCAGCAGCTCAACGCTGTTGCCTGGTGTCCAGGGTCTGTTCACAGGCTGATCTCCGCGGCCAGGGGGGCGTGGTCGGAAAGGTGCGACCAGGGATATTTGGCCAGCACCTGGGCCTTGTTCGGCAGGGCATTGCGCAGGTAGATGCGGTCCAGGCGCAGCAGCGGCAGGCGCGCCGGGAAGCTGCGCGCGGGGCTGCCGTAACGCTCGCCAAAGGCTTCGACCAGGCGCTGGCCGAGCACGGCATCGGCTTTCAGGCGCCAGTCGTTGAAGTCGCCCGCGACGATCACCGGCGCCTTGGCCGGCAGGCTGTCGAGCAGGTCGAGCAGCAGCTGCACCTGGCGTTGCCGGTGCGCTTCGCGCAGCCCCAAGTGCACGCACACCGCATGCACCTGGTCGTGGCCGGGCACCTCCAGGCGGCAATGCAACAGCCCACGCTCCTCGTTGCCGTGGATCGAGACATCGAGGTTGCGGTGCTCGACGATGGGGAATTTCGACAGCAGCGCGTTGCCGTGGTCGCCATGGGGGTAGACCGCGTTGCGGCCATAGGCGAACTGCGGCCACATGCTGTCGGCGAGAAACTCGTACTGCGGCGTCTGCGGCCATTCGGGGTGGCGCTGGGCATGCTGCTGGTGGCTGCCATGCACCTCCTGCAGGAACACCAGGTCGGCGCCGCTGGCGCGCACCGCTTCACGCAGCTCCGGCAGGATGAAACGCCGGTTGAACGGGGTGAAACCCTTGTGCACGTTGATCGTCAGCACGTTCAGGCGGTGCACCGTGGTCAGCCGGTCGATCAGGCTGTCGGGGGCGGGCAGGGTGTTGTTCACAGGGCCACCTCCGGCTCGACACCCGGTTCGGTCAGCAGCGGGCCGTCCAGCGACAGTTTGTCCAGCAGGCGCCTGGCGTCGTAGGGCGCGTGCACCTTCTGGTCGTTGTCGAAATAGCAGTAGATGTCACGCGATGCGCGGCGCCGTGGCGGGCGCGCCAGTACCAGCTGGGCATCGTCCGGCTGGCCGCCGTGGCTCCAGCGCTGGATGCGCTGCTGCCAGCGGCGCAGGGCACGGGCGGTGTAGCCGCTGCTGTAGAGCTCGACGTCGCCGTGCAGGCGCAGGTAGACGAAATCGGCGGTGAGGTCTTCGACATAGGGCCATTTGCCGGCGCTGTCTGCCACCACCAGCGCCACCTTGTGCTTGCGCAGCAGCTTGATGAAGGCCTCGCAGAGGAAGCTCTCGTGGCGGATTTCCACGGCGTGGCGCAGGCGCGCATTGCCGCGCCCCAGGTTGCCGATATTGCCGCGCAGGCGCTCGGCACAGGCCCGGGCACAGGCGCGTGCTGCTTCATGGTCCTGGGGCAGGCGTTCGAGGAAGTGGCTGAAACGGGCTTCATCGAACTTCATGTTCGGTGGGAACTGCCAGAGGATCGGCCCCAGCTTCTTGCCCAGCTGCAACGGCCCCGAGGCGAAGAAGTTGGCCAGCGGCTCTTCGATGTCCTTGAGCCTGCGCACATGGGTGATGTAACGCGGCGCCTTGACCGCGAAGACGAAGCCGTCCGGGGTGTCGTCACGCCAGTGCTGGTAGCGCTCTGGCGTCTGCAGGCTGTAGAACGAGCCATTGATCTCGATGCTGTTGACCGCCCGCGAGGCGAACGCCAGCTCGCTGTGCTGGGGCAGCCCTTTGGGGTAGAAATCGTTGCGCCAGGGGCCATAACGCCATCCGGAAATACCGATGCGGATCTCGCTCACACTGCCGTCCTCGCTGCCAGGTGTCCTTTGAACTGCGACCGGGTGGGCAAGGCCAGGGTTCAGCGCGGTTGACCAGTGGCGCAGCGGCGAGGGCAAGGGAACTTTGCTGCGGCGCGCCTCTCCACCGAAGGACGAACTGGTGAGGACCGGTGGCATGAAATTCGACCGTTTCGCCCAATGGCTGGCCAACTGGACAGGGCGCCCGCTGTCCTTCGCTGTCGCCTTGTTGCTGATCCTGGTGTGGGGCCTGAGCGGGCCGCTGTTCCACTTCAACGACACCTGGCAACTGGTGATCAATACCTCGACCACGATCATCACCTTCCTGATGGTGTTCCTCATCCAGAACACCCAGAACCGCGACAACGACGAGCTGCACATCAAGATCGACGAGCTGCTGCGCACCACCCGCCGCGCGCACAAGGCGCTGCTCGACCTCGAAGACATGGACCCGGCGCAGCTGCGTGCCCTGCGCAAGCAGTACCAGCTGATGGGCGAGCGCGGCGACGACGATGAGGGTGCGCAAGAACAGGACGACCCACGCGAGGCCAGGAAATGACCCGCCCAACCCGGAGGCAAGCATGGCCAGACACATCATTCACTTCACCGGCCCGATCAACTCATCCACCTGCGGCAACCTGATCAACACCTGCGCCAAGGCGTTGCAGCAGGGCGCCGAGCTGTTGCAGCTGAACATCGCCACCATGGGCGGGGAGTGCAGCTACGGCTTCACCCTGTACAACTTCCTGCGCACCCTGCCGGTGCCGCTGCACACCCATAACCTGGGCACCGTCGAGTCGATGGGCAACATCCTGTTCCTGGCCGGCGAGCACCGTACCGCCTGTGCCTACAGCAAGTTCCTGTTCCACCCGTTCCACTGGACCTTGCACGGCTCGGTGGACCATGCGCGCATGGCTGAATACGCCATGAGCCTGGACTATGACCTGCGCCTGTACGCGCAGATCGTCGCCGAGCGCACCCAGGGCAGCAGCGAGGTGCTGGACGTGGCCCGTTACCTGATGGCCTACCCGCGCATTCTCGGGCCGCAGGAGGCGCTGGCCAGCGGCATGATCCATGCCATCGACGAAATGCCCATCGAGGCCGAGATGGCCCAGTGGAGCGTGCATGCGTGAGGCGCAAAGCCTGCGCGCAAGCAATTGCCGAAGCGGCGTTTGGTGCCGCCGGTCAGTCGGCACCAATCCGATTGAGCAGAGGGGGCCATGGGCGGCTCGCAAGTAGGGCATGGCCAAGGTTCATGCGTCCCACCCCATCCAGCGCAAGGAGATACCCGATGGCTCGTGACCCACAGCGAACCGGACAACGTGGCGGTACCAAGGAAACCAACCCCGGCAACTTCGCCAATGACCGCGAACGGGCGGCGCGTGCCGGCCACAAGGGCGGCCAGGCGTCGGGCGGCAACTTCGCCAACGACCGCGAGCGGGCGGCCGAGGCTGGCCGCAAAGGTGGCCAGAACAGCCACGGTGGCGGGCGTCAGCCGCAATGACCGGCACCCAGGCGAGGCCCGCGGGCCTCGCCTGCTGATTTTGTTCGACAATTTTTTTGAATCTTTCGCCACGGGCGTCACTCAATGAAGAGTCATCCATGGAGAACAGGAGGGCCCCGTGATGCCTAATCCCGCGCTGTACATCATCGACTACCAACTGCACGGCGAACCGCGCAGTTTCATCATTCGCCTGGACCGCCTCGACAATGCCGAGGCCTGGCATTGGGCGAGCTGTGATGCGGGGATCGGCATCATTCCCAAGTTCGGGCGGGAGAAGATCAAGAAGGTCAGCCGGCCCATGGCCGAGCGCTACGGCATCACGGCCGTGAGTTGGCGGGTCTCGGGGGAGAGGCCCGCTTCCAGCACTCAAGCCCCGGATTCGGGGTCGCTGGCCGGCACGCCAGGCTGATGCGGGTCGTCGTCGGCGACACTGGGGTCGGCATCCGGGTCGTCGGCGCGGTCGTTGCGTTTTTCCGGGTCCAGTTCGGGCCAGTCATCCTGGGCGTTGCCGCCGCCCATTCTGAATAGAGCGTTCATGGCTGTCTCCCTTGGTGGTTGATGCTCGTTGGAGTGCGGGGAGGCCATGGACGATCGGTTTTTTGCAGGTGATACCGACCGGCGGCCTCATCGCCGGCAAGCCGGCTCCCACAAGTATTGCGCTGGTCCCTGTGGGAGCCGGCTTGCCGGCGATAAGGCCATCGGCTACCTCACCCCTGACGCTTGAGCACCAAGGTCAGGATGTCATAACTGGCCACCAGCTCACCCAGCTGGTTGGTCACCTCCACATCCCAAGCCACCACCCCTTGCGGTTGCCCCAGCGGGCTGGTCTTGCCCTGGTCGATCTTGCGCTTGCAGGTCAGGCGCGCCTGAATGGTGTCGCCAATGCCCACCGGGTTGATGAATCGCAAGGTGTCGAGCCCATAGTTGGCCAGCACCGGCCCCTCACCTGGCGACACGAACAACCCGGCCGCCGCCGACAGCACGAAGTAACCGTGGGCGATGCGCTTGCCGAACTGCGACGCCTTGGCCGCGATTTCGTCGAAGTGCATGTAGAAGTGGTCGCCCGACAGGCAGCCGAAGTTGACCAGGTCGGCTTCGGTCACTGTGCGCCGGTGAGTCAGCAGCGACTCGCCGATGCGCAACTCCTCGAAGTAGCGACGGAACGGGTGCACCTCGGTCTCGATCACCTCGGCGCCACGCACGTACTCGCCGGTCACGGCGCTGAGCATGCTCGGCGAGCCCTGCACGGCGGCGCGTTGCAGGTAATGCTTCACCGCGCGCAGGCCGCCCAGCTCTTCGCCACCGCCCGCGCGGCCCGGGCCGCCGTGCTTGAGCTGCGGCAGCGGCGAGCCGTGGCCGGTGGACTCCTTGGCCGCTTCGCTGTCCAGCACCAGCAGGCGGCCGTGCCAGGCCGCGGCCACCGGGATGGCCTTGGCGGCAACGGCGCGGTCGGCGGTGACCAGCGAGGCCACCAGGCTGCCTTTGCCGCGTGCGGCCAGGGCCAGGGCTTCATCGAGGTCGTCATAGGCCATCAGCGTGCTGACCGGGCCGAACGCTTCGATATCGTGGGCACCGCCCTCGGCATGCGGGTCGCGGGCCTGCAGCAGGGTCGGGGCGAAGAACGCGCCTTCGGCCACGCCCTCGCCACGTGGGGCAAAGCCGTCGCTGGCGCCGAAAATCTGCTCGCAGCTCTGCAGCAGGCTGCGCACGCGCTCGCCAACGTCGCGCTGCTGGTCATGGGAGGCCAGGGCGCCCATGCGCACGCCTTCGACGGACGGGTCGCCCACCACCACCTTGCTCAAGCGCTCACGCAGGCGCGTGGCAACGGCATCCAGATGCTTGGCCGGGACGATGGCGCGGCGGATGGCGGTGCATTTCTGCCCGGCCTTGGTGGTCATTTCGCGCACCACTTCCTTGATGTACAGCTCGAACTCTTCGCTGTCCGGGGTCACGTCCGGGCCGAGGATGGCGCAGTTCAGCGAGTCGGCTTCGGCGGTGAACGGTACCGAGTTGCGAATCAGGTTGGGCGTGACGCGCAGCTTGGCCGCGGTGTCGGCGGAACCGGTGAAGGTCACCACGTCCTGGCCCTGCAGGCGGTCGAGCAGGTCGCCGGTGCTGCCGATCACCAGCTGCAGGCTGCCCTCTGGCAGCAGGCCCGAGGCATTCATCAGGCGCACCACGGCTTCGGTCAGGTAGCTGGTCGAGGTCGCCGGCTTGACGATGCACGGCATGCCGGCCAGGAAGGTCGGGGCGAACTTCTCCAGCATGCCCCAGATCGGGAAGTTGAAGGCATTGATGTGCACGGCCACGCCGGCGCGCGGCACCAGGATGTGGCTGCCGGCGAAGTGCCCTTGCTTGCCCAGCGGCATTGCCGGGCCTTCGTGCACCAGGTTGCCCGAGGGCAGCTCGCGGCTGCCGATGCCGGCGTAGGAGAACAAGGTGGCGTTGCCGCCTTCGATGTCGATCCAGCTGTCGGCGCGGGTGGCGCCGCTGTGGTGCGACAGCGCGTAGAGCTGCTCCTTGCGCTCGGCCAGGTACAGGGCCAGGGCCTTGAGGCGCGCGGCACGCTGCTGGAAGTCCATTGCCATCAATGCCGCGAGGCCTTGCACGCGGGCGAACGCCACTGCTTCGGCGAAGTCTGGGCGCTCTTCGTGGCTGTAGGCCAGGACATCGCCATTCAAGGCGCTGCGCAGGGCCTGGGCGCCGTGCTGGCCGATCCAGCGGCCGGCGATGAAGCTCTGCAGGGTTGGGGCGTCAGACATGCTGTTCTCCAGTGCTGTTCTCAAAAGGGGTGGGGCGCTGTTACCACAGCGCCAGGGTGTAGCCGATGATCAGGCGGTTTTCGTCCACGGCATTGGTCAGGCCATTGCCGGAACGGAAGGTGACGTTGCGCCAGCGCAGGCTCACGTCCTTGAACGGGCCGCTCTGGATGACGTAGGTCAGGTCGGTGTCGCGTTCGCGCTCGCGGCCGTTGCTGACCGTGGCGGTTTCGGCGTGGCGCCCGTCGGTGTAGCGGGTCATGAAGCTCAGGCCGGGGATGCCCAGCGCCACGAAGTCGTAGTCGTAGCGCAGTTGCCAGGAGTCGAGCCCGGCGCGGGTGAAGGTGTTGTAGGTCACCAGGTTGACGGTGAACGGGTCGCCGCCATTGACGAACGGGAAGGCGCTGTCACCGGACATCTGCTGCCAGGTGGCGGTGAACTTGTGGGCCTTCACGCCGAGGGTGAACATGGCGTTGAAGTTGCGGTTGTCGATGTTGCCGGCGCGTTCGGCGCCGTCGTCGCGGCTGTCGAAGTAGCGCAGGTCGCTGCGCAGGCTCAGGCCTTCACCCAGGGGGCGGGTGTCGACCAGGCCGACGAACTGCTGGCGGTAGATGTCTTCGAGCTTGGCGTAGTAGTAGCTGACGCTGGTCTGCGGGGTGAGCGCGTAGCTGCCGCCGGCAAAGTCCAGGTGGTCGCTGCTGGCGGCGCCGTAGCCCATGTCGTCGCGCCCGGACGAATCGCGCAGGTTGACCTTGCTCAGGCGCCCGGCGTTGACCGTGAGGTTGCCCAGCTCCTGGCTGGTCAGCTGGCCGCCCTGGAAGGTCGAGGCCAACAGGCGCGTGTCGTTGTACATCACCACCGGCAGCATCGGCTGCAAGGTGCCCAGGCGCAGGGTGCTCTTGGACACCCGCAGCTTGCCGGTCAGGCCCAGTTCGCTGTAGTCGTCCACCGGCTCATGGCTGTTCGGGCCGAATGGCAGCAAGCCGGTGTTGCGCCGGTCGCGGCTGGAATCGAGCTTGATGCCGAGCTGGCCCATGGCATCCAGGCCAACGCCCACCGGGCCCTCGGTGAAACCGGACTCGACGCGGGCGGTAAAGCCCTGGGCCCATTCTTCGGCCTTGGCCTGGGGCGCGTTGCTCTGGCGAAAGTCGCGGTTGATGTAGTGGTTGCGCAGGTCCAGGCGTGCGTGGCTGTCGCCGATGAAGTCGGCCGACGCCGGCAGGGGCAGGGCCAAGGTCGCCATCCAGGCAGCGGATTTGAGCTGTATGCGGTTCATTGTTGTTATACCCGACATGGTCAATGTTCAGTGCTTGCTGGCGCCGGCAGCGCCGATACCGGTCATGGAGCGGATGAACTGCGCGAGGTAGCGGCCGCGCTCCTGATGGGCGCGCTCGGAACCGTCGGTGACCGAGAACACCCAGGCGCCGAGGAACGCCAGGCTCATGGAGAACAGGGCAGGGTTGCTGTAGGGGAACAGCGCCTGTTCGTGGTGCAGCACGTTGACCCACACCGCCGGGCCCAGCACCACCAGCACGATCGCCGAGGCAAGCCCGGCCATGCTGCCGCACACCGCGCCTCGGGTGGTCAGGCCCTTCCAGAACATCGAGAGCAGCAGCACCGGGAAGTTGACCGAGGCCGCCACCGCCAGCACCAGGCCGGAAAGGAAGGCGATGTTCTGCGACTCGAACACCAGGCCCAGCACCACCGCGAGCATGCCGATCACCAACGTGGCGATGCGCGACACGCGCATTTCTTCCTGCTCGCTGGCCTGGCCCTTGCGGATCACGCAGGCATACAGGTCGTGGGACACCGCCGAAGCGCCGGACAGCGCCAGGCCCGCGACCACGGCCAGGATGGTGGCGAACGCCACGGCGGAGATGAAGCCCAGGAACAGGTTGCCGCCCACGGCCTGCGCCAGGTGCACCGCAACCATGTTGCCGCCGCCGATGATCGCGCCGCTGGCGTCGCGGTAGGCAGGCTCGGTGCCGACCATGACGATGGCGCCGAAGCCGATCACGATCAGCAGCAGGTAGAAGTAGCCGATGAAGCCGGTGGCATAGAACACGCTCTTGCGCGCTTCCTTGGCATCGCTGACGGTGAAGAAGCGCATCAGGATATGCGGCAGGCCGGCAGTGCCGAACATCATGCCCAGCCCCAGGGAAATCGCATCCACCGGGTTCGACAGCAGGCCGCCCGGGGCCATGATCGCCTGGCCCTTGGCGTGCACGGCCACGGCGTTGGCGAACATCGCCTCGGTGCTGAAGCCAAAGTGCTTGAGCACCATGAAGGCCATGAAGCTGGTGCCCGAGAGCAGCATCACGGCCTTGATGATCTGCACCCAGGTGGTGGCCAGCATGCCGCCGAAGGTCACGTAGGCGACCATCAGCACGCCCACCAGCATCACCGCGTACAGGTAGCTAATGCCGAACAGCAGCTCGATCAGCTTGCCGGCGCCGACCATCTGCGCCACCAGGTACATCAGCGCCACGGCCAGGGTGCCGAATGCCGAGCTCAGGCGCACCGGGGTTTGCGCCAGGCGGTAGGAGACCACGTCGGCGAAGGTGTACTTGCCCAGGTTGCGCAGGCGCTCGGCGATCAGAAACAGGATGATCGGCCAGCCGGCCAGCACGCCCAGGGCATACAGCAGGCCGTCGTAGCCGTTCATGAACATCATCGCGGAAATACCCAAAAACGACGCCGCGCTGATCATGTCGCCGGCGATCGCCAGGCCGTTCTGCATGCCGGTCAGGCCGCCGCCGGCGGTGTAGAAGTCGCTGGCCGAGCGGGTGCGCAGGGCTGCCCAGCGGGTCACCAGCAAGGTGAAGCAGACGAACACCATGAACATCGAGATGGCAGTCCAGTTCATTGCGCGCACTCCTGCTTGACCTTGTCATTGAGCGGGTCGAGCACATTGTTGGCGCGATGGACGTAGATGCCGGTGAGGGCGAACGACACCAGCACCATGAGCACCCCGACCAGCATGCCGACGGTGGTCACCCCGCCGCTCAGGGATTGGCCCAGGGTGCTGGGCGAGAAGGCCACCAGCAGGACGAAGCCGTAGTAGATCGCCAGCATGGCCAGGGTCAGGCCGCCGTTGAGGCGGCGCTTGCGCCGCACCAGGTGCTGGAAGTCGGGGTGATTGCTGATGCTTTCGATGTGTTCGGGGGTCATGGCAAGCGATCTCTGGTTTTGTAGTTGTTTTTTGAGGTCACGCGGATGTTGCGGTGTTGCTGATGGCCCTATCGCCGGCAAGCCGGCTCCCACAGTGGGCGGTGGTCTATCTGTGGGAGCCGGCTTGCCGGCGATGCAGGCGACTCGGTTTCAGAGCTGGTCGAAATCGAGAACGACCTTGTCGCTCACCGGGTAGGTCTGGCACGACAGCACATACCCGGCCGCCACTTCGTAGTCTTCCAGTGCATGGTTGCTGTCCATCTCCACCTCGCCTTCGATCACCCGGCACTTGCAGGTCGAGCACACGCCGGCCTTGCACGAATAGGGCAGCTCGGCACCGATGGCATTGCCGGCGTCCAGCACGTTCTGGGTATTGCGCGGCAAATCGAAGCTCAGCGCCCGGCCATCGCTGATCACGGTGACCTGGCTCAGCGCCGAGTCCACCTGGCGCGCTGCCTCGCGCGCCTCGCGGCGGGCTTCGCTGCCGGCGGCGGCGAACAGCTCGAAGTGGATGCGCGCCTTGTCCATGCCGTTGGCCTGCAGGCTGTCGCGCACGGTTTCGGTCATCGCCTGCGGGCCGCAGATGAACGCCGCGTCGAGGCTGGCCACGTCCATCCAGCGGGAGAACAGCTGGCCGCACTTGTCGGCATCGATGCGGCCGTTGTAGAGGTCGACGTCTTGCTGCTCGCGGCTGAACACGAAGATCAGGTTCAAGCGCTCGAGGTAGCGGTTTTTCAGGTCTTCGAGCGTGTCGCGGAACAGCGCACCGGAGCTTGAGCGGTTGCCGTACAGCAAGGTGAAGCGGCTGTGCGGCTCGCTGGCCAAGGTGGTGGCGATGATCGACAGGATCGGCGTGATGCCGCTGCCGGCCGCCACGCCCAGGTAGTTGCCCTGGCGCGCCGGCTCCAGCGGCACGTTGAAGCTGCCGCTCGGTGGCATCACCTCCAGCTGCTGGCCGGCCTTGAGCACGTCGTTGGCGAACGCCGAGAAGCGCCCACCGGGCACGCGCTTGACCGCCACGCGCAGCTCGCCGTCCTGCACGGCGCTGCAGATCGAGTAGGAGCGGCGCACTTCTTCATCGCCCAGCTGGGTGCGCATCACCAGGTGCTGGCCCTGGGTGAAGCGAAACGCCTGCTCCAGGTGCGCCGGCACCTCGAAGGCAATCGATACCGCGTCACGGGTTTCGGGACGCACTTGCTTGATGGTCAGGCTGTGAAACTGGCTCATGGTGTTCTCCACGGCTCAAATGCATTTGAAATAGTCGAACGGCTCCAGGCACTCGCGGCAGCGATACAGCGCCTTGCAGGCCGTGGAGCCGAACTGGCTGAGCAGTTCGGTGTTGGCGCTTGCGCACTGCGGGCAGCACACCTGCGGCGCCTCGCCGAGCAGGCTGCGCTTGCTGGCGCTGCCTTGCGGCGGGGCGATGCCATAGGCGCGCAGGCGTTCGCGGCCCAGCGCGCTGATCCAGTCGGTGCTCCAGGCCGGGGTCAGCCGGCGTTCCAGGTCTGGCGCGGCGAACCCGGCCTGCTCCAGCGCCTGGCGGATATCGCCCTCGATCACCTCGGTGGCGGGGCAACCGGAGTAGGTCGGGGTGACCACCAGGTGCAGGTGCCCGGCGCGCCAGTCGAGGTCGCGCACGATGCCCAGGTCGACCACGCTGACCACCGGCACTTCCGGGTCCATGACCTCGCCCAGTACCGCCCAGGCGCGGGCCAGGTCGTCGCCACGGGCCGCCCGGGCACCGCGGTCACCGGCAATCAGCTCACCAGGTTGCATCGGGGTAGGCCCTTGGCAGGAACTGCATTTCGGCCAGCAACAGGCCCAGGTGCTCGGTGTGCAGGCCTTGCCGACCACTGAGGTAGAAGTGGCTGGCAGCCTTGGGCAGCGGCAGCTCGACCGTGGCGAACAGGCTGCTCACCTGTTGCAGCCAGGCGGCGCCGACGGCGGCCGGGTCGGCAGCGATGCCGGCCTGGGCCAGGGCCATTTCGCTGTCGCTGCCCGCAGTCAGCTCCACGGTGAAGCGCCACAGGGCCGGGACCGCATCGAGCATGCGCCGGCGGCTTTCGTCGGTGCCGCCAGCCAGGCGCTGCACCCACTCGCCGGAGCGGCGCAGGTGGTAGGTGACTTCCTTGAGCGCCTTGGCGGCGATGCCGGCGATGCGTTCATCGCTGGAGTCGGCCAGGCGTTGCAGCACGGCATGGTGCCAGGCGTCGTAGAAGAACTGCTTGGCCATGGTCACGGCGAAATCGCCGTTGGGCTGCTCGACCAGCAACAGGTTGCGAAACGCCCGCTCGTCACGGCGAAACGCCAGGGCGTCGGCGTCGCGGCCGTCGTCGAGCAGTTCGGCGGCGTAGTCCAGCCAGTTGCGGGCCTGGCCGACCAGGTCCAGGCCGACGTTCATCAGGGCCAGTTCTTCTTCCAGGGCCGGCGCGTGGCCGCACCACTCGCACAGGCGCTGGCCCTGGATCAGGGCGCTGTCGCCGAGCAGCAGCAGGTAGGGGATGAGAGCTTGCTTGTGCATGGCCAACCTCACATGTGCCCGACTTCGTCGGGCAGTTCGTAGAAGCTGGCGTGGCGGTAGACCTTGTCGTCCGAAGGGGCGAACAGCGGGTCTTTCTCGTCAGGCGAGGAGGCGGTGATCAGTGCCGAGGGCACCACCCACAGGCTCACGCCTTCGCTGCGCCGGGTGTACAGCTCGCGGGCGTTCTCGATGGCCATGGCGGCGTCGGCGGCATGCACGCTGCCGACATGCTTGTGGTTCAGGCCGTGCTTGCTGCGCACGAACACTTCGTAGAGGGTCCAGACAGACATCTTCAATCTCCGCATCAATCGCCGCTCAGGCGGCGTTCTTGTTCTGTTGCTTGCGTGCGTAGGCCACGGCCGCTTCACGCACCCAGGCGCCATCCTCGATGGCCTTGCGGCGGGTGGCGACGCGTTCCTGGTTGCACGGGCCGTTGCCCTTGATCACGTCGTAGAACTCATCCCACTGGATGTCGCCGAAGTCGTAGTGGCCGCGGGCTTCGTTCCATTTCAGGTGGGGGTCGGGGGCGGTGCAGCCGAGCAGTTCGAGCTGCGGCACGGTCTGGTCGATGAAGCGCTGGCGCAGTTCGTCGTTGGTCTGGCGCTTGATCTTCCAGGCCATGGACTGGGCGCTGTTGGGCGAATGCTCATCGCTTGGGCCGAACATCATCAGCGCCGGCCACCAGAGGCGGTCGATGGCGTCCTGGACCATGTCCTTCTGCGCCTGGGTGCCCTCGCGCATCATGGTCAGCAGCAGCTCGTAGCCCTGGCGCTGGTGGAAGCTCTCTTCCTTGCAGATGCGGATCATGGCGCGGGAGTAGGGGCCGTAGGAGGTGCGCTGGAGCACCACCTGGTTGACGATGGCGGCGCCATCGACCAGCCAGCCCACCGCGCCCATGTCGGCCCAGCTCAGGGTCGGGTAGTTGAAGATGCTCGAGTACTTGGCCTTGCCGCTGTGCAGCTTGGCGATCTCCTCGTCGCGGTCGGCGCCGAGGGTTTCCATGGCGCTGTACAGGTACAGGCCGTGGCCGGCTTCGTCCTGGATCTTGGCCATCAGCTGCAGCTTGCGCTTGAGGCTCGGGGCGCGGGTGACCCAGTTGCCTTCCGGGAGCATGCCGACGATTTCCGAGTGGGCGTGCTGGGAGATCTGCCGGATCAGGGTCTGGCGGTAGGCCTCGGGCATCCAGTTCTTGGCTTCGATCTTGATTTCAGCGTCGATCTTTTCCTGGAAGTGGCGCTCTTCGGGCGACATCTCTTCCAGCGACTTGACGCGCTTGACTCCGGTTTCCACTAGCTGTGCGTACATGTTCCGACTCCTGCTAAGGCATGAGTCCTTTGTAAGCGATACAAAACATAACGTCAAACTGTTTTATGTGTATCGAATGTAATTTGTGTATCGCTTTGCTGGGCAGGGGCTGCTGTGCAGCCCAATCGCTGGCAAGCCAGCTCCTACACAGAGGGCGGCGCCTGGTCCTGTGGGAGCTGGCTTGCCAGCGATTGGGGCGCAAGGCGCCCCCGGCTTTTTCAGGTAAAAAAAAGCCCCGGACTAAGCCGGGGCCACAAAAGGCAGCTGATGAGTCAGCTGGCCAACCGTTTGTCGAACACATGGCACGCCTTGCCCTCGGAGCGCTTGAGCGTCCCGCAGGGCTGCAGCCGCACCTGGGTGCTGATGCCGATGTAGGTCTTGATCTGCTTGGTCAATTCAGCGGCAATGAGCTTGCGCTGCGCCTCATCCAGGCTTTGGCATTCACCGCGCAACTCCACGTGCACCTCAACGCTGTCGAGATTGCCATTGCGATACAGATGAATCTCATAAAGCTCTGAAAGCTGTTTTATTTTAAGCACCTGCTCTTCGATCTGCGTGGGGAACACGTTGACACCGCGAATGATCAGCATGTCGTCGCTGCGCCCGGTGATCTTGCCGATGCGCCGCATCGGCCGCGCCGTGCCCGGCAACAGGCGGGTCAGGTCGCGGGTGCGGTAGCGCACCATCGGCAGCGCCTCCTTGCTCAGCGAGGTGAACACCAGCTCGCCGAGCTGGCCGTCGGGCAGCACCGCGCCGCTGACCGGGTCGATGATCTCGGGGTAGAAGTGGTCTTCCCAGATGGTCGGGCCGTCCTTGGTCTCGATGCACTCCATGGCCACGCCCGGGCCCATGATTTCCGACAGGCCGTAGATGTCCAGGGCGTTGATGCCCAGGCGCTGTTCGATGGAGCGGCGCAACTCGTCGGTCCACGGCTCGGCGCCGAAGATGCCCAGGCGCAGCTTGAGGTCATTGGGGTCGATGCCCTGGCGTTCGATCTCGTCGGCCAGGTTGAGCATGTACGAGGGGGTGACCATGATGATGTCGGGCTGGAAGTCGCGAATCAGCTGCACCTGCTTCTCGGTCTGGCCGCCCGACATGGGGATCACCGTGCAACCCAGGCGCTCGGCGCCGTAGTGGGCGCCCAGACCGCCGGTGAACAGGCCGTAGCCGTAGGACACGTGCACCTTGTCGCCCTTGCGCCCGCCGGCGGCGCGGATCGAGCGGGCGACCACGTTGGCCCAGGTGTCGATGTCGTTCTGCGTGTAGCCGACCACGGTCGGCTTGCCGGTGGTGCCGCTGGAGGCGTGCAGGCGCACCACCTCCTGCTGGGGCACGGCGAACATGCCGTAGGGGTAGTTGTCGCGCAAATCGTTCTTGCCGGTGAAGGGGAACTTCGCCAGGTCGTCGAGGGTTTTCAGGTCATCGGGGTGGGCGCCGCATTCGTCGAAACGCTTGCGGTACAGCGGCACCTTGTCGTAGGCGTGCGCAAGGCTCCAGCGCAGGCGCTCCAGCTGGTGCTGGCGCAGCGCATCCACGCTGGCGGTTTCCATCGGGTCCAGCAGGGCACGATCGGCTTCGTGGTACATGTTCATGGCATCACTCGAATTGTTCTTGTAGACCGGCGCCTGGCGTGCAAGCAGCAGGGCCGTGAGTGTCATGGACGCAGCATAACCGGCGGCGTCGCGTTCAGTAACAAGCCATTGGTCAGAGACGCTCGATGACCATGGCGATGCCTTGGCCCACGCCGATGCACATGGTGCACAGGGCGTAGCGTCCGGCGGTTTCTTCCAGCTCGTGCAGGGCGGTGGTGACCAGCCGCGCGCCGCTCATGCCCAGCGGGTGGCCGAGGGCGATGGCGCCGCCGTTGGGGTTGACCCGTGGGTCGTGGTCCTGCAGCCCCAGTTCGCGCAGCACCGCCAGGCCCTGGGCGGCAAATGCCTCGTTGAGCTCGATCACATCCATGTCGGCCAGCGACAGGCCGGTCAGGGCCAGCACCTTGCGGGTCGCCGGCACCGGGCCGATGCCCATGATGCGCGGCTGGACCCCGGCCACCGCCATGCCGACGATCCGCCCACGCGGCTTGAGGCCATGGCGGCGCGCTGCTTCACTGCTGGCCAGCAGCAGGGCGCAGGCGCCGTCGTTGACGCCCGAGGCATTGCCGGCGGTGACGCTGCCGCCCTGGCGGAACGGCGTGCCGAGCTTGGCCAGTTGCTCGAGGGTGGTGTCGGCGCGCGGGTGTTCATCCTGCTCCACCTGCAAGGCCGGGCCTTTGCGCTGGGCAATGGTCACCGGCACGATTTCCCGCGCCAGGCGGCCACGCGCCTGGGCGGCGGCGGCCTTGTGCTGGCTGCGCAGGGCGAAGGCATCCTGGTCGGCGCGGGAAATGCCGAACTGGGCGGCGACGTTTTCTGCCGTTTCCGGCATCGAGTCGATGCCATGCCCGGCCTGCATCAAGGGGTTGACGAAACGCCAGCCGATGGTGGTGTCGAACAGCTCGGCGCTGCGCCCAAATGCCTGTTCCGACTTGCCCATGACGAACGGCGCCCGCGACATCGACTCGACGCCGCCGGCCAGCATCAGCCCGGCCTCGCCACAGCGCAGGGCGCGGGCGGCATTGCCGATGGCGTCCATGCCCGAGCCGCACAGGCGGTTGAGCGTGGTGCCCGGCACGCTGATCGGCAGCCCGGCCAGCAGCGCGGCCATGCGCGCGACGTTGCGGTTGTCTTCACCGGCCTGGTTGGCGCAGCCGAGGATCACGTCGTCGATGGCTTGCCAGTCCAGCTCCGGGTGGCGCTCGAGCAACGCCTTGATCGGTACCGCGGCCAGGTCGTCGGCGCGCACCTGGCTCAGGGCGCCACCGTAGCGGCCGATGGGCGTGCGCACGGCGTCGATGATCAGCGCCTCGGACAGGGTGTGTTCACTCATCTTGGGTCTCCTGCGCAAGCACCGTGCCGCGCACTTTGTAGGATTTGCCATGGAACAGGGCGACCAGTTCGCCGCGCTGGTTTTCGATGCGCACGTCATACAGCCCGGTACGCCCCTTGCGCGCCTGCTCGCTGGCCGTGGCCGTCAGCAGGTCGCCGCGCAGCGCCGGGGCGACATAGTCGATGCTGCAGCCCAGGGCGACGGTGGCTTCGTCGTAGCTGTTGCAGGCAAACGCGAACGCCGAGTCGGCCAGGGCGAACAAAAAGCCGCCGTGGCAGGTGCCGTGGCCCTGGATCATGTCGGCGCGCACCGGCATGCGCAGGCACGCGCGGCCGGCACCGGCATCGATGAGGCTGATGCCTAGCGCCTGGGAGGCCTGGTCGCGGGAGAACATGGCGTCGGCGCAGGCCTGGGCCAGTTGGTCGGGGGTGCGGTGCAGGTCAGTCATGCAGGCGGGCTCCTTGGGCCGCTTGGCGGCGCAGCAGCAGGGAAGGGCGGTAGCGGCTTTCGCCGTAGCTGCGTTGCAGGTTGTCGAGCACGCGCAGGGTGTAGCCCAGGCCGATCTGCTCGGCCCAGGCCAGCGGGCCGCGCGGGTAATTGACCCCGGCGCGCATGGCCAGGTCGATGTCGGCGGCGCTGCCGACGCCTTGCAGCACGGCGTCGGCCGCTTCGTTGGCGAGCATGGCCACGGTGCGCAGCACCACCAGGCCAGGCAGGTCGGCCAGTGCCGATACTTGCAGGCCGGCGCGCTGCAGCAAGGCCACCGCCTGATCGCGGGCCTGCTCGCAGGTATCGGCAGACCAGCTGATGGCGATGCGCGTGGCGCTGCGGTAATCCAGGGCCAGGTCGACCAGCACCAGGTTGCGCAGGCCGTCTTCACGGGCGCGCTGGCTGGCCAGGCGGCCATCGGACAGCGCCAGGGTCGCTTCGCCGACCTGGATCAGGCCATGGCCATCACGCTGGCTGACGCCAAGCCCGCTGTCGCGCAAGCGCTCGATGAGCGGCTGCATGACGCCCAGGTCGCCTTCGACCACGCAGTGCTCGACAGTCAGCGCGCTGTGCAGCACTGCCGGCTGCGGCCGCTGCGCGCCCTCGGCGTAGCGGTAGAAGCCCTGGCCACTTTTGCGCCCGAGGCGGCCAGCGTCGACCAGCTCTTTTTGCACCAGCGAGGGCTGGAAGCGGAAGTCGCCATAAAAGGCATCGAACACCGAGCAGGTAACGGCGTAGTTGACGTCATGGCCGATCAGATCGGTCAGCTCGAACGCGCCCATGCGAAAACCGCCGGCGTCGCGCAGCAGCGCATCCAGGGTGGCGCAGTCCGCCGCGCCTTCCTGCAGCAGGCGCAGGCTTTCAGCGTAGAACGGGCGGGCCACGCGGTTGACGATGAAGCCGGGGGTGGAGCGGGTGTACACCGGCTGCTTGCCCCAGGCCTTGGCGGTTTCATACACGGTGGCGGCAATCGCGGGCTCGGTGGCCAAGCCGCAGACCACTTCCACCAGGGCCATCAATGGCGCCGGGTTGAAGAAGTGCATGCCGATCACCTGCCCAGGCCGCTGCAGGCCAGCGGCGAGGCTGGTGATGGACAACGACGAGGTGTTGCTGGCGAGGATGCAGTCCGGCGCGCACAGCGCTTCGAGCTGACGCAGCAGCCCTTGCTTGACCTGCAGGTTCTCGACGATGGCTTCGATCACCAGGCGCGCATCGGCCAGGGCCTCGATCGCCTCCACCGGCTGCAGGCGGGCCACGATGGCGTGGTGGGCCTCGGCCTGCAGCTTGCCTTTTTCCACCAGGCGGCCGAGTTGCTGGTCGATGCCTGCCACGGCCTGGGCCGCCGCGCCGGGGCGGTTGTCGTAGAGCTTGACCGGGTGCCCGGCCTGGGCCGCGACCTGGGCGATGCCGGCGCCCATGGCACCGGCGCCGATGACCGCCAGCAGGGCGTCAGTGTGCAGTGCGTGCATGCTCAACGCCCCTTGAATGCCGGTGTGCGCTTGGTCATGAAGGCGCTGACGCCTTCACGGTAGTCCTCGCTGCGCCCGGCCAGGCGCTGCAGGTCGCGCTCCAGCTCCAGTTGCTGGTCGAAGCT
Organism: Pseudomonas faucium; assembly: GCF_021602585.1. Lineage (GTDB taxonomy): Bacteria > Pseudomonadota > Gammaproteobacteria > Pseudomonadales > Pseudomonadaceae > Aquipseudomonas > Aquipseudomonas faucium. The sequence goes on from NZ_BQIP01000001.1 coordinate 287,659, forward strand.
GTTGTCGAAGCTGGCATTGAGGCTGCGCTTGATCAGCGCCAGGCCGTAGGTTGGCTGGCTGGCCAGGTGGCGCGCCAGGGTCATGGCCTCGTCGCGCAGGGCGGCATCGTCGACCACGCGGTGGATCAGCCCCCAACGCTCGGCCTGCTCGGCGCTCAGGCGCTCGCCGAGCATGGCCAGCGCCTTGGCCCGGGCCATGCCCACCAGGCGGGGCAGCAGCCAGGTGCCGCCAGAATCCGGCACCAGGCCGATCTTGCAGAACGCCTGGATGAAGCTGGCCGAACGTGCTGCCAGCACCAGGTCGCAGGCCAGCGGCAGGTTGGCCCCGGCGCCCGCGGCCACGCCGTTGACGGCGCAGATGACCGGCAGCGGCAGCTCGCGCAGGGTGCGCACCAGCGGGTTGTAGAAGCGCTCGATGGACTCGCCCAAGTCAGGCATTTCGGCCCCTGGTGCCACATTGCGGTCGGACAGGTCCTGGCCTGCACAGAAGCCGCGGCCTTCGCCGGTCAGCAGCAGCACCCGGGCCTGGCCGCTCTGGCGCACTTGCTTGAGGGCTTCGCGCACCTCCAGGTGCATCGCGGTGTTGAAGCTGTTCAGCTGCTCGGGCCGGTTCAGCGAGAGGAGGGCGACGCCATCCTCGATGGAAAACAGAATGTGCTGGAAAGTCATCTCGGACTCGCTCCGTCAGGCAAGGGAAAGGGCAGGTCAACGGCCTTCGAACTGGGCCGTGCGTTTTTCCTGGAAGGCGCGGATGCCCTCGTTGCGGTCGGCGGTGCCGGCCAGCAGGGTGAAGGCATGGCGCTCGAAGCGCAGGCCGCTGGCAAGGTCGGTGTCGCCGGCCTTGAGCAGCGCTTCCTTGGCCAGGCGTACCGCCAGCGGCGCCTTGGCGGCGATGCTGCGGGCCACTTGCATGGCGCGCTCCACGGTCAGTTCGGGCTGGGTGAGTTCGCTGACCAGGCCGGCCTGCAGGGCATGCCCGGCGGTAATGGCTTCGCCGGTCAGCACCATCTGCATGGCCAGCGGCTTGCCCACGGCGCGCAGCAGGCGCTGGGTGCCGCCGGCACCGGGGATGATGCCCAGGTTGATTTCCGGCTGGCCGAAACGGGCGTCGACGCCGGCGATGACGATATCGGCGCACATCACCAGCTCGCAGCCACCGCCCAGGGCGTAGCCGTTGACGGCGGCGACCAGGGGTTTGCTGAAGCCTGCGATGCGTTGCCAGTGGCCGACGCGGGGGTCGTTGAGGATGCCGACCAGGTCGCGTTCGGCCATCTCGCCGATGTCGGCGCCGGCGGCAAAGGCCTTGCGGCTGCCGGTGATGACCACGGCGCGGGTCTGCTCGTCACGGTCGGCGGCCTCCAGCTCGCTGGCCAGTTCCGCCAGCAGTTCGGTGCACAAGGCATTGAGCGCTTCGGGCCGTTGCAGGGTGACCAGGCGCACGCCGTGTTCAGGCGCTTGCACGTGGAGATAACGCGGCATGTGGGGGTCCTCGGGCTGCTCGCACGGCGCATCGCGTGGCCGGCGTTTATTGGAATTGTCTGCAGGGGCGACGGCAGGCCGTGCCCAGGTGGAGCCAGTATAAGCACCATGTGATACATGAATGCAATAGCAACACATCGTTCGTGTATCTTATAAGCGATTGCCTGATAGGCGCACCTTCTCTGCATACCCCGCATTTGGCAGGCTAGATAGGGTTTGACGAAAAACACATTTACGATACAAGATCAGCAAACGTTGCGAATCATTTCAGGATAAACGCCATGCCTTGCTACCGCCTCGATGGCCTGACCCCAGTGGTCGACCCCACTGCCTATGTCCACCCCAGCGCCGTGCTGATCGGCGACGTGATCGTCGGCCCGCACTGCTACGTGGGGCCGCTGGCCTCGTTGCGGGGTGATTTCGGCCGGATCGTGCTGGAGGAGGGCGCCAACCTGCAGGACACCTGCGTGATGCATGGCTTCCCCGGTGGCGACACCGTGATCGAGCGTAACGGCCACGTCGGCCATGGCGCAGTGCTGCACGGTTGCCGGGTAGGCGAGGACGCGCTGATCGGGATGAACGCCGTGGTAATGGACGGCGCCCATGTCGCGCCGCGCTGCATCGTCGCCGCCACGGCATTCGTCAAGGCCGGCTTCAGCTGCGCCGAACAGAGCCTGGTGATGGGCGCGCCGGCCCAGGTCAAGCGCCCGCTGAGCGACGAGGAACTGGCCTGGAAACAGCGCGGCACCGCCGAGTATCAGCGGCTGACCCAGCGCTGCATGGCCAGCCTGGTCGAGTGCCCGCCGCTGACCGAGGCCGAGGCCCAGCGCCCGCGCATGGGCGACGATGGTTTGCGCCCCAAAGGCGAGGCGGGCGCATGAACCTGCCCGCGCGCCATGGCCAGGCAGGCCGCCGCACAGGTATAGTCGGTGCTTTCTCCGCGCACAGTTCCTCCATGAGCAACCTCGCCCCGCTGAATACCTTGATCACCCGCTTCCAGGAGCAGACCCCGATTCGCGCCAGTTCGCTGATCATCACCCTCTACGGGGATGCCATCGAACCCCATGGCGGCACGGTCTGGCTGGGTAGCCTGATCAACCTGCTGGAGCCGATCGGCATCAATGAACGGCTGATCCGCACCTCGATCTTCCGCCTGACCAAGGAAGGCTGGCTGACCGCCGAAAAAGTCGGCCGGCGCAGCTACTACAGCCTCACCGGCACCGGCCGGCGGCGCTTCGAAAAAGCCTTCAAGCGGGTCTACAGCCCAAGCCAGCCGGCCTGGGATGGCGCCTGGACCCTGGTGCTGCTGTCGCAGCTCGAAGCCGGCAAGCGCAAGGCCGTGCGCGAAGAGCTGGAATGGCAGGGTTTCGGCGTGATGGCGCCCAACGTGCTGGGCTGCCCGCGGGCTGACCGCAGCGACCTGGCGGCAACCTTGCGCGAGCTGGAGGCGGGCGACGACAGCATCGTCTTCGAAACCCACACCCAGGAAGTGCTGGCCTCCAAGGCCCTGCGTGCGCAGGTGCGGGAGAGTTGGCGTATCGATGAACTGGGGCAGCAGTACAGCGAGTTCATCCAGCTGTTCCGGCCGCTGTGGCAGAGCCTGAAGGAGCAGCCCGAGCTCGATGCCCAGGACTGCTTCCTGGCGCGCACCTTGCTAATCCATGAATACCGCAGGCTGTTGCTGCGCGACCCGCAGCTGCCCGACGAATTGTTGCCGGGCGACTGGGAAGGCAGGGCCGCACGCCAGCTGTGCCGCAACCTGTATCGGCTGATCTTCGCCAAGGCCGAAGACTTGCTGAACTCCGCGCTGGAAACCGCAGACGGCCCGCTGCCGGATGTGAACGAGAGCTTCTACAAGCGCTTTGGCGGCCTGGCCTGAGCCACCCTCAAGCAACGCCCGCCTGGCTGAACGGCATCTGCAACGGGCGTTGCTCACCCAGCAACCAGTCGCAATAGCGCGCAACACCTTGCTCGACGGTCGCCATGCCAGCCGCGAAGCCCACGCTGCGCAGGCGCTGCAGGTCGGCGCAGGTGTAGCACTGGTACTTGCCGCGCAAGTGCTCGGGAAACGCCGAATATTCCAGCACGCCTTCGCGCAAGGCCGCCTGCAGCGTCAACGGCGGCAGGCTTTCTTGCCCGCGCAGGCGGTTGATGACCGCCAGGGCAACGTCGTTGAAAGCCTGGGCGCGGCCGCTGCCGACGTTGAAGATGCCGCTGAGCTGCGGGTGATCGAGGAAGAACAGGTTGACCTTGACCACATCGTCCACTGACACGAAATCGCGCAGGTGGCCGCCGCTCGGGTAGTCGCCATACTGGCCGAACAGGCTGACCTTGCCATGGGCCTGGTACTGGTTGAAGCAGTGCAGCGCGACCGAGGCCATGGCGCCCTTGTGCTGCTCGCGTGGCCCGTAGACGTTGAAGTAGCGCAACCCGACGACCTGGCTGCGGGCAGCGGGCAGGTGCCGGCGCACATATTGATCGAAGAGGAACTTGGAGTAGCCGTAGACGTTCAGCGGCTGCTCATGTTCGCGCTGCTCGCGAAACACCTGGCCTGCGCCGTACACGGCTGCCGAGGAGGCGTACAGCATCGGCACCTGTTGGGCCTGGGCGGCGCTGAACAGGTCACAGCTGTAGCGGTAGTTGTTTTCCATCATGAAGCGGCCGTCGCCTTCGACGGTGCTGGAGCAGGCGCCCTGGTGCAGCACGGCGCGTACCTTGCCGAACTGGCCTTGGCGCAGGCGCTCGATGAAGTCGTGCTTGTCCAGGTAGTCGGCGATGTCGCAGTCGGCGAGGTTGCGAAATTTGTCGCCATCGGTGAGGTCATCGACGGCGATGATCCGGGTTTCGTGGCGCTGGTTGAGCGCCTTGACCAGATTGCTGCCGATGAAACCGGCGGCGCCGGTCACGATAATGGTCATGCCTAGTCCCCCAGTGAGGGTGCGAAGTGCTCAGTCTGGGGGAGGAGGGGTGCAGCGGTATTAATCTGGATCAATGTTCGCGCCGGGCGCGTCGTCATCCCACTGTCATGTATTGAAATTTATTATTTCAATTTCTTAACACTCGGTTTCTACCCACATGGCAGACCGCATGATGCTGGGCCCGGTCCATGGGCATTCGGAAGCGGATCTCTATGGACTGCTGTATGGTTTCGCCTTCTGCCCGGGTCAGGCCGCGCGGGAAATCGACTCGGCCGAGGCCTTGCAGCGCCTGCTGGAGCCGGCAGACAACGATGAGTTCATGTGGCTGCACCTGAACCTTGCCCATGCCGCCTGCGAGCGCTGGATGAGGAGCCACCTGGACCTGCCCGAGAGCTTTTTCGAGACCCTGCGCGAAGGTTCTCGCTCCACCCGCATCGAACATACCGACGGCGCCTTGCTGGCCGTGGTCAACGACATCGTCTTCAACTTCGGCCTGGTCTCGTCGGACGTCTCGACCCTGTGGGCCTGCGCACGCCGCCGGCTGCTGGTCAGTGTGCGGCTGCAGCCGCTGCACTCGGTGGACAAGCTGCGGCTTTCGGTGAAGCAGGGCGAATGCTTCGGCTCCACGGTCGAGCTGCTCGCGCACCTGCTGGGTGACCAAGGCGACCTGCTGACCCAGGTGGTGCGGGAAACCACGATGAAAGTGGACGGCATCGAAGACCAGTTGCTGTCGCTGCGCCTGAGCGACAACCGCGCCGAGTTGAGCAGCCTGCGCCGCGTGCTGGTGCGCCTGCAGCGGCTGCTGGCGTTGGAGCCGGGGTCCTTGCTGCGCTTGCTCAACCGCCCACCGGACTGGTTGCGCGAGCAGGACCTGCGGCAATTGCGAGCGGCCACCGAAGAGTTTGCGGTGATCATCAGCGACCTGACTTCACTGGTGGAGCGTATAAAGCTGCTGCAGGAGGAGATCGCGGCCAAGCTCACCGAGCAGAACAACCGCACCTTGTTCACCCTCACGGTAGTGACGGTGCTGGCATTGCCGATCAACATCATCGCCGGCTTCTTTGGCATGAACGTGGGCGGCATTCCCTTGGCCGACGACCCGCATGGGTTCTGGGTGCTGGTGGCGTTGGTGGCGACCTTTACGGTGCTGGTAGGGCGTTGGGCGTTCATTATAACTACACTAAATGAATATTTAGTGTAGTTATAATTTTGGCTTATATATGAGTCAGGGGAGGCGGCGTGCCAACCACACCGTCAGGCCGCCAGAATCCGGGTCTTGCGCGATATGGTCCAGCACCTCGAAGCCGTGCTCGTGCAGCCTGGCCCGGTATTCCTGCGGGTCCAGGCTGGCGTGGTACAGCGTTTCTCCCTGGAATTCACCCAAGGCCTCGCCATGTGACGGGCCGCTGGTGAACATCAGCAACGCACCTGGCGCTGCATGGCGTTGGAAAACCGCGAACATCTGGCGCTGGTCATCCGGCTTGAGGTGGAAAAAGCTGTTCCAGGCCAGGATGCCGGCAAACTGGCGCGCCAGGTCCAGCGTGCGCATGTCGGCCTGCAGCCAGTGCTGGTTGGGAAATTGTGCGGTGCACAGCGCGATCATCTGCGTTGAGGAATCCACGCCAACGACCGACAGGCCAGATTCGATCAGAAAACGCGCCACGGGTTGGCCAGAGCCACAGCCTAGATCCAGGACGGTAGCCGCAGGCTGCAGCAAGCCGTGGAAGCGTTCGATCCATTTGCGTTCGATGAGGCGATTGCCGCGCAGGTCGTTCCAGGTGGAAGCGTTGCGGTCGTAGAGATCGATGATCTGATCTGCGGATGGGTGATGCGGCATGCTGACGTCCTTGAATCGGGAAAAGCCATTCTACAGGGGGTCGTGTGTGCTGCAATGTAGCTTGGGTGTGGCCCGTGTGGAATATGTGAATGTGCGCATAATGCATATTATGTTAAACCAGATGCTATGTCAGGAATGTTCATGTGTCAGCGTTTCCTAATGATCGGACTGTGACCGTCACTTAATGAATGGAATGGCGCGCTCTCAGGCAACCAGCTGATTTCAATGGTTTTTTCGTTCGCCCTCATAACCTGTACCACTTGAAAACGTAATTATTGAGTGGAAATCACTCTTCGGCCCGCCTGCATCTACAGATTTTCCACCCATTAATGGCGAAACGAACCATGTTCGCGCCCTATCTTGTCCACTTATTAATTGATAGCTTTCCGGCGCTGTCGCGCTGGAGGCGCTGTATCACGGGGGTTCGAATGACAGAGGCAGCAAAAAAATCATCCAAATTTTTTTCCGCTCATTACTGGTAATGAATGGAATTTACCGATTACATCCGCTTGAGCAAACGCTTTCTTGACGCGCCGAAGATGTCAACTTAACGTAAAGATCAGTCCCAGTTATGCGGAACGCCCGAATGCATCCTCGCCCAATATTTAATGATCGTATGTCCGTAGAGATTCCTCTGCAGGATTTTCTGGAGCACTACGCGCCTGTTTCGGATTTCCTTCAAAGTCTGCTCGCCCCTGATAGATATTTTACTGACTTTACTTTGGTTCGCAGCTTCTTAGCTAAATATACGGATGAGCAAAGCACGTTCTTATCTTACAGGCAGTCTGCTGAGCGTCTTTTGCTCTGGAGCTGGCTAGTAGCAAATAAGTCAATTCTTGATCTGTCGGCCCTGGAGATCAATGACTTCATTGCTTTCAATAAGATGCCGCCTGACAACTGGCAAACAGCGTACCCCCGAAAACGCTTCGTGAATGGGGAGGACGGAATTTCATTCAACGAAAATTGGCGACCCTTCAACAATGCGCGATCACTCTCGATGTCAAACAGCTCTATAGTACAGCTACTCCGAATATGCAGCTCTCTTTATAATTACCTGCTGGCTACCGGGAACGCTTTCGTCAACCCGGTTGCAGTCCTAAATTCAGTGCACTCAAAGCGCGAGAAACCCTTTCGTGCACCCAGACCAGCATTAGCTTTTGATTTGTGGCAGTTTGCAAGTCAGCTTGCAGTTGAGTTAGCTGATGAAGATCAGAGGCATGAGCGAGCACTATTTATCGTTATGTGCGCATACCACTTACGCGTCCGTATTTCGGACTTAGGGGGTAGTAATCGGCAAGCCCCGTTAATGACCTCTTTTTTTAAGCGTCGCGATGTATGGTGGTTCAAGTTAGATAGTTGCGTGCACGAGATAATTCCGATTCGAGTTCCGCTAGGTCTCCTACCGTACCTGAAGCGTTATCGATTAAGCCGCGGACTGCCTCCATTCCCTTCAGATAAAGAGGACGTCCCTCTGTTAGAGACCTCATACGGGAGGCCTGGTCTCAGCGCTCGACAAGTTCGAGAGCTTGTTAACGTTTTCTTCGCACTTATTGCTGACAAGATGGAAGCCAGTGGTGTCACGAAAGAGCGATGCCTTCAGCTAAGGACTGCCCCTTTTGCAATTCTGAAGGGGGCTGGTGCGCGCGATGCCGCGCTAGCGGAAGATCAAGCATGGTCCCGATCGGATTTCCGTCCGTTGCGCTCCGGCGCCTCAACGGAGTAGTTGAGGTAACTCATTCTGAGTACTGCAATATTCGATAATTGTCAGAACCGAATATTGCAGCACCGGAGGTTCAGATGTACGATTCACTAGCATCCCGGGATTTCCAATGGCTACTGCAGTTTCTCCATTTCCGCTTTTTGAAACCCACGACCGGTTTCAAGAGTTAAACCATAGCAATTTGAGTGCTGAGCAGCCTCCGGTCCTCGAGTTTCTCAAGTCATTCCCTGAAGCCCTTCAGCCATTTGAGGGATATCTAGCTGTCCGCAGTTTTCTCCGATCGTACGGTGGTAACCAAGCGACTTTCAATTCCTACCGCACCCATGTGGAACGAATGCTTCTGTGGTGTCTCATCGTGGCAAAAAAACCGCTGCTGGAGATGAAACGCCAGGATGGCGAACGTTTCATGGAGTTTTGCATCAAGCCTCCGGCTGAGTGGATCGGTCCAATCGTCAAGGCCCGATTCAAGCGCATCGGAGGCCGCAAGGCTAAAGACACAGACACGTATATTGCCAATCCTCAATGGCGTCCTTTTTTCTTTACCACCAGTAAAAGATCCGCGAAAATTGCAAAAGAGACACTGCGCGAGCTTGAGCCGCAGTCACGCAAGCTGGCTCAAGACTCGATCGCCCAAATCTTTGCGGTATGCGGTAGCTTCTTCCAATTCTGTACTGATGAAGGCCTGACTGAAAGCGTTAACCCCATTCGAGCCATTAAGCAGAAATCCAAGTATAAGCAGCGTGTTTCCGGGACTCAAAAAGCTAAATCTTTGACTCCACTCCAATGGAGCTACGTTCTTGATACGGCTGAGGGCATGGCGAGCTCTGATCCGGATAAGCATGAGCGCACCTTATTCATCATCTCAACGATCTTTTCGATGTACCTCCGTATCTCTGACTTAGCCGGTCGTGATAACTGGCTACCTTTGATGAGTGATTTCCGGAAGGACTCATCCGGCGCCTGGTGGTTTCACGTAATCGGCAAGGGTAACAAAATTGCCAAGATTAGCGTTAAAAATGAATATATCGATGTCTGGATGCGTCGGTACCGTCATTATCTAGGCTTAACTGCTACCCCCACCTCGGATGATGCAACACCCCTCCTCCGCGCTCATCATGGACGAGAAGGATTGTCTGAAGGACATATTCGTGTTTTGGTGCAGAGTGTCTTTGATGAGGCCCTAAGCCGAATGAAGGAGGAAGATCGAACTGAGGACGAGATAGATGCCCTACGTTCTGCCTCGACCCATTGGCTACGTCATACCTCAGCAACCTTCGATGCAAAAGTTCGTAATGATAAAGACCTGCAGGCTGATTTGCGTCACGAAAGCTTGTCCACTACGGTGAACAATTACTACCACAGCATTGACGAACAACGTCACCGGTCTAACAAAGATTTGAGCATTGTAGATCGTGATCTCTGAATAGATGGCGATTACCGTGGTCGTCTACCTCTTCACTTTGGCTAACCTACGCTCCGTCCTGGATGGGGAGCGCTATGAACTGCACCTGTGTGAGGATTGCTTTTTCCAAGTATTGGCTTACCTCAAGGAGTAGCATCGTTGGATAACAGGTCACGCTGGGCCAGCATCCGTTCATGCTGTGTACGGTCTTCGTTGCTCGTATCCCAAGCCTGGCATTCAATTATGCTGATCACTTGCGCCGACGCGCAGAGCGCAATAGCCTTTCAATTCGCCAAGGTTCTTGAGCAGGCAGCCAAGGTTTTCGGCAGTCTGCCGCTTGCCGAAGAACGTGGAACAGGCAAGGCTGCGTCAACAGTGTATCCCGGCACACCAGGCACCCGGCAGATCTTATGCCTCTCACTCTGGTGGTAACCAACGATGTACCTCTGCCCTGCCCCTTTTGCTCACGCCGTACCCTCAAAGACCTCCATGCCCAGCGATAGCATGCGCTCACTCATCACAGGTTCAGCGAGAGGCGCTAGCGCATCATTGAGAGAGGTCCTGGAAAGAGCTCATCCCAGCCAATTCATCTTTGATTGTCTGAAAAAGACCCTCAATGTCCAGGTTGGCGTCCCGCGCGACGTATGTGGCTACGAGGATGGTGAGCGGGTGAACGTCGAGCGTACCCGCTAGCTGATTGATTTTCTCCAGCGTAGGGCTTTTCAGGCCTCGTTCCAGTGAGCTGAGATACGTGCGGCTGCTCACGGTAGAGAAATCTTCTTGCGTGAGATTTCTACTATTTCGAACCTTTTTGAGCGCAAGGCCGAACGCGATACTGAGTTCCAATTTTACGTTCCCACAAAAGGAACGATGAAGCGCTATCGAATCCTATAGGGCTACAATCTATAGTGTTCATTTTGAGGGCTTGCCGATGTTCACTACCTATCGCCACACTGAAATGGTAATCGAAGGGCTTGAGGGTCATGGTCACAGCCAGCTATGGCGATGCGTTGAGCAGGAGCTGATTCACCCATGGTTCTATCTGCAGGTGAGCCGCAAGTCAGGGAGTCAGGTCTCAACGTCCATGATGATGGTCCATCATGCCCAAGAGCTTCGAGATCTCGTTGATTGTCAATCCAGCCACACATGGCTTGATGAGGTGATGCTGGTAACGCCACCACATACCAACCGGCAAGCTCGATGGATGATGGAGAAACTTGAGAAATTGAGTGTGCTCAGCTCAGGGGGCACCAATGACTTTGAACTGCAATACGAGGTCAAGGGCGGCCATAGCTACTTTTTGAACGGAAGCCACGACCCCCAAGGCTTTTCAACAAGTCATGTCCTGTTCGACTCCACTAATGATCTCCTCAGTCAAAAGTGAAATGCTTGTGAGGCCTCTCCTCCACTGACAGCAGCATTCACGGGCATTCGAGGCCACTTGGTAAATATCCCAGGGCATTGGGTTTTCCGCGTGGGGAGGAGCTGTGATCAGTTCCAGATCTATCAATTCTTCAGGCCAGGTTACTGACGCGAGGAGCAGATGAAGGGGCGACGTAAAGCGAAGTCGGCAAAGTGGAAGCAAATTTCGCAGTTCACCCAAGATGCCAGAGCGATCTTGGAATCTGACATTTTCAGCCAGCGAAGAGGAAGATTTCTCTCGCGTGCGGAAGCTGCTGGGAGAGATGCTGAACCCCTTGGGAAACTTGCAGGAAACGTGTTGCAAAATAGAAGAGAGGCTGGCCATTCGGAGATCTGAAGAAGCAAGGCTTAAAATTACTAGATGACATGGAGGCGTCAGTCATATCTGTCGCAGAGTCTATTTCGAACCGTATCAAGCACATGCCCAAGGGTAAGCCCTTTGTTGGTGCAGTTTTCGCGCAAGCCGGCTCCCGTTCTGCGGTAAACAAAGCGCTGTCTCGTATGGTCCTAAGTGGCTTCCTAGAGCGCGTTGTTCACGGCGTATACATGCGCCCCAAGAAGAGTGAATACTCTGGTAAACAGGTACGAGCCAATCCGATTGCAGTTATGAAAGCGGTTGCAAGGGCTAGAGGCGAGACTATCCAGATCCATGGCTCAGAGGCCGTGCGCTGGCTTGGACTGAGCACTCAAATGCAGGTTCTGCCGACGTATTACACCAGCGGATCGACGCGTGAAATTAAGGTCGGTAACGCGGTAGTTCGGTTACATCATGTGTCACGGCAACGACTCCAGCTAGCTGGCACGAAAGTAGGAATAGTACTGACTGCTTCATTTTATCTTGGGAAAACAGGGCTGACTGAGCAAACGGTAAGGAAGATCGCACACTCGCTTAGCCCTGAGGAACACAAAAAGCTCATGGCCTGCAAAATGCCTAAGTGGATGCGATCTGTATGGGCCGGCTCCGCTTACGAGAATGAAGGCTAAAATCGTACGTTCCACCCTCCACCAAGCTGGTAACCGCGAAATCCACAGCAACGATTTCTCTGGTAACCGCTTGCGAAGCCTGATGATTGGTTCAGCTCACATAAGTAGCGCGACAAATAGCGAGGACTGAGCCGTCATCGCCTTGCAAGGATTCGACCCAGGGGCAAGTTGAGCGCAGCGAAGGAATTGATAACGCCGTCCAATACGAAGTCGAGGGCTCGTCCGTAACCTTGATGCAAAGATGCATTGTCGAACCCTTGATCCTGAAGACGCTGCAGCGACGCGCCTACCGCATCGTGAGCATCTGCTATACGCAGATCGTTTGCGACGAAGAGCATGGCGAGGTCAGGGTTGCGATTATCCCAGCCTTCGGGGCATTCAACGCGAGAAAACGCATCAATCGCCTCCTCTTCTGCATCGAGGCGTTGCAGGATATTCAGCAGCGTTTGTAGCAGCTTCAAACTGCCTCGCTGCACGATCTTGGCGCGGGGTACACCTGCCGCATGCAAAAGCTGCTTGAGAACACCATCGGGAAGCCGTTGACACAGCTCGTGGATGGATTTGCAACGCGCTAGGAACGCCTGTTGCGTCAAGGCCAACGGGGCAACCTGCGCGAGCTTGGCCAACTGGGGGTAATGCAGCCAGCCATTGTCTTTGATATCGCTGCGCCGCAAACCGATGAGTTCTTCCGCAGGCTTAGCAATGCCCAGATGGCCAGCCAGTGCGGACAGGTTATCGGCGAGGTTCAGCAACTGCACCAACAGCCGGTCGACCTTAGCGACGACGTGCTCAGCCCCAAGGTCATGATCACCGATCTGATGCGGCGGCACTACATGAGCATGGGCATGCAAAATTTCTCGATCTGGCAGTCCTTTGTACAGCTCTCGAAGTTGCACCTTGATCAAATTGCGGCCGACGCGTTCGCATCCGCTGAAAGCCCACTGGCCAAGGTAGGACGGACTACAGTGCCAGAAGCCATGGAGGTTGACTGGAGTCGTGTCGTAAAAATGGCTCTGTTCATACCGTTCGAGGAATCGGTCATCCAGATAGAGGGTAACTGCATTGAAGATGTCATTGGCGCGGGCATGTGTAACAGGCTCTTGGACACCAGGCCAGAGCAGGCCTTCCGCGGACTGCTGTGGCGAAAGCTCGCACGACACCGCTTCCACGGTGGCCCAAACCTGGAGCAGCAACCCGCCATTGTCCACCCGAATATCGCCGTCCAACCAGGTGCCTGCGCTGCCCAGCTCAACAAAAGCTCGGCCATTCATCCAGGCGCGCAATTCCGCGCCCGCTTCAAGCCGCGCCTTGTAATAGAACTGACGGACACCTCGCCCTCCGCGCAGCCAGAGGTAACGGCGCAGATAGTCATTGGACATGTGCCATCGCACATGGCGCGAGGCCTTGAAATAGTACTGGGCGGAAATCTCACCTTCGGCCACATTGAATTCAGGTACGCCCAAGTCATCGTAGGCTATTCGCTGCTGTTCATTACCGAAACAGCGCGGGGTCAGACCGAGTGCCATCCATACCTTTTCCGCAAGGTTGTAGGTGTAAAAGGCGCTGTTGCCCCAAGAGGCCACGATGTAGTCGTGCCCGCTCACACTGGGCAAATACCGGCTCACGCTACCCTTCTCGCCCAGATCCGGGGTCGAGAACGCCACCTGACCCTGTTCGGTGTGCAGGCTCGGCACCGGTTGGCCACTGTCCGGGACTACAGCCATGACCATGTACACCGCCTCGTCGGAGATGCCAAGCCCTTCATTTTCCGTGAAGCAGGTGACCTCGACACGCAGTTCGGGGTCGGTGCCGATGGGCAGAAGAAGCTCGTGTAAACGCTTAGGCAGCAGGTGTTCGGGGAGGGGGAACGCGGCGACATAATCCATTGCGACTGAATCCTTTAATAGTTGCCAAACGGGGGCTCAGCTCTTCTTACTGGCTGGACACCCAGCAGCAGCCACCGCTGCCGGGGTATTCGATCCAGGGGGGCATTGCCTAGCGAGCGGAGCGCTTATCCTTTGACTAGACGCAAGTGAGCCGCGGAAGTCGGGCGCGAGATGTCGGCATCCCCGCCCTGCCCCTTCAAGACATTCAGCATCAGGCCAAAGGTCAACTCGTTGATCTCCTCAGGCGGAATGGCCAGCTGCGCGGCCACCGCCGATTTGCTCAGCCCTTCGGCCCGTAACGCCGCGAAAATCTTTTCCAAAACCACCGAGCGCTCATGTTGCATCGGCTGCGGCTCATTGGTGCGGTAGCCTTCCTGGGCAATCTGAATGCACAAGGTTCGATAGGTCCAATCCGAGCTGAGGCCAAGGCTGTGCAAGCGATAGTTCAATGCGGCAACCGAGACGGCCCAGACCCGCTTGAACTTGATCAAGCTGTTCAAGGTGATCGAGCGCGGTGCACTTGCCAGTACGCTAGCGCGCGGCATCAGAAATGCCGACGCGAATGCGTTAGCTTCGCGCTCCAAATCGGGGCCCTGGGGATGGGCGTGCTGGTGCATAACCAGATGGCCCAATTCATGCGCCGCATCAAACCGGCATCGTTCCGCTGACTTATAGGTGTTGAGGAACATGAACGGGCGCCCCCCACTCCACATGGAGAATGCGTCAACTTCCTTGGCGTCGATGGCCAGGGAGTAGACCCGAACGCCTTTCGATTCCAGTAACAGAATGAGATTTTTAATTGGTTGCTCACCGATCTGCCAGTGTGCCCGCAACATTTCAGCAGCGACTTCCGGGGCTTGATCGGGACCCGCCACTCCATCCACGGAAGTCTGTGCAGCACGTTCGCTGCCCAAGTCAGGCACATTTATCGGAGGAAGATCGAAGCGTGATTCCAGCCATTCGTTGAGAAGAAGCGCAATCGCACCGGCGCCTAACGCACTGTCACGCAGGCCGGCTGACATTTTTGACAGCGAGCGAAAGCTGGCCACGTCAGGCGTGGGTATTTCAGGATCGTCGCCGAAAAAGAACGCTTCAGGGAAACCCAGTGCCTGGGCAATCCGCGTCATCGTGGCTGCTTCAGGTTCTTGTGTGCCACTTTCATAGCTCGATACAGAGCGCTCGGTCACACCGATACGGGATGCGAGCTCCCGTTTTTTCATACCGCGCCGCCGTCTGGCTAGCGCAAACCGCAGGGAGTTAAACATACAGAAAATCAGGCGTTCTTACGGCGGATGTCAATTTCGATGTCAGCACCGCTCGGCGTCGAGAGGGCAGTGAAATCATCATTCAGGTCAATGGGAGACAATAGGATGCGTTCAAACCAGGCAGTAATTTTCCCGCCACGGCCAATACTCGCTGGACGGGACAGCTCCAGGCGAATTTCATTTTTTACCGTGTCCGTGTGATGTAGCAGAATCCAGGTTTCGTGTCCGTCAGCCCCGTGGGGGCTGCTCAATTGCGGGAGCAACTCGGCAAACATGTCCAATTGGCGGTTCTGCTGGACCGCATCGACGGTGCTCTTGCCCTTTTTGGAACGGTTGGTGGGTGTGCACGACGAATTCCCTACCCCAGCGTCAGCCGAGGCGACGGTGAGGGCAAGCAGAAGATCCGGGTGCACGGTCAGCGGGTAATTGGCATTTTCGTGGGCCATCCAACCGAACGGGCGCAACTGATCACGCAGCGAGCTCACTATCCAGCCCCACATTTCCATACCCGGGAAAATCCCGGGGTGATTGGGGGTCAGCCTGACCCGGTGCAAGTGGCCTTGATAGACAGCTTCGGCGATCGCCTCGGCTGGCATGCGCAACTGGCCGAGACGGTCAGCCACTTCGACAACACCTTCGTAAACCTGACAAACATGCATGCCAACTTCCTCCAGGGGACGCGCTTCCGGTTATCCTCCCTCTTTTGAGGGATAAAAACAAGAAGTCCTGACCTGCAAGCAGCTGTTCTGCTTACTGCTGAAGTAGCGCTGCAAGCCAGTACCACCACCCCAGCGCCGCCTTCACCAAATCCAGGGTCTGTACGTCCAGCTCACTTAACGCCACCCCTCCCGTTGCAGCACCCACTGCGTTCACAACGCTACTCCCATCGATTGTGGCAGCTCACTCGCTACCATGAGCTTCGACGGGAAACGTCGTTGCCAGAAGTGACGTCAATGTAAAGGGTCGAGCGGCTTTGACCTGCGCTTCAGCCTATAACTGCCGAGCATTCACTGACCTGTTCGTGCGCAGCGATAGCGGTCTCGTATTTCGAGCACCGCCGCATGCCTTGCTCCCAACCGCCCCATTGCCAACGCCGCAGCTGAACTTTCTCGGCAAGGCATAAATGCTATTGCTGAGCGGATTGGATCCAAGGGTCGACGGTGGCACAATGCCTGCGGACGCCGCAGGGTGAGGCTGCCACAAGCATGAGCGCTGCGGTGGCTGATGACGTTGACGTGCTGCCGAATGGTCTCACGTAGCCACACACAATATCCGGCACGGCAGCAGGCAGAAAACTTGGCCCGCTGGGAACAATGGCACGAGGTGCAATGAACGTGGATGTAAACCAATTGGCAGATTTCGCCGCGCTTAAGAAACTGGCTGCGGCCTTGTGGCAACAAGACGGGACATTCCACGGCGCTGCCATCATGGTCGGAGCGGGCTTTAGCCGGAGCGCCGCCATCAGCGGTAATCCAGCGCAAAAAATGCCCTTGTGGTTCGAGCTCTGCAAGCAAATGGGCGAGGAATTGGGCTCTTCGAGCTCCGACCTGCTACGCCTGGCGGAAGAGTATCAAGCGTTCTTTGGCCCTCAGTCGATGCATGACAGCCTGAAGACGGCCGTCAATGACCAGGCATTTCAACCTAGCGCCCTGCATGACGACTTATTGCGGCTGCCGTGGTCGGAAGTGTTGACAACCAATTGGGACACACTGTTGGAGCGCGCTGCAGCGGCGTTACCGGAGAGGGTTTACCACGTGGTGCGCAAACAGGAGGACTTGGCAAGCGCCAGGTCTCCGCGCATCGTCAAACTGCACGGCACCATCGTGCTCGATAACCATCTGGTATTTACCCAGGAAGATTACCGGAGGTATCCCGCTCGGTATGCCGCTTTCGTCAACTACGCCCGGCAAGTGTTCATTGAAAACGAACTGTGTTTATTGGGTTTCTCCGGCGAAGATCCTAATTTCCTTGCCTGGGCGGGCTGGGTCCGCGATCACCTGGCTGGACATGCGCGTCGTATCTACCTGGTGGGCGCACTTGGGCTCAACGCGGCCAAGCGGAAATACCTCGAATCGATCAATATCGCTCCCATCGATTTGGCACCGCTGGTCGCCGATTATGATGATCCAGAACTTGCTCATCGGGAGGCCACCAAGCTATTTCTCCAGGCCCTTGTTAGCCTCGAGCCGAAGGCCGAGAGCGCTTGGTCACCGACTTATCTCAACCAGCCAATCCAACAGAACAAGCACATCGATGCGTTCCTGCGGGAACAGAATTACAAGTGGTTCGAAGACAGCCTTGCAACCTTACAAGCGGACCGAAGCAGCTACCCAGGGTGGTTAGTCTTGCCGTCCCATCTTCAAGACCGCGTCCTTGAACAAGCCACTTTCCATGCTTTCTCAGCCAGTAATCTGCGGCAACTGCCGGAGCAGCTGCGCGCCCGCCTGATCTACGAGCGTATCTGGCGCGGATACCTGGCACACGATCCGCTCGATGCTGAGTTTTCTCAACTGCTGCTGGACACCGTGCTCGACGAGCAAAGCCCGCTTTCCAAACGAGAGCGGCTGGAGGGCGCGGTGTTGCTGCTGAAAAATCAGCGCTGGGCCGATGTTATTTCCGACTCATGGAGTCGCGTGGAGCATTTCATTGAGTCCAATACCAAACACTGGTCCGACGCGGCGAACGAGATCGCCTACTACCGGGCCATCCAAGCACGGGATGCGTTCGACTATGAAGCACTGCAGGTGCAATGTGACCGGATTTCCATCGACGAACCCTGGTGGAAGCTGCGCAAAGCCTCGCTGCTGGTGGAACTCGGCACGCTCAATGAAGCAAGCCTGCTAGTCGCGCAGGCCTATCGCGAGCTTCTCGTACTTCATCACCAAAACCGGCGATCACTGTCCCTGCTTTCTCGACTCGCCTGGGCCCATTGGCTTTATCATGTGCTGGACCTCGCAGGACAGGCGTTGCCCTTCCCTTCCCTCTATCGAGAGCATCGTTGCGATCCCTGGGCGATCCTCGATGACCTGAGGGTCAGTATCGATAATGCACTCGATCGGCAGCGCAAAGACAACGCAGTAGTACCCAACTTTGCCCCTGGCAGCTATCGCGACGGATCCAGCAGCGTGACTTTCACCTCCGGTTTACATCCCCTGATCGTTATGACAGGGCTGTTGGACACGGTAGGCATTCCACTGCGCTGGCAACAGACAAACTTGTTTTGTCGCCAGGCGGAAAAGTTGGTCGACCTGGACGGCGTGGACGGGCTCTACAGCTTCTCGCTTGCTGTGCGGGGTGCGAGCACAGAGACCGCTGAAATCATCAAGAAAACATTCAGCAGACTGCGAGTCGCGCGCTTTGCGTACTCGCAGGTCGAGCAACTCGCCGATCAGTGCGTGCGTGCGATCAATTACTGGAAAGCAAGAGCCGCCGAGCGAGTTGGCCCAGGCCGGCACGCTGCACTACCCAACCTGCGTGTATTCATCGAAATCCTGGCGCGCATTAGCGTCCGACTGCCTCCTGACCGCTCCCGACAGTTATTCATATTGGCGACCGAACTCAGTAAGCAACCCGCCCTGCACCATCTTTGGCTGAAGGACGCCCTGGGCCACTTGTTGCGGTATTCGCTAGAGAGTGTCCCTGAGAATGAACAGGCCGACTTGGTGCAGTACGCACTCGAGGTGCCATTGGCGCACGAGATCGGTCTCAGTGCTAACAACGACTGGCCGAATCCGGTGATTGAAAAACCCGGAGAGCGCCTGGCGAACCCTGTCATCGATCGGCGGATCGCACAGATCATTCAGTCGGTGAACGCCGATAGTAAGGACACCGGCGCAGCCTTGATCAGACTGATCCCGTTGCTGGATGCGAACTACCTTACGCCGTCAGAACGCGATAGTTTGCTCCAGCAAGTGTGGGGCAGTGACCCCGCCAATCCCCTCCTGCAGGGCGCCAACCGATTGTTCGCTCATGCCTTGCTCAAACTTCCGAGCCATCAGCCAGAGAACCTCAAAGATAGCTTGAGTGTTAAGCTGTTTGAGGCAGGTGCTGAGGGTCTGTTCGAAGAGGAATTGTTGGAAGATTTGATCAACTCGGTGGGCTCTGTCAGCGCGGATATCAGGCCCAGCGCCGAGCAGGCCCGACGTTACTTCGAGCTGATGACACGCTGGCGGCCGAAAGCGCAAAGCCAGCTGGAAATGGCGTTCTCGCACGGTGGCGAGCAAAGGAAAGGCATACTGATCAGTAAAGCGTTGGGCCTAGTTGTGGCGCCTCACCTGGGAGGCCTGTCCAGCGAAGCGATGTTCGCCCAGCTCGACCTATTTTACCGAGAAGTCCAAGCACCCGGAGCATTGGTCGCGTACATCTATTTCGCCGACACAGATCCTGTTGCCTCCCTTGTCGAGAAGACTTTGCGACATGCGCTGCAGCACCAAGATGCCAAGTTCGTAAGCTATGCCGCTTATGCAATCCGCGAATGGCGCACGCGAGTCGACAGCCCCATCACCCGCCGGCTGGTGAGCTTGCTTGTCATGCTTTTTGGCCCGCAGCGCCTGAGCGCACTGCCGGAGATCATCGAGTCATTGCGTACGTTGCTTGAGCGCGGTCGGCTCTCCGCAGAGGAATCCGGGTCATTGATCGACACACTGCCAGTGGTGTTTGATTGCACCCGATATGAAGCGACCGGCGACCTCGGGCATGAGGCCGCTACCATTTCGATTGTCAGGACCAAGTGTGTGCAGCTGGCTCGCAGCCTCAGCGCACACCGTACCGAACCCTGCGGAGAGCTCGCTCGCGTCATGGTCGAAGCCAAGGAGGATCCATTGCCTGAAGTCCGGTTCGCCTAGGCAAGAGCGCAAACCGAATACTCTGGACGATGCTGCTGGCGCGGTACGCCTTTGGTCCGTTAGGCGGTCTACTGCCGTTTACCCCGCAATGTGACTGCTAACTTCAGTGACGTAGTTAGCTGCTGTCTATTAGCGCGGACACGTATGTAGTGCACGGCCCGGTTGGTTAACGCGATGATCCGCGAGGATCAGTCACTCCAAGACTCTGCCTCTCCCCGGGCGTGTCGGGCCAAAGCATCTTCAAGCAGCCTAAGCGTCTCCAGCTCACAATTATTCATTGCGCCGACGTCGAGGTGATCAAGCCACTCAGCGCAGCGCGCCAATCCCATCATCTGTTCCAATGCGGTTGATGAGATGTAGTCGGTGCGGGTTGAGCGACCACCACTGTGTGAGGTCCGGAAATTGACGTGTCCTCGTGCAAAGAGGAGGAAGCGGGCTTGCGTGGTGACGTGGGACTTGACCCAGCGACGTCCGCCATCACCACCGACACTGTAACGGTTCAAGTCGATGAGATAGGAGGCAAGGTTCTCATCAGCCAGGAACGCATCCGGGTCACGTTCTGCTAACTGTTGCAGCGCTTCGACATAGAGGGTTTTTAACTGCTCAAATCCGGCATCATCGAAATAGCCGACATCACCCTTGCGGCGCAGTCCAACCTCCCCTCCCAGCAACTGATCCATGACGACCAGGCCTGGTCCCGCGGCGAAGGCCTCGATGACCAATTGACTGCGGGTGCGCTCCAGTTGATGCCGTTCAAGGAACAGCCTCAGCAGACGGGTGACCTGCAGACGCGGCGACCAGTTGGTGAAGGACATGCGCCGTCCAACATGATCGCCGGCGCGCAGCAAAGTCTGCACCACCGCGAGCGACTGATCGAGGGGGAACTCGTCCACTAGGCCGAGAAGTCGCTGCAGGATTTCCGCCTGACGCTCCTCTTCATGACCGATCAGCAGTGCGGTAAAGGCCACCGGATCGGTAATGCGTCTGCCAAGTTCGTGTAGCAACGAATTGGGGATGTCCGCCAGAGGAATTGAGAGCTCGAAATAGCGGTCGAACACCTCATCGCAGCACACCCGTGAGCGGGCCAACCAGCGCAGTTGGTCTGTTTGATCGTAGAAGGTGTTGGTCAATGCCCACTCCAGCGTGGGGAACATCGCTTGAAGCAATTGCCGTATGGCAGATTGATGAGGAGAAGGTGCCAGGTTGACCAGCTGATCGATTATTTGGTTTACGCGCGCTTGTTGTGGCTGATCCTTCCGGGCGTACGGCTCGCTGTCAGTCAACAACGCTTTGTACCGTGGTAGCTCAGCGTAAGTCTCCGGGGCAAACACTCGTAGGCATTCCAACGCAAACAGATCGACCGCATTGACCTCTGCCACTTCGGTGCCGCGCAGCAGGCGACAGTGAAAAGCCAAGGTCGAGGTGTACCGGTAAACGTGACGTAAATTGCGAAAGAACGGTCGCATCCCGCGCTCGAACATCTGCTCCCAGTACTCTTTGTCGAAGCGCTCCTGCAGTTGCGGTTCGTCGGTCAAGATAGCGTCCAATCGGCTAAACAAGATCGTCTGTAGCTGACTGTTTGCAATGGCCGGTACGCTGAGAGGGGCTTGGATGATCTTCTCCAGGTAATCCGCCCCCTTGAAGCCGACCTGGTTCAGTCCTTGCTCGACCGTATCGCGCTGGAACAGCAGCAGGAACACGACATTGGCGAAATCCATGTGCGCCTTAATTAGCTGAAACATCGCCTTCATTTGATCGGCCGACAACCGATCCAGATCATCCAGCACGATCAACAGCGGCTTAGTAGGCGCGCTCAAGAGTTTCTGCAGCTCAGTGCGAATTTCTCCGAGGGTTAGTTCATTGTCCTTTGCTTGCTGATCGAGACGTTTGGAGTGATTGGTCATCGTCCCGGCGAGCTTTTTTACCTGCGGTGCAAGGGTACCGAGCCAGCTAGCGGCGCTGAGGAGCCATATTGTCACCTTTGCCGCGTCGCCTTCGGCCACACTGGCCAGCGCGGTAGTCACCAGCGCCGAACCGAGCAACACCGGCGTCCATTTAGCAGTCGTGCTGAGTACGCCGGCGCCGGCATTCAAGTACCGGCCATAATGACGCAACAGCTTGGCAAGCTTTTTGTCGTTACCGCCGGCATCCTGGCGCTGTACGACACGGGAGATTTCTTCGAAGAACGCGCTGCTCAATTTCTCTTGGCTAGCCCACTGCCAAGGATTGAATTCGATCACCTGGCAGCTCTGGTCTGCTTCGAGCTGCTCCAGAGTCATATTTTTGATCGAACTCTTGCCACTACCCCAGCCCCCCGTCAGGCTGATCACCAAGCTTTCCTGATTTTTCCACGAGCTAATCGCCAGTGCCAGCCGCTGGACAAACCCGGCGCGATCGAGGAGGTCATATTTCTTCAATAGAATTGGACGGTCATCGGCGAACTTCAAGTCATCATGGTTCATGGGGCGGCTTTCCGGCAATCGAGGCTATGGAGAGTTCGGTGTAGTCAGGCGCGGGGGCCGCGTGGCATATCAGGGGCGGCTGCGTTGAGGCTTCTTCTTAAGTGCCTCTTGAAGTTGCTCGAGTTGTGCCTCCAGGGTATCGGCACGCGACTGCTGTGCCACGGCGCTGTACTGAGTCTCGGCGAGCAGAGTCTGCATTTGTTGGAGGCTGTGTTGCAGGGCGTGGCTATGCGCCTCCGCTTTCGCAGCGGCTTGGTGCATCTGACTGAGATTCTGATTCAGCGCCTCATTCTGTGCCTCCGCAGTTGCACGCTGCTCACGCGCTTCAGCCAGCTGGCGCTGCTCAGCTTGTAGCGACTGTTGCAAGGTGAGCATGCGGGCATTGGCATCCTTGAGCTGGATGGCCAGCCCTTTACTATCCTCGCGAGCCCGATCGATTTCACGATAAGCTCGATCCTCGACATCACGGGTGTAGAGCTGTTGTGCCTCACGAGCCTGCTCGGCCTGTTCACGGCTTTCGTCCAGTAGCTGACGCACCTTGGCCACGTCAGCGTGAGATTCGTCACGCTGCGCCTGAAGTTCGTCGCGCTGCGCACGCAGGTCATCGATTTGTGCCTGGCGCTCGGCTAACAGTTGCTCCAGGCCGGCCAGGCGGCTCTCCACGCTTTGCCGTGCGCTAACGGCCTCAGATGCCTGCTGGCGCGCCTGCGCTACGTCCAGCCGGGCACGGGCTTCCAGCGCCCCCACCGCTTCGCGCTCTTCGTTCAGCACTTGCCGTTGGGAGGATAGTGCCTGCTCCGCCACGCCCTGGGCCAGGGTAGTGGCTTGCTGCCAAATCGCCCTGAAGGCCTGCGCTACTTCTGCCGGCAGGCCCGGCAGGCGCGCTTCGCCGCGCAGCCGGGCGGCCAGTTGCTCCCACCATTGATCCAGCAAGGTACCGACCCGGGCCGGACTGCCGCGCCCCAGCTCAAGGCGTACCCGCTCCACCGTCGGCCTCTCGCCGCGGGCGAGGACCGCGTCCGCGGCGGCAAACACGTCGTTTTCTGGTACGCCCACTGCCATGCCCTAGCCTCCAACCATTTAGGTCTGATAATTAAATCTTATCCGACCTTATCGGCGGACATATCATTTTATAATACGTTCAACGTAACAAATAATACATATCTGGTTATAATGGTAGCGAAAGTCACCCAAGCTACCGGTTTCTTTGCCCCACGTAGCCTTGCAGCCGAATAGGCGATAGTCTTTGCCGCTCCTGCCACTTTCGCCTATTGAATTGCTTGGCTCCATTCTCTTGTAGACGTTAGTTCACATCCTGTGCGTGGTGTCACCGGTTGCCGGATCGTTCATCATCGCCCGCTTGGCGTGCACCAGGATGGAATACTGTTAGGAGTCTTCTGGGACCGACAGACGTGGATTGCACTTGGTCTCTGCCGTATCTTGCTATCAGCACGCTCAGTCAACACCCGGCCGACTCGGCTAAGTTACACGGCGTCGAGGACGGGGGCGGTGCCATGAGGATTGGGAAGCAATGAGGGGATTGTTGTAAGGCTGCCATTGATAAAATGAGGCGTTCGTTTTCATCTAGACGTGACGAACCGGCCAGGCAGAGTTCTCGGCTCAGCATATCTTTGGCCGAACCGATGCGAGCAGCGCCACTCATGGATGGCAGATAACGACCCATTTCGGTCATTCATGCAGGTCAGCTAACGTCAAAAGTGGTCATGCTGCTAATAAGTAACATGTTGGGTCTTCCCCCTGACAACGGACGCTGACCACGGGCATATCGGCCGCACCGGCATTAGAGGTGCGACACCGGAGCTTGGCGCTCATTTTGCCTGAACAGCACTTGATCAATATGCCTGAACTGCAGGGTTTCACCGTATGTGCCAATTAATGGCACCGACCGCAACCAGTGTGGCGCATTTTGCATCATCCGATTCGGCCCCCATGTCTAAAATGGCCTGAAACGCCTTTCATGGCGTATCAGCGACTCATATGGCGGTTACGATCCGATGGCACGCAATCTCACCTTCTCCCTGGACATTGGCTGGCGGACGCTCCTGAACGACTTTGGCTTGCAGCCTGAGCATGTATTGCGCAAAGCCGGCTTGCCATAAGACCTCTTTTCCCGCGAGAGCTACGGGCTGCTGACCGATGAATACTTCCGTTTCTGGCGCGCCTTGGAGTCACAGGCGGATGATGCGATGTTTCCGCTGCGCATCGTGGAAACCGTTTCGGCCGAGGTCTTCGACCCGCCTCTTTTTGCTGCCTTTTGCAGTGCCAACCTCATGCAGGCCGTGCAGCGCCTGTGAGGATGAAGTGATGGCACACATGGCGTTTCCCAAAGCGCACCGACAGCAGCTGCACAGCACCAATCCACTGGAACGGCTAAACGCCGAAATCAAGCGCCGCACCGATGTCGTGGGCATCTTCCCCTACAATCCGGCGATCACACGGCTGGTAGGCGCGATGCTGTTGGATCAGAACGACGAGTAGTCCCAGCAACGACGCTACATGCAGTTGGACGCCTTCGAATGCCCATCGTGATGTGCAACGGAAGCCCGCTAGCACATTCACTTAGTTCTCGAAATAATTGAACCCGGCTCCTCCGACTTTTGCTCTCACTCGAAAAGCGCTTTAGCTCACCTTTGTGCTCGCTTATACAAATAGGTCACCATCAAAATTCCGATCATCGATATCATCGCAGCACACAAAAAAATAGCGGCATATCCGAATCTAGAAGCAATCAAGCCCATGATTGGCCCGGCCATACCCACGGCGATATCAAAGAACAATGAAAGCGCACTCAGTGCCGAATTTCGGTTCGCCGCTGGCGTGCGGGCCAGAGTCTCTACTCCAAGCCCCGGATAAATCCAAGACACCCCAATCCCGGTTAACACTCCGCCGGCAATCGCGCTGACAGGCGACTGTGCCAACCATATCAGCAACATACCCAGAGTCTGCACAACCAGGCAGCCACCCACCACCTTGTAGCCCCTGAATCGCTGCAATAAGCCGGGCGAGGTCAATCGGGCAATGATAAACCCCACTCCGAAACCACTTAGACAGTAAGCAGCGTGGTCCCAACCCCGACTATCGAAATACAGCGCCACGAATGCCGTCAGCCCACCAAAACCCACCGAACTGCATACCAACACCAAACCGTTAGGCATGACAGTGAAAAACACTCGATGAAATGCCAACCTAGCACCAGAAACAATGGGTGCTGGGCGCTTGCCCAGTGCCAAAAGCAGAAACACCAAGCCAAGTAAAACGGTGCATAGCCCCACACTGAAAAGACTCAACGAGTTGCGCAACAGCACGCCCAAAGGCGCGCCAACCGCTGTCCCGCCGTAAGCCGCTATGCCGTTCCAAGACATGACCTGTGCGGATCGGGAAGAACCACACAAACCGATGGCCCAAGTGCAACAGGGTGTGGAAATCATGGCCGTGGACGCCCCCAATACCAGCCTGCCCAGCAGTAATAACGTCAGGATCACCCAAGGCTGTGCGTGCAGGACAATAGCGACCATCGTCAGTGTGCCGGTTAGCACCAGGCCACTGAACCCACAGACAACCGCAAATTTGGCACCCCGGCGATCAGCCACGGCGCCGGCCAAGGGACGGGCCAAGAGCGTTGCCAGGTACTGCGAACTGATCACCACACCTGCGAATACCGAAGTAAGCCCAAGATCACTGAGGACGAATCCGGGCAACACCGCCAATGGCAAACCACTACACACGTACGAGATAAAGTTGAAACCGACGATGGACAAAATCAGCCAATGGCTGCCGAAAGCTCTACCATTGCCCTGACTAATCGCGCCGATGTCGCCCATTAGCTATCCCGCTCAATACCCTGTACAGCTTCCGCCAGTAGCTGCGGATGCGATACAAAAGACTCGTGGGCGGTATCTATCTCGATAACTGTCCCTGCAACGGCACGCTGCGCAAAACGGCGCTGCCAGTGGACGGGCAAGATGTTGTCGAGCAGGGTGATGATGTAGCTCGCAGGAACCACTCCAATGTATCCCTCACGGCTAATCGATTCAGTTGCGATACAAGGTGGCGTTGTGTCCTGACTGATTTCGCTCAACAACCAATCCAGGGTTTGCGACCCCAGGTCCTGGCCGAACATGGCCACGGCCATCTCTTGAGCGGTTGCACGCATGGGATCCAGCGGCCAGCCAACGTGGTCGGGACTTTCACCGTGCCCTTGTGGTGGTTGCCGATGGCCTCTGTCCTGATTACTTGCTTGCATAGCAGCCTACGGCGACGACGTAACCGTTCACTCGCTGCAAAAAAGTCCTCTTGAATTCCGTTTGCCCGGTGATGGGGTTGCGCCAATGGTAAGCAATCTCCCCGCTTTCATGAGCGTTCATTTGCTTGAGGATGTCTTCGCCAATAGGCTTGCCATCGACTGAACGCAGTGACTTGAAGTCGGTACCGATCAACCGCGGCGAAAAACCGTGGGCGACGAACCGTTGGGTTTTCAAGTCCACCACGAAGGCATAGAGATCATCCGAAGTGAGCTGCTTATCGTGCTGATTAATGAGCTCGAATGTGGCTTTGGCGTCAGTGACAACTCGTCCCGAAATCTGGCGCAGCAACTGTTTAGCCTGTTCCGAACTGGACCGCGGCATGTAGTAACCCACCGAAATAATACGATCATTCACGCGCTGATAAAACACGCGCTTGCGCTCCACCTTGGCGTGCTGCCAGTTCCACCAGCGGTATTCGGCGCTGCGCACGATGCCGTCGTCTGGTTGCGAAATGGCCTGCTGGAACATCGCCTTGAGGTCCTCGTCCAGAAAGCTGGCCACCGGTTTACCAACCAATGAAACGGAAGGACCGCCGCTGGCTAACATCACACCGGCGGTATCCACTACGTAAATGTACTTATCACCATCAACATAGGCGCCTTGCCGGCTGAACTCGGCTAGCGCGGCATCGCCCTTGGCCTTGTACTGCGCAACAGCCTTAATCAGCAACGCCCTGGCATGCTCCGTGTCGACACCATAGGCATCCACCGGCGCTTGTTGGGCAATACTGGCCAGGGAGAAAAAGCACAAGCAAAGGGCAGCGAAAGCTCGATAACGGCTCATGGGGGGCATTCCTCTGGGGATCTTTGCACAGACCCGATTAACAGCGCCAACAGGGGACGCTGCCAGCATGGGCGGTTGATGGTTGATTCATTCACTCTGGCGAAGATCCAGGGTCAGGTTATCGATGAGCCGTGTCTTCCCGAGGCGCGCCGCCACCAGAATCACAAAATGGTCATCCATGCTCGTCACCGGTTCCAGATTCTGTGCATTTCTGACTTCGAAGTATTCCAATTGGAAACCGGCTTCGCTGATACGTTGATGACACTCGATCAACTGATGCTCAACCACACGCCCTTCCTCCCGGATCGACGCCGCCACTTGCTGCAGGCAGGCATAAAGCACCGGTGCCACTGCTCGTTCGCGTTCAGTCAAGTAGCCGTTACGCGACGACAATGCCAAGCCATCTGCAGCCCGGATCGTTGGTGCGGCGACGATGTCGACCGTCATGTTGAGATCCCTGACCATCGTACGAATGACTGCCAGTTGCTGATAATCCTTTTGCCCGAAAACCGCCACGTGTGGCTGCACAATGTTCAGCAGCTTGATAACGACCGTTGCCATGCCATCAAAGTGACCGGGCCTTGCCGCACCGCAAAGTCCCTCGGAGACCTTCGGCACACTGACGAGCGTCTGAGTGTGCATACCCTGCGGATATATCTGCTCCACCGTTGGTGCAAACAGCACATCACAGCCCGCGCTGACCAATTTCTCCCGATCCGCTTGCGGCGTTCGAGGGTAACTGGCGAGGTCCTCGTTGGCGCCAAACTGCAGGGGATTGACGAAGATACTGGCGACCACATAGTCAGCACGCTGTTTCGCCCAATGGACCAGGGCAATATGCCCGTCATGCAAATTACCCATGGTCGCTACCAGGGCGACCTTTTTGTTCTCACTGCGCGCACGGCTTACCAGAGCGCGCAATGCATTCACCGTGTCGACTGTCTGCACCGCTTTACGCCTCTTTGGCCAACTGGATATCCAGAGCCGCCAGCAGTCGTGGATCGTCAGCCGTAACGTCCGGAGCAAATCGAGCGACAACGTTGCCCTGTCGATCAATCAGAAATTTTTCGAAGTTCCAAAGTACGTCCGATGCATTGGCAGACTCGATGCCATAGCCCTTCAAACGCTCGCGAAACGGGCCTTCACCGATTGTTTGAGGTCGCGAGGTCGTCAGCTCGCTGTACAGCGGGTGCTGATCGGCACCTACCACCGAAATCTTCGAGAACAATGGAAAGTGAACGTCATAGTTCGTCGAACAGAACTCAACAATGTCTGCGTCGCTACCCGGTTCCTGTTCCTTGAAGTTGTTCGCCGGAAAACCCAGTACTTCCAGTCCTTGGTGTTTTTTGTCTTGGTACAGCTTTTCCAATCCTTCGTATTGTGGGGTCAGGCCGCACTTGGAAGCGACGTTGACCACCAGAACGACTTTGCCTCGGTAATCGCCAAGGCTGGCGGTGCTGCCGTCAATCTGTTTCAAAGGAATGTCGTAAAGGGCGTTACTCATCTGGCTGCCTCACTCGGTGATCTTTCAAAGGGTACGGCCGATAATCTCTTTCATGATTTCGGAGGTACCGCCATAAA
This sequence comes from Pseudomonas faucium, assembly GCF_021602585.1. GTDB lineage: Bacteria > Pseudomonadota > Gammaproteobacteria > Pseudomonadales > Pseudomonadaceae > Aquipseudomonas > Aquipseudomonas faucium. The sequence goes on from NZ_BQIP01000001.1 coordinate 316,567, forward strand.
TGCGGGCGACTCGGGCATCCACCCAGGCACGACTGATCTTGTATTCGCTCATGAAGCCGTAGCCACCGTGCAGTTGCAGGAACTCGTCGAGCAGCTTGCCCTGAATTTCCGAGCCCAGCAGTTTGGCCATCGCCGCAATTTCCGGGGTCAATTCGCCACGCATCACCTTGGCCAGGCAGTCGTCGACGAAAACCCGCAACATGGTGGCCTGGGCCTTGGCTTCAGCCAGCTTGAAACGGGTGTTCTGGAAGTCGAGCACCGGTTTGCCAAAGACTTTGCGCTCACGGGTGTACTCGATGGTTTCCTCCAGCAGCGTGTGAATCGACTGAGCGGCGCGGATCGCAATGATCAAACGTTCCCAAGCCAATTGATGCGTGAGGTATTTGAAGCCCATGCCCTCCTCGCCCAGTCGATTGCCAACCGGCACCCGCACCTCGTCAAAAAACAGCTCGGCGGTGTCCTGCCCTTTCAGGCCGATCTTTTCCAGCAGGCGACCCTTGGCAAAACCCGCACGGTCTTCTTCGACGCAGATCAAAGTCAGCTCTTTGGCTGCAAGATCAAGCTTGGTAGCGGTCACCACCAGGCCGGCATTGCCACCGTTAGTGATGAAAGTCTTCTGACCGTTGACAATGTAATCATCACCGTCACGGCGCGCCGAAGTGCGCATGGACCGCAGGTCGCTGCCGATTCCGGGCTCGCTCATGGCGATCACGCCAATCAATTCGCCACTGACCATGCGCGGCAGCCATTGCTTCTTCTGCTCTTCGGTTCCATACGCAACGATGTAAGGTGTGACGATTTCCGAGTGGGTGGTGAACCCCACCGCCGTGGCGTTGGCACGTGCCAGCTCTTCGATCATCACGGCCGAGTGGCCGAAGTCACCGCCCGGGCCACCGTATTCTTCCGGTACGGTCGAGCATAACAAGCCATTCTCACCGGCCTTGAGCCAGACTTCCTTGGGAACGATGCCGCTTTTTTCCCACTCATGCAGGTAGGGCACGATCTCGCGCTCGACGAAACGGCGGGCCTGATCACGGAACATGTTGTGGTCTTCTCGAAATACGCCGCGCATCTTGCTTACTCCAGATCGATTCTTGTTATTGACAATGGAAAGTCAGCGGTCCTGGTAACTGGGATCACGCTTGTCGACAAAAGCAGCCACCGCTTCTTGATGGTCTTCGGTGTGATGTGCCAGCGCCTGGTAGGCGGCAGACAACTCCAGCAACGAGTCCAGCCGCATGTGCTGCCCTTCGCGCAACAAACGCTTGGTCAGGCGTAAAGCATGTCCTGGGTTGCTGGCGATCTTTCGTGCCAGCGCTTGCGCCTCCGACTGCAGCGTCTCGTGAGTGCATACCTGCTCCACCAAACCCCACTCCAGTGCTTTGGCCGCATCGATTGCCTCACCGGAAAATGCCATCAGACTGGCTTTCGGGATGCCTATAATGCGCGGCAGCAACCAGGCGCCGCCGTCACCCGGAACGATGCCCAGGCGCACGAAACTCTCGGCGAAGATCGCCTTAGGCGCCGCCAGACGGAAATCACACATGCATGCCAGATCGAGGCCCGCACCGATTGCCGGGCCGTTAACCGCGGCGATCACCGGCACGTCCAACTCGTAGATCGCCAAGGGAATACGCTGAATGCCATCGCGGTAGGTGTTGCGCAGTTCGTAAGGCGAGCCGGCGAAGATTCCGCCGCGCTCGTGCATATCCTTGACGTTGCCACCGGCACAGAAAGCGCTGCCATTGCCAGTGAGCACCATGACCCGCACCGACTTGTCTCGACGGACGTCGGCACAAAGGTCGACAAACTCTTGTATCTGCGCGTGTGTCGTCAGGGCGTTGCGGGTCTCGGGATGATTCATGCGCACAGTGACGATACCGCCCTCGCGCTCGATTTGAAGAAACGGGCTCATGCCTGATTACTCGCAAGTCGGGTTAATGATTGTTGGCCATGATGGGTCAGTAACGGCCAGTACCCTTCACTTCCGCCCTGACAGACCAGGGTACCCAAGCGTTGACTCCAGAGGCTGGCCGAGCCGAACTCGGAACGCCACGCCCACAACCGGCGAGTGAGCAGATGCAGTGGGTATTCCTCGGTAAAACCAATGGCGCCATGCACCGAATGCGCAAAACCGGCACCTACGCTGGCGGCTTCTGCCGAGCTGACCTTTGCCGCGGCAATGGTCATGGCAGCGAGTTCGGAACGGGATTCTGCAAAAGCTGCTTCGGCAGCAATGCCCGCTGCCGCAGCCTGTTCTGCAAAAACGGCCAGTTGCTGTTGAATGGCCTGGAATGAACCAATCGCCTTGCCGAATTGCTTCCGCTCACCGGCGTAGTTGGCGGTCATGTCCAATAGTGCGTGCATAGCCCCGGCGATCTGCGCGGCGCGCAGCATCGCGCCCCCCAGTTCCAGAACATTGGCGTCGAGCCCTTCGGGCAACGGTGCTTGTGCCAATACTTGAGCATTGGCAAAGCTCAGGTCATCACGCGGCTCACCCGCCACATTCAGACTCAGGATCAGTTCGCGGGCCGAACTGCGCGACAACAGCACCACATGTGGGGTGCCGGTAGTGCCGTTGGCGATAGTGACCAGTGCTTCAACATTACGTCCCCAAGGAACCGACCAGGCAGTGCCATTAACGCGGTCACCATCGAGCACCAGATTGGCGTTCGCAGCCATGCTCAAGGCACCCGCCCTGCCCTCGAGCCCAGCCTCGCTCAGCAGCCAGTTAGCGAGCAGGGCCTCGCCCAACGGGGCGGGAACCGAAAAGCGCCCGGCGGCACGCACCAGCACATACATATCCGCCCAACTGGCTTCAGCGCCGCCCAGCGCCTCTGTGACACCTGCCAGGGTAAAGCCGGACTCATCCAACGCGGCCCACAGCTCGGCCGGCCATTCGCCGCCGTCACAACCCATCACATAAGCTGGCGTCGCCAGATCTGCAAACAGGCGTTCAATCGTCGCTTCAAATATTTCGCGCATTATCGCAACCCCATGCCGCGGGCAATGATGCCGCGCAAGATTTCGCGGGTGCCCCCACGCAGTGAAAATGAGGGTGCCATCTGGGTCAGGTGGGCCAGCACGCGCGCATGTTCGCTGCTGCCGTCTTGCCGTGGCTCGGTTTCCAGCAACAGCTGGGCAACTTCGGGAATTTCCTGTTCAAAGGCGTTGCCGAGGTCTTTCACACAGGAGGCAGCCCAGGCCGGATGCTCACCCGCCGCCAATTGAGCCGTGACTGACAACGACATATTGCGCAATGTCAGCAGTTTGGCAGAAAGACGTCCGATCTCCCGTGCCTGTAGCGCGTCAGGGGTCTTGCCAATCGCATCAATCAGGGTTTTCAACAATGCCATGCAGCTGAGAAACCGCTCAGGACCGCTACGTTCGAAAGCCAATTCGGCGGTCACCTGATCCCAACCTTTGCCTTCGGTGCCGATCAAGGCGTCGGCGGGCAACCGTACATTGTCGAAAAACACTTCATTGAAATGCTCACCACCGGCCAGGTCACGTATGGGGCGGATGGTGATGCCGGGCAAGCTCAGGTCGACAATGAATTGCGACATCCCCTCATGACGGGACGCCGGTTTTTCCCCAGTACGTACCAAGGCAATCATGTACTGAGAATGGTGCGCGTTGGTGGTCCAGACCTTCTGGCCATTGAGCAACCAGCTATCGCCCTCACGCACGGCATTGCTTTTGATCGAGGCCAGATCCGAACCGGAGTTGGGTTCGCTCATTCCGATGCAGAAGTAACTTTCACCGCGGCAAATAGCCGGCAAATAATGCTGCTTTTGCGCCTCAGTACCGAAGCGATTGATCAGCGGCCCGCTTTGGCGATCCGCGATCCAGTGGGCCGACACCGGTGCGCCGGCAGCCAGCAATTCTTCAATAATCACGTAGCGTGCAAAGGGCCCCGCCTCCGTCCCGCCGTAGGCTTTGGGCAGAGCCATGCCGACCCAACCCCTTGCACCCAGTTTCTTGCTGAACTCGGCGCTGAATCCCATCCAGGATTGGGCACTCAAGGTCGGTGGATAATCGGCAAGCGCTTCGTGAATGAACGCCCGCACTTCTGCACGAAGCGCTTCAGCCTCGGGGGGAATATTGCTGTAGGAAAATTGGCTGATGGCCATATGCGCTCTCTAACGCTGAACACAGGCGCAATCGCTTCGAATGAAGCGACCACAGGACGGCAACCGCCCCCTGCAGTCGTCGTTGGCCGACGACTGCAGAGAACAGCGGCAACTTACAACGCGGTTTGCGCGTCAGCCTGAGCGAACATCGCGTTGATGTCGCCGGAAGTCACTGGTTTGTTGTCGTGACGACCATGGTCGGCGCCACCCAGCCCCAAGGCCGGTTCGGTGCTGACGTGTGTCGCCTGAGCGCGCAGCGCGCCGACTGTGCAATTTTCCCGACCGTGGATGGAGAACGGATCAAAGGAAAACTCGCGCATTGCGTTCAAGTGAGTGACCTTGTCGATCATTTCTTTTGGCAGGTGCTGCAACCCTTCCCATGCTGTTTCTGGCGAGTTCGGCCAGGTGCAGTCGGAGTGCGGGTAATCGCTTTCCCAGGTCACCATGTCGGCGTTCAGGTAGTCGAGGTTCTTCAGCCCGAAATTGTCCTCAATGAAGCACGTGATGAAGTGCTTGTTGAAGATGTCACTCGGCATCTTCCCGCCAAAGTTGGAGTTGGTCCAGGCGTTGTGGTGACGGTGAGTGAAGTCAGCGCGTTCCAGCAGATAAGGAATCCAGCCAATGCCGCCCTCGGAAAGCGCCATGCGCAGATCCGGGAATTTCTTCCACATCGGCGCCCAGATCCAATCGGCTGCGGAGTTGGCGATGGAGATCGGCATGGAAGTAATCCAGGCGTCGATAGGAGACATATCCGAAGCATGGTTGGCTTTCACACCGGTACCGATATGGCAGCAAATCACCACCTTGTTATCGCTGCAGGCTTTCCACAACGGATCCCAGTAATCGCTATGGATCGATGGATAACCGTGAATGGCCGGGTTGTCCGATAGGGAAAGTGCGTGCACACCCTGTTTGGCCAGACGCTCGACTTCGGCTGCTGCGGCTTTCATGTCCCACCACGGCACGATCATCAGCGGAATGAAGCGACCAGGCGCCGCATTGCACCAATCGTGCAAATGCCAGTCGTTGTAGGCCTGGATCGCGGCCATCGACACCTCGCGGTCGCCATGCACCTGGAAGCGCTGGCCGGCGAAGCCCGGAAAGGTTGGAAAGCACAATGAACCGAGCACGCCGTTGGCGTTCATGTCGTCGACGCGATCCTTGATATTCCAGGTGCCACGACGCATCTGGTCGTAGCCCAACGGCTCCATGCCATATTCCTCTTTTGGTCGACCGACGACTGAGTTCAGGCCCATGTAACCGGTAGCCTGCTCCTCGAAGACCCATACATCACGATCACCTTTTTTGACCACATGTGGCTCGCGCCCTTTGAAGCGTGCAGGCATGTGGCGAGCAAAGGCATTTGGCGGCTCGATCGCGTGGTCATCGACACTGACGAGAATCAGATCTTCAACTTTCATTGTTTTCCCCTTCGCATTCGGGCTTGTTGTTGTGCCTGAATCATAGAGCACATCACCGACTTATTAAACACATTTTTTGATTGTGTTCATATTAATTCGAGCATTGAGGGGGGGGGCAGGACGATAAGGCGCCTGACCGCGACAGGTCACAGACCCGTCACGGAACAACCAGGGCATTTCAGGGGGGAGTTACGACGTTGCTCAATCCCACAGCACATGCAGATAGTGCGGGCCGCGCAGCTGTGCACCGACAATCTGTGGCCCCGGCTTACCCGGGTCGAGTCGAATATTGGGCATCAAGTCGAGGATCGCATTCAGAGCGCAGTTGATCTCGGTTTTGGCAACAAACTGACCGATACACATGTGAGGGCCAAAGCCGAATCCAAACGACGGTTTAGGCTTGCGGTCAATGTCGAATTTATCGGCGTTTTCGAACGCCTCTTCATCGCGGTTGGCAGACGTCACAATGCATTGCACCATCGCCCCTTTCGGGATCGGCACGCCGCGAATCTCCAGATCCTTGGCCGTCTGGCGCACCTTGAAAGTCGCGACGGGCTCAAAGCGCACCGCCTCATCAATCGCCTTATTCACCAGGCCTCGGTCATTGCGCACCCGCTCCAGCACATCGGGGTTCTGCAGCAGCAACGACATCAAGGTGCCAAAGGTTCGAGTCGTGGTTTCACTGGCGGCCGGCAACAGCGAGCGTACAAAAGTCGCTATCTCATGGTCGTCCAGGGAGCGTCCTTGGTACTCGACGCGAATCAACCGACTGATTAGGTCATCCCCAGAGGCACCCGCTGCCCGTCGCTCAGTCACCACATCTTTAACCACATCGTACAGGGCCTGCGCGGCCTGCATCGCTGCACCACGGGCAGCGGCGGCTTTCTCCGGATCGACTTGCGGCCCCGCCAGGATCGCCAATGCCCAGGCCGCGTATTGCTCGATCTGCTCGGGACGGTCTTCGGGGAAACCAATCAGCGAATAGATCACACGAATAGGGAAATACAAGGCAAAGTCCATCAGATCGGCCCCCTTGGCCGGCACCAACGGCTTGATGTATTCCTCGCGAATCACCCGGTCGATCCGGGTCTCCTTCCAGCGATTGACCGTCTCGGGCATAAACACCGGTTGCAGCAGACCACGGATGTTCTTGTGGGCGTCACCGTCCATTGCCGTAAGGATCAAGCCATCAAAAAACGCCCCGAGGCCTTCGGCGATAAAGCCGCTGGTGAAGGTGCCGGCATCCCGCATCACGGCCATGACATCGTCGTACTTGAACAGCGTAAACGTCGGTCGGTTGGCATCCAGCCCGGCAATCGAAGGTACGCCCAGGCGCGTCATGAAATTGTCTTCAAGCACCGGAGAATTGGCGCGCATTTCGCGATAGATCGCGTGCAGGTCGATGTCACTGGTGCCGCGATAATTGCTGGCGACGTCGGTAAAAACCTTGGCCAGGTCGCTCTGTTCCGCTGTGGACATGATCGTCTCCGCCTTTATTGTCATTATTTTTGGTGTAGGCCTGACGAAAGGCCCGGATGATTGCCTGATAGTAGGCTTGATCTGCTCAATACTTGACACTTATTTGAAATCAGATCAACTATTATTGCTACAGGCCAGGTTCAATAGGCTTGCTGCACCAGCGTCATACGACCGCCCGCGAGCATCAGCGCGCAGTACAGCCCCAGTTCCACCACCTGTTCAGTAGAGAAAAACGCCGCGAGTCGGGAGAAATACGCGTCGTCGATGGCCAGGTAATCGCTCGCAAATGCTTCGGCATAGTGCAGCGCTACCCGTTCGGCCGGCGTGAAATGCTCACTATCGGTCGCCATGCAGGCGATGTCCTGCTCGGTCACGGCGTCGGATTTTCGCGCCAGTTGGCAGGCCTGGCAGGTGGTGATGCTGGCGATCTTCAACCGCACCAACTCGCGCAAACGCTCATCGAGCAAACTGTCAGTGTGCAGGCTTTCCATCAAGCCGAGCCAGGCCAGCGCCACTGGCGGACGGTGTGCCCAGACCTGCACCGGCGTGGTGGAACTGAGCATGCGGTTGCGCTGGCCACGCTCGACCGCGTCTTGCAACGCAGCCGGCATGGCTTCCAGGGGTATCAGAGGTAGACGCGCCATCTCAATCGAGTCGCTCGATGAGCGTCGCCGTACCCATACCGCCAGCACAGCAAATGGCTTGCAAGCCATAACGCCCACCGCGACGCTCGAGCTCGTTGAGCAACGTCGTCATAAGCCGCGCACCACTCGCACCCAATGGATGGCCAAGCGCAATGGCGCCACCATTGACGTTCAATTTGCTGTGCGGCACGCCGGTTTCCGCCATCCAGGCCAGCGGCACCGAAGCAAAGGCTTCATTGACTTCGAACAAGTCGATGTCATCGATGCTCAGCCCGGCCTTGGCCAATACTTTGCGGGTCGCTTCAATCGGCCCGGTCAGCATCAATGTCGGGTCGGAGCCCACGGTGGTGAAGGCAACGACGCGCGCCCTCGCCCGTAACCCCAGGTCTTTTGCGGTTTCGCCACTCATCAATAGCAAGGCCGCTGCCCCGTCGGAGATCTGCGACGAGTTGCCGGCCGTGATGCGCCCGATATCCGGACGAAAGCTGGTTTTCAGTGTCGAGAGCTTGTCCCGCGAGGTGTCACGACGAATGGTTTCATCGCGAAGCAGCGTGTTGGCAGGCTGCGTCAACTCCAGTTCACGCAGCCGCTCGACCGCCACCGGCACGATTTCATTCTCAAAATAACCCGCATCGCAAGCGGCCGCTGCGCGCTGGTGACTGGCGAACGCGAAGTCATCCATGGCCTCGCGGCTGAGCCCCCATTTATCGGCGATTCGCTCAGCGGCCTCACCTTGACTGGTCAACTCGTAGCGTTGTGCGGCCATCCAGCCAAACGCTTGCCCATGGATTTCACGGTTGCTGCCCATGGGCACACGGCTCATGTTTTCTGCGCCGCCCGCCACCACGATGTCGGCGGAGCCAGCAGCAATTGCGCCGGCGGCCAGGTGCACGGCGACTTCACCCGAGCCGCATTTACGGTCGATGGTCAGCCCGGCAACCGTGACCGGCCAACCGGCCCCCAACAACGCCGTACGGGCAATGTTGGCGGACTGCTCACCGATTTGCGTTACGCAGCCAAAGATCACGTCGTCCACAGAGGCCGGTGATACGTCGACTCGCTCCAGCAAACGACTGATCACCAGTGACCCGAGATGGTCCGCACGCACGCCGGCAAGGCTGCCGCGAAACTTACCCACCGGTGTGCGCACCGCACCAACAATGACGATATCTTTCTTATCGTTTTTCATAGCGCACTGGCCTTGAGCCCCGAGCCCGGCACTTGCTTGCCTTCTTCATAGCGGTAAACGCCATGTCCGGATTTGCGCCCCAGCCGGCCGGCCGCAACCATTTTGATGATCAGCGGGCAAGGTCGAAACTTTTCCCCCAAGGTCTGGTGCAGGTAGCGCAGCACCGACAGCCGAGTGTCCCAACCGGTCAAGTCACCCAATTCCAACGGCCCCATCGGGTGGTTGAAACCCAGGCGCAACGCCGTGTCGATGTCTTCCGCCGTCGCGGTGCCTTCCTGCAGCATCCACATCGCCTCGTTACCCAACAACGCCGACATACGACTGGTGGTCAGTCCAGGCGACTCATTGACGACGATCGAGGTCTTGCCGATTTGCTCGCAGAGAGTGCGAGTCCGGGCGACCACTTCGTCACTGGTAGCGAGACCACGTACGAGCTCCACCAGCTTCATCTTGTGCACCGGATTGAAGAAGTGCATGCCGACCACGCGGTCAGCACAGTCTACCGATGCAGCAATCTCGGTGACACTGAGGGCCGAGGTGTTGGTGGCGATGATGGCGTCATCCGCCAGCAACGGTGCCGCCTGACCGATGACTGCCTTCTTCACGGCCAACTGTTCCGAAACAGTCTCTACCAGCACGTTGGCGTCGATTGCGGCTTCGCTCAAGTCGCCACAGGTCAGCAGGTTCGCCAGGGATTGCTGTGCTTGTTGCTCGCTGATTTTCCCCAGGCGGACACCATCGGCAAGGATCTTCTCGATACTCGCACGAGCCTGTGCCAATGCCGCGGAGTTGGTATCCACCAGCAACGTACTAAAACCGGAGCTGGCGAACGCATGTGCAATGCCGGTTCCCATCAGACCGGCACCGACGACGACTACTTTTTCTTGATTGGCGTTCATGTTCGGCTCTCTTTTTAGGCTCGGTTCTTTTTACTGACCACGTTGCGCAGCGTGCCGATACCTTCAACGCTGGCTTCAACCACATCGCCCTCTTTGAGGAACAGACCGGTCCCCATTCCCACACCTGCTGGGGAACCTGTGAACAACACATCGCCAGCGGCAAAACTCGAACGTTGCTGCACAAAGCGGATCAGTTGCCCCACATCCCAGGTCATTTCGCCGGTGGAGCCGTCTTGGCGCACTTCACCATTCACTTTCAAAGTCAGACGTAGCTTTGGCGAGCCTTGCGCAAACTCGTCCTTGGTGACGATCCACGGTCCAAGGCCCGTGGTCTGGTCCTGGCTTTTAGCCGCGAACAAGTCCATGCCGATACCTGCGGGGCCACTGCGCTGCAAGTCTCGGGCACTGACGTCGTTGCCGACGGTGTATCCGAGTACGCAGGCCAGCGGGTTCTCCAGGTCAATCTCGGGGGTGCCGATGACTGCGACCAGCTCCACTTCGTGATCAAGTTCTTGCGTCAATGGCGGGAAACGAATGGGGTCGTTGGCACCGATCAACGCCCCATAGGCCTTGAGAAAAGCGACGGGCTGAGCCGGTGCATTCAACCCGAATTCCACCAAGTGTTTGGCGTAATTGGCACCCGCCACCACCACCCGATTGACGGGCTCAATCGGCGGTAGCAGGCGCACTTTCGATAAAGGAAGCGAAGAACCCGAGAGACGCACCGAACTGATTCCGCGACCGGCCGCCACTGCTGGCGCCCAGTCATTGAACTCACCGGAAATAGGGGTCACCTGGTCTTGGGCGACATCGACAACAGCCCAAAAAACACCCGTCCCAAAATATTCACATCGCGCCAGCTTCATCAGGCACCTACCTTGCCCAACTTGGCCGGGTCCAGGTGCAGCAAACGGCATGCGTTTTCATAACGGATCTTGCGCATATCAGCCTCGGACAACTGCAGTCCGTGGGTCAAGTCGTGGCGGACCGCGTCGCTGCCACCAAAATTGCTGCCGTACAAAACATGGTCAGCACCAATGATGTCGACCAACGCCTGACGCATGGGTACTTCATGCAGCTCCACGTCGAAGTAGAAGTTCTTCATGTATTCGAGCAGTGGTTTCTTGTTGTATTTGACGTCGAGGTTTTCGTTGGTCTTGGCCAGGCGACCGAGCTGGTACGGCACATAACCACCACCGTGGGTGATGTAGACCTTGAGGTCCGGGAAGCGGTCCAGCACACCGCCGCAGATCAAGTTCCAGAAGCAACGGGTTTCGTCGTACTGCATGCCGACGATCGCGGTGGTTTCGTAGCGGTCGTCGTTGGCGTTCTTGCCCCAGGTGACCGACTGGTTGTAGCCGTGCACGAAAATCGGCAAATCCAGGTCGCAAAGGGTGCGCCATACCACGTCGAGTTCCGGCGAATCGAATTCCAGGCCACCGAAGTTGGCGCCCCCCGCCACCAGGCCTTTGGCACCCAACTCTGTGCAGGCATAGCGAATTTCAGCAGCAGCCGCTTCCGGGACATTGAGGGGCGCATGGGCCCAGAACATCAGACGATCTGGCGCTGCGGAGCAATATTCAGCCAGGGTTCTGTTGACCGTACGGGCAAACGGCACGGCGAACTCTGCTTCGGTCCAGTACATGTAGCAATGCGAAGGGACAGAAACCACCTGCAGGTTCTGCCCAGCGGCATTCATGCCCGCCAGGCGCACTTTCGGATCAGCCCAGCGAGAAAAATATTCTTCCAGCTTGGGGCCGTTGCCGGAGCGTACGGCGGCCTTACGTTCTGGCGATCCCAGACCAAGAATCCAATCCCCTACACGTAGCTTGATGTCACCGTCAGCGTGTTGCTCAAAAAACGGTCCCCAGTGAGGATGTTGGTTGTAGTAGCCCGGATGGGGAGCGTGAGCATGGAGATCGATAAGCATGTCTAGGTACCTCGAAGTTGGCACTTTTTGTTGGTTTGTTAGCTCGCTGCCTCCCCGTGACCAGACGCAAGCTGTCACGGAAAGGGTAAGCCGAAAGGCTCGCTGCTAGGACCAAAGATTAAATTTAAATTGAGCAGAAATCAAAATTCTGTTCAATTTATTTTTATACCGTACGAGAAGGCCCACGCTAGAGCCTTCGAGCCAAGTCGAGAACATCGAGAAGCGGCCAAAAAATGCAGTTCGAGGACTGAAATGCAGAATGCAGGAATGAAAATGGACGCATACAGAAACGAAAAGCCCCCGAAAATCGGGGGCTCTCATGCAAGAGAAGGGAGTTTTTAAGATTTAGCGGCGAGTACGCGAGGTGGACCCCATGATCAGCGCACCAAGGAGCTTTTTCACCCGCACCGGGAACAAGCGACGACCCGCCGCCTCCGGCACCAGTATTTCGCTCAGCACATAACGAATGATCATTTCGCAGATCAGTTCACGATCCAGACGTACCCCGAGGCGATCATCCCAATCGTCGAAAACGATTCCCAGACCATCCTGAAACCGCACGATCGAATCGTGGAAGATTCGGCGGAAAAAACCCAGCGCGTAGTCAGGAGCGACCACTAGCAAGCGACGCGCACGGCTTTGTTCGAGATAGTTGTCAAGATAGGCAAACAAGGCATTAAGACGCGCCTCTGGGTCATTGATATGGCCCAGCTCCCGCGACAGTGAGCTATGGAAACTTTCGCGTTTATGCCGAGAAAAGGTGTCCAGAAGGTCCTCTTGCGAGGCGAAGTAGCGATAAAATGTACCTCGCGAAACACCGGCGACCTGGCACACATCCAGGATCGAGATACGGTCTGCACCCGACATCAACACCACCTCTTCGGTGGCTTTCAAGATATTTGCAATGGTTTCTTCGGAACGCTTGTTGGGTTTGACCTTGGCAGCTGCGACTGCTTTAGGGCCGGTGCGTCGGTCCAGCGACTTACCCGCTTCTGCACCCGCGTCCAACGCCACATTTTTTTTCGTCTTAGGGGCTGGCGCGGGGGCTTCTGCTCTCTGGGATGCGTCTTTTGGCATGGATTGATGGGCTCATTGAGAGTAAAGATAATCAATACTAGCACGGAATTTGTGCACGAATAGCGTTTCATGTTCAACTTATCGCTAAAGACATTCAAAAAATTTCTAGTTAGAATCCAATTCTCCTATCAAAATAAAATCAGGCACACCAACGGCTAGTGGTACCTAAAACGGAGAAAATTCATGGGCAGCAGCGGCAATCCAGACACCTGGGCAGTGGGAGAACGAGACACGGTCATCGAAGCGCTAGATCGTGCGGTAGCAAGGCATCCAGACAAAATCTTGCTGGATTTTAGCGGAGATCTATACACATACGCTCAGGTTGACTCACTCTCTACAAAAATGGCCAACGCCCTTGCCTGCCTCGGCGTCAAGGCGGGTGAAACCGTGCTGACCATGCTCGATAACAATATCGATGCGGTCACCACCTGGCTGGCGATCAACAAGCTCTGCGCCGTGAGTGTGCCGATCAATACCGCCCTTAAAGGGGAATTCCTGCGTCACCAAATCGCCGACACCGGCACTTCGGTAGTGATCTGCGAGTCCGCTTACCTGCCACGCGTTACCTCCCTGGCTGAACAGCTGCAGGACGTGCGCCATATCCTTTATCGGGGCACTCCCGAAGCCTTGACGGATTGTCGGATTCGCGTGGCACCACTGGATGAATTCCGTGGCCATGACACCACCCCGCTCCGTACCAAACCGCAACCATCGGATCTTGCCTGCCTGATTTACACCTCAGGCACCACGGGTCCGTCCAAGGGATGCATGATCAGCTACAACTTCATGTGCAATCTCGCACGCCTGCAACTGCGTGCCGGCCCGGCCAACGCCAATGACGTCACCATCACGCCGTTGCCGTTGTTCCACATGAATGCACTTTGCGTGTCGATTATCGCCAGCATTCTGGTGGGAGCCCGCGCCGCGATTCTCCCGCGTTTTTCGGTTTCCAACTTCTGGCAGGAAGTAGAGCGCTCAGGTGCCACGATTGCCTCGATTCTTGGCGGTATGGGTGGCCTCCTTGCCCAGGCGCCGGACAATGACGCCATGTTGCGTTGTGTCGGGCAGATCCATACTGCCCGTGGCAATCCCTACACGGAAGAAACCAAGAAGATCTGGCGTGAGCGTTTCGGCACCAAGCTGGTGGGCGGCAACGGCTATGGCCTGACCGAAGCCTGCGTTATCACCTCGCTGGCCGCCGGTGAATACGCGGCGCCGGGCTCATCGGGCAAACGTATCCCGGACTTCGATGTACGCATTGTCGACGACCTCGATCAAGAAGTGGAGCCCAATAGCGCTGGCGAAATCGTCGTCCGTCCGCTGCGCCCGGACATCATGTTCCAGGGCTACTGGCGCCGGCCGGAAGATACCCAGAAATTGATGCGCAACATGTGGTTCCACACCGGAGATATTGGCAAGTTCGATGACGACGGGTTCTTCTATTTCGTGGATCGCAAGAAGGATTACTTACGCCGCCGTGGTGAAAACATTTCCAGCTTTGAAATGGAAGCCGCATTCGCTGTTCACCCGGCACTGGCCGAAGTTGCGGTACATGCCGTGCCGTCGGACAAAGGCGAGGACGATGTGAAGGTCACGGCGGTTCTACATGAAGGAGCGACACTCGCGCCAGAGGAGTTGTTCCACTGGGCCACCGACTCGGTCCCCTACTATGCCCTGCCCCGCTATATCGAGTTTCGCAGCAGTTTGCCGAAGAACCCGCAGGGTCGGGTTTTGAAGTATCTGCTGCGCGATGAGGGTAAAACCCGGACTACGTGGGATCTGGAAACAACCTCAATCGTAGTCTCCAAAAAATAATCGGCCCGCCAACGAAACAAGCCCGCTGCAAGCGGGCTTTCTTATTTCCTGGTGGAACACGTTATCCTTGAGTTCATCGCGAGCAAGCTCGCTCCTACATTGAACGGGGTGAATCAATACTCGCGTACGGGAATGCCTTTCGGACGAGAGTTGTAACCTGGCAAGTGCAGGCCACCGTCAACATGAATGGTCTCGCCAGTGATAAAACGCGACATCTCTGATGCCAGGAACACCACCACCGGCCCAATGTCCGCTTCGGGTTCACCGCAGCGACCCAACGGACGCATCGAAGCAGACATTTCCGCGAAACCTGGGTTTTCTGCAGCAAGCTTGTGGAACGTCGCCCCCATTGCGGTCGGCGCAATGGCATTGGTACGGATGTTGAACCGTCCCCACTCAGAGGCAGCGCTACGGGTCAGTCCGACAATCGCTGATTTCGCCGTGTTGTAGTCGCCATGCAGCCAGGCGCCGATCTCGATATCGATGGAGTAGAAGTTGATGATCTTGCCACCGCCACGCGCCTTCATATGCGGCAGCGCTGCTTTCATCGCCCACCACGCGGCCCATACAGTGGAACCGAGGGTTTGCTCCAGCATTGCATCGGTTTTTTCTTCCAGGAGCACATTGGGTGTCGGGGCGAAGGCGTTGTTGACCAGGATATCCAGGCCACCAAATTGATCCACGGCCAATTGCACCGCCGCTTCGATGTCCGCCTTGTTGCACACGTCGGTCTTGATGAATACAGCCTTGCCACCCAGCGCTTTGAGTTCAGCGACAACGGCTTCTCCGCTGACCACGTCCAGTTCGGCAACCACCACGGCTGCACCTTCCTTGGCAAAGTTCAGCGCAATCCCGCGGCCAATGCCGCCTCCGGCGCCAGTGATCAACGCAACCTGTTCGTTTAACAGAGCCATAACCACCCCTTTTTCTTGTTTTTAGTGAACATTATTTAATATAGTGTTCAAATATACCCGATTCTTACCGTCTGAACAGCACTGGAACAAGGATATTGAGGATGAGTGTTTTCCGCCGTCGCGTAGAGATCATTGCTACCCGTACCAGTGATGCGGGTGAAGTCCGCGCCGCTCTGGAAGACGACTTTCACCACTTCCGTGTATGGGTTCGCCATCGCGCAGGCGTGGTGAGTGCCATCGGCGGTGAAGCGCTGCGTTATCCTTTTTCCCTGTGTCCGCAGGCCTGTGATCAATTACAGCTGTTGCTTGGCATGGAGCTGGACCGTGTTGCCCATTCAGTCACCCGGCAAACCGATGCCAGTCATCAATGCACTCACTTGCTCGACCTGGCGGGGCTCGCTATCGCTGCTGCCGAGCGCAACACCCGCCAGCGCCGCTATGACATTGAAGTGCGCCAGCGCATCCACAATCGCACACGTGCCACCTTGATCCGCGATCACGAAGAACTACTGAGCTGGGCGGTAAACGGCACAATGCTCGAAGGGCCATTGCCCTACACCGGCATCAACCTTCGCGAAGGCATGGCGCGCTGGGCGTTGAGTACTCTCACGGAAGAAATGGCCGAAGCGGCGTTGCTACTTCGCCGTTGCACGCTGATCTCGATGGGACGCGCCTTTAATCTCGATGAGCAGGTTCATGCGATGGACACGGGTCTGTGCTACAGCCAACAATCCGAACGCGCCGAGCAGGCGCTTCGAATGAAAGGTTCGACCCTGGACTTCAGCGAAAAGCAACAGCAGCTGTGTGCCCAGGATCAGGAGTGGCTAAGGCTGCGCCATTAGTCGCGCTGCTGGTTGTTCAATAGCAGCGCGGCCAATGCCCGCAACGCACGGCGATCCGGGTTGGCCCCAGAGCGCCGATGCAACCTAGAGAAAGACGGCCAGATTGGGTGTGCCGAGTACCGCCTGATCGAGGATGACCTCGCGTCGCGCCAACTTGAAACCGGCCTCACCGAGGCGCAGCACATCACGTCGCTCACCGCTGATGATATCGACATGGTGATCGTTGAAACGGCTACGGGTCAGCAGCAGGTAACTGGTCACCACAAACTCATCACTCTTGTCTGTCTCTTCGACAAACACGTTGGTCACCAGACGTCGGGTGCGCGAGGGAGGATCTTCGGCCCAGGCGCTTTTGCCGGACAAGCGCAAAACGCGCCCCATGATCGAACGGTAGTCATCGTGGTAGTGCTGAACACTGCGCACAATGGTGGTTCTCAGCTCGGACGCCAGGCGAGTCTGGCGCAGCGGTACGGTGTACACCAGATCGGTGTCCAGGCGTTCGGCCCATTCTTGCAGGCGAATCTGGTCGAGCAGTGTGGCCTCCTCGTAGAGAAAGGTGACCACATCGTTGTAAATCGGTGAGCCCACCGGCACTCGCTTGATGCCGACCGGGGAACCCGGCTGGATATCCTCCACACCGCGTTGTTGAACCTGAGCCATGAGTCATTCCCTCACTTTTATTCTTGTACTTGTTAACGCTGTAACCGGCGACAGCGACCTATGAGGATCGCAGTCGAACCAGGCCCAACGGGCGCTTATTCTTCGTCCGGTGCGGTCATCAGCTCATGCCAGTACAACCACCAGTGCCACTGGGTATCGTCCTTGGTGAAGCCTTCATTGACGATGCCGGGGCCAGGCCAGCCTTCAGGTGCGCCGGTTTCAAAACAGGCCTGGTACTTGAGCGTGCTCTTGCGACCCATCGCACCTTTGGCGGCCAAGGTCATGTGCGGCCAGGTATCGGAGTCATCCTGCTCCACCATGCCCGACGTGCCGAACAGCTGGATGGTTTGCTTGAGCATCTTGTCGCGCAACTCTGGCGATGCGTCTTTCTCGGCAAATACCCAGTTGACGAACTCCAGCTTGTCTGGACCCCGCGGCACATAAGCGTGCATGGTCATCGAGCCGACTACGCTGCCGTCTGGCTGCGGAATGTAGACAAAGCCAAACAGAATGTTCGGGAACATCCCGCCGACTTGTGGCGGCATGCTGGTCAGTACTTGCAACTGATCTTCCGACAGGTTGCGCGCCAGTTGATCAATCATGTCAGCAGTCATACCCGCCGGCGGCAACGCCTCAAGCTTCTGCTGAACAGTCAGTTCTGCCGGGTCGAGGCCTGTCAGGCGCTTGATCTTACGGGCCAGGTCGATGCAGCGAAGCGCATGGCCGTGGGGTGAGCTGATTTCGACGCCGATCATTTCCGGGCTGAGGTCGGCCGTTTCGCCCTCGCCTTTCTTGGCGTAGTTGCCCACTTCGCCCAACCAGCGGTGCAAGGTCAATGTGTGGAATCCGTCGGCCGCCGACTGCTCGCCAGCGGTTTTCCAGTTGGCATTGACGATAAAGCGTTGCGGTGGGCCGAGCACTTCCATGCCTTTGTCGGAGCGACAGAACAGCATGTCGTAATACCACTTGGCATCACCCAGGAACTCCTCAAACGACGGCCCCTCAATGTTCCAGGTGGCAAACACAAGCCCGCCATAGAGCGTCACCCGCGCCTTTTTCAGGCCGAGCTCTTCTTTGGGCAGCATTTTGCCGTGCATGCATTCGCGTTCGACGGGCGAGCCGATAAAGTCGCCATTGGGGCGGAAAGCCCAGCCGTGATAGATGCATTTGTGGATTTGCGTATTACCGCAGTCGGCGGTGCTGATGCGCATGCCACGGTGCGGGCACACGTTAAGGGTGACGAAAACCTCACCTTGCTTGCCACGGGCAACAATGACCGAGTCCGAGCCCATGTCACGAACAACGAAATCGCCGGAGTTCGGGATTTCCGACTCGTGCCCCAGGAACACCCAGATCTTGCCGAAGATTTTTTCCATCTCTAGTTCGTAGATTTCGCGGTCCGACAACACGCGCATCTGCACTTCACGGCTGGAGGTATAAATGAGATCTGAAACTTTGGTTCCATCAGACAATACGGGGCTTGTTCTTGTTAGCATGATTGCCTCCTGATCAGAGCGTCACAACGGTAGTCGCGACGAAATATAAGACACTTTTCCCATTTGTGTACATAGAATTCACTTCGAGATGTAAGCAAATCCTTCGGACATGCGCACGGCCATCAGCCCTTAACAGGTGCCGTGCCGACTTGAGTGCGCAGTACACCGATGCCATCGATCTCCAGCTCAACCACATCGCCGGGTTTCAAGTAGCGCAGCTGTTCCAGTCCGCAGCCGTTACCCACAGTGCCTGAGCCCAGGAATTCACCGGGATACAAGGTTTCCGAACGGGAAACATGGGCAATGACGTCTTCAAAGCTCCAGCGCATGTCACGGGTATTACCGCGCCCCCACTCTTCACCGTTGACCCGAGCAATCATGTTCAGGTCATAGGGATCACCCAACTCATCAGCGGTGACCAGGCAAGGGCCCATGATGTTGGCCGTATCGAAGTCCTTGCTCTTGGCCGGGCCAAGCATGCCGGGCATTTCCAGTGCCTGGGCGTCGCGGGCACTCATGTCGTTGAAGATGGTGTAACCGACGATATGCGCACGGGCAGCTTCTCGGCTGATGTCCTTGCCACGCTTGCCGATGTAGCAGCCGAACTCCAGTTCAAAGTCCATCGCACGACTGAAACTCGGCCACTGGAACTCATCGTCGATGCCAATCACGGCAAAACGGTTGCCCTTGTAGTAGATGGGCTGCTTGTTGAAGGTCTCGATCACCCGGTCGTCGGCGCGAGTGTTCATCGCCTTCAAGGTGGCTTCCGGATCTTCGGTGCGCAACGCACGAGCACGACGGGCCGCCGCGAAGCTTTGGCGCAAGTGAAGTTCGAAGCAGGAGCAGTCGCGCATTTGCGGCGGGGGCTGAATCGGCGCTCGCAGTTTCACACTGGAACGCTCCAGCACTGCCGCCGATGGCGCCTTGGCCACCAGAGAACGCGCCAGTTCCAGCGCCGGTTCACCTGCTTCCACCAGGGCCAGAATGCTGCTCAAAGCCACACTGTCACGACTTTCCAGCAAGCGATACGCACTCTGCAGGTCCAGCACTTGCTGATCCTTATTCAACAACGCACCCGCGCGATCAAAACCGTCGGAGTCGGTGTAGGTCACCAGTCTCATACACGGCCACTCACAGGCAGCAGCGCACCGGTTACGGCTGCGGCGTCATCTGACAGAAGAAACGCAACCACTGCCGCCAGTTTCTCCGGCGTCACCCAACGGCTACTGTCCGCATCAGGCATGTCGACGCGGTTGGCCGGGGTGTCAATAATGCTTGGCAACACGGCGTTGACCGTTACGCCACGATCCTTCAGCTCTTCAGCCAAAGCCTCGGTCAAGCGGGCTACTCCGGCCTTGGAAGCCGCGTAGGCTCCCATTCCTGTTGCAGCTTTGACAGAGGCCAGTGCTCCGATATTGACGATGCGCCCCGCCCCAGAGGCCAACAACTGCGGCAGCGCCGATTGCGAACTGGCCACGGCGGTACGCACGTTCATCTGATAAAGGCGATCCCAGGTATCCAGGGTGCCACCTTCGATGGTCTCCCAGGCGAAGCCGCCCGCTACATTGACCAGACCATCAATGCCTCCCATCTGCGCCGCAACCTGTTCAAACGCAGCGCTGGCAGATTCCGCCGAAGTCAGGTCGACACCGCCCAGACACAGCAGATTCTCCGTATCGAGCAAGGCAGCCGGCACCTCGGCACGATCTAGCAAGGCAACCCGGGCGCCGCGTGCCAACAGGAATTTACCAAGCGTGCTGCCGAGGGCACCAAAGCCACCGGTGACGACTACCCTCTTGTCCAGTAGTGACTGGGACATCGTGAAATCCTCTTGTTGTTTTACGGCGTGGACAGTCGGCCCTCGCCTTCTTTCGGGTAAATATATGACACTTTTTTAAAATATGTACAAATGATACCGTATGACCTCAAGTCAAACATTCACCTGCGGACCGCTGATGCCTAGAAAACTTCCTGCACTCAACGCCGATACCCGCGCCTTCTGGCAAGGCGGCGAACAGGGCGAATTGCTCATTCATCACTGCGCGGCCTGCAGCCGCTATTTCCATCCGCCCGCCCCGTTGTGCCCCCACTGCGCCAGCTTCGAAGTGGCGCCCAAAGCGGTGTCCGGCAAGGGCAAAGTGCTCAGCTACACCATTAACTATCAGGCCTGGAACCCCGACCTTGAGGTGCCCTATGTGGTCGCGATCATTGAGCTGGCGGAACAACCCGGCTTGCAGTTCGTGAGCAACGTGGTGGGCCTGCCGGTCACGGATGTGCATATCGACATGCCGGTACGGGTCAGCTTCCTCAATGTCGAGGATGTCTGGTTGCCTCTGTTCGAGAAGGATCAGTGATGTTCGATCATCGTTATGAAAAAGACGTCGCCATCACCGGCATCGGCCAATCGGAAATCGGACGACCGTCAAACAAATCCGCCATGCGCCTGACCCTGGATGCGTGCCTGCAAGCCATTGCCGACGCAGGCCTTCAGCGCAGCGACATCGACGGTGTGGCCTGCTGGCCTGGTGACAACAACAATGGCGACCCGTTCTCACCGGTCGGCCCCAGCGCACTGAAAAGTGCCCTGGGGCTCAACGTCAACTGGTTCGGCGGTGGGTATGAGGGACCCGGCCCGCTCACCGGGGTGATCAACGGGGCTATGGCGATTGCAGCCGGCCTGTGCAATCACGTACTGGTGTTTCGCACCATCACCGAAGCATCGGCCCGCATGACCAATAAACAGGCGGGTGCCCTGACCAACAAAACCCAGGGCCGCGACAGCAGCTATGCCTGGCAATGGTTCACCCCCTTCAATGTGCAATCGGGCATTAACCTGATGGCGCTGTATGCCCAGCGTCACTTCCACGAGTACGGCACCCGCCCCGAGCAACTGGCACAGATCGCCCTGACGTGTCGGCAGAACGCCACGCGCAATCCCAAGGCGCTGTATCGCACGCCCATGAGTATGGACGACTACATGGCCTCGCGGATGATTTCCTCGCCGTTGCGCATGTTCGACTGCGACGTGCATTGCGATGGCTCCACCGCCATTGTGCTGTCGCGCCGCGATATCGCTCAGGACCTACCGAACAAACCCATTCGCATCGAGGCCATGGGCTCAGCGTTGAATCAGCCGTGGTCGTGGGACCAGATCTCGCTGACAAAAATGGCCGCTTTCGACGTCGGGCAGATGATGTGGGCGCGCACCGACTACACCCCGCAGGATGTGGGCTCCGCGCAGTTGTATGACGGATTTTCGATACTGACGATGATCTGGCTAGAGGCCTTGGGCCTGTGCCCTACCGGAGAGAGTGGCGCCTTCGTTGAGGGCGGCAACCGCATCGCATTGGATGGCAGCCTGCCGCTCAATACTAACGGCGGTCAGCTCTCGGGTGGTCGAACCCATGGGCTGGGTTATGTGCATGAGGCTTGTCTGCAACTGTGGGGGCGCGCCGAAGGTCGGCAAACCCGTGAACACAGTGTCAGTACGGTGGCAGCGGGTGGCGGCCCGCTGGGTGGCAGCCTGCTGTTGGTACGCGAGTAACGAAGCGTCTCAGTAGAGAACGCCAGCCACTTCGTTACAGAACTCGATCAGTGCCTTGCCCAGGTCGGCAAGGCCTGCTTCATCCCGTTGTCCGCGGAACATCACTGCGGAAACCGTGAAGTCGATGCTGTGGTTGGGCGAGTAGACCGGCGCGGCAATGGCCAGAATCCCTCCGGAAAAATGTCCGTCGTCAAGGGCCCAACCGCGTTCAGCCGCTTGTCTCACCTCTTCGCGATAAACCTCCAGCGATAAAGGCTGAGCCCAACGAATCGTGTCGAAACTGCTCTGAACTTCTGGATCGTCGAGGTCGATCTGAGTCGCGAACAAGCGCCCACTGGCGCCCATCAAAATCGGCAGGCGCTGCCCTTCAGCCATATCGATACGCACATCGGTCGGGCTGGCAGCCGAGGCGACAATGCCAATCCGGTCGGGGCTCATTTTGCGCCACAGGGTGATGGTCACCCGCTGGCGCGCAGCCAGGTTTTGTAACAGGGGCTTGGCCATCTGCACGCGATGGCCCTGGGTAACGACGTGTTCGACAAGACGCGCCAGCCCTAGGCCAACCGAATAGCGTTTGGACAGTGCACTGAAGTCGACAACGTCCTCCTGGACAAGCGTACGCAGGATGTTGAAGCAGGTGCTGGGATTGATTTTCAACTGGCGAGCGATGTCCACCGAACGTTCCGGTGTCCCTGCCTGGCTGAGGTAGCGCAGGATGCGTATAGCGTTGGAAACGGGCTTGACGAGGGTTGCGCCGGCCGATTTGGTGCTGTCGTTGACGTCAGTTAAGTCCATGCCCGATCCAGTAACTTTGAGAAGCCGGCATTCTAACCTGAGAATGAACGGCAACGTAAAAGTTTTAACTGGGAATTATCCGAACGAATTAGTGGGTTTGCCTCTCCAGTGGCTGGTAGATCAATCGACGGGTTTGCAGGTCTTCGCGACGAAAACGCTCAAGCAGACGCTCCTGAGTCTGGTCTGCCTGGGTCACCCGCACCTGCTGACGCAAGTATTCCAGCCAGGACTCGACAATGAATCGCTCGCTGTAAAGCTGCGGGTCAGCCATGTCGCGATACAGACGCCAGTTCTGCGCTCCGTTGCGCCGCCGCGCCTTGCCTACGGTATACACCACCTTCAGGAAATCATCACGGTCGGACGTAGCCACCTGGTACACGATCTCGACCCACACCGGCCCTTCGCCATGGGAAACCGGACTACCCAATTGTGGATTGTCGGCCAGTTGCACTTCGGCAAAATCCGCTTCATGTCCCAGTTCTATTCGGCCGCTACGCGTCAACAGGAGGCCGACCAACAACAATAGCGTCGCCAACAACAGACTTTCGCTGACGCCCAACGATTGCGCCAGCGCGCCCCATAACGCTCCTCCGGCGGCCATTGCACCCATCAGGATCAATACGTAGACCGACGCAACCCGTGCACGCACCCAGTTGGCGGCATACGTCTGCACAACCGTGGAAATGGTCGCATTGACCGCCATCCAGCCAACCCCTGCCAGCAACATCATCGCGCAGACGCCATAGCGATTACGCGACAGCGCAGCGGTCAGGGTGGCAACAGCAAAGGCGACGGTGCCGCAGATCAGCAAGTGACGCATGCTCACCGAGCGATACAAGCGCGGCAAGATTAACGCAGCCAATACAGCCCCCACCCCTAGAAACGCCATCAGCAAGCCGTAGCCACCCGCCTCCATGCCCAATTGCTGCTTGGCAACCAATGGCATCAATGCCCACAACGCGCTGGCGCAGCTGGTAAATACCAAGACCTGCTTCAGCGCATTGAACAGCACCGGCGAATGACGGATATAACGCAAACCACTGCGCATGCCCCCGGTCAGGGTTTCCGGTGGCAAGCCAACAGTCGGTGGGCTTGGCGTAAGGCTGAATAGGAAAAGCAACACAGCGAACAAGCACAGCGCTATCACCAGGAATACTGAGGCGGTGCTCCAGTAGGCAATCAGGGCGCCCGCCAGAGCCGGCCCCAAGGCACGGGTAGCATTGATGGCGATACCGTTCAATGACACCGCCGCCGGCACTTGGTCCCGTGAAATCACGCTGACCATCGTCACCATCCACGCCGACATTCCCAAGGCACTGCCGGTACCCAGCACAAAGGTAAACGCCAACAGCCCCCAGGTTTCCAGATGCGCGCTATACGCCAGTGCGCACAGGACCAGTGCAGCGAACAGCATCATGCACTGCGTAATGATCAGCCAACGGCGACGCTCCACCCGATCGGCAATCACTCCGCCAGGGAAGGCAAATAGAAATACAGGCAAGGTCACGGCGGTTTGTACCAGGGAAACCATTGCCGCGGATGTGGTCAACGTGGTCATGATCCACGCTGCAGCGACCGTCTGCATCCAGATCGCCATGTTAATCACTGCGCCTGCCAGCCATAAGCCGCGGAACGCCTTGTTGCGAAACGGCGCCCACGCCGAGCCCTCGCTCATCATTACTCCTCAGCGTTTCAGCCTGTCGAAATCAGGGATTAGTTTTCCAGCGGATGGCCCAGCCGCCCTACCGCACGCGCCGGGTTGAGCTGACGTGGCAGAGCAATGGTATTGCGCAGTCGACCGATGCCTTGAATGTGCGCCTCAACCCGGTCCCCCGGTTGTAAAAAGCGCCCACTTTCCAGACCCACACCGTGGGTTGAACCGGTAAACACCAGATCGCCCGGACGCAGGCTGATGCGTGCATCCAGATAATTGAGCAGCTCATCCAAAGCAAAAATCATTTGCCGGGTATTGTCCTGCTGGCGTAGCTCATCGTTGACGCTCAGACGCATATCCAGTGCAGGCTGTCCTGTTATCTGCAACTCATTCGCCGTCACGATCCAGGGTCCCACCGGGGTCGTACGGTCCATGGCTTTCTGGGTCAACAGGTCAAGGCGGCCAATCTGTTTACCGGCGTCGCGCGCACTGATGTCATTACCTACCGTGTAGCCCAGCAAGCAATTACTGGCATTGGGCTCATCCAGCAGTGGTCGTCCGACTACAGCGACCAGTTCCACTTCGTAATCAAGTTGGCGGGTCAACGGTGGAAACTCGATCTGGTCCTCCGCACCGACCAGCGCAGACTCCGGCTTGATGTAAGCCAGGGGATGCGCTGGCGCAGCGCTGCCCAGGCGCTCGAGGTGGCTAAGGTAATTGAGTCCGACGCCAAACACCCTGCCACCCGGCTCCAGGGGCACAAGCAAGCGTGCGGCAGACAGCGGCAACCACTCGCCAACCAGACCGAGCGCGTCCGGAACCAGCCCCGAACCCAGCCCGGCCCAGTCAGCGAACGGCGCGTTAATCCTACGCAAGCGGTTGCCATGCGCGTCGAGAGACGCCCAGAACGCCTGCCCAGCCACCTCGACCCGCGCCAGGCGCATGTCAGCGTTTGGCCAAGTAGATGGGCAAGTACTCAGGATCGAGCACTTCTTCTGGCGTCTTGACACTGGTACCGAGAATCGGACCGACCATTTCGTGCCCCCACAGGCTGAGTTTCTCCGGGTTCAACTCGTAGGGATCGCCTTGCCAAGGCTCAATTTCCGCAATGGTCTCGAAGGCAAATCCGGACGGGTTGAAATGGTAGAAGGACAGATGGGGATCCTGGGCATGTTGACCCAGGGTCATCATCATCGGCAGTTCTCGCTGACGCACAATGTCGTAGGTTTCGCCAACATCTCGCACATTGCGCACAAACAGCCCGACATGTTGCACACCCATGCGGCCCGGTCCATGGCCGTAGGCGATGTCATGACTGGTGTGGTGGTTGAGTTTGGAGCGGAAGAAGCCGGTGCGTCCCTTGCCCGCGCCCGCGCCATACCAACTGAAACCCATGACGTTGAGCAGGAAGTCTTCCAGTTCCGGGGTGTAGTCCGGGGTGATTAGGACCACATGGCCGGCGCCACGTTCATCAGCTAGGAAACCGCTGTGTGGGCGGCCAGGCAGGAATGAACGCGGAAGCCACTTTTGCCCGTAAAACAATTCGTGCTGATAGCCCACCGGATCACGGAAGCGTACGAGTTCGCGCACCCCACGCTTTTCACACAATTGAGCGTCGCCACGGGTGTATTCCACATTGGCTGCTGCCAGCTTCTTGATACCGTCCTCGAAGGCCATGCGCCCTACCGCTTCCCAGCCAATATAGGCAATACGATCCACTTTGCCTGGATGAAAAGCGAAGCGATGGCGGCGATCGTCGATTCTGAAGTACAGCGACTCCGGGTCATTATCAGGATTCTTGCCGATGCCGAAGCCCATCACCTGCGGGCCATACTCACGCCAAGCTTCGAGGTTGGGGGTTTCGAACCCCATGTATCCGATACCAATGATGTCCACGTTATTTCACCTTGTTATTGTTCGAGATGAAAAGGTGCAAATGGCACCTGCTCTGGCGTCGCGTGTATTAGATCGCCAGCAACCCGCCGTCGATGACGATGTCCGAACCGGTAATGAACGACGCCTCGTCAGAAGCTACAAAAACGGCCATCGCCACGACTTCTTCGGGCTCGCCCGGGCGGTCCATCAAGACACCGTCCAGCAACATGGCGCGCATCTTGGGATCTTCCAGAAACGGCCGAGTACCCGGTGTAGCGACAAATCCGGGGCTCAAACTGACCGCCCGAATACCGAACGGCGCCCCTTCCACGGCCAATTGCCGCGTGAAGGACACCACAGCGCCCTTGGCAGCCGAGTGCGCTGAGATACCCGCCACTTTTGAACCACCCCAGGCGGCAGTCGAGGACACGTTGATAATCACGCCGCGCTGCTCGGCCAAGTGGTTCCAGGCATATTTGGTGGTGTAGAACAGAAGGTCGATTTCATTGCGCATGGTGAACTGCCAATCTTCGATCGACATTTCGCTGACCAGTCCGAAACGTGCGGCGGACGCATTGTTGTACAGAATGTCGATGCGGCCGTGCTCAACGACAGCAGCATCGATCCAGGCCTTGGCCTGTACATGATCGCCCAGGTCCACGGGGGCCGAGCCGTAGAGGGTAAACCCCTCGTCTCGCATCAAGGCTGCCGTCTCTTCATGGCCTTCGGCGTTAAAGTCGCAACCGACCACGATTGCCCCTTCCCGGGCAAAACGCAACGCCGCGGCCCGGCCCTGGCCACCACCGGTACCGGTGATCAGCGCAACTTTGTTGTGTAAACGTCCCATCCGCACATCCTCAACTCTGTGGTTATCAGTGACGACTGGTGCTCACGCCATCAAACGGATTCGTCTTCCGGGGTAATGGGCTCAAGCCAGATGGCCTCCGCCGGACAGGCGGCGGCACCTTCGCGGGCTTCCTCCTCCAGCTCGGGCGCTACATGGGCATCGTCGATGTACACCAGACCATCGGCATCAAGCTTGTACAGGTTGGGGCAGATCGCGGCACACAAGCCGTAACCACAGCAGCGGCTACGGTCTGCCACGGCTTTGAATTGCGCTTTTTCTGAACTCACTTTTTTTCTCCTTATCAGGTCCAGTCACGGCAAATTATGAACACTTATTTATTTTATGTGCAATTAATTTTTATCGCGGATATGCTGATACTCATCGGCGCCTTGGGAACACCTTGGTGGGCTTGAAGCGACTGGATGTTGAACAGACTGATTCAAAAGACCTGTTCGACGCAGGAAATTCGTTTGTCTATGAGTCAGATAGCTCTGCTGGACAAAGCGAAAATTCTGATTTTATTCTGAATAAAATATCGAATTCTGTTCAAAGAATCTGCCGGCGGTGGTCCTCCCCCCCTTGCAGCAGTGCTTGGCTCAACAAAACCTATAAGGAAGCCAACCCCATGCATCCTTCAAAAATCAAAGCGGCCATTGATCTCCACGAATTCCGTCAAGGCTGGAGGATCCTCATTCTGGCGGTCGCCGGAGTTGCCATCAGCATCAACGCCGCCCTGCTTTATGGCTTCGGCACTTTGGTCGTGCCCTTGGGCGATGCGTTTGGCTGGAGCAAAAGTGAATTGCAGGCGTGCATTACCTTCCTGTTTGCTGGAGCAGTCGTGTCGCTACAACTCGTGGGATGGTTCAACCTGCGCTACGGCATCAAACGCGTGTCCGTCATTTCCTTGTTGATGTTGTCGCTCGGCTACCTGGCGACCACTCAACTGACTCAGTCGATCTGGTCGATGTATATCGCCTTTGCCTTGCTGCCCATCGTAGGCATGGGCGCCTTGGCTGTTACCTGGACGCAACTGATTAGCCTGTGGTTCGACCGCAATCGCGGCCTTGCGCTGGCCATCGGGTTGTCCGGTACTGGTGTGACCGCCGCCACCATTCCACGGCTGATGGCCTGGGGCATCGAGCAATGGGACTGGCGTGCGGCCTTCGTGATTCTCGCGCTGCTGAATTTGCTAGTGCTGCTGCCGCTGATTCTGTTGTGGTTCAAGCTGCCCTGCGCAGCAGTCCACAGTGACAACAGTCGGCCGTTGGAACAATTGCCCGGCATGGGTTTTCGTGAAGGCATGGGGTCGCTGAAATTCTGGACCTGCAATCTGGCACTCAGCCTGGTGATCTCTTCGATTGTAGGCATGGTCACCAGCACCGTGCCCATGCTGCAAGCCAGGGGTTTACCCGCTGCCGAGGCCGCGACTATTTTTGGCGGTTTTGGCATTTCGCTGATTTTCGGCCGGATGCTGATCGGCTACCTGCTCGATCGCCTGTGGCCACCGGCGGTTTCAGCACTCAGCCTGGTGCTGCCTGCCATCGGTTGCTTCATCTACCTGAGCCCGACCACTGAATTTGCACCCCTGTTGCTGGCAGCGGTGCTGGTCGGTTTTGGCGCGGGAGCAGAATTCGATATCGCCGCTTTCCTGATTGCCCGTTACTTCGGTTTGCGAGAGTACGGACGCCTGTTTGGCATCCATCAAGGCCTCAACACCGTGGCCTCGGCGCTGGCCCCACTGCTCTTTGCCTATCTGCTGGCACGCACCGGCTCCTACACGGCGATGCTGGTCTACAGCGCCGCCTGCTGCCTGATCGGCCCCCTTTTGTTACTGACCCTTGGGCGAGTGCCGCGCTTCAATGCACAAACGCTCCCCAGCCAATCCTGAGCCCCCAACAAGAACCGGAGCAGAACATGCCCACTCTGACGTTTATCGAACACAACGGCACCGCCCATCAGGTCAAAGGCGACATTGGCCAATCGGTGATGCAAGCCGCGACCTTCGCTTCGGTACCCGGCATTCCCGCCGACTGCGGCGGTGCCTGTAGCTGTGCCACTTGTCACACCTATGTCGACGAAGCCTGGCTGAACAAAGTGCAAGCAGCGGAAGGCATGGAGAACGACATGCTTGAGTACGCCTTCGAGCGTCGTGACAACAGTCGACTGAGCTGCCAATTGATCATCAGCGAAGAGATGGACGGCATGGTGTTGCACTTGCCTTCCTCGCAATTCTGAATACGCCCCAAGGAGTTGTCATGACCCTCGCCTCAGTCGTTATTGTCGGTGCTGGCCAGGCCGGCTTCCAGGTCGCCACCTCATTGCGCCAGGAAGGTTACGAAGGCCACATCACCCTGATCGGTGATGAACCCGGCCTGCCTTACCAGCGCCCGCCGCTGTCGAAAGCGTATCTGCTCGGCAAAATCCAGGACACCAATCTGTTGTTCCGTCCAGCCGACTTTTACGCCACCCAGCGCATTGATTTGTTGCACGACCAGGTGACTGCGATTGATCGCCAGAACCGTCGCGTGGTTCTGGCCTCGGGCGATGCTATCAATTATGACCATCTGGTCCTGGCCACCGGTGCGCATAACCGTCCTCTGCCAGTGCCGGGAGCCGATTTACCGCAAGTCTTCGGCATAAAAACCAAAGCCGATGCCGATGCACTGGCGCCGCTGGCCAAGGCTGCGCGTAATGTAGTGGTGATTGGAGCCGGTTTCATCGGCCTGGAGTTCGCCGCGGTGGCTGCGGCGCTGGGGGCTAACGTGCACGTGCTGGAACTGGCCGAGCGACCAATGGCACGGGCGGTTTCACGGGAAATGTCCGAGCTGTTCCGCCAGGCGCATGAACAATGGGGCGTGCACTTCGACTTCCGCGAGGGACTTAGCCGCATCGATGGTGACAACGGCAAGGTATGCGCCGTGCAAACCGCCGACGGACGCGCCCTGCCCGCCGATCTGGTGGTGTTTGGTATTGGCGTGATTCCCAATGCACAACTGGCAACCGAAGCGGGTTTGGCGATCGAGAACGGCATCAAGGTCGACGCCAACCTGCTCACCTCTGACCCAAGGATTTCAGCCTTGGGCGACGTTGCGAATTTCCCTTGCCTGCAGAACGATGAAAAACATACTCGCCTGGAGTCGGTGCAGAACGCCGTAGATCAGGCTCGCGCCGTGGCGGCCCGCTTGATGGGTAAACCGTCGCCGTATGGTGCCCTGCCCTGGTTCTGGACCGATCAGGGCGACCTCAAGCTGCAGATCGCCGGACTCTCCCACGGATACGACAGCACCGTGGTCCTGGGTTCGGCTCAGGACAAACAACTGTCGGTCCTGTGTTTCCGCAATGATCGATTGGTGGCGGTGGAATCCTGTAATCGCATGGGCGATCACATGGCGGCTCGCAAGATTCTCTCCCGCGCCCCCAGGCTGACCGCAGCCGAAGCCTCTGCAGAAGGCTTCGATCTCAAAACCTGGGAAGCAGCCAACCGCGACTGATCCTGCACGAAGACCCAACCCCATGGCCGCACCCGATTCTGAGTGCGGCTTTTTCTTGCAAAGACGGGAGCAACGCAATGAATAAAGTCTGGTTTGTCACCGGCGCGACCCGCGGCCTGGGCGCTGCCATTGCCAAAGCCGCCCTGGAAGCCGGGGACAAGGTCGTGGTCAGCGGACGACGTATCGAACCCCTTCAAAATGCCTTCGCCGACTATGGCGAGCGTGTCCTGGCCGTGGCGCTCGACGTGACCGACGAGTCCCAGGCACTCAGTGCCGTAGAGGCTGCGGTGGCACGTTTTGGCCGAATAGACATTCTGGTCAACAACGCAGGCTACGGCCAACTGGCACCCTTCGAAGACAATCTCGCCAGTGAAGCCGACAAGCAATTTGCAACCAACGTGTTTGGTGTGTTCAACGTCTGCCGCGCCGTACTGCCCGTCATGCGCCGGCAGCGCAGCGGTCACGTGTTCAACGTGTCGTCGATGGGCGGTGTGGTAGGGATGGGTGGAGCCGCACTGTATTGCGCCTCGAAATTTGCTGTGGAAGGTTTTTCCGAGTCACTGGCTCAGGAAGTGGCCCAGTTCGACATCAAGGTGACGCTGGTGGAACCCGGTGTATTCCGTACCGACTTCCTTGATCCCAGCTCCGCGGTCTTCGGTACACGTGGGCTGGAGGATTACGCGACCTTCACTGCCAAGGTCAGAAGCGCGTCGGCCGCCTACAACCACCAACAAACCGGCAGCCCGGCGAAACTGGGCGAAGCGCTTGTGCACCTGG
This sequence comes from Pseudomonas faucium, assembly GCF_021602585.1. Lineage (GTDB taxonomy): Bacteria > Pseudomonadota > Gammaproteobacteria > Pseudomonadales > Pseudomonadaceae > Aquipseudomonas > Aquipseudomonas faucium. The sequence continues at coordinate 348,049 of NZ_BQIP01000001.1, forward strand.
CCAATAGTGAACATCCACCGTTGCGCTATCTGGCAGGTTCCGACGCCTACCAGCAGGTCAGTGACAAGCTCAACAAAATGCTCGCGCAAATCGAACTCTGGCGTCACCTGTCCTTCTCCGCCGATGGTGTGTAGCAACCCATGCGAACAGCGCAGCCATAGTGGCTGTGCTGTTCGCATAACGGCTTTGAAGCTTATTGGTTGATGAAGTACCTCACAAACAACTTACCTTCCTCGAACCGATACAACTCAATCGTTTCGATGCCGCCTTCCTGCTCGCGAAAAGCATTCAGGTGATGACACGCCGCCTCATTGCCATTGACGATGCATTGGCGCACCTCGACCCGAATATTCGGTTGCTGCTGCGCCCACATTCCCTCCAGAACCTGCCAGGCGTCGTGCTGTGGTTTGCCGACGTATTCGATACTCAAGCCATTGCTCGATACGCTGCGGTAGTGAGCGAAAAATCCCTCTTTGTCGCCCCGGTTCCAGCAGTCGATCTGACCATGCAGGAAGTGGTCGATTGCGTGTTTGTCCATGCTCATTTCACATTCATCCTCGGATATGGGTCAGACGTGTTGCTGCGTTTGCAGGTATTGTTGTCGAGCCAGAAAGGCCGGCTCCATCTTCAGCCACAGCAGAATGGTCGGGCCGATGATGGCGCAGCAGAAACAACACACCAGCACCGCCGAGTAACTGCCGTACACTTCATAAAGATGACCGAACAGCATGGGCACCAGCCCGGATACCACCGTGATCAGGCACAAGTGCAAACCGAAGATTCGCGCGTAGTCTTTCAGGCCGAAATAGCGTGCCATCAGGAATGCCGCCAGATCGAACTCGGCCCCGGCACTGGCGCCAATGCACAAGGTGGCGAGCACCAGCAACGGGATGTTCTGCGCTCCCCCGAAGAGAAAAATGGCACAACCCAACGCAGGTAGCGCCAGGCTCACGGCCGCGACCACAGAAGGTGAATAGCGGTCCAACAGATAGCCCACCAACAAGCGCCCGCAAATGATGGAAATGCCGAACGTACTGAAGATCTGGCTGGCTTCCTGCGCACTCAGGCCCTTGCTTTGCAGCATGGGCACCATGTTGGTGACCATGCCCACGGTCAACGATACCGAGAGAATCAAGGCGATGTTAAAGCCCCAGTAGGTGCCTGAACGCAACGCCTGTTTGAAAGACATGCCGCTCAGCTCGGGAAGCGCCTCCTGCACCGCCGAATCAGTGTTGACGGGCTGCGCTGGCATGCGTAACCACATTAATGACAGCGGTAGCGTGAACAGCAACGGCATCGCGCCCAGGGCAATGAATCCGGCTTGCCAGCCGTAGGCTGCAATCAGTCGCGACAACAGTGGCGGCAGAATCATCGCCATCAGCCCCGTGCCACATAGGATCACCGCCAATGCCAGGCCACGATTACGCTCGAACCAGAAATTGACCAGCTGTGTCCAGGTAATCGCAATGGTCCCCGCACACACTATCGGCATCGCAAAAAACGCCAAGTACAACCAGCCAATCGAACCCTGAATTCGAGTGATCGCGAAGTAGCCGATGATCTGCAGTACGATCGACACAATCGCCACGCGGCGCAAGCCGTAACGACGATAGAGCGGCCCGACCAGTTGCGTGGAAATCGCCACGCCGGCAAACAGAAAAGTGATCGAGGCCTGCAAGTCACCCCGGCTCCAGCCAAAGGCCTGCTCCAGCGGAATGACCAGGGTTCCGAAGGCATACAGCAGGGCAGCCGTTATGCTGGTGCAAATGCCGAACAGCCCCAGTAGAACCACGTGCCAGCCACGCTTGAACTCGGAGAAGTCATTGCCCTCAAGAGCCCTTGCATTGCCGTTGTATTGTTCAGTTGTCATGACCTGACTCCTGACGCAGCCGCCTTCACGGCCACGCGACATGATTTATTCGCCCTTGAGGATTTCTTCGACTTTTGGCAGCGCGATCATCGTGGCGCCTCCGTCCACCAGCAGCGAAGTACCGGTGATATACGAAGCCTCGTTGGAGCTCAGAAACAACACGGCATTGGCAATGTCCGCAGACTCCCCCAAACGCCCCACCGGGAAGTGCGCAGCAAGTTTATGCGGCAGTTCGTTACCCAGAGTTTCCAACATGTGGTCCGTGCCGATAAGCCCGGGCTCCACGACATTGACCAGGATATTCATCGCACCAAATTCCACCGCCAACCCACGAGCGAATGCATTCATGAAGGCTTTGCTGGAGCCATAGGCAATCAAGCGTGGTGTGTATTTGCGGTTGGCTTCACCGGAAGAAATGAAGATCAACCGGCCTTTGTCGGCGGCTTTTGAAAGGTATGGGGCGCTGTCCTTGGCCAACCAGAACAGCGATTGAATATTGCTGCGAACGATATGGTCGAATGTGTCGTCGGCCATCTCCGCGATCAGTCCATGGTTGGTGTCAGCGGCGCAATGCACCACGATGTCCAGGCCACCAAAGTGCTCCATACCACCCTGTACCATCGCCTTGATCGCATCGCGATCGGCGATGTCGCCGCCGACCAGACAGGCTTGAGCGCCCAGTGCCTTGATTTGTTCGATGGTTTCTTCGCCATATCGAGCGGTGCGTGCCGATACCACGACCTTGGCGCCCTCTCGGGCATAGGCCAGAGCGATGGCACGTCCCATGCCTCGACCGGCACCGGTGACCAGCACTACTTTGTCACGGAATTTCATCGCGGATCCTCATTGTTGTTATTAGTAGAGGCTACTGAAGCAACGCAAATCCTCTGTAGGAGCGAGCCTGCTCGCGAAAAACCCGAAAGCACCGTTGGGTATCAGACCTAGCGCGTTATCGTTCACGCCCATCGCGAGCAGGCTCGCTCCTACAGAGGGACACAGGTTTACAAGTCACTGCCCGGCACATTCCGCGCCGAACCGTTACGCCTGTCCGACTCGCCCCAACCCAGCCAGTGCGACGGCTCGCGGGTATCGCCCACTCGGCGCCAGCGCCCTTCCTGCTGGGCGGTGATCGGGAAGCCACCGACAAAGTCGATCATTTCGCCCTTCTCGTCCGGCAAGAATTCCCACTCTTCCTTGCCTTCAAGCACGATTTTCGCGGACTTCAGGAAGTAGCTGCCGTCCTTGTGCTCGGTTTGCCCTTCGATATCGGTGGTGACCCGCACTTCGCCTTTTTCATTGTTGAAAATGGCGTAGCCCAGATGGTCGTGACCAACCATGAAGGAGCCGGTATCCCAGGTGCCGTCCTTGTATACAGTGACAAAGGACCACCAGATCACGTGCTTGTTGTTGTTCACCACCAGGTCTTTCTTGAAGTGGATGGCGCCACCTTCAGCCATGTAGAACTGGTCCAGGGCCATGGCACCTTTTACCGGGCGCCCTTCGCATACACCGGCGATGTCCCACAGTTGCGAAACGTAAAAGGTGCCCCACTCCACGCCCGGCAAGTACCACTGAAGTCCAGGGCCCAGCAGGCGGCCTTCAAGGTGAAACAGGCCTTCTTCCTTCCAGGTCACGCGTTCGCTGCTGGCGGTGATCTCCCAGGCGTTTCCGGCTTCACCCGGCTGACTGGCCCAGCGTGCGGTATCACCTTCCAGGCTGTGCACCGGCAAAGGAGTCAGCGCTTGCCTGGCCATTTTTTCGTGGTCCATGCGCAGGTTGACGTTGTCGACGTGGTTGTTCAGGTAAAAGAATTTGGTCGGATTTGGCGTGCCATTGGGCGCCATCAGCGAGCGGACGAATGAATAAATGTTGCCCTGCTCGTCGCGCACCGATCCGAACGGCGAACTCTTGCTCAGGTGCAGGCCAAAGAAGCCGCGCTCGGCCGACATCGAAGCGCCGGTCACGTTGTGCGGCCCGACCAGTTGTTGAAAGCCGAAATCACCGCGCTCTGGAATGGTTTTGAACGTTCTCATAGTGCCCTCTGTTGTTTTTGTTGAGGCTTGGAAGCGGGGCTATAATCCGGCTCAGTCCCAGATCACTGGCAGTTTGGAAACCCCACGCAGCTGTGCTCCGGCGATCTGCGGTACAGGTTCGTTCGGGTCGAGACGCAAGTTGGGGAACAGGTCGAGAATCGCGTTGACCGCGCAACTGATTTCAACCTTGGCGACAAACTGGCCGATGCACATGTGCGGGCCGAAACCGAAACCAAATGACGGCTTTGGTTTACGGTCAATGTCAAAGACATCCGGGTTTTCGAAGGCGTCTTCGTCACGGTTGGCAGAGACCACCATGCATTGGACGAAAGAACCCTTGGGAATCTTCACGCCATGAAACTCCACTTCCTTGGCGGTCTCGCGCACCTTGAAGGTGGCCACCGGTTCAAAGCGCGTGGTTTCGTCCATCAACTTGCCGATCAGCGATCGATCAGCTTTCACTCGATCCAGCAGTCCGGGCGTTGTGAGCAGCAGAGTCATGACCGAACCGAACATGCGCGTGGTGGTTTCGCCGGCGGCCGGCAGCAACGAACGGGTGAAGGTGATGACTTCGTGATCGTCCAGCGTGCGGCCTTCGTATTCGGCGCGCAGCAAGCGGCCAATCACATCGTCACCCTGGCTGCCTTCGGCGCGTCGTTGCACTACGACTTCCTCCAGAGCGTCGTACAAACCTTTGACGGCGATACCGGCCTGCCGCCGCGCCTCGACCATTTTGGCCGGGTCAATCTGATTACCGCCTACAATTGCCAGGGCCCAGGCAGCGTATTGCTTGTACTTGGACGGGTCATCCGAAGGGAATCCCATCAAGGCGTACATGACGCGAATCGGCAATTCGAGACCAAACTTCATCAGGTCGGCTTTCTTCGCTGGGAGCATCGGCTCGATGTATTCCTGGCGAATGACCTGGTCGATCTGTGGACGCCATTTATTCACGGTGTCGGGCATGAACGCAGGTTGCAGCAAGGCGCGCACCTTACGGTGCTCGTCTCCGTCCATGGCCAGAATGATCAAGCCATCGAAAAATGCCCCCAGGCCTTCGGCAATAAAGCCACTGGTATAGGTCGCGCCATCGCGCAGTACCGCCATCACGTCCTGATACTTAAACAAGGCGTAGGTCGGGCGAGTGCCCTGCTGGGTACCGGCATTGGTCGGGACGCCGAACTGAGTGATGAAGTCGCCCTCATAGATCGGCGACTTCAAGCGCTGTTCGCGGCAGACCGCGTGAATATCAAGGTCAGTGCCGCGATACATTTCCGATACCGCGGAATAGGCGGTTGCCAGGTCCAGTGCTGCGCTTTCGTTGCTCATCAGGATCTCCCGTCTTGTTTTTCTTCTACTTGCACACCAAGATTGCCCGGCTGCCGATCTATGGTATGCGGTTGTGTCGGCACGGGCGGCCCGCTTCGTTTGACTCGGGGTCAAACGAAGCCCACCGGTAAAATGCTTCAAAGTGTGAATTGTCAGAACCCATCAGGCATGAGGAGTACGAGGTGGCGGTAAAGGCCGGAGAAGGTGGCGAGCAGGGCAAGCGCAACACCATGAATCGCTTGCTCGCGGCTGCGCGCGTTGAGTTCGCCAGGAAGGGACTGGCCGGTGCGCGAGTGGAAGAAATCGCCCGTGAGGCCGGCGTCACCAAGCAGCTGGTCTACCACTACTATGGCTCGAAGGAAGGTTTGTTCGTGGCGGTGCTGGATGAGTCCTCGAGCAATATCATGTCGGAACTGCTCAACCTCAAAGTAGAAGAACTGGCCCCACCGCAAGCAATGCGGACCGTGCTCAATCATTTCTTCGACCAGTACCGCTTCGATCCTTTCCTCGGCAGCCTCGCACTGGAAGGCATCCGTTATCACGACGCGCACCAGACGCCGCGCAACCATTTTCTTGAAATGGCCCCCGCGTTGATCAACAAACTCGATGGGATTCTGCTGCGCGGGGCAGCCAGCGGCGACTTTCGTGCGGATATCAACCCGAGGCTACTGCTGGCCAGCGCTTCGCTGGTCACTACCGGATGGTTCACCAACCGCTACTCGATGTCGGCGCTCGCAGGGTTGGATACCGACTCCGCAGAAGGCATGGCCACGTGGCGCCAATACTCGGCAGATTTTGTCCTGGCCAGCATTTCATTGGGCGCAAAAAAAAACGCCGACAACACTTAGCGGTATCGGCGTGGTGCTAAACAAAATCGGTGTGTGGGGCAGGTCTGCTCAGTTGCCCTTTTTACTCAGGTATTTGCTGACTCGCTTGGCAGCCAGTCGACCGGCCATGCCGTTCACACCGCCACCCGGATGAATGCCCGCACTGCCCAGGTACAACCCTGCCACCGGCAAAGTATCACCACCCAAGCCATAAGCGGGACGCATGGTGCTTGAGCGCATCGAAGTGGTGTCGATGTGCACCACGCAGCCATTGACGGTGTTCAAGCGAGCAGTGAAATCTGGGGCGGCCTCAATGCGACGGCCAATCACCTGCCCCTCTATCCCCTCGATATAGTCGTACAACTGCGCCAGCACCTGATCTGCCACTCGCTCACGCAGTGCATCCCAACCCTCGTTGGGGTTCACCGGCATGACCGGCGGATAGATGTACAACACATCCTGGCCCGCCGGTGCTTGTGAAGGGTCGGCGGCGCTCGGTGCAGCCACGGTGATGTAAGGCAGCTTGGGTACTTCGCCACGGGCACAGGCGGCAAAGTTTTCCAGCACGGCCTCTTCGGTTCCGATCAACAGTACGGTTTTACGTAGATCCACACCGTCTCCACGCGCTGCGGCATAGCGTGGCACGGAAATCTGCCCGCGCAAGGCAACGTCGATCTTGAGCGGTCCCGAGCCCCTGCCATTAGCTGGAGCCATGGCGATGCGTGTCAGTAAATGTTGGGGAATCTCACCCCGAGTAACCATATTCAGCGCCGGTTTTGGATGGCATCCGGCAATCACGGCCCGGGCAGTAAACTGGCGGCCATCGGTCAATTTGACGCCTTTGATCTGGCCGCTTTTCGCAACGATTTCACCGACGCTGGCCGATACCAGCACTTTGCCACCCAGCTCTTCCAGACGTGACTGCATGGCATTGCTCAGTTGCTGCATGCCCCCGATCACACGGCCAACGCCAAAGCGATGCAGGAACCCCAGCAAGGCGTAATAGATCCCCCCACCATCGACGCTGATATCACCGGCCAGCCCCGTCAGTGCGCACATCGCAGAAATGGTGACGGGATGCTCGAAGCGTTCGCGTGCTGCCTGCAGGGCGGAGCCGGTCATCAACGCCATCAGCTCGGGCTTCAAGGCTTTGTGCTTGATCGCGGTACCGAGCATCCTTAATTTGACACCCAGATTCGACTTGGCCGGATCGACACGCATCATCGGCAGAGCAATGTCGAGGAACATGTCGATGACCTTCATGAACGCCAGAAATGCCTCGGCGTCCCTGCTGCTGAAGCGGCGAATTTCTGCGGCAGTTTTCTCACGATCACGCCAGAAAATCAGCGACTGCCCATCCGGGTGCAGATACACGTAGCCGGGGGCCAGCTCGACCGACTTAAAACCGTGGCGCTCAAGCCCCAGTTCCGCCGGAACATGGGCGTGTACACGCATCGACATCATGTCCAGTGCACAAGGATGAACCAGATGCTGAGGTGCTTCGGGTATCAGGTACCCCGAAGACGCCATGCCGCCGACCTTGTCCAGCGCCTCCAAGACCAAGACCTTCTTGCTTTCCATGCCCAGATAACAGGCCGCCGACAAGCCGTTGGTGCCACCACCGACCACGATCACATCGAAATCAGTGTTTCCCGCTGTTTGGTTCTGATTCATCACTTGCTTCCATGACGTCATTCAACCACGGCGGCACGAAGCGCGGCTGTGGTGGCGAAGAGGCGCCCCGGTGCACCCTTGGCACATCGGGGGGCAACGTTACATGCCGGTGCGTCCCATCTGCGCGAACAATGCGCGCATCGCGACCAGTGAGGGGGTGTGGCTGCTGAAGCCACCGTCGGCCACCAGGGTGGTGCCGGTGACAAACGAGGATTCATCGCTGGCCAAAAAGGCGACCACATCGGCGATTTGCCGGGGTGTACCGAGCTCGGCGGTACAGTGGTTATCGCGCAGGATGTCCAGTAAAGGTTCGGGCATGGCGTGCTCTGAAGGTGCCAGGCCGATTTGTACCGCGTTGCCCCGAATACCTTGCTTGCCATACTGCGAGGCCACCATGCGCGGCAACATCATCAAGCCCGCTTTGGACGTTGCGTAGCCGGTGAGGGACATATCGCCCTGCATGCCCAGGCCCGAAGTAGCGTAAATGATCGAGCCCTTGCCCTGCTCCAGCATGACCGGAATGACATGCTTGCTGCAGAGCACGGCGCCGCGCAAGTTGACGGCGATGGCGCGGTCCCAGGCCTGCATGTCGAGGTTGACGAAATCACGATCGAGTTGACGTTGCTCGGCATTCAGAATCGCCGCGTTGTTGTGCAGAATATCGATACGGCCAAAGCGCTCCTTCACTTGAACAACCATGTTCTGCACAGCGTCTTCCGAAGAAATATCTGTGGCAATTGCCAGGGCCTGATGGCCCTCGGAAATCAACGACTGGGCAACAGCCGTTGCTCCCTCGAAGTTGATATCGACTACCGCAATACTCGCGCCATGGGACGCCAGTACCCGGGCGCACTCAGCCCCCAGACCACCGCCCGAGCCGGTAATAATGGCCACCCGTCCTGCCAGTTTTCCTGAACTCATGTCCGTTCCTTATTTTTTGGGGGGGACGTGTCACTCGCCGGTAAAACGTGGTTCGCGCCGCTCGCTGAAGGCCAGCGCCGCTTCACGGGCGTCCTTGGTCGGGGCCAGCAAGGCGAACAGATCAAGCTCCAGGTCCAGGCCTCTTTTCAGATCCATTTCCAGTGCCGCGCGAGCCGCCTGTTTGACATACGCCGATGCGGTCGGTGGTTTGCTGGCGATGCGCTGGGCAAAGGCCCGCACTTCTTCCAGCAGCTTGGCGCTGTCACTGGCCAGCCGACTGACCAGACCTATGCGTTGCGCTTGTTCTGCGCCCATCCGGTCGCCAGTGAGCAACATGTCCAACGCCTGACCCGGCGCCACCACCCGAGATAGGCGCTGGGTGCCGCCGCCACCGGGGATCAGCCCTAGGCCGGTTTCCGGCAAGGCAAAGACGGCGTCAGGGGTTGCGAAGCGAATATCACATGCCAACACCAACTCCAGACCACCGCCCATGCAATAGCCGTGGATGGCGGCGATCACCGGTTTACTAATGCGGTCCAGGGATTCGATCCAGCGTACGTTTTCCATGCGCTGGCGCACCTGCAGGCTCGACTCCGGGCCCCGGCGCTCCTTGATATCGGCACCGGCGCAAAAACCGCGCTCGCCCTCGCCGCGAATCACGATCACGCGGATCTCAGGGTCTTTCTGCAGAAGAGCCAGGGCCTGGGGAACGCCTAGGCGAATGTCATCGTTGATGGCGTTGATCTGACCGGGCCGGGTCAGTACCACCCAGCCCACCATGGCGTCGCGCTCCAGGCGCACGGCCTCGTTGATCACGATCGGGAGTTGCGGGTTTTGCGCTGTGCTCATGCAGGGCACTCCTCGAACTCGAAGACCTGACCATCCAGCTCTTGAGGGTCGATCTTGATCAATGCGCGACCACCTACAGCCTCCGAGGATTCGATCCACTGGAAGCGAGTGCCGCGTGCGCGCAGATCCTCGGCCTTGGCGGCCAGGTCGTTAACGCCGATACGGATGTAATATGGGCCCGGCCCCCAGTTGTTAACGTAATGACCGGCGTTAGTGTTCCAGTAAGTGGCTTCGATCACATCAAGGGTGGCGCTGTTGGGTACGGTGAAGCCCATACGCGCACGACGGTAACCTTCGCTGCGGATGTTTTCGACCGGGCCGCTCGGCTCCCAGTCGAGGTTGGTCGACACCTTGCGCAGCGTTTCATCCAGATCGCGGACCAGGAAGCCACGCGCAGTCACTCGGACCATGTCGCCGGGTTTGAGATCACGCGGTTGCATCGGCGGCAACTGATAGGTCTCTGGCGGCATCTGCAGCGGTTCGGTTGGCATGATTTCAATGCACAACCCGCCGTCCACGTCAGGCTGGTAGTACGGTTTCTCAGGTGTCGCGCCCAACCACAGGCGATCAAACGGCATCTCCGGTGTGCGTTGCGCCATACGGAACGGCAAGCGCCGGCGCATCAATTTGTCCACCAGTGCATCGAACTTGTCGCCGTGCAGTGCCAGCACGATGGAGTGGGTGATCATCGGCCGGTGATGGCCTTGGAAGGCTTTCAGGCTTTCCAGAAAGTCATGAAACAACGGGTCGCCGGGATTGGGACGATCCAGGTGCCACTGCGGCTCAATGCGCGTTGGCGACACTGCCAGCGATTTGTGCACGCGCAGAAAGTGCGCAATGTACGGGTGATTGTCGAACGCCTGGCGCCAGCGTTCATGTTTGTAGATCCCGAGCTTGTCGACCAACATTTCCGTCATGCCGTCCGGGTCCGGAACCATCATGTCGGCACTCATCAATAACTCGAACATCGTCCTCTCCTTGCAGTTGTCAGCCCGGGTCTGTGCCCGGCTATGCGTTAGTCAGCGAGCACGCCGTGGCATGGCTAGCTCGGTCAATGCGTGATGGGGGGTGTCGGCTGCCGGCTTGCGCGATTCCTGCTGCGCGCGGGCGTCTTCCAGATCGAGGGTCAACCCTTCTTTGGAGTTGCCCTTAGGATTGAGCAGGTAGTGCGACAACGCCGGGATGAGTACGAGCGCACCGAGCATGTTCCAGAGGAACATGAAGGTCAGCAGAATGCCCATGTCTGCCTGAAACTTGATCGGCGACCAGGCCCAGGTAATTACCCCAGCGGCCATGGTCAGGCCGACGAGTGCGACGACGCGACCGGTGAAGTCCAGCGAGCGACGATAGGCGACGGCCAGGCTGCCACCGCGTTCCTGCACTGCCAGTTGCACACTGAGCAGGTACAGCGCGTAGTCCACGCCGACACCAACACCTACAGCGATGACCGGCAAGGTGGCCACTTTCAGGCCGATACCCAGCCAGACCATCAGCGCCTTGCAGATAATGGTGGTCATCAACAGCGGAATCAGTGCCACCACGGTCGCACGCCAGCTGCGGAATGTCAGAAGACAGAGCAAGGCCGTGGCGCCATACACCGCCAGGTACATGGTGATAATGCCCTTCTCCACTTCGATGTTGGTCGCAGCCTCGATGCCGGCGTTGCCTGCGGCCAGCAAGAACTCGATGGGCTGTTCGGCATTCGCGGCCGTGCTGTTGCCCTTGGCAAAGTCTTCGGAGACTTGCAGCACCCGGCTCAACGTATCGGCCTTGTGGTCTGCTAAGTAGGCAATGATCGGCGTTACTGAGCATTGCTGGTTAGTGATCCCCGGAGCGGAAATCATTGCGGCATCCACCGCCGAGTTGGTAATGGCCTGGTCGCGGCTGATGCTCAACCATTTCGAGCTGCCTTCGGCCATGCCGGAACTGATCATGCGCACGGTTTCGGCCAGCGATTGCGTGGTCTGTACGCCGGGCGTCTGGCGCAGGCGCCAGGCCAGCTTGTCCATGCTTTGCAGGGACTGGTACAGGCGGCAGCTGTCTTCGTTGGTCTTCATGATGACCACGAACTGGTCACTGGACAGCCCATAGTTGGCGGTGATGTAGGCGTTGTCGCGGTTGTAGCGAGAATCCGCACGCAGCTCGGGGGCTCCGGGGTCGAGGTCGCCCACCTTGAGGTGCATCATCACCACACTGCCGGCCAGCGTCACCAGCAGCGACAAACCAATCACAGCCGTGGCCATCGGACGTTCGGTGAAGCGGTCCAGGCCGTGCCAGATGCGCCCGAGCACACCGCGATTGGCCTCGCCGGCCTGATCTTTGGCAATGGCAATACGTGCGGCTTTTTTGCTGACGCCGAGATACGAGAGCGCCACGGGAATCAGCAGGAGCTTGGTGAAAATCAGGACTGCCACGCCAATGCTGGTCGTCAGGGCCAGATCGCGAATGACCGGGATATCAATGATCACCAGCACCGCAAAACCAACGATATTGGTCAGCAGTGCAGTCAGCCCAGTGAGGAACAGGCGGCGAAAGGTATAACGCGCCGCCACGTACTTATGCGTGCCGCGGCCTATGTCCTGGAGGATGCCGTTCATTTTCTGGGTGCCATGGGAAATACCGATGGCGAAGATCAGGAACGGCACCAGAATCGAATAAGGGTCCAGGTCGTAACCCAGTATCTGCATCAACCCCAGCAACCACACGACACCAGCCACCGCCACGCTCACCAGGAGTAACGTGCTGCGCAGGCAACGGGTATAGAAGTAGACAAACAGTCCGGCAATGACCACCGACGCGCCGAAGAACAGCATGACCGAATACAGGCCGTCGATCAGGTCACCGACCAGCTTGCTGAAGCCGACGATGTGGATTCCGATCTTGTCGCTCTCCAGCGAACGGATCTGCTGCTCCAGTTGCCGGGAAAAATCACCGTAGTCCAGCGGCTTGCCGGTTTGTGGGTTGGTGTCAAGCAAAGGCGCGACAATCATGCTCGACTTGCTGTCGTTCGCCACCAGGTTGCCGACAATGCCGGCACGCATGATGTTGCGACGCAGCGCCGTGATCGATTTTTCACTGCCGTTGTAATCCGATGGCATCACCGCACCGCCGTCGATGCCCTCCTCCGTCACTTCTTTCCAGCGGACGATGGGCATCCATAGCGACTTCATCCAGGAACGGTCGACACCGGGGATCAGATACAACGTGTCGTTGACTTTCTGCAACGCCAGCAGATAGTCAGCATCGTAGATATCACCGGTCTTGTTCTCCACCACCACGCGAATGCTGTTTCCCAAACCTGGAAGCTGGTCTTTGTAGGCCAGGTAATTCTTGATGTAGGGGCTGGAGCTGGGAATCATCTTTTCGAAACTGGCATTCACCTGCAGCTTCGTCGCGAAAAAGCCCAACACCACGGTAGCGAGCAGGCAGGCAATGACGACCAACACGCGGTGACGGAAAATCACCCGTTCAAACCAGCCTCCGGAGTTCTTGTCGAAATCCTCAAGGTTGGCAATCACTGGCATCCCGCTGTTGAATTTTTGCTCGACCATTTTTTCTTTCTCGTAGAGGGATCGTGCCGGCGGCCTTATTTGGCCTGGGCAATATCGATGACCTTGGCGCCAGTAAAGCGCGTGACAACCAGGCTTCCAGCCTGTTCGGTGGCACTGGCCGCGTAGATCTCACCCACCCGCGCGTCCGCCAGAGGAGTAACCTGCAAACTCTGTCGATCCAGACTGGCCAACTGCCCTCCCTGGCTCACGATGACCAACGCCTCGCCCAGCTCGACAATGCTGACCAGACTGCTGTTGAGGTGTGTTTCCACAGGCTGCCATTGCTGGCCATCGTCACAACTGGCAAGCAGATTGCCGCGCAAGCCGTAGGCCAGCAGCAGGTGATCGAAAGCTCGAACACCGAAGTAAGTACCGGTATAGGGCGTGTCGATTTTGACAAAACGCTGTTGTTGACTGTCGAGACGCAACAACAGCCCCTGTTCACCGCTGATATAGAAAGTGCCTGCGCGTTCCGCCAGGCCGTACAGGTGCATGCGGCGCTCGTTTTCACTGCGCTCGATCCACGGTTCCCAGTGCTGGCCGTCGTCGGAACTATGCAACAGCAAGCCGAAGGCACCGACAGCAAAACCATTGCCTTGGGCATCGAACATCACATCGAGAAAGGGGGCAGCCATCACGCCGGGAGTTGCCGAGGTGCTTACGGCTGTTGCAACTTCTTTGATTAACGCGGCCGCAGTCTCATCGCCTTTTTCAGCACGTGGACCGTAGTAGCCATTGAGCAGCGTCAGAAGCCGGCGCCCATCTAGCTGGGCTTGCCAGCTAAGGCCACCGTCTTTGCTGTGCAAAATCAAAGCGTCGTGACCGACGATCCAGCCATTGCGCTCATCGCGAAAACGAACCTGCACCAGGTCGCTGGACACTGGACTATCGACTTGCTGCCAGGTCTTACCCGAGTCGGTGGAGCGCTGGATCAGGCCGTGCAATCCGACACTGACCAAGGCATCGCCCGCTCTGGCGACAGACAGCAATGGCGCTGGCAAACGCTCGTCAACCCGTGGTGCGGACACATCCAGCGAGTCCGCAGGCACGGCGATCGCGCTAAAGGCAGGTGAAGTCATCACCGCTGCACTCACACCAATGGATAGCGTGATCGACAGCAGCAGACGCGACGCTGAGAAAAAAACAGAATCAGGGCAAGGGTTAATCATTATTTTTATTCCTTATCCATCGCGCGGCATGAGCCGCCCTGTCCTACCCGTGTGGCTTGATGCGCAAACCAACGGGCGGGACAAGCGGAGAACATCAGCGCTGGGTGACCCGGGCTACGATGGCCTCAGGGTTCATATCGCGCTCGCTGAGCGGCTTATCGATGAACTTGTAACCACCCTTGAGTGCATCATTGAGCAATGCGTACATACCTTTGTTGAAGTCGTAAACGACGTTCTTCACGTTGTACGGAATGTTCTTGTCGTAGATCTGCACGCCACTGAGAAAGATCGAGCGATACAGGGCGCCGCTCTTGTCCCAGGCGTCATACAGGCCAACACCGAAGGTGTCTTCATCCAGGTAGTACGTGCGCTTGCTGTAAACGTGACGCATACCAGGCTTCAACGTGGCCTCTACGACCCAAACCCGATGCAGTTCCCAACGCTCGTTCGCCGGGTTGGCGTGGTGCGGCATGAACTGATCTTCCTGCTTGGTACCGAAGTAGAACTTGTAGGCGTTGTACGGGATGTACATCTCTTTTTTGCCGACTAGCTTGTAGTCGAACCGGTCCTGGCTGCCGGAGAACATTTGCAGCTCATCGAACAGTGTCACACCGCCCTGGCTGGCCACCGGAGTGTCGAAGGCGAACTCTGGCGCCAGCTTGACCCGCCGCTGCCCCGGGGAGTAGCTGAAGGAACGACGAGCCTTGGCCAGTGGGTCGAGGAAGTCGGTCAGCACCACCACTTCTCCCGAACGACGCGCTGGATAGTCGTTGCGCGAGAACACTCGGGCATACATCAATGCATCACGATCGGGCTGGGCCACCTGGTAGTATGGCGTTTCTTCGAACGTCGCCTGCTCCGCAGTTTTAGTGATCGAGCCATTGGCATCGATCACCCAACTGTTGGAAGACGAGGTGGTGGAATAACCGGTGCCGATCTTGTAACGCACCTGCTGGTTCCACATAACTTCGTTGCCGGTCTTCGGAATAGGGAACGGCAAGCCGCCACGGCAAGACGGATCGACGGCGAGACCGTCTTTCTGGATCTGGCAACTGGTGGCATTGCGTACAGTGGCGTCGAGTACAGCCTGCGGATAGGCGGCAGTACGGTGGCTTGGATAAATGTCGATGTAATAGGTCGGGTATTTCTTGATCAGGGTTTTCTGCCCTTCACTGAGCTTGTCCGCATATTGATCGACATTTTTGGCATCGATACGAAACAACGGCTTTTCATCCTTGAACGGGTCAACCCAAAAACCGCTGTCAGGCACGAAACCGGCCGGAGCTTTGGTCAGGCCTCCGTCATAGGCCGGGATGCTGCCATCGGCGTTGCCCGCCTTGATCGCACCGAACGGGGTCAGGGTTTTACCAAGGTCGGAGACATCAGCGCCCGCAGCCAGCGTGTAGGTCGCCATGCTCATCAGGGCAATGGATAAGGCAAGTTGTCGTTTCATGAACACATTCTCCGATTCTTATTGGATTTGTCAGAAGGAGGTCTTGAAGGTAAATGCCAACCAGCCACGGTCGGTGCCGCCGACGTTGCCATTGCCGGCGACGGTACCATTGGCCAGGTGTTTGGAACGAGCATCTGTATCTGCGTAACGCAGGCCGAACTCATACAGTTGGGCATAGGTGAGTTTGACGCCGACAGAGTACGACAGCGCACCTTCGTTACCGCCACCGGCCGTCGGTGCGTTACCGTGCAGACCGTAATTGACCGTCAGCGGAACGTCCATATCCCAAGATGGGAGAATTGAAATGTACTGCGGGGTGTAGTTGACCGCGACAGCGTAGTAGTTTCTGGACGAGCAACTATCGGACTCATCTCCAGAACCGGGAATGGTTGGTGTTCTGCCATTAACGCAGCCGCTTTCCCCAACGCCTTTGTAAAGCTCTTCGTGCTCGGTTACGCGTTCCAGATGGCTGTATGCGAACTCACCAACCAGCGTCGCGTTGTTCGAAATGAAGTTACGCGGCACACCGTACACCGCGTTGGCGATAAAGTGGATCGTGTCGCCACGAGGCCCCTCGTCATCCAGGGCACTCACACCTGTAGCGTTCAAGGCGCCGTTCATGCGATAGGACACCTCCGAACCCACCGCCACAGTACCGAACATTCGAGAGAAGCTCAGGCCCGCCAGCTTCACACCGCGTGGGTAGACCACTCGATAAGAGCCCGATGCCGCTTTGACCTGCGGCGCCAACCAAGGCTGGTAGTCGTCGAACTGACGGTAGTAGGCGCCGAAGGTCGACTCGATTTCTTCGACATTGAGCTTGCCCATCACCCCCCAGTTCTTGCCATCACGCCCGAACTTGGAATCCTGACGCTGCAGGGTCGCGCCGTTGGGAGCAAGCGGCAGTTGGTCAGGACCTTCAAACAGCGGGTCCGCCGCACCGAAATAGGTGCCACCGTAAGGAATGCGGGTCGGCTCCCATTCATAGAAGTACTGGGCAGCCAGGGACAAGTTGTCAGTGACCTGGGCCTTGGCCGACAGTTGACCGACCGGCAGGAACACTTCCTTGGTTTCGATGCCCGGGCTGGTGGAGGCCTTCACGCCATCACTGGGTGCCTGGGAGTAGGACACGGCGTGTGCGCCGAACAGCAGGCTCTCACCCCAATAGTTGGTATGACGACCGGCCTTCACGTTGACCGGCACGTCACCGATGTTGAAGTTGCGCCAGAGAAACGCATCGAGAATTTCGCCCGATGGGCCATGCATGTAGCGGTCCACTTCATCGCTGTATTTGTTGTTGTGATAGCTGGTCGCAAAGCCTGGGACATTGCTGCGAACGTCGTCGTCAGCGTATGCCTGGTCAAACCAGCCAGCCGCACTGAGTCGCGCCCCCCAGTCGTTCAGATAGGAAAAATCGAATTCTGTTAACACATCGAGGCGATTTGTCACAATATCGTTTTTATCGAACTTCCCATCCGATTCGTCGAAGTTCGGCGTTTTCATGATGTGACTGTCTTGACTATCCGTCCGCATGCCCAGGTTGTAGCGGATCGTATTGTCCCAACGCACGCGGTAGTCGGGGTTCGGCATGTCGAACGAGGCTGCCATCAAGCCTTGCGCACTGCCAACCATCAGCAGTGTGAGCGCACCTTGAGTCAGAACCCGCCGACCCTGATTGGTCTTCTTTTTCATACACACTACCCTTTTATTTTTATTTTCAGTCGTTAAGTGCACACAAACATCCAATTCAGCAATCTGCAACGTCCCGCAAGATCGCCGCAAAAACCTCCAAAACCCCCGCTCATGAGGCCTGACACGCATCCAGGACCACCTTCCTCTTCAGCTGAAATCTACCCTAGCGGATCATCAAGCAAAATTCCACATAAAGATTCACATTCTGTATGCAGAATTTTATCCTCAGAATTGTGCCCTTCAGGTTCAATCAGAGGAAATGGCAGGCCCAATACTGCACACATAACCCATAATTGTTCAAATAAACTTTGACGATTTTCTCCATTCGGCATTCAATAGCCCCGGCATACCCCCGAATTACGTGGCGTTCGGCAGCCGGCATGAGCTACGAATCCCTGGAAAAAAACAAAAGGAGCCATCATGAACATTGATTTGAGCGCCAAACGCGTCATCGTCACGGGCGCTTCCCGGGGCATCGGTTTAGCCATTGCCAAGGCGTTCGCCGCTGAAGGAGCACGGGTAGCGATCTGCGCCCGCAGCGAGATAGCGGTCCGCGAAGCCGGGGAGTTGCTTGCAGAACACGCCCAGGCAGTGATTGCCCGGGTTGTGGACGTAACCGACACCGAAGGCGTCAAGGCGTTTGTGGCAGAAGTGGCCAGCAGTTGGGGCGGTGTTGATGTTCTGGTGAACAACGCCGGCCAGGGTCGTAGCGGCAATATCGATACCCTGACCCCGGAAGCCATTCTCGAACACGCGAACATCCTGCAGATGGGGCATTTCCGCTTCGTTCAGGCCGTGGTGCCGTACATGCGTGAACAACGCTGGGGGCGAATCATCGAAATCAATGCCCTGGCCGGGGCCATTCCTACGCCTGATGGCATTCCTTCAGTCATCAACCGTGCATCCTGCATCGCCCTCTCCCGTTCGTTAGGTATGTCTCTGCCCAAGGACAACATATTGGTCAACAGCCTGAACATGGGCTGGATCGATACCGGTCAGTGGGATCGCCACTACAAGGAAATGGGGCCAGGGGTCAGCCGCGAGGAGTTTGACGCCATGGTGATGAAGGTCGTACCACTGGGACGCTATGGCAAACCTGAAGACGTCGCCGGCATGGCGCTTTTCCTCGCCAGCGAATACGCCTGTTTCATCAGCGCGGCCTCGATCGATATCGCTGGCGGCATGGGTGGGCAGATAGCCTATTTCCCGACTCTCAAACGCGATTTTGCCGCTGCCATTGCGGCACGCAATTCGGCGAGCGAATAACCCGATTGCCCTTTCTGAAACTCTCGGACAGCCAGGCAACTGGCTGATGGTCCCGGTGCGCCCGGCGCATCTCTCACGTCGGCGCACTGCAATGAACTTGTTGCTCCCTATTCTTGCCACACTGATCTGGGCTGCCAGTACGGTGGTCAATCGCCTGTCGGTGGGGGTTATCGATCCGGCGGCGATTTCCTTTTATCGCTGGTTGACCGCCCTGTTGGTATTGTCACCGGTGGTATTGCCCAGGGTTTGGCGCTTGCGCCGGCAGATTCGTCCCCATCTACCAAAGCTGCTGTTGCTGGGTCTGCTTGGCATGTCGCTCTACCAGTCATTGGCCTATTTTGCCGCGCATACCGTTACCGCTACGTCCATGGGACTGATTCTGGCAACCATGCCCCTGCTCACCGTGCTGCTGGCTTTTCCGGTACTCAATACCCGTCCGACAGCGTCATTGCTGATCGGCGCCCTGATTTCGTTTGCCGGTTTGGCCTGGTTACTGGCAGCCGGAAACCTGCCGTCGCTTTGGCAGCATGGTGTAGGCCAGGGTGAACTCATGATGCTGCTGGCGTCGCTGTCCTACTCCCTGTACTGCGTGCTGGTGAAACGCTGGCAAATCTCCCTGCCGACCTGGGAAAGCCTCTATGTGCAGATCCTCTGCGGCACGCTGTTACTGATTCCACCTTTTGTGCTGGCGCCCTCGATAGCCCTGACGGCCGAGAACATCCCGCTGGTACTGTTCGCCGGCCTGTTCGCTTCGGCACTTGCGCCTGGCCTGTGGATGCGAGGCCTGCAAAACCTGGGAGCAGAAAAAACCGCAGTGTTGATGAATCTGGTCCCCCTGTTCACCGCGATTCTAGCCATCAGCCTGCTTGGGGAAACGTTGCATCTGTATCACGCAGTGGGAGGTGGATTGATCCTGCTGGGGATCGTATTGGCACAGTGGAAGCCCGCGCGGGAAAAAACCCGCGCAGTCACTCAGGCGATCAGCAAAGCATCGCGCAATGTCTGAAAATCGGCGGTACTCAAGCCGCTGAAGCTTTGTAGGTAGCGGTCCAGGCCGCCATATTCGGATTCGATGACCCTATAAGCAGCATTTAAATACTCAGGTCGGGCATCCAATACTGCGTCCAATGCCGCTTCACTGACCGACCGACCTGCCATCCGGCTCACTGCGTGGCTGATCGCTTCCTGGCGTGCTGCACTCAACTGACTGAAGCGCCGCGCCGAGCACAAGTAGTCATCCATGATGCATTCAGGCGCCACACCAAGGGCATGTAGCAGCAGCATGACCACTACACCCGTGCGGTCCTTGCCTGCCGTGCAATGAATCAGCACAGAGCCTTTGTTTTCGGTGAAAAGTTTGAACAATGTCGGCAGCAGGGGCGCCAGCAAGCCCGGCAGTTGCCGATAGACCGCCAGCATCATGTCCTGCGCGTCTTGTGCCTGAGGGGTGTCTGTCAGCATCGCAGCAACACGCGGATTGGCACGTGCATCACCGAGGACCTCCAGGTGAAGATGCTTGATTGCAGCGTCAGGCACTCGATTGGGGTAACGATCTCGCTCGCCGGCGCTGCGTAAATCGCAGACGGTCCGTAATCCCAGACGTTGAAGCGTCTGCCAGTCTTCATCAGTCAAACTGTGCAACTGGTCTGCACGCAATAGAGCATCGCTGCCAATGCGTCGCCCGCAGCGGGCGACCATGCCTTTGAGGCTGCGAAAATTGTCCGCGCCCTGTAATCGCAATGTTTCCTGATGAAGCAAGCTCAATCCTCCAATAAATGTTGATAGGCTGGCGTCAACGGCCGCGCGCCCTGCCCCAGTATCGGCGTTCGACGTGGTTTGCGGCGATGAGTCAGCAAACGCACGGTGTCGAAATCCTCGGCGGCGGCAAAAAAGCGCTCCACCATTGGCAAACCCGATTGCCCCCAATCATCCATGTTCGACAGCCACGTTTGCATGCCCCAGACCGGCCATCGGCGTATTTGCTCCCAAGCGGCATCTTGATCAAGCACACCCTCGGCCCCGAGACTGAGCAACTTCTCCCGGTATACCCGAAGCAGACGCTGAGCGTCAGCCTCGCGTTCCGACACTGTCAATGCGCCGATCATGAAATAGGCGACATCCCGCCATGGCCGACCGCGGCGAGCCAGCTGCCAGTCCAGCCAGATACGCTGACCATTGCTGCGCAGAAAACTGTTGCCCTGATGCGAATCGCCATGGATGACACAACCGGGCGAAGTCTGCTCCCGTTCAAAGGCCGCCAATTCATCGAAGGCATGGCTGAACAGTTCCGGTGTCTCGTACATCCACGCCGGCAGCACACGCCGGTAGTCCGGTTTGCGCAGATTGACCTTGATGTAGTTGTACATGCGCAGCAAGCCGTCACAGTCCACCGCGTTGGCCATCGACACCGGTAACCAGTCCTGCGCCTGCAAACTCGAATGACCCCAGGAGGCGCCGTGAAGGGAGGCCAGCGATTCCAGCCCTCGAGCGACACCGTCCACTCCCAGATGATCGGTACTGTGACCGAATTGTCCGGCCGCCAGCCCAAGGTCCTCCATCATCACCACACCTCGGCCACCCCCATCGGCGTCCCAGTCAGTGAAATAAGTGGCCGGCAAAGGGGCGTCGGACCAACCGTGCGCCAAACAATAGAAACGTGATTCGAGCTCGCAGATATCACCGCTTTCGAACCCCTCGGACCAATTCGACTTCAGGCAAACATGCTCGGGAATTCCCGCGCGCTGTCCGACTTCGTTCAATTCGAGTCTGACGCGGTATTTGGTGGTATGCCCATTACGCACCTCCACCGCAGACAGCGTCAGCACTTCTATGCCCGGGTAGCGCGGCTGCAATAGCCGCGTAAGCCACGCTGCTGAGACCTCGTCAAGGTTCCGAGGCAGACGGCCGTCACGCTGCGGATAAGGCCGCCCGGCCGGTACGTTCGGCAGGCCGCCCGTCACGGCGTCAGCACCCGATTGGCGCTGGCCGGCACGCTCAACTTGAGCAACTCAATAGCGTTGCCGCTGCGAATCCGCTCGCGGTCATGGGTGGACAGGCCCAGTCCTTCCGTCAGATCTCCATGGTCGTAGGCCCCACCGAAATTGGTTCCGTACAGCAGGCGATCTGCCCCGACCACCTCCGCCACACCGCGGCGCAGTCCAGGGGCATGCACATCGAGGTCGAAATAGAAGTTCTGCATGTATTCCAGCAGTGGTCGTTTGTTTCGTGAGTCCGGTGCCATGGCCCGGTTGAGTTCACTCAAACGCCCCAGTTGGAAAACCGCCATGCCACCGGCATGGGTGATGTAGGTCTTCAGGGTCGGGAAAACGTCCAGGGCGCCGCCGCAGATCAGGTACCAGAAGAACAGGGTTTCATCGACGCAATCCCCCACGATCGAGGTGGTTTCAAACTTGTCGTCGGTGTGTTTTTCACCCCAGTAAATCGACTGGTTGAAGCCGTGCACCATGATCGGCACATCGAGTTGCGTGAGCGTTTCCCAGACAGGGAACAAGCGCTCGTCGTGAGCTTCCAGACCATTGAAGTTTGCCCCACCCACACACACACCCTTGGCGCCAAGTTGGGTCACGGCACGTTCGATTTCCCTGGCGGCATTCTGAGGGTCCGCCAGGTTGGCGTGGCACCAGAAGTCGAAGTGATCCGGATCAGCACGGCAGAACGCCGACAACTCCTCATTGCAGATGCGTGCATATTCATTGGCGAAATCACCTGCCCAATACATGAAGCAGTGCGACGGCGTGGACATGACCAGTTTATCCACGCCTCGCTCTGCCATCAGTTTGCGCCGGCTGGCATGGCTCATGCGCGCCAGGATGTTGGCCTGCGCTTCAGCATCCGTCGCGGCCTTGGCCGGTTGTTTGGTCCCGAGGGAAAAGTGCCCCACGGTCAACCCCTGCACCTTCATGAAGGGCCCCCAGAACTCGTGGCGGTTCAGCATGCCTTCCGTCAGCAGATGGGCGTGGACATCGATCAGCATGGCGTTCTCCTTGTTGTATTAGCCAGCGCAGCGAATCACCGTTGGGCAGATGATTGGCTCGAATTGAGGTCTGAGTTGCTCGCTACCAATATAAACACATTTTTGATATCTGTTCATTTATTTGGCAATGGAAAGTGGAATTTCAAAGATGTGAAAACCACGCGGTTGGCAAAAATGGGCAAACAAAAAGCAAGCTGGTGGGGCGCTAGGAAATGTACATGCCGTGGATACGCCGTCGTCAGGTAAGTGAGCACTATCGAAAGCAGAGCCTTTATCAGGTCGAACACATGCGTGGTGAGGCCGCCGTGCGCTGCTTTGTCGGAGCGCTGATAGATCTGTGGCTGTGGTGGGTGCGCCATGACTACCCGAACTTGGTGCAGGAAATGACCGAGACCTTCGATAGCTTGATGAACAACGGGACCTGGCCGCCGGCCTGCGGCGATCGGGAATAGCCGCGTTATGAAGCGCAGGCCATGATCAGAAACTGCCGGAACGCTTGAGCCGGTTCGGACAAACGGTGATCCGGCAGCCAGATCAACCCCAGTTCCATGGGAGGAATGACATCCGCCAGTGGGCGAACCTCAATCTTTTTACCTTCCAGGGACCACGCGCGGTAGAGCATGTCCGACAGAATAGTCACGCCAAAACCATGGGCCACCAAGCCTCGTAGCGCCTCCATCGAGGACGTACGAAACGCCACCTTGGGTACCAGCCCGCGGGACTCCCAGTAACGCAACGTCGACACATCCCCTTCATCCAGCGTGGCGAGGATGTAGGCGTGTTCGGCAATGTCTTCCAGGTTGATGGAAGTCTTCCCCATGAGTGGGTGCTGGCTGGCCAGCCAGAGTTGCCGACGGGAACGAATCAGTACCTGATGCTCAAAACCGCTCAGGCTGGGTGTATTGGAGACAATGGCCAGCCCGAGGTCGAGATCGCCATTGTTCACAGCCGTTTCAATGCTGTGGCGGTCCATGTCGACCAGATCGATTTCCACCTGCGGATAGCTGCGTTTGAAGCGTGCCAACAAAGCAGGCAGGAAATAGCCCAGCACCGTATAGGACGCACCCACACGAACAGTGCCTCGCATGGTGTGCCCCAGAAACAGTGGCTCACTGAGGGCATCCTGCAGCGTGTCGAGAATGTGCCGCGCGTGTTGCGCGAACTTGTTGCCTTCAGCGGTCAGCGTCACACCATGAGGCAGACGGTCGAACAGGCTGACGCCCATGGACTCTTCCAGATGCAGCACTGCAGCGGTGATTGCCGACTGCGAGACGTGAACTTTCAGCGCCGCCTGAGAGAACTGCCCGGCGTCGGCAGCCGCGACGAAGTAGCGCAGGTGGCGCATCGAAATATCTTTGCCCTTGATCATCCCTACTTCCGATACCTGACAATGAAGCAAGACACCACAGACACGAGTGTGCCCAGCGCCCGCTCAGGGGCGCCGTGGAAGCTCAGCGACGAACGGTGGCCGTGATCTTGGCGTGCGGTCCGCTGATCTGTGCAGCCCAGGCTTCAGCTGCCTGGTCGAGGGTGTAATCCACATAATCCACCTGGATCTGCTGCTCTTTGGCGATCTTCAGCAGACGCAGCCAGATTTGCTCGCGGTCAGCCGGTGGACGCTGGCCCGTGCCGATGCACGACAAATTGCGGAACAACAGATCGGCGATATCCAGATTGAGTTGACGCCCGGCACCAGTGCCGATGGTCATTATCCGAGCCCCCCAGTTGGTGGCTTTCAGGGATGTCAGCATCGGCTGACCGCATACTAGGTCGAGGACCACATCAAAGCCGCCACCTGCTGCCTCTTTGAGCGCACCCACATCATCGCTGCCACCCAGGGTGACCACTTCGTCTGCGATGCCTTGCGACTTCAAGCGGCCCAATGCTTGAGCCGAGCGCGCCGCGCCAACCACTTTGCCCGCGCCCATGCCGCGCGCCAGTTGCAAAGCAATCTGACCCAAGGTGCCGGTGGCACCGAGGATCAAGACCTTCTCGCCCTTTTGAATTGCCGCTTTCTCCAGCGGCACAATGGCGCCGGTCGCGGCGATGCCCATGCTGATTGCAGTTTTATCGTCGACATCGTCAGGCACATTCCAAACTTCAGCCTGCGGCACCAACGTGCGTTCAGCCCAAGCGCCGAATGGCAACACCGAACGTTCACCGAAGTACACCCGGCGGCCATCCGGCGCACGGCCCACGCCCTCCCCCCGAATGACACAAGGATACTCAACGCCCAGACGATAGGCTCCCAATACATCCCAGCCGCCAAGGCCAGCGGTATCGACATCAATCAGCACCGAACCATCTTGCGGTTCTGGCTCGCGAAACTCACCGACTACCGGCAGCGCGTTGCGCTCGGAAATGACTGCTGCACGCATGGGGTTCTCCTTTTCTGTTTTGTTTTCAGTCTGCGCTGGAGAGATAATTGAACATATTCAAGATATTTGTCCATATATTTACTGAGCTCAACTGAGTTTTTGCCTGCCACCCCGCGCGTGCGGCTTGAAACCCCGCCCCAGGTGCTACCGCCCTCTGTCCACCTCTCCCACAAGTAAACGCTCAATGAGCTATACCCAAAATCTCCGCATTGCACTTTTTTGAGCACAGGAGGTTGATCATGAACGTGAGAACCCCAACGGCGGCTCTGGTGGCCACTTTGGTAATCTTCGGTTGTACGCATTCATCAAGCCAGACAGTGACTATTCCCCTGCTTGCCACACCACAGAACCTAGGCCAGATTGCCAATACAACCTTGGTCAGCCAGGGTAATGGGACCGGCTTTACCTTCGTCATCAGTGGCGTCCCCAGTGGGACACTTCGACCCTTGAACCTCTATACGTCCATTCATAAAGGCACCTGCAAACAGCCCGGCCCGGTTACCTACGCAATGAATGACCGGATCAACACCAACCGCATTACCTCGACTCGCGGCTGGACCTATTCAAGAAACGCGCCCATCGCCATGTCGGAGCTGTTTACCGGCGATTATTCCGTGGTCGTCACCACCACGCCGGCCGATGGCAGCGTCGATATTTTCTGCGGGGATATCAAAAAGGCAGCACAATGAAATTGACGTTTCACCATAAGTAACACCCTGTACAAAATCGCCAAAAAACGCCCTGCGTTCCGGTATCTGAGTATCCAATACCACCTGCCTGTTTTTGTGATTTTACGATCCACCTCCCCTCTCCCTAGACTCCGGCCAATAACTAGGCATCGCCGCTCTCCTGGCGCCGCCATGACAATAAAGCCTGGAGGATGAACATGAGTGCGTCCCCGTCTCTGGATGACAAATACATCCAGCACAGCGGAAAAGTTTTGCTCACTGGGATCCAGGCGCTGGTGCGCCTGCCCCTGATGCAGCGCCAACGCGATCTGGCCAATGGTCTGAATACCGCCGGATTCATTTCCGGCTATCGTGGCTCGCCACTGGGTGGTTTCGACCAGGCATTGTGGAAAGCCCGCGACTATCTCAAGGAGCACCACACGGTGTTCCATCCGGGCATGAACGAGGATCTTGCCGCCACATCGATCTGGGGCACCCAACAGGTCAATATCTTTGAAGGCGCCACCTACGACGGTGTATTCGGCATGTGGTACGGCAAAGGCCCCGGCGTCGATCGCTGCGGCGATGTGTTCCGTCACGCCAACGCTGCGGGCACCTCGCAGTTTGGCGGTGTGCTGGCCATTGCCGGTGATGACCACGGTGCTCGTTCTTCTTCGCTGCCGCATCAGACAGAGCATATTTTCAAAGCGGTGATGATGCCGGTCCTCGCTCCCTCAGGCGTGCAGGAATACCTCGACTACGGCATGCACGGCTGGGCCATGTCGCGCTACTCCGGCTGTTGGGTAGCACTCAAGGCGGTGGCGGACACCGTAGAAAGCGCGGCCGTTGTCGATATCGACATCCACCGCGTTCAGCCCGTTATTCCGGATATCCCACTGCCGGAAGGCGGCTTGAATATCCGTTGGCCAGACCCTCCCCTGGCACAGGAGCAAAGGCTGCTGGAACACAAGTTGTACGCCGCCCTCGCCTACGCCCGCGCCAATCGCCTCGACCGTATCGTGATGGATTCACCGAAAGCGCGAATCGGCATTATCACATCCGGAAAATCCTACCTCGACGTCTGTCAGGCGCTGAAAATTCTCGGCATCGACGAAGTCCTGGCACAGCAAATCGGCCTGCGCGTGTACAAGGTCGGTATGGTCTGGCCGCTGGAGGCTGAAGGTGTTCGGCAATTCGCCGAAGGCCTGGAGGAGATTGTGGTGGTGGAAGAAAAACGCCACATGATCGAGTACCAGTTGAAGGAAGAACTCTACAACTGGCGAGAAGACGTCCGCCCACGCATCGTCGGCAAGTTTGACGACAAGGGTGAGTGGAGCCTGCCCCACACCGGCTGGCTGCTGCCCGCGGTCAACGACCTGACGCCGGCCATGATTGCCCGCGCGCTGGCCAAGCGCGTTTTGCGCTTGCATCAGGATGGTCCGCTGCAAGTACGTCTGGCCGTCCTGGATGCGCAACTGGCCAGCAAGCACCAGTTCGGTAATCTGATGGATCGCGTGCCGCACTACTGCTCGGGCTGCCCACACAACACCTCGACCAAAGTGCCGGCGGGCAGCCGAGCGTTGGCTGGCATTGGCTGCCACTACATGGCGGCATGGATCTATCCGCAGACCCAGACGTTCAGCCAGATGGGTGGCGAAGGTGTCGCATGGATCGGACAGGCCCCGTTCACCAAGACCGAACATGTTTTTGCCAACCTAGGTGACGGTACTTACTTTCATTCCGGCATTCTCGCGATCCGTGCTGCCATCGCTGCGAAGGTGCAAATCACTTACAAGATTCTCTACAACGATGCCGTAGCCATGACCGGTGGACAACCGGTAGACGGCAGTCTCAGCGTGGCGCAAATCAGCCGACAGCTTGCTGCCGAGGGCGTGCAGCGTCTGGTGGTGGTCAGTGACGACGTCGAGAAATATCAGCATATCCATGATCTGGCCGACGGTGTGCCGGTACTGCGCCGCGACAAAATGGAGGAAGTGCAGGAAGAGTTACGCCAGTACAAGGGTGTGTCTGCAATCATCTATGACCAGACATGCGCCGCCGAGAAACGCCGGCGGCGTAAACGTGGAAAATTCCCGGACCCGGCACGCCGAGTGGTAATCAACGAAGCTGTGTGTGAAGGCTGCGGCGATTGCAGCAGCAAGTCCAACTGCATGTCGGTGGTGGCAGTGGAAACCGAGTACGGTCGCAAACGTGAAATCGACCAGTCCTCCTGCAACAAGGATTTCACCTGCCTCAACGGTTTTTGCCCCAGTTTCGTAACGGTCGAAGGTGGTTCTCTGCGCAAACCCAAGGCCCTTGCAGCCTCGGCGGAGGAAGAGTGGGAATTACCAACGCCTTCGACGGTTTCACTTGAAGAGCCATACAGCATTCTGGTGACCGGTGTGGGTGGCACAGGTGTAGTGACCATCGGCGCCTTGTTAGGGATGGCGGCATTCATCGAAGGCAAAGGCACACTCAACCTGGACATGGCCGGCATGGCGCAAAAAGGGGGGGCGGTGTGGTCGCATATCCGTATTGCCGAGTGCCAGGAGCAACTCTTCGCACCTCGTATTGCTGAAGGTGAAGCCGCGTTGCTGCTGGGTTGCGACCTGGTGGTCAGTGCCAATACCGAAACCCTCTCCAAGCTGCGTCATGGCGTGACTCATGCCTTGATCAACAGTGAAGAAACCATCACCAGCGCCTTTGTGCGTACCTTCGCCCAGCAGGCGGAAAGTGGTGATTTGCTGAAACACCCCGACCCGACATTCCAGACCAGCAACATGTCGGCGCAAATCGTCGAAGCGGCGGGTTCGGCTCAAGCTGATTTTGTCAACGCGAGCAAAATCGCTACGGCCTTGATGGGCGATTCCATTGCCACCAATACCTTCATGCTGGGCTATGCCTACCAGAAAGGTTGGTTGCCGGTGGGTAAAGCGGCGCTGATACAGGCCATAGAATTGAATGGTACTGCGGTGCCCTTCAACCTTTCGGCCTTTGCCTGGGGCCAGCGCAGCGCCCATGACTTGCCACGGGTACTGCGCAAACTGGAAGCGGCCAATGTGAAGAGCGCAGATCGCCAACTTTCACAAAATCTGGAAGAAACACTCGCACGACGCGTGGAATTTCTCACTGCTTACCACGACTACGCCTATGCCCAACGCTACCGGTTACGTGTCGAGCAATTCATCGAGTCGGAAAAAGCACTGCAGGGACAACCCGGAAAGCTGTCAGCGAGCGTTGCTCGTTACTACTTCAAAGTGTTGGCCATCAAAGATGAATACGAAGTAGCCCGCCTGTTTACCGATGGTCAGTTCTTGGAAAAAATTCAGGCCAATTTCGAAGGCGACTACCGCTTGCGCTTCCACCTGGCACCGCCTGTGTTGAACGCAAGCAACCAGGGTAGTGAACCGAGAAAGCGCAGTTTCGGACCTTGGATGCTGCAAGGCTTCAAGCTGTTGGCGAAGCTCAAATTTCTGCGCAACACCTGGCTCGATCCATTCGGCCACACCTATGAACGCAAAGTGGAACGTAATTGGTTAGCCGACTACGAAAGCATTCTCGACGAAGTACTTAACGGCTTGAATGTCGACAACCTTGGTCTGGCTCAGGAGTTGGTGGAGCTACCCGAAAGCGTTCGCGGGTACGGACCGGTCAAGGAGCGTTTTCTCGCCCATGCGCAACAACGACGGACTCAGTTGCTGGAGCAATGGCGAAACGGCCCCGGCCAGTTCCATGATGCCAACCAGGGCAGCCGTAAAATCGCGGTCACTCAACTGTAAACCTTTCCTGGGCTGTACAGTGTGCCGCCCGGGATGGTTGTTAATCCAACAAGGTTACCCATGAACGAAGAACTGATCAGAAATTACCGCGAAATTCTCCAGGGTGTAGGTGAGAATCCAGAACGTGAAGGCTTGCTGGACACGCCTAAACGCGCTGCAAAAGCCATGCAGTATCTGTGTCACGGCTACCAGGAAAGTCTCGAGCAAATCGTCAACGGAGCGCTTTTTGAATCGGATAACGATGAGATGGTCATTGTCCGTGATATTGAGCTTTACTCGTTGTGCGAGCATCACTTGCTACCGTTTATTGGCAAGGCCCACGTTGCCTACATACCGACCGGCAAAGTGCTAGGGCTTTCAAAGATCGCGCGGATCGTAGATATGTTCGCCCGCCGCCTACAGATTCAGGAAAACCTGACCCGACAGGTGGCCGACGCAGTTGCGCGAGTAACCGGCGCAGCCGGCGTAGCTGTGGTGATCGAGGCAAAACACATGTGCATGATGATGCGCGGGGTGGAGAAACAGAACTCGGTCATGAGCACATCGGTGATGCTGGGCGCGTTCCGTGAGTCGTACAACACCCGCCAGGAGTTCCTGCAGATTATCCGCAACGGCCAAGGGCGGTGAGCCTGGCGGGCTTGATGCATACTGCATTCTATTCAGCTGAGCATCAACATCCCGCCATCGATCATCAAGGTTTGTCCGGTGACAAAGCGCGAACCGTCTCCAGCAAGAAACACCAGCACCGGCGCCAGATCGCGGGCGGCTTCACCCAGACGTCCGCCAATAGGAACTTGTCCAGCCATGTACGCATCATGCTGCTGTAATTGCTCGGGGCTCATACTTGCGCGAGTGGCCTCGTACATCGGCGTCCACATCGCCGGGGCGATGGCGTTGACGGTAATGCCCAAAGGCCCCCATTCCCGGGCAACGGTGCGCGTCCAGGCCAGTACTGCGCCCTTACTGGCCGCGTAGTGCGCCTTGCCAGGTTGCCCTAGCACACCGGCTGCGGAGGCGAAATTGATAATACGCCCACCACTGCCTTTCAGCCGCTCATAGGCCGCACGATTGGTCAGGAACGTGCCACGGGTATTCACCGCGAATACCTTTTCCCACTCTTCCAGTGTAATTGCATCGGCCGTAGCATTGGGTGCAATCCCGGCGGCGTGCACCAAGACATCCAAACCATTGAGCCGATCGAAGGCCCATGCAAAGGCCGCGTCCACTGATTGGTGGTCAGAAATATCGCAGACTCTCGTCTCGGCCCAGCCACCTCCGACGCCTACCATTGGGGATGCTTCGCCAAGGTCCAGACTGACGACATGAGCGCCCTCCTCGACAAACGCATTGACCACAGCCGCGCCAATACCACGGGCGCCGCCCGTGACGATGATTCGTTTACCTACCAGCTGCATGGACGATCCCTCTTCGGTTGTTTTAAAAACCAGGTTGTTCGATACGGCGCAACGCCGAAGCAAAAAGACGCAGAGCGGAGGCATGATGCTTTTCACCGGTGATCTTCGAGGCTTTACCGGCGCAAGCGCGCGCGTAGCTGACCTCAAGGAAGATTCCGAGCTTGAAGCCGGCTAATACCAGGTACCAATTGAAGTCCGCCAACGAACGCGAACTTCCGCCGCGGTAGTGGGCGATTAGCTCTTCGCCGCTGCAAAAACCATCCCATGGGTGCACTTCGATCGTGCCGGCGCCTCGACCATCGGCACCGGGCCAGGTGACCACCAGCCAGGCCAGGTCGAGTAAAGGGTCGCCGATGGTTGCCAGCTCCCAATCGACGATGGCCGCAAGCTCTCCACTGTTGGGTTGGAACATCACGTTGGACAGGTGAAAATCGCCGTGCTGGATACCGGCCTGAAACTGTTGCGGGCAATGCTCGTTCAACCAGCTAGCCAAGCGTTCGAGGCCTGGCAGACCGGCCGCACCAGGCCAACCCGAGTAGTCCTTGACGCTGTTCAGTTGAGCCAGCCAACGTGACACCTGACGCTGATGAAAACCCTCCGGTCGCCCGAAGCCCGCCAAACCAACCGCCTCGAAATCAACCTCACCCAATCGCAACAGCGCATCCACCATGGCTAGCCCCATACGGCGGCGCAGTGCCGGTTGATTGGCATGTGGTGCAGGAAGACCAGCAGCATTATTGGGATTGAAGCCCTGCACCGGCTCCATCAGATAGAAATTCGCCCCTAAAACGCTCTGGTCGGCACAATCGGCAATCAGCCCAGCATGGGGCACTTGGGAACCGGCCAAAGCCTTGAGCAAACGAGCTTCGCGGGCAATGGTTTTGCTGCCGACTTCACGCAGCTCTGCGGAAGGCCGGCGCAATACAAAGTCACGCTCACCCCGGCGAAAGCGCAGCAGCAAATTTTGCGTGCCTCCAGTTAAGCGTTGTGGCGCCTCGATGGGCCCGCTTTCCAGGCCCATCGTGTCCATCCAATGGGCCAGACGCTCAAAATCGACCAGTTCCTGACAGCGACTCATGGCTCCAGCTCACTCAGGCTGGCCATTACGTCGGCATACTTTTCCCGGGCACGGGCCGCCGCTGTAGGTCGGTGATAGTCGGGGAAGAGTTCGTCGCAGGGCAGATAGTTGCGCAGTAACTGGTCCGCCACCGTGACTTTATGCACCTCGGTCGGCCCGTCGGCCAGGCCCATCTGGAAAGAGCGCAGGATGTAGCCGGCAAATGGCATTTCTTCGCTAACCCCGAGCGAGCCATGCACATGCAGGGCGCGTGCAGCAATGTCATGCAGAACCTTGGGCATGACGGCCTTCACCGCCGAGATGTCTTTGCGCACCTGCTTGTAATCCTGATAGTGGTCGATTCGCCAGGCCGTGCGCATCACTAATAGACGAAACTGCTCCAGCTCGATCCACGAGTCAGCAATCTTTTCCTGGACCATTTGCTTGTCCGCCAAGCGGGTACCCTTTGTACTACGCGAAAGGGACCGCTCGCACAACGCATCCAGGGCTTTCTGTGCTTGCCCGATCACCCGCATGGCATGGTGTACGCGACCTCCTCCCAGACGCACCTGAGCCACAACGAATGCCTGTCCCGGCGCACCTAGCATATCTGTTGCAGGTATTCGCACGTTATCAAATGACAGATAGCCGTGGGTGGCCGCCGGATCATCAGCGATACCGACGTTTCGGATAATGTGGACACCTGGTGCGTCGGCGGGAACGATGAACATCGACATGCCTTCGTATACCGGGACCGTCTTATCCGTCACTGCCATGACGATAAAGAACGATGCATACCGAGCATTGGAGGCAAACCATTTTTCACCGCTGAGCAACCAGTCATCCCCCTCACGCACCGCTTGGGTGGTCAATACCGCGGGATCCGCTCCTCCCTGCGGTTCAGTCATGGCGAAGCAGGAAACGATGTCACCATCGAGCAAAGGTTGCAGGTAACGCTGCTTCTGTGCGGGCGTGCCATAGTGCGCGAGGATTTCGGCGTTTCCCGAGTCCGGCGCCTGGCAGCCAAATACAATCGGACCGAACAATGAGCGCCCAAGAATTTCATTGATCAATGCCAGGCGCACCTGGCCATAACCGGTGCCCCCCAGTTCCGGCCGCAAGTGACACGCCCACAGTTTGCGCGCCTTAACCTGCGCCTGAAGTGGTTTGACCAACTGCTTGAACAGCGGATCGTGGATATTCCACGGGCTACCCAGCACATGATCGAGGGGCTCGACTTCAGTACGTACGAACCGCTCAATCCAATCTAGCTCCGCTTGAAACTCAGGGTCAGTCTGAAAGTCCCAGGCCACAGTGATTCTCCGAGTAAATAACGATCAGGCCAACAGCATGCCGCCGTCGACCAACAGGGTTTGACCGAGCACGTAGCTGGCCAACGGTGAAGCAAGAAACAAGGCAACGTTGGCCATGTCCTGGGGAGTTCCGAGACGTCCTTGCGGGATGGCGCGAAGCGCCCCTTCCAAGCGTTTGGGGTTGCTCGTGGTCACCCGCGTCAGCTTGGTTTCAACCAGGCCCGGGGCAATGCCGTTTACCCGGATACCGTCGCGGGCCCAAGCCTCGGCCAGGGTGCGAGTAAGCCCGAAAGCTCCGGTCTTCGAGGCGTTATAGGCAGGATTGCCACGGGTTGAGTGGAACGCGGCTGCCGAGCTCACCGTGATCATCGAACCCTTGGCCTCCATCAGCAGCGGATGAAACTTCTGCGCACACACCATCACGCTGGTGAGGTTAACGTCGAGCACGCGCTTGAAGCCGTCAGTGAGAAACTCCTGCCGGTCATAGAGCACCGTACCTTGTGCTTGCACCAAGACGTCCAGTCGCCTGAAAGGCACACTGACAGCCTCGATCAGCGCCGCATCTGCTACATCGACCTGAGCGTAATGCAACCCTTCGAGGTTGGAGTCGGCCGAATCCTGATACGCCGCTGCAGTGGTACGAGTGCCCCACACGTGTACCTCGGCGCCACGCTGGCGAAAGTTCTGAGCAATGCCGTTGCCGATACCGCTGGAACCGCCGATGACCAGCACGGTTTTCCCACTGAAATCTAACTCGTACATAGGTATTCCTTGTGCGTATCAATGAATGCTGGCGGTCAACATCTCTGTGACTACAACGCCACCAGCCCTGCCGAAGCCAGGCGATCAAGTTCACTGCTGGCAAAGCCGAGGCTTTCCAGCACTTGCTTTGTATGTTGGCCTAGGGCCGGCGGTGGACGGCGCAGCGATAACGGCAAATTACCGAAGTCCCAGAACGCGCCGATCTGCTGCAAGTCGCCATAGACTGCGTGCCTGTAATGAGCGTGCAGGCCTGCGGCAGCATGTTCAGGGCTGTCGAGAAAGGCATCCATTTGTGCTTCCAGCACCGGCTGTGCTGGAATTTGCCTCGCCGCTAATTCAGCGAGCGCCGCCTCCCGGGTGAGACCTGCAAAGTAGGCATGAGGCTGATCGCCAGTCAGCGCCTGGAATCGCTGGATTTCATCTAGTTGCAGCGCGACCACCACGAGCCAGGCATCGCTGCACAGGTACATGCAGTGGGTATCACTCAACCCGGTCTGATTAGCGTTCATGTGAGCGACCGGCGTGAGGCTGCCATCCTCCAGCACTACGGCTTCGCTCATCGACAGCAATGTGGCGCCCAACAATGACGAGCTGACCATTTGCCCGATGCCACTGCGGTCGCGCTCGTACAATCCAAGCAGCAAGGCATAGAGTGAAGACAGACCGGCAAAAAAATCACCCACACCAAAGCGCAGCCACATCGGTGCCTGGCTCTCCCCCCCCTGCTCCACCTCCCATCCACAAGCGGCTTGCATCAGTTGGTCGAAGCCAGGCCAATCCGCACGCGGGCCGGACGGCCCATAAGCACTGACATGGCAATAAATCAATTTCGGGTTAAGCGCTTTGAGGCTGTCGTAATCGACCTTGAGCTTGCGCGCCGCCGGCAGACGCATGTTGTGATGCACCACATCGGCCCACCGCACCAGTGCTTCCACAGTGGGCTCGGTTTGCCGATCACCCAACTGCAACGCCACGCCCAGCTTGCCGCGCTGGGTGCCGCTGAAAATTCGTTCAAGGCGTCGCATCGCATCACCTTTGGGCGCTTCGACCTTGATGACTTCAGCCCCGAGGTCCGCGAGCAACATGCAAGCAAACGGTCCAGCCAGGTAGGCGCCCAGGTCCAGCACCTTCAGCCCGTGCAAGGGTGGCAGGGGCCCGAGGGCAGGACCCACCTGCGGAACCTGAATCTCGACAACGGCTTCGAGCAGCCCAGCGTTCCCTTCCCCCATCAGCGGCGCACTGGCGCCAATTCGCGCAGGTGGTTGTACTCGCCAGGCCGCCCCCGGTTGAAGGGTCTTGCCCAACTGCACATCGTCGACTTCAACCACATAACCATTCGCGCGAGCTTGTTCGTCAAAGTAGATATCGCCAAACGGCGCCGCTATTTGTGCGGCAACATCGTGCTGCCAGAAATGCTCGACCCAATCCTTTGCTGGCCGAGTGGCAATGATCGCCTTATTGGCACCGAAGTTTGGCGCCACATGACTGGGAGGCCATAAGGCGTTAAGACGAGTAACTTCGGATTCTCCGAGTTCACTCAGCGCTGCGGCCATCCAGGGAGTTTTGTCCGGAGAATAGTGCACGTGCAACCAGCGCCCATCGGCACATTGGTGCAACGGGATCGGAATGTGTTTATCCAGACCCTTGGCGAAGGCCGGTGTCGGTGCTTGGGCGCGGTTCCAATGCATGGTCATGGGAACCAGGGCGGCTTGGGCCAGACTCGTATGAGCTATGCCACCACTGCCATCACGCTGGCGTGCCAGCAGTCGCGCCAGCACACCAATCACACACAGCCAACAGGCTAGCCAATTTGCAAAAGGCATACGTACGAATGCCGGACCAGAACGATGCGCCGGTTGCTCGTCCAGCAGGCCCAAGCGCGCCAGGATCAATGTTTCGTGGGGTACGGAATTGGCCAGCGCATGACGTTGTGGCCAGCCGCCGATAGCGGAGATGATCAGTCGAGGAAAGCCTGCAGCGAGCTGTTCGTCCGCCAGCCCATGGACTCGTGCCTGCGCAGGCGTGAAATCGTGCAGCAACACATCGGCACTGCCCAGCAGTCTCTGCAACTGCTGGCGATCCGTGGCGTTCTCCAGGTTGAGCGTGACACTGCGCTTGCCGCGATTGAGCACCGCAAACAGTGCCTGCTGATCCCTTGCTGGGTTGTTCTGTGGCTCAACCATCACCACTTCAGCGCCAGCTTCGCTCAGTTGGAGCCCGGCTGCAGAACCGGCAATGCCGGAACACAGACTGATGACGCGGATACCTTCAAGGATTGCCTGGCTCATGCAGCACCTTCGAGTGTCTGTTTGCCCATCGCGTTCTGCAGCAAAGCTGCAGAACGCATCCATGGCGTCACCCTAAGTCATCACGGATCAATTCCATAGCTAGATTACTATTCCGAATATAGAATCATAATAGTAATGAACACTTATTAATCATCTGTTCACATATCCACTTCCACCAACCAGGACCTCGAGATGATTCTGCGCATGGACCACTTCACAATCGTCTCCGATCGATTGGAGGCAACACGTGATTTTTATGTCCGAGTACTGGGTTTGATCGAAGGGTCACGCCCACCGTTTCCGGTTCCCGGTTTCTGGCTATACGCAAGCGATCAAGCGGTTCTGCATGTGGTGGGCGTCACTCAGATGCCGGACCCACGGCGTGGCGTGCTCGATCACATGGCGTTCCATGCCCAAGGCTTGCAGGCGATGTGGCGACACCTTGAACACCATGGCGTGCACTTCAAGGTGATCAGAGCACCTGGCCCCCAGCGCACCTGGCAGTTGTTCATGCAGGACCCCAACGGAGTAGAAGTCGAACTGGATTTCGACGCCAGCGAAGTACCGCCCACCGTTTGGAGGGACCGAGCAGGCGGTTACATCAAGGCTGAGTAACTGCCACCGTCGACCTGCAGATTCTGCCCGGTGATATAGCTGGCCTGAACCGAACAGAGAAAAGCGCACGCTGCGGCCAATTCACTCGGCTGGCCGAATCGTCGCGCCGCAATCGGCTTCAACATTTCTGCTCTTGCCTGCTCCATGCTGAGCTGGCGGTGTCTGGCCACCTGTTCGGTCATGTAGCGCAGGCGATCGGTTTCAATTCGCTCGGGCAGCAGATTGTTGATGGTCACGTTGTCGCGCACCACCTCCACGGACAAGGCTTTGCTAAAAGCAGTCAAGCCGGCACGCGCAGCGGTGGACAGCCCCAAGGGCAAACGTGGCGACTTAACCATGGCCGAGGTGATGTTGACGATGCGGCCAAAACCTCGCGCACGCATGCCGCCCACTACCGCCTGAATCAGCAGAATTCCGGAGAGCATGTTGGCCTCGATCGCGGCCTGCCAGGCCTCTTGATCCCAATCTTCAAAGCGCCCAGGTTCGGGCCCACCGTTGTTGGTCACCAGAATGTCGACTTGTGGGCACGCGGCAAGCAGAGCCGCACGGCCAACGGACGTGGACAGATCGGCTACCACTGTGCGGGGCAGTCGACCGGTGCTGCGCAGGATGTCTTGAGCGGTTTGCGCCAGGGTCGCTCCATCGCGACCATTGATCAGCACTTCACAGCCCTCCTGCGCCAATGCCAGCGCACACGCCTTGCCCAACCCTCGGGAAGATGCGCACACCACTGCCGTACGTCCGCCGATCCCCAGATCCATTGGCTACTCCTCAGATTGCGCGTCAGTCGTCCATGCCCAACAAAGCACTGATATTGCGGCCCGGTTCGGCATCGCTGCCGTAGGCAAACTGACCCGCGCGTTGGCGCTCGGCCAGTTGCTCCATCTGGTAACGATAACGTGTACCTGGCGTATCGAAACGCGAATGCAGATCTCGGCGCTCGCCTGCCTCGAAGTAACGTTGATTCTGCGGACGTACAACCGAGTTGTCCTGAGGCTGAATGATGTAGTTGATACGCGGCATCACATAACGAAAGGGTGCGGGTGCAGCGGTGGTATTGAACGTAACGTCGCAGCGCGAGCGATGTTTACCCACCGGCAGGAAAGGTTGCAGGTTTGGCACGTCATAGCCGGGGCGAAAGCGCGGATAAGAAATACACACGTTGCTGCGCAGATGAATGTGCAGCACGGCTCGAAAGTCCTGGTACTTCGCGCGCACACCGCCGACCCAGCGCATGATCGGCGCGACGGACTTTTGTGCAACGGTACGGGTACGAGTGACCGTTTCGGAGGTCCATTGCACCTCCACCACATCCGACTCGCTGATGCCGTCGCCAATGGTATTGGCGTGGAGGAAATCGGCATGGGTCAGGTCAATCAGGTTTTCTACCGACAGCGCCGACGTCGCATCAAAACGCACGGTGCGTTGGGTGTATCCAGGGAGACTGCCATCCAGCGGCAGAAAAGGAATGTGTGGCAGCAACAGCGCATCAGCCCCGTCCGGGTTGCCGTACCAGACCCAGATGTAGCCATAACGTTCGATTAACGGATAAAACCCCCGCCCTCCCGTAAATGCGGTCAATTGCGGTGCCTTGTCAGGTCGATGAGGATGAAACTCAGCGGCCACCGGCTGCCCGTTGTCCCGCCAAAGGTAGTAGGGCTGTGCGTGAATAATGCGCCGGATTGGCCGTGCACTCAGGTCACGGCTATGGGCCACTGGGAACCAGGTATCGCGAAGGTCATAGTTGATCGGCGTCCAGTCGCCGCGCACTTTGCCTGGTGCGGTGTCATTGGTAGAAGGCACCTCATGCATAGTCGGTTTTCCTGATCTCAGACGACGGCGCTGACGGGAATCAAATGCGGCTGGCGCAAGGTGCGCAGCTCGTGAGACGGCGCTTCAAGCAAGGCCGCAATGGCCGCACCGTCAATCAGGCTATTCACGCTCAACGGTGGCCGTTTGCGCAGAAGTGCCAGACGCCAGCGCAAGGGTGCTGTGGCTGGTACCTGTTGATGCACGTATCCACGCCAACAGACGCTGGTGGTACCACGACGATTTGCGCCCGTTGAGATCATCAAAGTGATCAGCGGCAACTCGTCCTCGCTGAGCAGATCCACCCGAATCATGCCGCCCTGTAACGCCACCGCAGTGCGCACAATCAAGGGGTAATCCACCACAAACTGCGATGGCAGAAACTGAGTGCTCCACACCGCGCCGCGTTCCAACACCATGCGCCCCTGCTCATGGCGCAGATCACCCAGGAAGAAGTCAGTCATGCGCACATGGGAAAACCCCAGCAAACACTGCGGACCGTCGAGCATCGCCGCCAGGTACTGGTCATGGTTCATGCTGACGACGGTGGCGCCGGTAAATTCGCGCCCGCTCGGTTGATAGTCGCTGCTGGGCAATTCACCTTGCGGTGTACCCTCGCCCATCCACACGTGGACAAAACCATTCGCCTCGCTGACCGCATAAGCACGCGCACCATAGCGGGCAGGTACACGCTCATCCGCGTGCAGGTTGGGAATCTGCGTGCAACTGCCGGTGGCGCCGTCGAAGGTCCACCCGTGATAGCCACATTGCAAACCGGAACCCACCACTCGCCCCAGGGCCAGCGGCACGCGCCGGTGCGGGCAACGGTCTTCCAACGCAAAAGCCTGGCCAGCGGCATTTCTGAACAGGACCAGTTCCTCGCCAGCGAAGTCGACGGCCAAAGGCGTTTGATCATTCACGGCCTCGGAAAGCGCCATGGCCCACCAGCCAAGGGTCATCATCGAGCAGCCTCATTTTTGTTGTTATTGGGAATGCGTTGAACCCAGTCAACGGTAGCGCTTCGAGGGTGATAGATCAAACATAAATAGACATTTTTTTATTTTGTGTTCACATAAAATAAATTGATAAAAACCAGATAAAAAAAGCGAAAAATCAAGAATCCTACTGAAAATCTGTCTTTTTCTGGCGTAAAATGAACACTTATTGATTTTATGATTATCTTTTTTGAAGCTGCTAGCAAACCACCCATAAGCCTGACTACCATGAGTTAGCTCATAGACCTCAAGGCGAACGGAACAATGTCCCAATCCACACTTGGCTTTGTCCTCCATGACGTCGCTCGCTTGATGCGCAAACGCTTCGATCAATGGGCACGCGCAGCTGAGCTCACGCGATCGCAATGGCAAGTGCTGGCCAAGCTGTCCATCCATGAAGGCCTACATCAGAAAGGCTTGGCCGACCTGCTGGAAATCGAGTCGGTCACCCTGGTGCGGTTGCTGGACAAAATGCAGGAGCGCGGCTTGGTCGAACGTCGCAACCACCCCACGGATCGCCATTGCTGTTTGTTGTATCTCACCCCGGCCGCGCATCCGCTGCTGAAACTCATGCGCACCCTCGGTGAGCAGACCCGGCGCGAAACCCTGGCTGATTTCTCCCCCCAGGAGCACGACCAATTGCTGCACTACCTCGAACGCATGCGTGAACACTTGCTGATCGCCTGTCACCAGCCGGCGGATGAACTTCCAGGTTGTGCACGTGAGGTGAAACATGGCTGAGCCCACACTCCAGCGTCCTGACGTACATATCGAGTCCCGAGCGCTCGAGCATTTGGAAAAACCATCGCTGGCATCCTGAATCCACAGCCCGTAATCGTCACGCTCAACTATCGCCTGAACTGGGTCGCCAACGCTGGCGTACCGGCTTGTTTCTAATCGCACCCATTACCGTTGTGACCTGTGCCGCCTGGTACGTATTTGGAGGTCAAACGGTGAGCATCGACAATGCTTACATCCAGGCGGACCGAGTGGGTGTTTCCACCGACGTGTCGGGAATCATTTCGTCGATTGAAGTGGGTGATAATCAAGCTGTGAGCAAGGGCCAGGTGTTATTCCGACTTAAACCCGAGCCCTTCGAGATCGCCTTGGCCAGCGCCCAGACACAACTGGAAAACGCGCAACCAGGGCCTGTATCTAAAAGCCAGCTACAACCAGTCGCTTGCTGAGATCGCACAGGCGCAAGCCCGACTGCCGTATTTCCAAACCAATTTTCAACGACTGGAAAAACTGGTCAGCGTAGCTGCAGTCTCTAAGACCCTCTACGACGACGCTCATCGTGACCTCGACAATATCCGCCAGCAGATTTCCGTAACCAAGGCCCAGGCTGCCGCCGCCCTGGCCCAATTGGGCGGACGACTGGACCGGCCTCGCGAACAACACCCTTCCTATCTTCAAGCGTTAGCGGCACTGGATGAAGCCAAGCGCAATCTGCACAACTCTGTGATTACGGCGCCATTCGACGGCATCGTGACCAACGTTGACTCGCTGCAAGTGGGTGCCTATCTGCAACCTCCACAATCAGGTTTCAGCCAGGTCTCCAGTGAGCGCTTGTGGGTGACCGCCTCACCCAAGGAGACTGAACTGACCAACATCCAAGTTGGCCAAGGTGTCACCATCGAGGTGGACACTTACCCCGGTGTGATTTGGCATGGCACCGTCGACAGCATCAGCCCGGCTTCCAGCGCCAGCTTCTCGCTGCTGCCAGCACAGAACACGACGGGCAACGCGATGAAGCGCTGGTGGTTCAAACATCAAAAAGGCAATGCTGCGGCGCCCACGCTCGCTCCAACGCCCGAGGGCTTCCTGCTCCCGCAGCCCTCTGAATCCCTGCTCTGTGCCGACCACAGGAAAAAGCTGCTGGAGCGCATCTGGCAATACACAGCGCTCTCCGAGTCTCAGTTCGATCAGCTCTACCTTGATCCGATCCGACGCTACGCCGACTATGTACAGCAACTCCCCGCCAGCGAAAGCCACCACCATGCCTATGCAGGCGGGATGCTGGACCATGGCCTAGAACTGGTGGCCTGCAGTCTTAAGTTGCGCCAGTCGTCCCTGGTTCCCAGCGGCGCCGCGCCGGAAGACCAGGCCGCGCAGGCCGACGCATGGAGCGCGGCGATTGCCTATGGCGCCCTGCTCCATGACATTGGCAAGATTGCCGTCGACCTGCAGGTGGAGTATCAGAATGGCGAGGTGTGGCCCCCCTGGCACGGCCCTTTGGACCGTGCCCTACCGCTTTCGCTACGTGGCCGACCGCGACTACAAGCTGCACGGCGCCGCTACGGGGCTGCTGTACACGCAAGTTTCGACATCCCGTCAACTTGACTGGCTCAGCAACCATCCAATCCTGTGGGGCCACCTACTGTTTCTGCTGGCCAATCAATACGAGCACGCCGGTACCCTCGGAGAGCTGGTGCTGCAAGCGGACCGGGTATAGCCCCCCGGTCATGTGGCATCCAGCATGAGTTCGTCGATCTTGAACAACAGGTGCTTGTACTTGCACTCTTGCTGATCTGGTTGTAATGAAATTGCGGGTATCGGAAGCCTGAATTGCTTGCAACCTGGGAGTGCGGAGCGTGATATACATGCGAATCCCGAATGGATGGTTGCGACCGTGCGGCCTACGCGCAGGCGCTTCTGGGTCAGGCTGATGCGCCAGTTCGCCAGGTGATCTGCCGGCGTGATATCGACCGTCTCGCGATAGTGCGTAGTAAAGCTCACCCGAGCGACATGCCGAAACGATCGGCGAGTTCCGTCACGGCCCAGTTGCGCTGAGGTTCGTGGTGAACGCACTCGAGCGCCCGGGATAGCTGAGCATGGGCCAACATCATCCCTGAGGCGTTGGTCCGTCTGGCCAGAAGGTGCCGAAGCAGCTGAAAAGCCGTGGCTTGCTGGCAGTGTTTGCCTGGAATGGGTGGTGGAGAAGACGGCCTAATCTCAACCGGTACCCCTGCTCGTACAGCCTGATCATCTCCATCAAAACTCCGAAGCTTACAAACTGCTAACCCCTACCTTCGTAATCTGTACAGGATTATATTAGGTCTGATAAGCACAGGTTATCCGAACCTATTGCAGCCTTGAGCCGAGATGAAATTGACAGAGCCGGTACAGATGCCCTCCTCCCAGCCGCTGGTGCTAGCAGAGTTGGCCGACAGCACCCGCGCCGCTGCTGAGGCATTCATCGCGGCAGGCACTGCGGCCAATACCGTGCGTAGCTACCAGAGCGCCCTCACCTACTGGTCCGCGTGGTTGCGGTTGCGTTATCGCCGCTCGCTCGGCGACGGCGCGTTGCCACCCGAGGTCGCCGTGCAATTCATCGTCGACCACTTGGCCAGGCCCGATACTGCTGGTAACTGGACACACTTGCTGCCGCCGGCCGTCGATACCGCGTTGGTGGGAGCCAAGATCAAGGGTAAGCCCGGGCCACTGTCATTCAACACAGTTAGCCATCGCTTGGCAGTTTTGGCTAAATGGCATCGCCTGCGAAACTGGGATAACCCAAGTGAGGCTCCTGCGGTGAAGACGCTTCTTCGAGAGGCACGTAAGGCCCAGGCGCGCCAAGGCGTATCCGTGCGGAAGAAAACCGCAGTGGTGTTGGAGCCTCTGCAGGCGATGCTCGCCACCTGCACTGACGGCGTGCGCGGCACGCGCGATCGCGCCCTGCTGTTGCTGGCCTGGAGCGGAGGTGGCCGGCGCCGCTCGGAAATCGTGGGTTTGCAGATCGGAGACCTGCGCCGTCTGGACGCCGACACCTGGCTGTATGCACTCGGGACGACCAAAACCGACAGTAGCGGCGTGCGGCGGGAAAAGCCGCTGCAGGGACCGGCGGCACAGGCACTTAACGCCTGGCTCGCTGTAGCACCGGCCAGCAACGGCCCTCTGTTTCGCCGCTTGTACAAAGGGGGGCGGGTCGCGACTGTTGGTCTGTCCGGTGACCAGGTCGCGCGCATAGTCAAACGCCGTGCGGCACTGGCCGGCCTCGACGGCGACTGGGCAGCGCACAGCCTGCGTTCGGGCTTCGTCACCGAGGCAGGACGCCAGGGGGTGCCTCTCGGCGAGGTAATGGCGATGACCGAGCACCGTAGCGTCAGCACCGTAATGGGCTATTTCCAGGCGGGGTCCTTACTGGGCAGTCGTGCCAGCCAACTCCATACGATGGAATCGTCCAACGAGAACGCGCCAAGTGACCTTCAGCCTACAGCGAATCCCTCCTAGCGCGCAGGGAAGCGCCCGCTAGATACGTGAACAAATACGGTGTGCAGCCCACACCACGCCACCAACCGCTTTAGACATCGCCTCCTAAGCATCAAGGTGCAGCTCGGCAAAGCCAGTCCGGAGCGATCGCCCGAAGTAAGTAGCAGTGGATGAAGCGGCATCTCAAATCAGTAATAATGGCCTACCGCCACCAAAGAACGCGCAGACCATGGCCCGAAAATCCTCCCCTGTTGTGCCTCCACAGCCGAAGTTAAAACTGACGTCGCAAGAGATCGACCGTGGTATTGCCCGGTTATCCGAAAGAATTGCAGAGCTTCACGCCTTTGACCTCGGTACCGTCCGGAATGGCAATACACCCGAGCTA
Organism: Pseudomonas faucium; assembly: GCF_021602585.1. Taxonomy (GTDB): domain Bacteria; phylum Pseudomonadota; class Gammaproteobacteria; order Pseudomonadales; family Pseudomonadaceae; genus Aquipseudomonas; species Aquipseudomonas faucium. The sequence goes on from NZ_BQIP01000001.1 coordinate 392,353, forward strand.
AAGGCTATGGAGGTTGCCATCAAGGACAGTCTGACCCGCTGTTTCGGCGAGGACACCAGTACCTACCGCACCTATGCGGCCGCCACCGACCTCACGTATTACCCGATGGTTTTCACCACCGGGCAGACGGTCGACTATCACGGACCAATTCAACGCAGGGTGCTGAACTCCATCGCGCTGCTTGAACAGGCACAGAAAAGCTTGAAGGAGGATTTGGCTGATCTCCCAGCAGCGGAGGATACGCAAAGCGCCTCGGGCCGTGAGAATAAGGTTGTCCATTCAGATCGCGTATTTGTTGTCCACGGCCATGACGAGGGAGCTCGTGAGTCGGTGGCTCGATTCCTTGAAAAGCTTGGACTCGAGCCCATCATTCTCCATGAACAGGCCAATCGCGGTCGGACCGTAATCGAGAAGATTGAAGGACACCGAGACGTAGGATTTGCGGTGGTGCTGCTCACGCCTGACGACCAAGGCTGCGTAAAGGGCGGAGAATTAGAGCCGCGCGCCAGACAGAACGTCCTGTTGGAACTTGGTTATTTCCTGGGCTACCTGGGGCGTGACAGGGTCTGTGCACTCAAGCGTGACCAGGTGGAAATACCCAGCGACTTCGCAGGCGTAGTCTGGACTTCGATGAGCGACGAGGGTTGGAAGCAAGCCTTGAGCCGGGAGCTACAGGACGCCGGCTACGAAATTGATTGGAATAAAGTAATGCGCAGCTAGGCAGAAGTCTGAAGCCCTGCCCTCAACCGAGCTGACAAAGGTTGCGATGGGGTGTAGTCTACGAAGATTGGCTCCGAGACTTTGTTGGCAAATCGCCTCCCCTTGGAGACGCCTGAAAGCCCGCCCTAAAAGCGGGCTTTTTCGTATCCGCCAGCATTTCCACCGATCGGGCGCTCACAAGCTCAGTCTTCGGCCCAGGTGTGCTCTGCCCCCGGTCACCCTCAACTAGCTCTGCCGTTCTTTGAGGCTTTCAGCGATTTTGGCCTCCAGGGCTTCTAGCGACACACCGCGACGCCGCACGAGTTTTTTCGAGAACGCCGAAATTTCTTTAATAACCGCCCGGCCTCCCCCGAGATGAATTCCAGCTTTTTGTGCAGAGCAAGGTAGGTGGTGACGTCATTTTGCCATCTGCGTTGGAGCTATGCACTAGCCAGTTGCGGTCCTCAAGTAACGTGGCAAAGCGTCAGGCGGCAGACGACGCTCAAAATGCTGATCGATCCGCCGGCGATCACGCGTATCGGCAACGTCAGACTCGGTCTTCATACGTTGGCAATGGTCAACAGGTGGCAACCCTCAGGGCCACGTGTAAGATGTACCCTTGAGCGACAGCGCAAAACGCTGGTGGAATGCCAATGGAGTACATTCAATGGTTCCGATTCGTGAAAGTGGCACACGCAGGGCAACGGAATATTTGATCCATGCCAATATTGGTGAACTTAGCCCCGTGCTGATTTATCACCATATTAACGCCGGATTCACATTGTTGGATGTTCAACAGATGTTGTTGGACGTTACACCACGCTCGTGCGGCTCAACATTGCGCCGAATATTAGGCAAGCCTACTTCTGCCAAGCTCCGCGCAGGACGTCTCCCAGTACGTCTGAATTCCCAGCAGAGTGCTGTGGCCTTTATGTACGCCAAGATTTTTGAGTTATCCCTTAATGTTTTTGGTACGCGCGAACTCGCTGAACGATGGATGAGATTACCGTGCCGCTTCCTAGGCGGCGATGTGCCACTTGATGTGATACATAATCCCTATGCATACCGCTTGATCGAAACATATCTACAGCGCGTAAAGTTCGGGGTTTACCAATAGCATTTTGGACATAAACATCCTATCTCGCGTACTGCCCAAGCAAATATTCTAATGAGACATCCCGAGTGCTAACTGTGTAATGCCAGCACAAGTTGCATTATGCGTAGCATTTAAATGAGTAATTCGGGCGATCCCTGCAAGACGCCACAAGAAGTCAAAAAAAAGCACCTGCATTAACATCAATATGTGAGCAAGCTTTGATCAAGAAATACTATAGCGAACCGCACTTGCACTTGTGACTAGCTAGAGTAACTGACAAGCACTGCGTCTTCATAAAGTAACGAAGCTTTATTAAATCTTCTGGCATTGACTTAAAAAAGACGTTTGGGCATAATATTTTGGGTCGCAGGCTTCGGAGCTTCAAGTGATGAAAAGCAAAATAACCGAAATGGATGTCGCACGAGCAATTCAGCGTTTAAAGACCAAAGGGATGAAACCAACCCTCAATTCCATTAGAGCCGAACTGGGAAATCAAGGATCTAAGACGACCATCTTACGGATGGTGCGAACACTTAGCGAGCAAAATGAATCTGCCAATTTTTCAAATATTCTACCTGCAGGTACTGATGGCTCATTAGCAACTGCCAGCCTTTCATTAGACGAGCCTTCTGCAATCGTTGAAAGTATAGAATCACTGGGAGAGGCCCGACTGATAGTCAACAAGCTGTGCTTAACTATACAGCATTTAAAAACCGAACTGGCCATATGTCAATCCAATAACGAAGCTTTACGCACATCTCAAAAGCAAGCGTTAGAGGCACTGCGCGCATCCATTAAACTGTAATGGTTCGCGGGCAACATCTGTACACCTTTCTCTGTATACGTTTTAGCTGTTTCTCCCCATCGATATTCTCGGCGCTCCCTTCCTCCGCTCTCGCCCTTAAATACTTTGCCAGATTTATTCGCTCTAGCCAGTTCATTTCTCTAATGACGCAACGCCACGTTAGCCATACATCTGAATAATCTCTCCCACCGGGACTGTAATACCCTTCATAAACAGCCTCCCAAAATTTGATTACCCCACGCACTTCATAGCATGCGGAATCAAAAAAAACACCCCCTGCTCCCCCTACAGCGCCGAACACCACGCTTGAGAACTCCTCCTGCAGGATAGTCCACTTTCGCTCAATCAGTAGTTGAGCAAACACATCTAAAAAATCCTGATAAACTTGCCCACCTTGTAAGTCAATCGCAGTACAAGTGCTAGCAATAATTATCGCTAGCCTATCGAAGCTTTTATGTTTTTGCAGTTCCTTAAGCGAGTAATAGCCACTCGACCGAGATGCCGCTCCGTAGCGATTGAGCACATCAATTCGTGTCGGGTAGTCGCAGTCTTCCTTTAGAAGTTTCCACAGTGGATGGTGATACACATCAGATGCTTGAGGGCATACAAGCAGTAATTGGTTGAATGTGCTGTGTTGAGGCTGATGCCCTTTCAAAAACAATCTCCATGGTTTTGGATCTAGAGTCCCTGATTCCATACCATGGATTTGCTCAAACCACCTCGCCATTGCGTAGCCAGTGCGAGCAATCCTCGCCTCGTCTGCAATGGTCATGGCCATCGCTTTCACCCTCAGGTAATCAACGGGCTGCTTACGTGGTCGTGCCACATCGTACTCCTAAATCGGGACCCTACGGTTCGCACCGATTCTCAATGCGCGGCATACAAAATCTTATATACCATTGATTTCTATCGTTTTTTTTGTTCGTAAATTCAGATTTTTTGCCTCGTGACTGCTCAATTCCTGCCCCCCTAGAATGGTACACATCGGCTTCAGTGTACCGCTGTTCGTGACCCAATGCGGATCTGCGGAGCTTGCCAGGTGGAGAGATAAGAGAATTGAGCAATGGACCAGATTCTGGAAATTGGTGAGTACGTAATCGTAAACGGCGTGATTGCTGTTATTACCGAACTCATCGGCTCTGAAAACCTGAAGGTGAGAGAGCACGAGTCGGGTTTGTTATATACAGTGAATGTAGGTGATATCAGAGCGATTCCGAAATCCTCTAAACAATCCGAGATCTTCCGACTAGACCCGACAGATCCTGCTACAGCACAGTCCTTAGTGCAAGCTGCTGAGCGAGCAGAAGTGATCATGAAGTATAGGAGAGGCGAATTAAACGTTAAACAAAGCGGCGAGTTGCTCGGTATAAAGAAAAGCCAATTTTACAAACTCAACAAAAACTACAGCGAAGACTTTGGTCCATCTAGCATAGTACGCCAAACCGCTGGACCGAAAATTGGCTCTACCCGAATCAGCAAGCATATATCCAGCATCGTGGACGAATGCTTTGATAAATACTACAACGGGCCAGCAGCAAGTTATTCAGCAGTTTGGAGACAGGTTCAGGCGCAGTGCTTCAAGGAAGGGCTGCAATGCCCAAGTCTTGGGACCGTTACCCGATTAATCAAGATGCACGATCCAAAAGAAAGAGAGCTCAAAAAAAATGGACAAGATGCAGCACGCCAAAAATATGAGCCAAGGCCTGGAGTCGTTGAAGCAAGTGCCCCACTAAGTATCGCTCAAACAGATCACACAATGGTGGATCTACTTTTGCGTGCTGAGCACGACAGAAGCATAATTGTCGGCCGCCCGTGGGTAACGCTAATCATTGACATATATAGCCGTGTTATTCTCGGCTACTACATCTCAATGTTTCCTCCGTCCCTAATTTCGGTACAGCAAAGTTTAGGGATGGCCGCGCTTCCGAAAAAGATGGGTTACTTTGTTAGCGATCTGGATTATGTAGAGTATCCTTATTACGGGCTCCCCCAAATAGTTCTCATGGACAACGCCAAAGAATTCAGATGTCTGACATTGCGTGCAGCCATGAGCAAGTACAACGTTAAACCAGAGTACAGGAAGCCGTATAAAAAGCATATGGGAGGACACATCGAACGCTTGATCGGTACGTTCATGACTACTGCAGTACATTTCCTCCCTGGTACAACATATTCTAATCCTCAACATCGCGGCGATTATAACAGCGAAAAACTATCGTCGCTGACCTTCAGCGAGTTTGTCACGTGGTTCGCTGGCCAGGTAATGATCTATCATGGAACGGTGCACTCAGCGTTAAAGAAATCACCTAAAGACGCCTGGAATGGGTATTTCAACTCTAAAGGAGCAACTCCACAGCTGATTACTAACCCTCAGCAGTTTTTTATCGACTTTATGCCGGAGCTACAGAGGCCGGTGCATAATAGCGGCATCCAAGTTAATGGCAATAGATACCATTCGCAGGGTATCAACAAAGTTCAAGGTCGGGGAAAAATCACTATCAAGTTCGATCCCTACAACCTAGAACAGATTTGGGCTAAAGTCGGCGATAACTATGTCCAAGTACCCAAAATAACCGGCGAGCATGATTTCATAAACTATGAAAGCTATCGATGCAACCGTAAATTTAACAAGTCTGCTCCGCCTGGCACAATCACTGATCCGGATGCTCTTCGTCAGGTCTTGAAAAATAATGACCTTGTTAAAATTAGCCGGAAGCGCACTCGGGCTGCCAGCGCGATGAACAATGCAGATGAAGCTAGGCGTCAGCACAACCGCGCAATAAAATCCGGTTTGCCTAAATCTCATTTTCCTGACTCGATCGAAAATCCGCAAGACTCTGCTCAGCGCAACGTAAACTTCTCATTGCCGCCAACGCTTTACGACTTGACAGACTGATCAACTCGATCAGTGCAAAATACACGTGCGGCTTCTAACTTTAGATTGTCTTTGTTGTTAGCGACCCATCGCGTGCTCATAGATTCAATCAACAGGGAATTCGATATGACTGAAACATTCGCAAATCAAGCTAGCAACAGTTATTCAGATGCACATGTAAGGGAGTCGCGCAGGCCTTTGCTGCTACTTGAACCTGAGCAGCGAATGGCGATCTGTTTAGAAGATGTATTTCTCGACTACCCAATCGCAGACTCGATTCTTAAATCAATAGACTACATGCTTCAGTCAAAAAACAAAGTGCAAGCACCCTGCATGCTAATATGGGGTGAAGGCGGATATGGCAAAACCAGCCTGATCAGGAAAATCAAGGAAAGAAACGTTGAGCAAACCAATAAACTTGTTTTCATGAGTATGCGGCAGACGCCAGAAAATTACAACTTTCGCGAGCTCCTGCTTGAGGCGTTCGGGATTCCCCTAACCAAAAAATTTAGTGGCTTTAATGCCTCGAAGGAGTTCGCACGCACAGTAGCTCATAACAATATCAAAGGCATCGTTATTGACGAAATTCATGACGCGCTCACGCTGACCCCTTTTCAGCAACGCGCAAATTTATCGCTACTTAAAAATCTTTCTGGAGAGCAATTCAATCTGAGCGTGATTGCGTCTGGTACAGAAAAAGCCAGCGAAGCACTCCGACTCGACGCCCAACTGGAAAGGCGTTACCTACAGTGGCCTCTAGCAAAATGGGAGCTCGACGAAAACTTCCGGTCCTTCCTTCTTGCTTATGAACGCACTTTACCGCTAAAAAATCAATCACGAATATGGGATGAGGTAATTGCGCGAATGATACTAAAAACATCCTCAGGAATTATGGACAATGTTGCGAAAATTATTCAGGTTGCGGCTGCGGAAGCAATACGTACTGGAGAAGAACAAATTAGCGCAGAAATCATAGAACATGTGCACCGGCTTGCTCCACACTATGGAGTCTCGCTAATGAAATCCCACTGAGCTCGGGGAAGCTTATGAATGAAATCAGCTTGCTGACGCAGTCCATCCATGACGACGTGCAGCTTTTAACCCCGCAGGTAATGCAGTGCATAGACGAAATCCAGTTGCATCATAAGTCTCAGAGTAAGCGCCGCCAACGCATGCCTGTTTTAGTGTGCGGCAATTCTGGAAGCGGAATTTCGACGGTAATGTCTCGAACAGCTCACCAACTCGAATTAACGAGCACAGGTGTTGTACTATTGCAACGTCAAGATCTTGCCTTCTACTCACCGTATCAAATGCTGCTCCACCATTATGGCTTCAGACCGGCCGACAGTGCGCGACTCGGCTCATCATACGATTTGCCTCATTACATCACCAAGCTTTTGGCTATGGCTGAACCTGAGGTTATTATTTTAGATGATTTTCTTAATGGAGTTATTGAAAAAAAAGATATATCCAAGCATTTAGCCCAGTGGACTAACATGGCAAATGCAATACCGAAAACATCGATAATTTTCGGAAATCCAGGTCGCCTTACACCTACATGGTTATCTGGCGTCCCGAACTACAGATCAATCTATATAGATGAGTGGTCACTAGGCCCCTCATTCGACCTTTACCTCAATCAACTTTGCGATCTAGCACTGACGAAATATGGTCTGAAAATGGAACTGCAAAAATTCCAGAGCCAGCTCTATCAACATTCCCATGGCAACACTGGAAACTTGATCCGCCACTTGCGGCAGCTCGTTATAAATCTAATGCTAAATCATCAGTCAGATATGACAATAGTTTTTGCCACAAAAAAACTAAAGGAATTGATTGAAGACAATGCCAGGATCTTCTATGAAATCGCTATGTGACGATGAATCTTTTTCTTCATTGGTAATGAGGGATGTCTTTAAGGCCCCGGTGGTTCACACCTTCGACGATGAAATCAAAGATTTCACACTCGAAGGCGATCCCGATTTCGATCACACTTACACTCAATCAGGCTCTGCGGCTGTTTACGACAGGGTTAAGCCTCATGACTGCTGGATAATTCCTCACACCGTTTCTGATTTTGTTTGCATGCAGTGCTTGGCGTCATCGTTGAAGGAACATCACGCTTTGAGGTTTAAGAAAGCCTGGCGTCAAGTAGCTCAGCCCTTTTGTCAATCACATAATAAATTGCTGGATTCTTTCCCGCCCAGAAACAGCGACTTAATGAATTTCCTAGTACTGAAGCCCAGCTCGCTGCGCACTACCCTACCAGAAAATGTACTTCAGATGATTGCTTGCGCCGCTATCAAAACATATGAAGACTTGATTGAAACAATGCATTTTGAATGTCCCGCTGCCGCCCAGAAGCGATTCAGTGCTTTCAGGTTTCTACTTGAGTTATTCCTTCATGCACAGTCCGACTCCGGAGGCATCGCGTCTTTTTATATGAGTGCCCCGAGACCCCGTAATAGCCAATGGCAGCCTTTCAGTTGGCAGTCCAGCTTTCAAACCGGTGCGGTGATTAGCAACGCGCTGGAGCGCGCGTGTGCAATTATTATGTTTCACGCTATCACTTCAGACGCTTCGCAAATATCAATCGCTCCTATTGCCGCCCGAATTACCGGCTTCGGCTACCACTATCCTATTACACCCGAATCAATCGGTAGCTTGAGTAGATTGGTAATGAGCGAGGTTAATCCAGCCGTCACAACAAGATTGTACAGTTATTCCGAAATACTGAATTGTGTTGCTTACCAGAGTTTTCTTCGAGGGTTTCATCATGACAAATGTTAGGCTTACACATATTCGAATCAATTGTTTAGACCTAGGCTTCCCGGTCTACGACCAATTCAAAATGGCCACATTCACCCCGCAAATAATAATTTGCAGTGATGTGTACCTGGGAATAATAATAGCTGCCGGCATCACACGACGCGAAACCATTCACGACTTAGCATACAAAATAAAACTTTGTCTGCGCAGCGACTTCTCGATAACCCGCAACCCCTCTATATCAGCCAACTCATTAACTTTCCACTGGTTTTCATACTGTGGGATCACAGCAACCCCAATCAAAAACATACAACGAAAACCAATTTCATCGATTGAGGACTTGGACTTGAGCGAATCTTTACAGCGATTACCACTTTACTATCTACGGTTACTGCTAGATCGCAACTTAAAGCCCATTCATTTAGAAAGGTTTGCATTAAGCATTCTTAGACAGCACAATAAAAAAATGTCAGTTTCCGACATCCCAACACTAGGCTCTGTGCGAAATCCCGACCCAATCACCGCCTCTTGAACGCTGAGATTTTGTAGAGTTACCCGCCATCGACGGAAAGGAATTCTGTGATGGCAAAGCGTTACGAGCTCTCGGACGAGGCCAGGGATGAGGTCTCCGATCTCTTCATCGAAATTCATGGTCGAGGGCGACCGCACCTGAGCGATCGTCTGATGCTCGATGGCCTGCTATGGGTGCTCTGCTCGGGTGCTGCGTGGCGAGATATGCCGGAGCGCTTTGGCCCATGGTCAAGGGTGTATCAACGGTTTCGCGGCTGGCGAAATCAGAAGACGTTCGATCAGATGTTCAAACGCTTGCACCTGAGATTGAATGAGCAAGGCTTGATCGATCTGCAAACCTGGATGATCGACTCAACCGCCGTACGCGCAACCCGAGCCTCATCTGGCGCTCGGAAAAAAGGGGGCCTGACGAGCTTGCCGATCACACTCTAGGTCGCAGTCGCGGTGGCCTGGCAACCAAAATCCACATGCTTTGCGATGCAATCGGGACACCGTTGCGCTTCCTCCTTTCTGGCGGTCAAGCCAGTGACATCAGCTATGCCCAGCCATTGTTGGACGACGTCCATTCCATCAAGCCAACCTGGCCGCCCGCGTAAACGCTGCAAATGGTTGCTTGCTGACAAGGACTACGACGCCGAAGCGCTACGCCGCTACTGCGACCAATATCGAGTGCAGCACGTCACCCCGATGCGCCCGATGAAGCGCAAACCCAAGCCTGGCTTACCCAGACTGTTTGATCGGCCCAAATACCGACAGCGCAACATCATCGAGCGGATGTTTGGCTGGCTGAAAGGGAACCGCAGCATCGTGACACGCTTCGACAAGCTCGCGAAAAGCTATGCCGCCATGGTCTCACTGGCTTGTTCCATGCGGTGTTTGCGACATCTCTTTTCGTACAGAGCCTAGGCGCAAGTGGTGAAGACCGAGGCATCAATAACCGTTAATGAGTGGAATTTCCCACGATTCAAAGAAAAATTTTCCACTCTTTAACAGTTAATCGGTGGAAAAGCATTTAAAATCAACAGCTTGAGGATTTCCACTTTTTCTCTGATGGTCACACGGACGGAAATTTTCTAAATCTGGACGCTCGAACCGTAGGAAATTCAAACCTTGCCCCCACCTTCCCGATTCCGTGTCCATCTGGATCGTTTCTTGATTCTGGACGCTCTTTGCGCAGAAGTTTTAACCCTCCGAACCTCCAGTCGTTCAATCGTACTCTTTCTACTGGGTTGTCAAACATCCTCCTATCGGCGCATCGTCAGCATCCGACAAGCGACCAACCACATCCGTGAAGCTGCCCCGGCTACACTTATCCTGAACTCACAAAACCGTGCATTTCTCATGAACTGGACGTCAAACCCGTTCCCAATTTTCCCAACGATGTCGACGTTCGTCCGCTGCTTAAACGAAGGCATGGATTTCCCGGCAAATGTCCACGTACAGCGACGGTTATCCGATGTCGACCCATCCTGCCAGCCAGTCGAAATGTGTCGTCACGCCGCGGACTTCATCATTGAGTCAATGCAGACCAAGCCAACACCTTGGGATAGTCGATACTTGGACTACACGTCTGTGCTACAGATGGCGCTGAACTGGAGTTTTCTGATTGATCGGCGGCCCATGACGGAATGGGATAACGAGACCCTTACGCGATTTTTGCACTTCATAAAGCAGCCTGACGACAATTGGATCAGTCAGAGTACGGCTGGATGTCGCTTCCTGTTCAGAGGCCATCCGATTCTCACAAAGCAGCCCATTAACCCGGCATGGCGCCCATGCTATCGACCCGTCCCTGAGGCTCCGATCGTCAGCACAGTCATGCGCAAGGTACACGGTATCACCTTTCATTTTCTCAATTATTTGTGGCGTATCCGCGTTCGGAAGCAGCCGGCTCCGGTCATGGCTAAGACTCCGGAAACCCCGGCAGATAAGGGGCTGGCCGCTGCAAATCTTTCGCATAAGGAAATGGAATGGCTTTTCGCACACCTCGAGTACTGGCGCCATACCAGCCCCGAATACGAGATGTGCCGATTCATGTTAGCTGTGGCGAGATTTACGACTATTCCACTGGCTAGATTATGCCGGGACGGTCAGTATGCAGGTTTGCTAAGCCAATTTATGACTTATACACGGTCGGCCAAGCTTGGTGATCCGCCTGGCTGTAGCCATTGGGTATTCATTGACAACCCAGGAGCGCCTCTGGAAACAGAGCGCCCTATTTGCCCTCAATTCATTCCGTTTTTGAACGACTACGTCGAATCTCGAGGACTGACGACCAAAGATGCGCTTCCTGATGTTTGCACGCTGCAAGAAAATCGGAAGTCGAATGGCATCACTGCCGGCACTGCCCATGACGTGATTCGACGGCATCGGGCGGCTATTGCGAATGCCGCTAGGAACGATGAGATGCTGCCAGATGCATCACAAACTGCGGCTAAACTCGCCCAGTTGACGTTCAGCCAGGTACGTCGTTCGGCGCGCGCAGATCTGGAACTCGCAGGTAAGAAGCCGAAAATTACCTAGATGGCCTCGGTGATATTCCCCGTGCGGGTGTAACGCACCATCCAATTTTCGACATTAGTCGGGATCATCATCCGAATCGTTAAGGTTAGGATCGAGGCTTAAGTCTTCGGGCAGAATTGGTCGATGTGGGGAATTATCATCATTTGATCGAAAAAAGGCGTCGATCGGGGTGTGGTCGATCTCGACACGCTCGACGGGTGGATTGTTAGATTGTGCCATATCTGTACTCATCCATGTGATGTGGTTAATGCTGTTAGCGTAGCTCTACACCATGGCATTCTCTGAGTTATTTTACTTGAACCGATGAACGTTGTAAGTCCGTGGTGAAGGATGGCCGGAAGAAGGAAGGCGTGTGCCCTCCTCTTTGCTAAGGTCGTGAGCCTTCAGCTCTTTTTGAAGAGCTTCTCGAACTCTTCAGACGACATTATTTCCACATCCGAGATACGCTTCAGGGTGTGTAGGCTTGTCTGCTTCATGATCATTGACTTCGAGATCTTGTGAAAATAGCTTCTATTCTTTCGCCCATTTGATTAGGGCGATTGGAGCGGTGAATGATCTCAATCCCCGCTTCTAGGGCCATTTTCTTAAGCCGTGCAGACGTAAAGTCGTGATCTACATCAAGCTGGAAGATTTGGTAACCGTTGGTTCCATTTCCTCCATCATTGTCACCATGTACAGCCGCATCGAGCGCATCGGTCAAAGCGTCGACCTCTACGCCTTCTGGATTGTCTGCAAATGAAACGGCGCTTCCAAGGACGGCACCAGAGGTTGTATGGACAACAACAGCTACCCAAGGGCGTACCATTGAACCGTCATTCCTTTGAACCAGCACATCCACTCGCGTGCTTTCAATAACCGCTGTGTTGTCCTCGACTCGTTTGACTTCCCTCAAGACTAATCCAGAGCGGCCTGCTTTCTCATGAGTGAGCAGCACATTGATTTTCTGCAGCCCAGCGTCAGGAGCAAGGCTTTGGAATGAGACTTCGGCATGCACGTGCCATAGGTGACGAGCTTCCCAGATTGATTCATGAAATGTAAGACACTGGCTAGGGCTCAGCTCATACCTCGAATTCCAATCTGGCCCCAAATGCAATCCCTGTGGCGGATGGTTTTTCAAAGCAGCGACTACTGCGCTCATTCCATGACGCTCAAGGTAAGCGGCCGCGCTTGAGAGAACCTGAGCTGGCAGACATTCCTCCAGCGCCGCCATGCACTTGGCCAACACCTCTCCCGGAAGCTCGAAGAGGTCGGCAGCACGGCATTTGCCTAGCTCCTGGTCGAGAATGATGAACTCTGCATCGGACAGATGATGCTCAAGCTCCTGATCATCCTCTTCGTGTTTGAGTGCACTGTAGGTGTGGTAGCCAAGGAGCGCAGCCAGGACTTCCTGCAGTTTCGCGTGCCCCTCCTTAATGCCTGCAGCGAGGAGTTCCGCTTTAGCATGTCGAGTAGCATGGGTAAGAATGTTGGCCATCTCATGATCCTCAAGCGCCGTCTTTGCTGCTGGTCGCTTTATCTGTCGCAAGACAGCTGAGTCACAAGATGCTGGAAGGATGTGATGAATGAACAACCTCTTTAAGTCGGCCAGAGCTTAGGCGAGGTAACCTCCTCTTACTCTAGATGAGGCGAAATACCTCGTTAGGTTGATTCGACGAATGGTGATGCTCGTCAGCCGGTCTCTACGAGCCCGAAGATGCGATAGACACGAAATATCCTACAGCAAGGCGCTCTCCTGTGAACTTCGGAGCAGCCCGCAATAACGCCGAAATCTGGAATCCAACCTTCGGCCGCCTGAACATTAGGCATAGGTAGTATGCTTTGCTCTACTTTCGACGGCCTCCCAAATACCCTATGCTGGCCTTTTGATTTCGCGCATGGGGCCTCTGCGCTCCTGAAAGGAGCAAATATGGGCAAGCAGCTCGCAGCATTAGCCTCGCATGTTGAGGGAATTGATTTCGACACCCCTCTCCTACCCGAATCTGCTATCGACACCGATCAGCTATCCCGAGTCGGGTTTGCTGAAATCGCTACTTCCTCGCTTCGTAAAGTGCCTTCAACGTCGGGCTTCGTGCTGTCAATCGAAGGCCCATGGGGAAGCGGAAAAAGCTCAGTTCTCGCGATGATTCAGGCCCTGCTCAACCGTGAGGACAAGAAGCGCCAGCCAGTGATTGTGCATTTCAACCCCTGGCTGGTTGGCGACAAGGCTGCTCTGCTTCGCCAGTTCCTAGCTAGCATCGCTAAGGCCGTTAAATTGAGCGATCACAGCAAGGATGGCCGGAAGGTAGCCAAAGAGCTTAAGGCATATTCAAAGGTTTTTGATGTCCTCAAACTGATACCAGGTGTCGAGCCATGGGCATCTTTGATCAAATCGGTGATGGATGCTGCGGGCGATGCAAGTGAAGCCATTGCAGAGTACAAGGCGCCTGACCTTGAGGAGCAAAAGGAGCGGGTCGAGGCTGCGCTCAGGAGCTTTGATCGCCCTGTCATAGTTTTCATCGATGATGTCGACCGCCTTTTCCCTGCTGAAGTATTTGAGATGATTAGAATCATCAAAGCAGTCGGGGGATTGCCAAGGGTCGGATATGTCGTGGCTTGGGATTCCGCGTATGTTACTGCAGCCCTCTCAAGCGTCAAGGTTCCTCAATCGAGCTCGTACCTGGACAAGATCGTTCAAGTCAGGATGCCACTGCCAAACCTATCCTTGAGCGCCCGGGCAAAACTGTTTGACTCGGCTGTCGGGAGCCTTGATCCGAAGGCGATCCAAACGTACTTCGAGGGGCAAACCAAGCGGCTGGGGTTCCTGTATCAGCTAGGGTTACGCGACTTGTTGGAGCAACCCCGTGATCTTGCCCGGGTATTCAATGCGGTGAGAATGATTGAGCCCCTTTTACGGGGTGAGATTGTCTTTGCTGACATCCTTGGGCTAGCAGCATTATCAGTGAAAGCCCCGAAGGTGTATGAGCTGTTGAGGACTAAGCCACAGCTCTTCGTGGGGCGCCTGCCAAGTGAGGTTGGGCCTGGTGACTCTACAAAGCTTATCGCTGACGGCTCACCTGAACGGACAAATGCTTATGCGCACGGACGCGCTGACGCAATTCGTAAAGTCGTTCATTTCCTGTTTCCCGAGGTGGCAGCGGCAGAGGAAGGCTTCTCAATGGGCGACGGTAAGTACACTGATGGGGTGATTTCAGATCCTTCACGGCTACTCATCGCGCTGCAGTTGGGCATAACAGATGGGGATGTGAGCATCAAGACGGCTCGACAGTATCTAGAAAATCCCGCCCAGCGGGAGCACATAGTTGCAGCTCTCACTCCTGACGTTTGCCATGAGTTTATGGACATGCTCGGCCAAATCGGTTCCTCTTTGCCGAGCGATCAACTCGAAGATATTTCAAGCGTTTGTGTATCGCTCGCTCGGCTTGTTGATTCTTCCGTTTTTGTAAAGCGTGGAAGACACCGTGATGGTGCTTTCGGAATGAGCCCTGACGACCTCGCCTTGCGACAGATTAAGCTGCTTACAGCTTCCTCTGACTCCATGAGCGCTTCAGTAATCTACAGCCAAGTAGCCATTGACCCATACGCACTGAGCTGCGCAGCCGAGTTGCTTCGAGTGAGCTACGTACCGAATCAAAGGAGGTACGACAGCGATCTTTTGCTTGAGCAAGACAACAAGGACGCTGTCATAAAAGCCTTTGCTCAAAACGTGTTGAATGCGACAGAGGAGAAGCGTCTTTTTGAGGCCAACCTTCCAAGTCGCGTTCTCTGGACACTTGCGCGCCTTGATTCTCAAGCATGCAGGAAAATCTTCCGTATCGTGGAGCCGTCCGAAGAGTCTCTTGATCAGTTCGCTCTCCACTTCCTACGTAACAGTTGGGATTCGAGCAACGGCCAGGCCTACGCCTTGCCAAGTGATGAGGGAGTGACCAAAGCATTTTGCCCACTGAAGACCTTGCGCCAGCATGCTTCCAAGCGACTCGCAGATCAAACACTGGCCTATCCAGCGCGCGCAGCATGGCAATCGGTGCTAGACGACAAACCTCTATATGGCGTGGACGGTACCGACGCAAGCAGATGATTAACCGCCTTTCTTCGAGGTTTCCTGGAGTCTCTTCGCAACCGTTGATTTGCCGTCAAGCCACGGCATCTGTGCGTGCGAGCCGATGCGTCGGCCTAAGTCGATTCACCGCCTTAAGCCTCAAGCTGCCCCGCTAATGCCTCTGCTGCTTGTCAAACAGCTTCCTTGATCGTCTCATCCGTTGCTTTGGCGGAACTGGATGCGACCAGGTCGAGATTGCCCTGCTCCTGAGTCGCCAGTACCTTGGCCAGCAGCGTGTCTGTAGAAAGCTTGCCGTACCTGTCTTCCAAGGTTTTCCGTAAGCGCATTAGGCGAAGGTTGGCAGTACTCACCAACGCGCCATAAGTGGTGGCCCTTACTTGACCGTAGTTACGAGACTCATCACCCACTGTTTTGGAGGTACTCACCCCGGCAGCGATCGACTGGCCAACTACCCAAGCAGTGATGAATGGAGAGCCGTTGACGTAGCCCGACGCGGCGATGTCCTGAACATACCCATCGGCCTGGTTGACTTCCTTTCGATTGAGTTTGAAGCCCCCTTTTTTGAGCTCGATAAGCAGGATGTTCTGCATCTGGGCGACTGTTGCGTCCTGGGGATCGAACTGTTCAATACCCACCAGTTGGGCAGTAGATCGATCTGGCAGTACCACAATGTCAGGCCGTTTTCGTTCGTTGATGAACGAGGCGTCGCCATCCCCCCAGAGCTGCTTCGCCACGCTTTTCAAGGTCATGTTCGAGCAGTACTCCATCGACTCAAACTCTGGCCCGAACAACCAGCGAGATCGCAGAATGAGCGGATGCAGTGTGTGGAGTTCATCCGTCTCAGGATCCTCAGCAAGCCTAGTGATAGCTTCAATAACACTCAGCCGGCCATCAATTTCGTCGAGCACGCGTAGTGCGTCTTTGACTGACCAGTCCGCTAGGAGCGAGTCCAAACCCTCGATGTCCGTCGCAGGCAGGTTGGCCAACTTTTGAAGCAAGGATGCCCCGCTCTTGGATCTCTCCAGGTTGATCACGGCTTTCACCGCTGTAGCCAGGAACTCCGGAGAGACCATTGGATGGGCCTGCGCTATAGCTTTCGTGAACTCTGTGACTTCGAGTTGAGCGCCATGCCCCAGCGATTTGAGCTCTGATCGGTTTTGTACCAGGGCATCCTCTGAGGTGGCTTCAACAACCTCGGCCGCCAGCTCATCCGCCACCTTGCCAATGCATTCTGCAGCAGCCTTATACAGTTCCTCGACAGCAGGTGTTGACTGAAACCCTGTCCAGTCCTGAATCACATGCCCTTCAAAGCCTTGGGTGTCTACGATGACCTTGTAGCGCTTGGCGAACCGTGTGCGTCCATCGAAGTTTGCGACCTGGCCGATAACCCAGGAAGGATTGCCTACGAGTCGGTGCTCCACCCAAAACGCTACGCCTTGGTGGATAGAAGAATGGTTCTGTTGCGTGGAGTCAATGACGATGACTTTTGCGGTGCGCCCATCACTCAGATCCAGCTTGTGGGTGCGAGCATGCTGCTCAAGTTTTGCCAGGGTCAAAGGGGTGCCATTGACTCGAATCTGAAATCCTGGGTCATGGATGAAACGTGCAGCAAGAACCGTGATGATCTCTTTCACGTCCGGCAACTTGCGGGTTACCGACACGGATAGCCGCGTCCCCGAACCTTCTCGTTCAGCGAACTCCTCCGAGCGCACCACGAAAGGACTTGGGCCGGACTCAGTACCCACGATGAAGGTACTGAGCTTGCCGTCGCGCCAGGTTTCTACCTGGTACTGATCTCCGAAGCACAGAAGACCGTGCCGACCAACACCATTGCGGCCGTACGCTTTCCTGAATTTGGCGTTTTTGCCCTTTGGGAATTCAACCTTGAAGCTCTGATGCTTGAGGCGATTGTACCGTAGCGTCATCCAGCGCTTGCTGAATTGCTGAGCTGACATACCGTGGCCGTCATCAACCACTGTCAGGGTGCCACCCGGCTCAGTGGGTAAAATCAAGTCCACCTTGCTCGCGCCAGCATCCCACGCATTTGCTACAAGCTCTGTGAGAGCCACCTGCGGCACATGCGCGACGGGGCCCAGCTCACGGAGAAGATAATCCTCCTCAAACAGTGAGAGGTGCCGGTTTTGATCGGTCATCGATTCCCTCCATGGATAGGTGCTCACTGGCCAATTGCCAGATCGGAGCAAATTTTAGCAATCCTACCTGAATGGGTTAATTTGCTGAATCCGAACGGTTTCCGTTTTGATGCAAACTCACCCGTCCTGTGGCTCGCTCTCTTTCTTGTTGCTATTCCAGCGGAAGCTGAGTCTGTCATCTACGTTCATGACCCAGAGCCCTGACCAGATTGCCAGCCAGAATTGCGCCGTCACAAAGAATGGCATGGCCATTAGCTGACCAAAGGCTTGCAATGCAGGGCGGATGCTGACTTTCCGTTTTAGGTGAGCAGAGGGTGAGTAAACCCGGTACTCAGGTAGGCCGAATCTGAAGCGCCAGTAAAGTGCGATTTCGCTTTTGGCAAATTTGATCGCATTGCAATTCCACCGTTTTCCCCAACGGAATCTCCACTCATCGTTCAGGAGCCAGCTCTGGGTCATATAGGACTGTACGGAATCCTGAGCAGGTAACACAGTACCCGTTGATTGCTGGATCACACACTGTCGCAACTGAATCTCCTCGACCGAAAATGCAATGCCGTACTCCTCACCGCCCACGAATGCCTGAACGGGGATATTTGTGAGGTTCCAGACAATGGGACGTTGGTCTACGTCGCATACCGATACTTTTTCCTGATAGCGAATGCCTGCGCCGATCGCCTCAAAATACAAGTCAACGTTAGCAAGGCTCTCCCCAGTAGAGCGGAGTGCTAGACGGGAGATCCGTGGTTCCGGATCTGCAAGCATCGCAAGGCGTACTGAGTACTCCAAATGTTTTCCCAAAGGTTCCCACCGTGCGCCCAGGCGGTGGCGTATAGCCCATTTTTTATGGGACGCGGCATAGGTTTTGTACAGCAAAGCCTTGGTAACTCGCTGCCATATCCAGCCTGCAGCCTTTGCGACGAAATTAAACGGAACTGGGATATCCAAGCACAACTCCTGACGTCATTGCACAACCAAACGGTATGGATGCGGATCTTCGAGTAGCTGCGCAGTAGTCACCCGTGACAAACCGCCTGAGCTTGGCACCACAGTAAGCTATGGAAAGCCGCTGATCGAGAGTCATAGCTGGCATAGTATTAAGCTCAGAGAGACTCAAATGCCCGACGAGTGTCTGGAGTACATTTGTACCCCACAATATGTTGAACGCTGCATGAGTCATGCTGACGTTTCAATGGCCGTTGGATTCGATTGATTGGCGTAGGGTTTGTAGTTCCGATTCAGCTTTTGCGAGCTGCGCATGCAATTGAGCTTCCCTCTGCTGTGCTGCGGTGGCATCGGAGCGGGCTTCGCTACCCTCTTTGGTCTTGACTTCGAGCTGGTGCGCCAGCAGCTCCTTGGCACCTTCCGCGCGAGCAGTAGCAGCATTAGCGATGCCTAAGTCGCCCCTCAGATGTTCGATAGCATCGTGATGCTGATGAGCCTCCTTGGCATGCTGGCGGTTTTCGGCAATCAAGCGTTCGTTGTCGCGGATCATACGGGTGGCTTCTTCCTGCTTAACCATCAGCGTCTGCTGGAGGACGGTCACCTCCTGCTGCATCTGGTAGATCTGAGACTCATGGCGGTTTAGATCTTGGTCGCGCTGCTCTTTAACCGCGACGCGGTAATGCTCAAGGGCTTCCCTAGCATGAGCGTGCTTCTCCTCTAGGGATTGAATCTGCGCGTCCTTCTCCTGCACACGAACCTCAAGATCGCTGCAGCTTTGGCTGATCCGGGCGTTGCGGGTGATCTCGGTTTGAAGACTGGATTGGACGGTTCTCAGCTCTTCGTCCTGACTTTGCAGGGCTGATTGCAGTTTGGTGATCTCCATTTGAGCCTGTTCTAGGTGGCCCTGAAGTGTACTGCCTTCGGCCTTCATAGCTTTGCGTTCGAGTTCAAATTCCGCGCGCTCATGCGCGAGAGCCTCGTTCCCCTCCTCCAATAACCGCTCGAGCATCTTGCCAACCAATTCAGTGAGCTCATCGCTTAGACGCGAAGGTGAAGCCGATGGACGGGGATCATGTGACTCAATCTCCTTTAAATAGCGCTGAATTGTCGTCTTTGAGCCTGTATTTCCAAGCTCAATACGAATGGCGTCGATGCTAGGGTTTTGTCCTCTAGACAGCAGCGCCTCGCGAGCTTTGCGCACCAGTGCCAGGTTAATGCCGCCTCTAGCCATTTCAACTCCTACGATTTCGTACTGTTTTACGTTACATGTAATTACATAGCATCTTATCATAATTAGAATGAAGAATATTATGAAATTCTGGCAAGACATAATCGAGGTTTATGGCTTGTCAGGCTTGTGAGCGGGGGTAAAATGGCCAGTAAGTCGGTACAAATGGCAAAAGAGAGGCACCGATGGCTCAAAACGGGGAAAAGACGTGGTTGATGTGGTTAACAAGGCAGATAAGTACTTGGAGGCGAGCGTTCGAGAGAACACGTCGAAGAGCTATGCAGCCGCCCTCTCCCACTTCGAAGTGACCTGGGGCGGTTTCCTCCCCACCACGACTGAGTCAGTCGTGCGATACATCGCCGAGTACGCTGATCAGCTTGCGCTCAGCACGCTTAAGCAGCGATTGGCTGCGCTCGCCAACTGGCATCAAAGCAACGGCTTCCCGGATCCGACCAAGGCCCCCAAAGTTAGGCAGTTGCTTAAAGGCATCCGAGCACTGCATCCGGTACAGCAGAAGCAAGCCGCCCCTCTCCCTCTACTGCAGCTCGAGAAAGCAGTGACTCACCTTGAAGACCTGGTTGCTCAGGCGAGAGCCGCCGGCGACATGGCTGCCCTGCTGAAAGCGACACGGGATATTGCATTGCTCACAATTGGTTTTTGGCGGGGCTTCCGTGGAGATGAGCTGTCCAGGCTGACGGTCGAAAACACTCATGCCGAACGCTATGTAGGTATCAGGTTCTACCTGGGATCCAGTAAAGGAGATCGTCAGAACGTTGGGCGCGAGTACAGGACGCCATCGCTGAGCAAGCTTTGCCCCGTAGAGGCGTATATGAACTGGATTGAGGTCGCCGGCATAACCGGTGGGGCTGTGTTCCGCGGAATCGATCGCTGGGGAAATATCAGTGATCGTCCG
This sequence comes from Pseudomonas faucium, assembly GCF_021602585.1. Taxonomy (GTDB): domain Bacteria; phylum Pseudomonadota; class Gammaproteobacteria; order Pseudomonadales; family Pseudomonadaceae; genus Aquipseudomonas; species Aquipseudomonas faucium. The sequence continues at coordinate 412,947 of NZ_BQIP01000001.1, forward strand.
ATCGCCGCACATAGCTTGATCCCTCTCCTCCGCGGCACCTTGGAGCGCTGCGGCTTGCCATCTCAAATCTATAGCGCCCACTCGATCCGGCGAGGGTTTGCCACGTGGGCAGCAAGCTCAGGCTGGGACATCAAGACGCTCATGGAATACGTGGGGTGGAGTGACATGAAGTCAGCACTGCGCTACGTGGAGCCCGCACAACAATTCGGTGGACTCATTAGAAAGCTGGAGCGATGAGGTGGCTGGATCTGGCGGGCAGCCCGCCTCCATTCGGCTTGGCTGCACCGCGTGCCATTTCAGCGGCAGGGACGAGACAGCCTGATTGCTAGCACCTCGCCGCTGAGCGTCTGATTAACCTTATGCACAATGAGGCTTCGGTTCCATGAATGCAGGTACCAGTTAGAGATGGACTAGGTTGCCTGCATGCACTCTGCCCCAAGCCGCTGAACACACGCCCTGAAAAAACCAGGGCGTGTACAGATGGTCAGAAAATCTTATCGTCATCATGGGCCGCGTCGAAGCCAGACAGATCAACGTCGAATGCTTTGTCGAGCCGCAAAAGCGTTCGATCATTAGGCGCATCCCCAGCGTCGATACACCCTGTCGCATCAGCAAAAATAACGATCGCCTTGTCCCCAGTCTTTGAGCTCGGGTAGATGATGCCGTCAATTTGATGATCATCGTCGGTGCGGTAAACGTGCCGGAAATACTCAGTCACGACTTGGGTCGGAACATAATCCGCGTGGGCACGATCGCTTCGCTCGATCGGCTTGGTGAAATCCTCGACGAAGTCTCGCATGAAGCTGAAGTATGGCCTGAGTGTTTGCAGTTCAGGATCGAAAAGGCTAGGCACAAAAAAAGTTCGGGATAGGTCAACGATCCGGAGATCTCTGATAGGCGAAAATTCGCCGGTCGCTGCCTTCTTTAGGGCTCCACCAGCAGGATCGTAGGTTTCACGAATAGCTGTGTCTTGATCGAACGCACCGTAGAACATGGGTATACCGACGGGGCTCATCCGGTTCGGCATAGTCGCGTGCGCCGCTGGTGGCGGCCCAAGTTCACTAGATCGGATGAGTTGAGTTTCAGGATCGACGATGCGAACGCGAAAGATCGGCTGGCCCGCGGGCACTGTTCCAATCAGGTCGAGCTTTTTGGCCACGCTCCCCAGCGTTTCAAGAATGTCGACCGGGTTCATCTCATCGTGCTGGTCAGCCGCATACGAGGTGTTCACAGCTTTGTAAAACACAAATCGTGCCGTGCGAATGATGAAATTACTAAAGCTCTGCCAACCGTAAACCAGAGTTCGATCTATAGGTAATGAATAGGGGTCTCTCTCGCACCATGCCACATCGTATATGGATCCAGCGAGAGTATTGAACACCTCTTCCGAGCATTCGGGGCCAAAGTTGTAGAGAAGCTCCCAGGTGCCGTAAACCCGCCCCTGCCATCCTCCTTCCCGGGTTTCGTAGGCAAGCCCCTCGTTTGCAGCGTCGCCCCACTCTAATGAGAGGCTAGTGACAACGTGCTCGATCACATCATTCATGTCAGCGACGCGTCGGTTTTCATCGCAATAGCTGCAAGCTCCTCGCACCGATCTTTTCCTGATGAAGTCTTTGAGACCGTCATCTTCGATGCAGCGTAAGCATACGAACGTGTCCTCGACTCGTGAGAAACCCCGCTCCATGTCCTCTTCCATCATTCTCTTGACTCCGCCCATACCAAGGCCTCCCCATGCTCAACAAAATACAGGATCAAAAATTTTCGGGACATTGGGGTGACATAGCACCTTTAGCGACCAACCATTAGGGTCATGCCGTCACGAATAGCACATGGTCAAGGGAGCCGGGGCAGGAGTACCCATCAGCTTTGTGATTTCCTCGACGCCCCAGGCACCGACCGGCCACATCACTTGGAGCACTAGGAGAATCGTGAAGGTCAAGAAGGCCCGAAGCAGGTACTCATGGGTCATTTTGATGCCGGTCACCTTTTCGTTGACCAGCGAGTAGTTAAGGAGAACGGCGCGGGCAAGCTGTTTGGCTAAGCTCGCTTTAGGCGCCCCTTCCTTCCAGGTATTAGCTAGCTCACCTGGGCCTAACTGAGCGAACCCGGCGACTTTCAGCGTGCTAAACGCCCAAGCTCCTGCACGTAGCAGGAAGGCCACTGCGAATCCGAAAAGGACGAGGCCAATGCAGCCTAGCCACTTGCTCGACTTGTCACTCCACAGCGTGGGCAATAGCGAGGCTAAGACGGGTATGAGTGCCGTGATTGCCGCCAGGTAAATACCCGCCTTAGCGTCAGCACCCTTGCGGCGGTCAACCTCTGCATCGAAAAGACGCCGTGACTCGTCCAGCACCACGTCGCTGTCTGTCGTCCAATCACCCTCTCGAACAGATGCAGCAATCCCCTCCTTCCATTCCGCATCCTCGGCCTGCTGAGCAGGTGATAATGTGTTGAGGGTCGGCCACACCCAATGGAGCCAGCCCTTAAACTGGAGCAATTGCGTTCCCCGTCAACTCGTCTACGATCGCTGCTGCAATAGGGTAACCCGTTAGATTCTCAATCCAGGCCCACTGCCCGTTCGGGTTGATCTCCAAGAACCACAATTTGCCTGACCGATCGCAAACCATATCGATTGCGCCGTAACGAAGGCCTAGGCGCTGTACGAGCTTCACGCACTGACGTTGAACACGTCGCTCAAGAACAATCTTCTCGTGGCGAAGATCAGGACGACTACCCTTGCGCCAGTCTGTGCTCGTTTCCTCGTTATCTTGCGACCAGATCGCCGTCGCAAAAACCTGCTCGCCTACGACAGTCACTCGGACATCGTATTGTTTCAAGATCTCTGATTGCACAATGAATGGTGTCAGTCTGATCGCTTCCGCTTGATCATCCTCAATCTCAGCGAGTCGAGAGGTGAAGATGACGCGCTCCGCCTCGCCTGCTAACACCGCTTGGCGAAGAGGCTTACCAATCACCTGGCCGAGGGCAGAGATTGCCCTGGCACATGAGATGTCGTTCGTTATAAATGCCTGAGGTACGTGGAAGCCAAGCTCCTGGGCGAGAACGAGCTGCATCGGCTTGTCCTCAGCCATGAAGATCTTGATAGGTGAGTTCAGCCACCGGCCTTCCAAGCGGGAGTAAAGGCTTTTGAGGAAGCTACTCCACTCCGCTTCGATGTAGGCCCGCTCTCCAGGATCCGTTACCGTGTCCGGTACGACTGGAGCTCCCGGCCTGCGGAAATAAGCTCCTGTTATCTGCGGCCCACGGACAACTTCCCCGTCCAGCGAAATAGACCAGGCGTCCCGGGGAAAGCCGCCCATAGAACACAACGCTTGGGGCAATTGCTCGGTATTTAGTCGGACAAAAGGCTGGCCACGTCGATGGAGCTCAGCAACCACGTAATCCATCGTGATGTCACGACGATTTGTCACCAACAGCAACATGACGTGCGTCCAGATAAGTCCGAATAGTAACGAGCGTCTAGCCCGAAGGTAGGATCACCATTGTCGTCCCGCTCCAGCTCGACATTGGTCTTGGTGATCAGCTCAAGGATGTGGTTGGTATTGCATCGATCATCGCGCTCAGTGGTCGCATCGGTTTTGGTCACGAGCTGCAGCATGTGGTTGCAGGAGTCGAATCGATGCAGGTGGCCTGAGTCAGCCGATTGACCTCGATAAGGACTGGGATCGTCCTCATCGCTTTCGACTCTCTGGTAGGTTTTGGTCAACAGCTCCATCTGCCAGGACGCCTCGTCATCTTGCTCGGCGTTAACCTTGGTTTTGGTCATCAGCTCGTTCAGTGCCCCATCGGCGATAATCGGGACTTCACCATCCGGAGCCTCAACGGCCCACATCTGGAGCTCACGAGAATAGAAGCCAGGGATACTGTCCTCTCCTGTCCTAGGCGTCGCAAACCTAGATAGAAAGGGCGACGATTTTTGCTGAGCTCCCACGCTGGCGCCTCCTATGCCGGCAAGTCGCTTAGGGCGACAACGCTCCCGACAATACCATTTCGCCAGCATCACGGTAAATGACGGCTGTTGGCGCGGAGAACCCAAGAGCAAAGTTCAGTCAGGTAGTGTCGTTAGGTTCTGTCTACGCCTATGAACCTAGCCCTCCGGCGGGTGTCGGGGTATGTTTTGCGCGATCCCTTAGGAACTCGTCACGATGATGACTTCGACCAAATACACCTTGCACGCTGCTGACGGCCATGAACTCGAGCTGCCTTGCGGTAAATGTTGCGCGAAGACCTTCCATCGTGTGGTCTGCTCAGCCGGTTTTGAATCCTCTCGTGAAGACCGGCACAATTACCATGAGTGGTGGGCCGACTATCAAATAGTCCAGTGCCAAGGATGCAAGACCTTTTCGTTTCGCATGGCATCTGGCAACTCAGAAGACCAGGATTATGATGACGAAGGTCAGCTGCACCTTTTCGTCACTGAAACTCTTTTCCCACCTCGCATGGAAGGGGTAGGCAAGTTAGGGCTTGACCTCTGGTGGCTGCCCCCACCCCTCAAAGCCATTTATGACGAATCACTAAAAGCTCTCTCTGGTGGTCTGCCCGTTCTAGCCGCTGTCGGGATGCGCGCACTCCTGGAAGGCGTGTGCAAGGAGAAACAGGCCAAAGGGAAAGATCTTTACCATCAGATTGAAGACCTGGCATTCCGAGGAATTCTGAATCCTCAGAACGCGAAGATCCTGCACAAGGTTAGAGCGCTGGGAAACGAGGCTGCACATGAGTTAACGGCACAGAAGGCTTCACAGCTTAGCTTGGCCATGAACATTCTTGAGCACTTGCTTAGAGACGTTTACATCAACCCGAAGCTGTACGAGCAGCAGTTCCCCACCACGCCTACGCCGTGACCTCTGCCTCAACGCTCCGTCAGATTTAAGCTTGGTGAGACGATCAGGGCTACGCCCTCGGTACCGTCTCCCAGAATGGCCCCGAGACATACTTGAGCATGAACCACCAAGCGTAGACGATAGATTCTGCATAGATCTGGTCGTCATCAAGCAATCCATGAGCAAAGGTGTTTCTGAGATTTGGGCCATATGGGCTGCAGAACACCGCTTTGATTTCGAAAGCTACGTCATCGCCAAGCAGCTCTGATACCCCTTCGACATCCATGAGGGTGCTCAATCCATTTTCGGTAACGATACCGTCAGCGCTGGACGTCGAAGTGTTGAGACCTGCCTCCTTCATTCGGTGTCGGATCAGTGCCTCCATCTGAGGAATGAGGAAATGTGCGGCCATGCCAAAATCCCCTACGAACCCCCAGTACAACCCCTTCCCCACCATGTGCACTCGATTTGGAGGCACGAGTGACGATGCTTTAGCCAGCTCAACCATGTCGACCTCTTTGACACAGTGTGCTTCCGAGATGATCGCAAGCGCCGGCAAAACCCCACCCCTTACTGTAAGCTTGATGGTGTGCAAGTGTTCGCTGACCATCTTGGCCTGGACTGTGTACTCATCTTCTTCAGTCAGTTCGGTACCGAAGGACAGTGGAGGTCGCTTCGCAATCACTCTGCCAGTTTCATCAAAGAAAACTGCCTCTGTCAGGGAGCTGACTATCCCTGTACGCAGTGACTTCAGCGCTCCCTGACGGGATTCAGCGGGCGAGCAAAACGGGTACATATTGGCGAGATGATAGAGGGCAGTACCAAACGACTGACCTTCGATTAATCGTTTGGTACGCTTTACCAATATCGTGATGTCTGTCCGCGTTGTGATCAGACTCATCTGCTCAACCACCCGGGCACCCGCCTCAGCAATTCTCTGACGCAGTACAGGTAGCATCTTGTCGACATCCAGTTCGGCGCGATATGCCCCCGGAACAGATCGGTAGGTCTGAAGAGCATTTTCCAAGGCATTTTGCGCCACAATCGGGTGCGTCTGCTCCCCTCTTACCTCGGCCTCAGATACCCATGTCTCAGCAACGGCCACTGTCATTTTTGCAGCCTGCAAGTGACGCTTAGACAAGGCAAAACCTTTACACGCTGTCTCGAAACACTTCCGAGCCCTAGACACATCATTCTTACTCAGGAAGCAACGGCCGAGCTCAGCCAGCGCCTCAGGTAACTCCCGCACTTCCGGATGTTCAAGCCGGTACTCAATGACCGTCTCGACCAACCCCACGGCAAATGGCAGCTCTTGGTGAATTGCTTGCGCAATTGCGTCCATGATTGCCTGGGTAAGGATCGTTAGCCGTCCTTCAGCTCCTGCTCCAATCATCTTGGCCAGAGACAACGCCCTCTGGAAACATTCTCTACCTTCTTGGTACCAAACCTCATCATTCAGTGGCACCGTCGCATAGCCATCAATGGCGGCTCGGGCGTGCCGAATGTGCTTGAGGCCAGGAGTAATCCAGATGAGATCGGAGACCCTCGCCTTCAATAGGCCGTTCGGGAGGCTGTCAACCAAGTCGTTAAAGAACACATACTCTTCGTCGACCATGCTTGCCGGTGACATTGAATGCCGGTCGCCGATGAGTAGGTAGGGCCTGAAGGGCTCATTTCTGTTGGTAGTGTCCAGCATCATCGTGCATAGATCCGCCAACAGCCACCATACCCTCGCTGCCTCAAACTCCTGGGCCTCCGAGGCGGCCTTTGCTAGTCCTGTCATCGCTCCGGAGAGGGCTGAGTAAGTCGGTTCAGTTCCGGATGTGGCTTGCTCGAAATCGGCCTGACAAAAAGCGTCGACGCGCAGCGGAATAGCTTCAGGATAACGGGGCTTATGCTCTGACATTACGTTCTTACACGGGACAATGGGAGGGCAATGTCTACGACGGGGCTGGCACAAAAGCAAGGAATTTCAGGAAAGAGCATTGTGAGACGACGGCCAATCGCTACAGAATGAGGGAAGCGTCCAAAACCACATCCTAGAGGCCTCGACATTAAACTGCCTGCGCGCGCCTTAGTGGGATCATTGATTGAGGGATCAAGGTGTTTTCGTACTCATTCGCAATAAAGCTGACAGATCGTAGTATCCTCGCTTCTTCCTCCCCTGCCGTGTTCGAGTTCGATAGCAAGGACATCAAAATCGAGCAAAAGGAGGATGACGTCTTTCTGGTTTCATCGGAGGGATATGCAACGGAGCAAGAAGCACTCGAGCAGCTCGTCACCTTGCTCATGAAGGTGAAGGTCACTTTGCTCAAGCTCAAAATTCCACACGAAGACTGGCTGTCATTCAGTACCGGCCAGCGGTTTGCAACGAGCGTTGTCGGCAGCTTTTTTGAGAAAGCCAACATTGTTCCCCTCAGCTTCCAACCCCAAGCCTATGAGTCGTCACGTCATCAGCATTGGCCGGGAGCAAAAGCCGTAGCTGAAGCCTTTGTGCTGGCAACGCTTACGGACATCATCCTTCCTGCCTCCTCCTTCAATTACGATACCGTGCGAATCCTGGAGGCGCTGAGCGTCCTGGGACTAGCCCTGGCATCAACCCACGCCAAATCGAAGCTAATTTTGTCGATGACGGCGATAGAAGTCCTCAGTGATCGAGGTGAAGTCGATCAGGAAATTAAAGATGCGCTCGACGCGCTGAAAGGCCAGATTAATCTGATTAAGGCCACAGACGCGACGAAAGACGTGCTCGCGAAGATGTTAGAGAGCGCTAAAAGAGAGACTATCTCTAAAGCTGGTAAGCGAGTTGTAAAGGAGTACCTTGGTGGTCGCCAAGCCAAAGAGTTCTATCGACTCTATGATGTTCGATCGGAGCTCGTTCATGGCAACCTATCACGGCTGACCTTTGACATTGATGGCCACTCAGAGGTTGAAAAGGATGCTGAAATTGGGTTCAACCTAGCTCTACAGCTAGCTTTGAAGTTCCAAGATGAAGCACCCAGTGATGTAAGTCAGGAAACGGCCGAGCAGTGATTGATACCGCTGGCGTGCCGCCCCGCAAAAGAAACTCAGCCGCAAATGTATTTTACGCCTGCGCACTCCGCTTGCTGCCAGTCAGTGAGATTACACTTGCCCAATCCAGTTTCGGTAAGCCTGGTGGATTCCAGCAGTAGTATTACTGGGTAAATTACTGGGATGTCTTTGGCTTCCAATAAGCCTGTCAGTGCCGTCACCGTCAACGACCAAGTAGGGGCGGCTGGGGCAATTGGAACGACATGAATTCTGGTCGCAGAGCGCCAGCGTCGACATCGCCCCATCAGCTGATCACTGAGCCATCGACGGCCATGATGGATCTGAACGCCACTCCATAAGCCTCAAAGCCCAGCTTTGGCCATTCAGGACTGTAATCCAGGCAATCATGGTGGTGTCCATGCACGACCATTTTTGCTCCCATTGCCTGGGCGAGCTCATTGATCTCTGAATAACCGTGAGGGTGGCAGCTGGGAGCCTCATGACAGACCAGGATGTCCGACTTTTCCATCGCGAGCGAGAAGTAGTCATCCGGGTAAATCGCTGACAGCGCGTGCTGCTTTTTCGTCGCGAGTATGTCTGCGTGCAGCGGCCTTAGCGCCAGGCGCTCGAGGAAATCACCGTAACTCTGGATGCCAGTATCAGGGCTACCTGGTAGCCAGACTTGCGACTCGAAGGTGCCACCCAGCCCTGCTATACGATGGCCCGCAATCTCCACTACCCGACCATGCAAGCTACGCTCAGCGAGGCCGCAGCCATGGAGGTTATGCCAGTAGGCTGGACGATCGCTGTCATGGTTGCCGTGGATGAACCAGATCTCAGTGATGTCGAGGATCGGGCGCAGGATCATATCTAGGGGCAAGCTGCATTCGAGGTCACCCAAGAAGACCACTGCCTCGGGGCGATGGAGCTTCACCAGCCGGATCACATGATCAAAGCGCCCATGAACATCACCCAGAAACCAAATCACTCGTTTCCCTCACGCAATCGTATCCATCTATGATGCCGCACAGGCATAGTGAAGGCCGCACTAATGTACCAGCTCGCCCAAGGCACCGGCTTTATGGAGCTGGTAGTCGATCACTGTCTGGTAGAGATGGTGTGCCTCAAGGCGTAGCCGTTCAATTTCCGATGGGGGTCGACTGTGAGCCACAGCATCGTTATAGGCTCGGATCGCTTCAAGCGCTTGCCTCAGCAGCGGCTCCCCTGCTTCAGCCATACCCAAAAGCGTTCGCTTCAACTCAGACATCGCAGGTATTTCTCCATTCCTACCAGTACAAGCGCCATCGCTGAAAACTGACACTCAGGCAGCTCCGGTGCAAGCAACTGATGGTTCGGCATGAAAGCTATCAAATCACGCACCAGTTGCTGACGTTATTGTCCAGGTAGCGTGGGCGTGCCCTTTCGGAGCCGGCTGTCGTGAACCAAGCCCCCGGCGTGCGCCGTGGTCTCGGCCCTGCGGGCGTCCATCCGTCACGCCTACGCGCTCCGCTTGTTGCGAAATCTAGTTTCGTAACGATCAGTTGCCAGCTTTACTAACGGAGGTCGTGATAAAAGGTCTGCTGCAAACCACACCAGGACACGCTAATCATGAAAGAGCTACGGACAGCTGCTGAAGTGCTCGAACGCCTCAGCCATAACCAGGATGCGTTACGCGCCGCCGTCGAGGAGCTGGCCAAATGGGTTGGTGATCGAGGTGCAAGCAGTGTGGTAGGAAATGTGAACGGTGCTCTGACGACCCTCGACGACAACATCGATGCCGTGCGGCAAGGCATAGCGGAACTGGTAGCGGCGAGCGTCAAGCGATAGGCGGGCTCCTGCCCGAACAACCGATGCTGTGCTGAGGCGGAAGGATGCAGATGCTACAGCCCCATCGAAAAATCGGGAGGAAGCCGGCTATCGCGTCACCACGTAAATTGCTTGTGCCCTTGTAGATAGGATCACCAGCCAAATAGTAGAGACTGATCCAAGGCTAAGAAATTACTAAAAATTATGGTTTAGCAATAATTATTCTCAATCTCAGATTTCTGCTTCTCTGCCGGGTAGGCCGTCACTCGCTGTCTGGCAAGATGGCAAATTGCCATGGATTTCTCTTATGATCTATAGCAGCGTAGGGAAACGCCAGCGTTCGCCAATTGGCCTCCCTACCCTCGCAAATTTTTTGGTGATGGTGCTGGAGATTGTCTGATGGCTTTCGATGCTTCACCCTCATGGAGCGGTTTCAACTACCAGGGAAAAGTCGCTCTCCATTATGCGCTGACGTTGATCAATGCTCAGCCAGCCGCTCATGATTTCTCTACAACAGACTTGATGCTCGAAGCCAACGAGGACTTTGAGATCTTGGTTAATGGGCAGTCCGTCTCATTCCATCAAGTCAAGGCGTACAATTCCAGTACATTTGAAGATTACTCAGACGCCCTATTTGGCCTAACTATAGAACTGCACAAAAATACTGGAATATTGGGTTATATCCACACTTGGAGAAAGATTAATGATCGCCCAAACTTCAAAGGTCTACAGGCATCGGTAAAAAACGACTTCAACATCGTGCTAACAGAGTACAGGAAGAGTAATCCCAAGAAAGGGACTACCATTCTTGAAACCGCTGCCGCAGGTGGAACCAACCTCAAAAAAAAAGCGTCGATCCTCAAAGCATCGCTACCAGGCTTAGATGCTGACGCCCTAGCTAGGGTTATGGAAAACATCGCCAATCAAAAAAGTGACGCCCTTAACCGCCTAGCAAGTTTCATTTATGAAGACGGTAAAGCATACTGCGATCTCAGCGACATCAACACTAAAATAAAAAATCAAATTTCAATTGCGCTAGGAAATCGGCGAATCCCGATAACTCCTGAGCAACTGGAAAAAGCACTCGATTACTTTCTCGGCGTCATTGACACTTACATCATTGATCGTCACAAGACGAAAACAGACGCACTCGCCAAGCCGATCAAATTTCAAGAAATCATTGATGCGCTTAGCTTTGACCATGAGGACGTGAGCAAACACTATATCGCTTGCCGATTCAAGGATCTCTTCTCTCAGTTGATCGACGACTATCTTGGGGATGAAGAATATTATCCGCACCCTGCCCCGGAATGGTGCAACTTGAAAGCTGCACAAAAACTGCTCCTTTCTCTTCCTCCTTTAGAACTCTGGGAACACTACAGGCATTTTTCACCCCAACTGCATTTGGATAGTGGCAACAACACCGACAACGCTTTCAATGCGTCCAGCGAGGGTATTCGCTTGTGCCTATTGAGGATCCTACACGAAATAGACTTCTCTCGTTTAGCGCAAGAGGCGGAGCGTTTTCGATTTTCATATAAATGTACCACCACCCCACCACAAAATTATCTTCCGACGACCATACTACCAGTTGGTAAGATCAGTTATACGATCCGGCAACTCAGCACTAATCCATGCCTTGGCGAGCTACTCTACGAGGTTCATAATCTCATTTATTGTGGCACTGTGGTACATCCATTCGCACCGGATCTCGACAAAAGTACAAACCCGCCACGGGCAGCAGGTGAGGATCAACGTGCCAAGCGTGACGATATATTGCCATTGATTACCCTCCTTCCTCTAGAACAAGCTAAAGGCGAGCTTGCAAAATGATAACAATCCTCAACAACATCATGGCAAGTAACCGATTCACGCTGGTGGATGTTGACCTGTCCAACCAATTTATTGATTTCAGTCTGTACAAAGCCGAAAGCAGCCTGAGAGAAGAATATTTCTTAACCATCCACCTCGACAACAACAGCGACCAAGCGTTACAACAATTTCTTGATAACACGGCACAAGAAATATTTGAGGACATTCAAAGCGCGGACAAGGTTGAACTGTACTTCGAGAAAAATTGCACCATGCTCATTTGCCTCGATTCCCAAGACTTGAATCATGACTTGGTACTCGCCCTTGAAGAAGACCCCTATAACTTCAAAAAAAATGTAATCAAGTTCTCTTCATCAGAGCTAGCCGCGCTCAACGCTTACCTGACCAGCAATGCCATCCAGGCACTTACGAACGACATAATTAACGATATCCTGAACGCCAATAACGGAAGGGATTTCCTGGCTTTCAAGCACCAAAACGGAGATCGACACCGTCTATATGATCTGATCGTAAGGGTAATGCTGAAGCTATCTTTCCTCTCCTACCACCCCCAAGAACAAAAACTAGAAAATCTCACAGGACAGATCGAGTCAGCCCTTCCAGACGAATTGACCGAAACGTATGAGCGGATTCTGGCAGCCGACTGGACAGACGATTCGGTCATCGGGTACGTCGAATCGATCTGGGGAAATAAAGCATGATTACATTAAGCAAGTTAACTCTTAAGAACTTCAAGATATATGGGGGAAAACCTTTCACGGTCAACTTCGATAATAATCGCCTTGTTTTGCTCGACGGCCCCAATGGCTACGGGAAAACAACGGTTTTCGACGCTATTGAGCTGGCCATCACTGGTAACATTCGTAGACTGATTGTGCTGGAAGGTCGGCAAAATCCTGCTGACATCGTTGTAGCCCATAATGGCCAAAGCGACGTTGAGATCACCATAGAGTTTCTGAACGAAGACGAGGAAAGACGAACGTTTCGGAGAAAGCTCAAGCGCAACCTCGCAAACTCAGCAAGACGTATTGGCAATTTTTCGGCTCTATGGGAAATTCATGAGATTGTTGGTTCTCAAGAGAAGCCTGTGGACAACAGGGAGTTCGACCAACTCTTCAACAGCAAGGATTTTGCGCGCGACTTTCTACTATTTCACTACATTGAACAAGAAGATACTTCTCGATTCCTTAAATCTAATAACGAAGCGCAGCGGGCTGAAAAATTAGCCAACCTATTTGGCGACACTTATGAGTCAGAGCAGAAACTTCAAAAGCTTACGGACGTCAAGAGACGGCTTTTTACAGCACGCCGAGACATCAACACCAAGATAGATAACATTCGAACCCTGCACAACTTGGAGGCAGTCAATGACCTCTCGGCAGGAGAAACCGAGCAACACGTCTATGCCCTGCCTTGGCTGACCGGTGAAAAGTCACCATTCTGGGATCGTCCGACTATTACCCAGCTCAACGAAGATCGCATGAACAAGGCGATTGCTGAACTGCAAAAGATATACGGTCTGTTTACTCATCGAGACTTCTTCCTGCGCTCACGACGGTATCAGCGAGCAGCACAAGAGCGTGAGCTCATGGAGCAGTACGTGGGTTATGCAGGCACTTACCAGCATTACGGGCAAATCGAAAAGGACTATAGCACTTATCAACATGTCAAGCGATCACGCGACATACTCAATAGTGGTGACTTTAAAGTCATACAGCAAAACCTGGAATCGACTAAGCTATTTCAGATTCTGAACGTCGACTTCCCTGATGCGTTCATCAATGATGTAGGCTTATTGATCGACCTCACAGACAAGCTCATGGGACTGACGTCCATTTATACTGAACTGATGAAGCATCATACGGCAATGCATGAAAGTATGCAGGCGCACCCGACAGAGACTACGTGTGGTCTTTGTGGCCATGACTATGCAACTCATGATGCATTGGATAAAGCAATTACCGACCATGGGTATCTTTTGCGCAGCCAGCTGGGCGACCAAGACCGGGAATTGGTTATAGCGCGGGAAAAATTCGAGAACAATCAACTCAAACCTCTGCTCAAGGCGTGCGATGATTTTCTACAGCTGCGAGAACCTCCGTCGCAAGACGAATTGTCGAGAATCGCGAAAGCGGCGGCCAACAAAGACCGAGTGGAACGTCTACGCAATTGGCTGGAAAGCGAAGGTATTCATGACTTAGATCTCATCGCGCCGGCGTTCCCTGTACCAGGCGGACAGACCTATATTTCAGAGAAGGCTGACTTACTATCTGAACGAATCCGAGGACGGATTGGCCCGTCACCTGACGGTTACACGGAGTCGTTTGGCACTGATATTTACGAACGGATTTATTTAGATTACTTCCAACGTGAAAGTGACAAACTTCGCAGCTTCGACATAGCTCAGCTTGATCGAAAAGAGCGGTTCATTAAATCTCAATATTTCAGCTCACTCACTGAAGTGGCAGCGCGACTGCTTAAGCTCGAAGATCAAAAAACGCTTCTTGACCTAGCACTGACTGACACCGGAAAACTCATAGATGTTGTTGGCACACAAATAGGACAGTATCGAAAAAAACTGATTACCGATATTGAAATCCCTTTTTTCATATATTCCGGTAAAATCCTTCAAAGCCATCAAGCTGGGGATGGGCAAGGGGTATTCATCAAAGACCCGCAGGGTCATGATGTACTTAAAAATGTTCGGTTGGTGTCAGATTGGGCGACAGACCACGACATTATAAACACTATGAGCTCTGGCCAAATCTCAGCAGTGGTCATCGCGCTCACCCTCGCCCTAAACCGCGTCTACGCCCGGCGATTCTCCACGATACTCATAGATGACCCAGTGCAGACAATGGATGACATAAATATGTCGTCGCTTGTAGAACTTTTACGCAATGACTTCAGCGACAAACAAATTATCATGTCCACGCATGAAGATAAGGTTGCGCGATATTTTACCTACAAGTACATCAAGCACAGTGGAAAGGTGAAAATTATTAATCTTATGCAGCGCAAAGAGTATGAACCTACCAACAGTTATGTGTACCGTGCGCTCGTAAAGTCTCCAACGCCTAACCAGAATCAGAAACCGAGGCGCGATTAATAAGAGTGAGAATGAGCAATCAGATTGAAAGAGACGAGCCGTTATCAACTTTCAGGAAACACTGGTTGATCAGCGCTTCCTGTACGCACAACCCCGCCCAGATGGGCGGGGCGGTCTAGCGTACTCAGCCGGGCCTGATGCTGATGTGTGCTCAAAAAAGCCTCCATCGCAGGATGGCTTTCTGAGAAATCGTTACCTCAGCTTGCGAGCCAAGATTCCACTTCATCCGAACCATATTTGGCTTTCCACTCTTTGAGTAGCTTGTGATTGCCACCCTTGGTCTCGATGATCTCACCGTTGTGAGGATTTTTGTATTGCTTGACCTGACGAGCACGACGTGGGGCTTTCTCTGCAACTGCAGGAGCGGCAGCGCGACGGTTGGCCTGAGGATCCAAGATGTTGATAATGTCACGCAGGCTGTAACCGTATTTGCTCAGCAGATCACGCAATTTGGTCTCAAATTCAATTTCCGCCTGCAGCTCGGAGGAGCCTTTCATAGCTTCCAGTTCGGCCAGTTGTGCGGCCAATGTTTGCTCGAGCTTACGGAATTCTGCGAGACGGGACATAGATGCTTCCTCAAATACCGGATGAAATTAGTCGGTTACTGTAAACCATTTTCAGCTCGCCCTACTTAAATTTTGAGTATGCATTTCCATTCTTGTTCAATTTCTATGCAATGGCGTTCAAGTACACGCGCCTGAATCAGCAATGCGAATAGCTGAGCCTACCAGCGCCACGAGGGAGCGGCTTGGCTCCCGGTGAACATGAATACTTGTCTCCCTGACCCCAGCGCATGAACTTAGACCGAAAATTGCCGGTCAATCTGAAATAGGAGATAGCAACAGGTGGGAAACAGCAAATGGTTACATTTGATCTGCAAAGGATGCTCATTGGCGAGTTCCCGCTGACCTTTCTCTTGGAGGTCGCCCTCCGCGTTTCAGTGGCTTTTCTAGCCGTGTTTTTCTTTCTGAAATTCAGTGGTCGCCGTGGAATCAGGCAGCTGTCCCGATTCGAGCTCGTGGTGATCCTCACCTTGGGCTCAGCCGCAGGCGATGTGACCTTCTACGAAGATGTACCCATCCTCCCGGTCGCATTGGTTTTCCTCACGCTTTTGCTGCTCTATCGCGGAACCGTCTACATGATGAGGCGCAGCAGAACATGTGAGGCCTGGATCGATGGATTGCCCATCACGGTCGTAAAGGATGGCATGTACGAGATCCATTCGCTGCGCAATTTGAACATCTCGTCCAACGAGCTCTTCATGGAACTGCGCCAACAAGGCGTGGAGCATCTCGGCCAGGTTCGACTCGGCCTATTGGAAACCGATGGCGATATCAGTCTGTATTTCTATGGGCCTGATGACACCCGGCCTGGGCTATCGGTGCTGCCAGTTGAACATCGTCCAGAGTACCTGGCACCGCCGAACGCTGGCCTACATTGTTGCGTCAGCTGCGGCTTCCCAACCTTCCATGAACCTCAAGACTCAGTCGTGTGTGAACGCTGCGGACATAAAGTCTGGTCACCTGCACTGGATACCTTACGCAACCGCTAGAACACATCCACTCAAGAGCGCGGGGGTTTGACAGGTACAGCCTTCACCGCCGGGCTTATTCACGTCCTTTTCACATGCGGGGTGGGAACGTTAGCTTTCCCTACGTGTGATACAAGCTCCCTTGCCCGCCTAGCAGCGGGCTTTCTTTTATCCGCCGACTCATGGCACCTGATTGTTACTGTCGTCTTTGCTGCACGCTTAAGTAGGCTGGCCCACCGTTCTACGTGCATGCCGCGCCACGCCAACGGCTTGTGACAACACTGAGTGCGGTTGCAATGAGCAAGAATATGCCGCTGGCGATGAAGGTAGCCTGATAACCCATCCCGTCGTACAGCATCCCTCCTGCAGTTGCACCAGCAGTGATAGCCAACTGAATTACTGCGACCATCAACCCACCACCAGCTTCTGCATCGTGTGGCAATGCCTTGGCCAACCAGGTAAACCATCCCACCGGTGCACAGGTCGCGACCAGCCCCCACAGCCCCAGCACTGCGGCGACTGGAACAAGCCAGCTACCAACGACAACTATGGCGAATGCGATGGCAGTCATGATCAACGGTATTCCAACCAAAACCTTGTTCAGACTTTGACTAACAAGAGAGCCGGCTAGCATGGTGCCTACCAAGCCTGCGGCACCGATGATCAGGAGCAAGAGCGAGAGAGTGGGCACATCTACATGCGTGACCGTCTCCAAGAATGGCCGCAGATACGTAAAGAGTGTGAACTGCCCCATGAAGAGAAACGCAACTGCGGCCATGCCAAGGGCGACCTTGCTATCCCCAAGCAGGCGCAGCGAGCCAGTGGCCGATATTTGAATCCGCTCACTCGGCATTGCCGGCAGCGTGAAGGCTTGCCAGATCAACGCCAGTGCAGCCAAAGGCACCACGCAAAAGAATGCCCCTCTCCAGCCGACCATGCCACCCAGATAGCTCCCAACTGGCGCAGCAATTGCCGTAGCCAAGGCTGTACCGCCCTGCATCACAGCAATAGCCTTCGGAACGAGTGCCTCGGGCGCGATGCGCATCATCACTGCGGTGGACATCGACCAATAACCACCAATGGCAATCCCAAGCACGGCACGCCCAACCATCAACGTCAGGTAGTCAGGGGCAAAGGCCACCATGCCCCCGGAAATTAGCATAAGCGCCGTCGTGGCCAGCAGCACAGGCTTGCGGTCGATCCCTTGGGTTACGGTGGCTAGTAACAGGCTGGTGATTACAGCAAAGAAACCCGAAATAGAGATGGCCTGCCCGGCCTGGCCTTCAGTCAGTGACAAATCGGATGCAATTGGTGTGAGCAAACTCACAGGCAGAAACTCAGAAGCCACCAAGGCAAAAGCACAGAGCGACATCGCCAGGACAGCGCTCCAGACCTGACGGTTTGAGTGTTGAAGGGGTATTGCTGGGCTGCTCATGGCAATTCTCGTTGTAGCAATTTCAAAAGACACGGATGCCCACGCCCTGCGTGGTGCTGGGCCTGGAAACAACACCCTTTTACTTGAGGTTTTCGCGGAAGAAAGTCGTCAGCTTGGTGAAGGGGATCATCTCTACGCGGTCGTACAGATCCACATGGCCAGTGCCCGGGACAATCACGAGTTCCTTGGGTTCGCCGGCAAGGCGATACGCCTCTTCGCTGAACTCCCGGGAATGAGCCTCCTCTCCTGCGATGAACAACATGGGACGAGGCGAGATCGTCTCGATGTCATTGAACGGATAGAAGTTCATGAACCTGACGTTACTGGTTAGCGTCGGGTGCGTCGTCAGAAGCGGCGACAGCCCTTTGGGAGTGAACTCACCACGAGGTGTGCGGTAAAAGTCGTAAAACTCCCGCTCGATGGCATTAGAGCTCTCAGTTAGCTGATCCACCGTGCCACTGGTGTACTTAGTTTCGCCTCCGGCAAACTCGACATCACGCTGGGCTACTGCTTCGGCGATAGCCTTTTTGCGCTGTTCGAGCGAGACGCCATGCTTGAGTCCATTCCGGTTGGCGGCACCCATGTCGTACATGCTGACCGTTGCAATCGCTTTCATGCGTGGATCAATTTTCGCCGCACTGATGGCAAAGCTGCCGCTGCCACAGATACCCAGCACGCCAATACGGTTCCGATCAACGAAACCTTGAGCACTGAGATAGTCAACCGCCGCACTGAAGTCTTCGGCATAGATGTCCGGCGACACTAGATTGCGCGGACGCCCGTCACTTTCACCCCAGAACGACAGATCGATGGCCAAGGTGACGAAGCCCTGCTCTGCCAGCTTCTGGGCATAAAGATTCGAGCTTTGCTCCTTGACCGCCCCCATCGGGTGCCCGACGATGATTGCGGGATGCTTGGCGTTGACGCTCTGTTTTGTGGGCAGATACAGATTACCGACAGTGGTCATCTGGAACTGGTTCTTGAAGCTGACACGCTCGAGTGAAACCTGCTCACTCTGGTAGAAATTGTTGGCCCCATGGGACATATCGGCGGCTCCCGCAGTGAGTGAACTGGCCATCAAGGCAAACGCAACGAACAAAGACTTCATGCACATCTTCCTGTCTGCTCGAAATGGAAGGAATGTGAGAGGACATCGCTCACGGACGCTAGAGTCATCTCACCTGCCACCTATGTTCCTCGCGTGAACCAGCACATCAGTAGAGCAAACCGGTAGTTTTCTTGCCCAATTGTCCAGACCTGGTTGGCTGGGCATGGACACTGAAAGCGACGCGCGAGTAGTGTTTCGCTGAACGCTGATCGGAACGCTCACCATGCCCGCAACCGCACTGCCGCCTTCACGCACGAACCCAATGGCCACACTGTGCAGGGTCATCGGTGCCCACGCGCCCACCGCTGGAGATTTCGCGACGAGCATTGCAGGCCTAAGCGTCTATCGACGCAACGCACCAGCCCCACCGATTACGTGCATTGTCGAACCAAGCATTGTTTTGGTTGCGCAAGGGGCAAAGGAAATGGTCATCGGCGGTGACGTATTCCCATACGACACGACCCGCTTTCTAGTCACCTCACTAAACATCCCCGCCAACTCGGCGGTGACATTGGCCAGTGAGGAAGCCCCCTGTCTTGGCCTGGTGTTCAAGCTCGATTTGCGCACGCTGGCTGAATTGATCGCGCAAGATGGTCGCCCTCCAGTGAGCGGTCAGTACTTTCACACCAGCGCTGGAGTTGGTGAACTGGGCCCGAAGCTGTTGGAGAGCTTCACCCGCCTGATTGAGCTGTTGGAGGAGCCCGATGCCATCCCGGTGCTCTGGCCTCTGATTCAGCGAGAGATCCACTATCGGTTGCTGCTAAGTGACCAAGCCCCTCTCCTGCGCTATATCGCCTCCGTGGGCAGCAAGGGGCATCGAATCGCCAAGGCCATCGACTGGATGAAGCTGAACTACGCCGAACCTCTGCGGGTGGACGAACTGGCTTCTCAGGTACAGATGGGCCTCTCGACATTCCATCAGCACTTCCGACAGCTCACCGCAATGAGTCCATTGCAGTACCAGAAATGGTTGAGGTTGAACGAGGCAAAACGCTTGATGCTCAACGAACACCTCGATGCAGCGACCGCCGCATTCAAGGTCGGGTACGAAAGTCCATCGCAGTTCAGCCGTGAGTACGGGCGCCATTTCGGCACGCCTCCAAAACGCGATATCGCGGAGCTGCGTTTAGGTGCGGAAAGGTCAGCTGCCTCCACGCCCAACGTACCCTGATCCTCAGCCTATAAGACGTCGCCCAACCCAGGATGCTAGGAGATGCAATGCGAAGGAGCACACCCCACAAGGCTTTACCTCTAGGAACCGAAAAGGCCGCTTTCTATCGATGGTCTGGTCTGCAGCACCGTGCTTGGGTGGGTGGACTACTGGCACTTGGTTTAGCTCACACAATTCCGGCCAGCGCATCTGATTTCCAAACGGCGAAGTCCGGCAAAGCGAAAGCTCAACAGGAGAGACCCTGCATGCAGATGTCAGTAGGCGAGCGACATTACAAAATCAGGTTGGCTGACACTGAGGCAGCTCGTGCCTTCTCCTCGTTGATACCGCTGACGCTCGAAATGGCCGATCTCAACAGTAACGAAAAGTATGTGGATCTCGCGGTATCACTCCCTAAGGATGCGAGCGTTCCAGGAACGATCAAGGTAGGGACGTCATGCTGTATGGATCGAAGACCCTGGTGGTCTTCTACAAGACATTCAAAACGCCCTACTCCTACACCCTTATCTGAAACATTGAAAACCCCGATGGACTGATGCAGATGCTTGGCAGTGACGTTATCCGAGTCGAATTTTCCCAGCACTGAAAGCCGGCTGGACATCTGCATCACGCAAGCTCCTACTCGCTTCGGAGTGCTTCAAGAACAACCCTGAAAGCAGCGGTTTGCTGCCGGCGCGTGGGGTAGTAAAGATGATAACCAGGGAAGGGTTCTGACCACCCCGCCAATACCTCTTCAAGGGCACCGCTGTCGATGTGCGCCTGAGCGTGCAGATCAGTCACCTGGGCCACACCCACCCCTGCCAGACAGGCATCCAGTATCTGCAACGAACTATTCATGATCAGCGGCCCTTGTACCCGGACGCGGAACTCGCTGCCATCATGGGTGAACTCCCAAGGATAAAGGCCGCCGTGCGTAGGCAACCGCAGGTTGATGCACCTGTGGGCCATCAACTCCTCGGGTTGGCGGGGCACTCCATACCGCTTCAAGTAGGCGGGTGAGGCTACGGTAACCATCCGCATGGGCGGCCCAATGGGCACAGCCACCATGTCTGTATCGATGATGCCGCCCAAACGTACACCCGCATCGAAACGCTCGGCAACGATGTCAGTCAGGCCGTAATCGGTCATCAATTCAATCGTGACATCTGGGTAGGACTCGATCACCGGCTTCAATTTCGGCCATAGAACATGGCGGGCGGCGAATTCATCGGCTGTGATCCGCATCGTCCCTGAGGGGTGTTGCCCAAATTCGGTCAGGGCACCAAGGTGACCATCGATTTGATCCAATAGCGGCGCGATATCATGAAGCAGTTTTTCCCCTGCCTCCGTCCGCGTGACGCTCCTGGTGGTGCGGGTGAGGAGCCGAACACCGAGACGCTCCTCAAGGCCCCTTACTGTCTGGCTGACGGCTGAAGGTGACACACCCAATCGTGCCGCTGCCCGGGTGAAATTACTTTCCCTGGCGACAGCCACAAAGACCACCAGATCACTCAGATTGTCTGCTTTCATTGTTAAGCCCAGCTTCAAACCGAATTCTTGATTTTGCTAATACTCGAATTAAAGCGCGGTCGCTACAGTTGTCTCAATTACATTTTTGAGAGGCTGAAACACCATGGCGGACAACAACCTTTCCAGCGTGGCCATGCAAATCCACCGTGCCGGCTCGGCCAATGCGATCCCGGGGCCTGCTGAATGGTTCACGGGGCGAGTACGCATCGACCGCGCTTTCACAGCCCCTGCCCCCGCTAGAGTTGGCGTTGCGGTGGTCAACTTCGAGCCAGGTGCTCGTACCCACTGGCACACTCATCCTCTGGGCCAAGCCTTGCTAGTGACCGATGGGGTCGGCTGGACGCAATGTGAAGATGGCCCGAAGACCGAGATCCGCGCAGGTGATCTGATCTGGTGCAACTGCGGACGCCGGCACTGGCATGGCGCGACCGATACTACGGCTATGCAGCATGTCGCGATCAATGAGTATATGGATGGCAAGGCCGTCGATTGGCTGGAGCCAGTGACTGACGTTGTCTACCTGAGTGGCCCGCTGGAAAAAGGCTGAGCTGAGGTCACGTGCTACCCAAGATCTCTGACCATGAGGGTTTTCAACATGAATGCTCACCCCATTACAGCTGCGATATGCCTCTCTGCTTTGCAACTCGCATCGAGCGAAGCAGCTGAAAATGCCTCACCCCGCCAACAGGAAATAACCAGAGCGGGTAAACAGGCCTCTATGGTTGGCCCCTCTCAATTCTTCACCGGTGACGTGCGGATTGATCCGGTGTGGCCTGCGGACTCGGGTATTAGCGCCTCGGGAAGCTTCGTGACATTCGAGCCGGGGGCACGTTCTGCATGGCATACCCATCCTGCTGGCCAGCAGCTGGTGGTCACTTCGGGGGTAGGCCTGACTCAACAATGGGGCGGCCTTATCCAGGAGGTTCGTCCTGGGGATGTCGTGTGGTGCCCTCCAGGCATTAAGCATTGGCATGGAGCTGCCCCCACAACGAGCATGACGCACCTTGCTGTTACAGCGACAGCTGAAGGCAAAAATGTCCACTGGTTGGAGAAAGTGACCGATGAACAATACAGCGGGCCGCGTGCTAAGTAAGTGGATCAATGCCGGGATAGCAACCACAATCATGATTGGACTAGGCGCTACGGAGATGGCCTCGTCTGATCCCTTCGGAACGGGCAATGTCATGAGCCACCCCATTTCATCCCAATCAAATTCCAAGTCGCTGAGCGAGCAACAACAAGCGGTTGTCGTCGTAGCCGCGCTTGCTGCCATTGGTGACTTGCCCCGCTTGAACACTGCTCTGGATCAGGCCTTGGATTTGAAACTAACGGTCAGCGAACTGCGTGAGGTGCTTGTACAACTCTACGCCTATGCCGGCTTCCCCCGATCTCTGAACGCGCTGACGGAGCTGATGCAGGTGCTGGAATCACGCAAACAGCGCGGCATCTTTGACGATCCAGGTCGCGAACCTAGCCGTCCAATACCTCAAGGTGACGCCCTGCTGGCCGCAGGTACCGTTAACCAGACAAAGTTGTCGGGTTCACCGGTTGAGGGGCCCCTGTTCGATTTTGCCCCGATAGCTAACCAATACCTCCGCACTCACCTGTTTGGTGACATATTCGAACGAGATACCTTGGATTGGAAGACGCGTGAGCTGGCCACAGTGGGAATGCTTTCCGCGCTTGCGGGGGTAGAGCCACAGCTTCAGGCACACATGCGAATCAGCACAAATACAGGAGTCACGACTCCGCAGCTACGCCATCTCTGTCAAACCTTGAGTCACCGTGTGGACACTCAGACCGGTGATCGAGCTGCAAATGCTCTAGAAAAACACGTGGCAAGCACTGCCAAGGGATGATTAGCCGTGGACAGATGATCATCTGTGGCACGCTCTGGGTAATCAAAAGTGCCCTCCAGCTGAATCTCTTCACTCAGTTTCTGCAGATGAAGGTGATGCTCGCGAGCAACGCTATCAAGCGTTTCCTGATTCAGAAATGCAGGGCGTTGCCGAACCATCTTGTGATCAAAGGCCCGAGCCGGCACTTTTTCTGGGGCTGCCCGAGTACCACGAGTCATCTTGTTCGACTAATGGTTAAACAGCTGGTGTCAGTGATGAATTTTTAGGTAGCAGAGCGCAACTTTTGCACCTTGCATGTTGGTGACCGATCTCGGAAGGCCGGTTGCTAATGGCCTTTCTCTGTGGGGCCGAGGGCTCGGATCTGATAGTCGGTAACGGTCTGAAAGCGATGCTCAGCCAACAGCCTGAGGCGCTCCAGCTCAGCTCCAACCACCCCTTGAGCCTGGGCCTGATGGTACAGCGTCAGGGCTTCCACGGCCTCCGGATACAGGGAGTGGTCAGGCATGAGCACCTTGATCAGATCTCGTTTTACGAACCAAACGGTGGTTGCTAGCCCTTCGCCTCGATAGTGTTCACGGCTTGTTCACATGCAGTATGGGAGCGTTAGCTATCCCTGCGTGTGATAGAAGCTCCCTTGCCCGCCCCCAGCGGGCTTTCTTTTGCCCGCAAACTCTCTTCAGCTCGCATCAACAGTGCGCCCGACTACTTCCTATTCGCAGTACACCGTCCAGAGCTCATCAATGGGCATCTTATACTTCTGGCTCATCAGCCCAGCGCATACCCCACAGCGGATCCATCGGAACGCTGGTCAGACGCGTTCCCCTTCCCACCTGGCATTCACAGCATACCCATTAGCTTTCCACCTGTCCCCGTCTGAACAGCAGCGAACAGGTCGCCTTTGATATCGTTCCGCTGACCAGGGTCGAGCAACAGCACCTCAGACTTGCTGTAGCGAAAACCATCCCGGAATCCCATTCCACGCTCCGCTGAGCTGCTTTTGTCAGCAATCGCGTGTCACCAATTCTCATCGCGCCCCAGGTATCGCTGTGTGCCAGTTCCCACCCGGGTCGAATGTCGATAGCCGCGAGGTGGGCGAAAAGACGACGCTCGATACCTCAGTTATCTCCAGCGTCGCATTTCTGAAGATTCCAGTTGGCGTCCCCTATCTAAACCCTGTCGCTTCAAATTTGATAATCCTTGCCACCTAACCTACACCCAAAGGAGTTCGCGAGTCGCTCAGTCCAGAAGTCGTGCGAGCCGTCTCGTCGATGTCAGCCAATGAGACATGCCCGAGGTATACACAATATGGCTACTAATCGGTTCGGCAGGATTTTGATTTTCAGCGTTTTCAGTATGGCCGGTGCCATGGCTCATGCCGCTCAGGCTGGCGGAGGCGGCTGCGGCTGGGGGAACATGGTCTTTGATGGAAAAAGGGGGCTTGCGCCTCATTTGCTGGCCACCACGACTAATGGCACTTCCGGCAACGCTACCTTCGGCCTTACTTCTGGCACCAATGGTTGCGACTCAAGCGTAAGGCTCGGCTATGGAGGCCGCTCGTGGTTGGCAATGAATGGAATGCTCGATTCTGTTGCCGAAGATATGGCCCAAGGCCGTGGCGAGGCCCTGGAGGCTTATGCGACTTTACTGGGTATAGAACGGGACGACCGAGCGCATTTTGCCGAAGTCGCTCGTGCTAATTTCACCACTATTTTCTCTGCCCCGGATGTTACGGGGGAGCAAGTTCTATCCGCGACATTGGATGTTATGAGTCGCGACCAGCAACTGGCGCGTTATGTAAAACAGCCAAGTTGAATACCTTAAGCGTGGATTGGAAAGCCCTTCCTTAAGGGTTTTCCAATGCGCTACACAGTGCTAGTCGTGGAACTTTAGTCATCTTCGCGACGGTAACGAGGATGTTAGGTCACGAAAACTCTCAATGGAAGGTGCTAATTATGAGCTCAGTGATACACAAGATCAAACATGAATTCATGAAAGTACTGCCGCCGACCCTGTACTTTTTTATTATACTGCATATTGTCGCCCTTATCCGTGGACTAATGATTAAAGGATCGGGTGTTGACCTGCCGGTTTCGGCCTCGGTGCTGATCGCGTCCATGATTCTCGGCAAGTCGGTATTGGTAGCCGACATGCTACCTTTCATCAACCGTTTCCCCGATAAACCGCTGATCTGGAACGTCACCTGGAAAACTCTAATGTATGCAGTAGTAGCACTTATTGTTCATTACCTTGAGCGCTTATATGACTACTGGAAGGAGGCGCCCAGCTTTATGGATGCCAACTCACTACTGTGGAGTTCAATGAACTGGCCGCGCTTTTGGGCGGTGCAGATTCTGCTCATCACCTTGATTTTCATGTATTGCATCATCGCCGAGTTGGCACGTGTTATTGGACGCGATCGACTGAAGGTAATGTTCATAGGCCCTCTCCCGCCAATGCAACGTTAAAGCTTCCTAGACGATGCTGATTTCCCCGGTGGCCGTGGCCAATCCCAACAGGGCTGATCGTCAGCTTCGGATCCATAGTGCGTTGGTAAAGAGCAGCTATCGACTCCAGTGGACGTTCAGCTCTTTAATCGGAGCCGGTGCTCAAGCGGAGAAATCCCAAACCAACGCTGGTGAGCACGGCAAAATGAGGTAACACGGAGATAGCCCAATTCTCTGGCGATCTCACTAATCGTCAATTCAGACTCACAAAGAAGCAACCTTGCCCGGGAACGTCTAACATTAGTCACGCATTCCTCGTACTCAAGCCCGAGTTTTGCCAAATGCCTCTGAAGAGTCCTAGGGTGAATACTTAATCGATCTGCAACAAGTATTAAAGTGCAGCGATTTTCCGAAAGTAGGTTATTGATACAACCTATAACCTTTTGACTCAGCGAATTCTCGGGCGAAAAATCTAAACCGATCCCGTCGAGCGGACGAATCGCCAAATCTGGCGGAGCATAAGTGACGATCTCAGACCTATCTGTAAGCAATTTACACACCGGTAAGACTCCTAGTCGCCGTGGTGCGATCTCATCCTGGAATTTATCTTTGACAGTAAAGACAGGATTTTTGAGAATGTCACTCATATGGAATGCAAGCGGTCATTTCGGCGGGCCTCGCTGTGTCGATAGCTACCATCCGCAATCGACCACCCGGCTTTGCACAAAGCTACGCTCACAGAACGCCTATTCGCAATTGCCCTTTCGCTGAGCTCGTGCGCGACTACATGCGCCCGCTCACCAAGGTCATGATGATCTCCCTGGTGCAGAACATCGGCACCTACATCGGCACCGTTTTCATCGCAGCGTACTTCAGCTCAATCCTCGGCTACTCGAAGGGACAGGCTTCCACCATCGTTCTGGTGGCTGTCAGCTTTGCAGCCCTGATGATTCCGTTAGCAGGTCACCTCGGGTCGATCATTGGCAGTAAAGCCGTGCTCCACCTTGCTTATCTCGGCTACGCCGTTCTTTCCGTTCCATCGTTCCTGCTGATGCAGCAAGGCCAGGTAAGCATGGCCATGGCCGGTCTGGCCTTGGGAATGATTCCTTACGCGCTTTGCCTGGCCGGCACCTACTCGGTCATGCCTGAGTTCTTCCCTACCCACGTTCGCCACACCGGGGTCGCCTTTGGCCACAGCGTCGGTGCCGTTATCGGCGGCGGCATTGGGCCTTTCATGGCGACCTGGCTGATCGGCGCCACCGGCAACCAGACGGCTCCCGCTTTCATCCTGAGCGGTGCCGGAGTTCTGGGCCTGATCGTGCTGTGGACTGTCCGCAGCCAAGCAGCTGCCGACGACAAAAAACATCAATTCGCCTGAGTACAACCGCATGCCTCTCATCTACGTCACCAGCCCCATTCACGAAACAATCCTCAGCCGACTTTCGGATGTCGGGGAGATGCGTCTCGGCTACGGCCCTAATGCCGTTGGGTATGAAGAAATCCGTAATCAGGTGGATGCCGTGTTTTTGCGTGGCGGCCACATCAGCGCTGAAATGATCGCTGCCTCGCCCAAGCTGCGGATTGTTGCTCGCCATGGCGCCGGCTATGACAACGTCGACTACAAAGCAGCCGCCGACCACGGGGTTTGGGTCACGAACACTCCAGGTGCAAACCAGCGCAGCGTGATTGAGCATGTCTTCGCGTTGCTCTTGTCGCTGTGCCGCAAGCTGCAGCTGGCATCCGAACAAACCCGCAATCGGGTCTGGACAGAAGACCGCCTTTCGCTGACCGGTATCGAACTCGAAGGACGCACTTTGGGCCTTGTGGGGTTCGGCAACATCGGCTCCAGCGTTGCACCTGTTGCTGAAGCCTTCGGCATGAAAGTGATATTTACCGACCCCGCCATCGACCCGAGCTCAGACAGCCGCTGGGTAGATTTCGACACCCTCCTGTCTACGGCTGATGTCGTGAGCCTGCATGTCCCTCTGCTGGAAACCACTCGCAACCTGATCGGGGCACCTGAGTTCGCCAGAATGAAAGACGGCGCAGTGCTGATTAACACCAGTCGTGGTGGTGTTGTCGACGAGCAAGCACTGGTCGACGCCCTCAAAAGCGGAAAGCTGGCTGGCGCGGGGGCTGATGTACTCGCTGCCGAGAACATCGACATGATCAAGCCGTTCGACCATGCCACGCCGGACATCGCGAACACGCCCAACCTGATCGTCACGGCCCACGTCGCCGGCCAGACCGATGAGTCGCTGATGCGCGTAGGCATGAGCGCACTGGAGGCGATTACCGCCGTACTCAATGGCGAGGCACCTGCCCACCCAGTCAACCAGCCTGTGCCGAAATCGTACAGCTAAGCCTTTTTCCGAAACTGGAGGTATCCAATGTTCATCAATGTATCCGATGAGTCGGTCAGCGTTAACGCCATTTGGGAGCGAGCTGACCTGGCGTTGATCGAGGAAATCTCGCACTACCCAGTGGCACTCATCGGCGACGTACTAAATCGCATGGGGATGATGGCTTCGGCTATTCGCCACACCGCTGGCAAATCTACGTTCTTCGGCACCATCTTGCCGCTGAACACTCGCGAGGGTGACAACCTCGCTATCCATCGTGCCTTGGACGAGGCGCAGCCAGGGGATGTGCTGGTCATCAACGGCAACAGTGAAGTGAACCGCTCCGTGTTCGGTGATCTGCTCGGTGAGATCTGCCTCGCGAAGAAAGTTGCAGCGGTCGTCATTGATGGCGCGGTACGTGACATTGAAGAACTCGATAGCATGGGGCTGCCTATCTACGCCCGTGCAGTAAACCCAGCAGGCCCCTCAAAATGGGGCCCAGGCCAGGTCGGCGTTCCAGTCGCCTGCGGTAATGTCGTTTGCTATCCAGGTGATGCCATTATCGGTGACCGCGATGGCATCATCGTAGTTGCTCGCAGCCTCCTGCCAAGCTTGGCCGAGAGGGTGAAACTCCAGGACGGCTACGAAAACAGCTTCCGCGAGAAAGTGCGGGCAAGCGTGCGCTAAACGCACATAGCCCTTCGTAGATAGCGGCCTCCCACGCCTCGGCATTTTCGCTCCGAGTGGCCGCTATCTACACCCTCGGTCTCTGCTGAGTGAATCAGCTTTCGATAACGAGAAATTGCCCGGTCGATCCCGACACGATCTTATTTAGTTACCACATCAAACAGGTCGTAAACCACGCTCACCTGAGGGCGGTGAATCGCCCCCGGTTTTGTCGGCCTTGAGTGTCCACAAGGTCACTGAAATCCAGGCACTGATCATTGGCGCAGGAGGCCGATTGCTGACCAACGCCAGATGCCGCGATGGGTCGAAAGCGCCATCCACGACCGACAACATTGGCCCTTAGCGGATAATCAGCTCTGGCCTGGGTGGCTTTCGCCATGCCCATGCTCGTGGTGAAGTCGCTTCTAAAGAGCCTACTTTCGAGCATTGAGGTTCACGCTGAGTTCTGGAACTTCCCCAATGCCGAATTGACAGCCACCCCCATAACGCTGCTACTCCGGCCTCACTAAATGCCCGTTAAAGCAACTTTGCTTGCTCACACCGCAGCATTTCCTCGCGAGCCTTCTTTGGTCAGCTGAAGCATGCGTTTGTCGTTGTGCGACGCCACGCTATCCACCAGTCCCATTTCTACCGATTGCCACAACGGTATGCTCAGCACCCGCTTGGTCACGCCGAGCAGTGCCAGCAGTTGTATGGCGTTGAGGTTCGGGTACCGGGCTATGAACAAGACGATCCTCTGATGCACCCCGCCCCGACGCGCGACATCCTGAACGCTGATGTGAACTTCCATAAATGGATGACCTGACGGATTGAAGTCGGTTCCGACCGCTACATCGACAGATCGAATTTCTAGCGGCTTTGACATTTCTCGAAGCGTTTGAAAGCTCCGGAGTAGATGAAACGAGCTAGGCTTGCAGCATGGAGATGTGACTAGGGTAAGGATGCGTCATCGAGGAGCAGTATTTCGGGCTTAGGCAGATCGGAGCTCGGATAGATATCCAAGTAGGGTTTTCATTGGACTCTATGAGCTACTTGGCTTGGCCCGTATTGAGGAGGCCTACTCAAAGCGGGGAAACAGTAACTTGAGCAATGGTGTGGGGCGCTAGCAGAGGTCGGACACTCGCTGAAACAGGCTACAAAAGCAGCAAAGTAGGCACTGCTTAGATCGACGGAGGGACTCTCATGATAGATCCGATCATGCAGCTGGACGCTGAGTTCGAGCGGCTGGGTCAGATCGCCGACGAGCTCGAACGCCAAGTAGCTATCTGCCCTGTTACTCGGCCAATGCTGATCGCGTGGCTAACGGAGTGGGCACCAGGCCCTGACGGACAGGCAGAATTGAAGCGGGAGCTCCCCCACCTTCCCCAAGCGTTGAAGTTGGCATATGCAGCGTGGATTCATCACGGTGGAGGTCGCTGATACTACTGCCAGCGACCACCAATCCGTTGTATAGCCTCTACGCTACACGCTTTTGGGCAGGGCGCTGCTCGGTCGCCAGGCATCTGGCGCGCCCTACCCCCCAGGCCAACGCACGAGTCATCGACTCACCGGGGCGAGAGTCGTAGGCCACTTCATGAATAGCCATCCCTGAGCCGGCGTAGACGCCAATGAATAACTGTGTATGGCCCGTTCGCGACAGCCGCACCTGGATATCCATGGTCGTGCCGTCGTCCAGGGTTTCATCGTGAGTTCTATGGTGGAGCGATGGATCTGCCCATTTCCAAAACACATCACCGCGAATCCGCATGCCGCCCTCCTACGACTTTAGTCTTATATATGGGGTGCCTCTACCATAGCGTAGCTAAGCGGGGACGAAACCACCGCCGAGCGGATTATGAATCCGAAATATGACGGGATGTGAATTGTGGTGAAAAGGGAGAAGCGACCCACCTACCAGGTGTAATCAGCGCTCCATGTGATCTGGGCCTGGCAGGATCCAGCTCCACTTGCCGCCCGCGCTTTCTCATCACAGTTCTCGGCTCCCCCGCCAGGAGCAAGCTCGCCTCCTCAGCATTGGGTAGGTGAATTTCCCGAGCTGAACCCCATGACCGTGCACACGAATTTGCCAGCAGCGCAGTGATTCATCAGTGGAGGTTACTCAGAACGAGGTGTAGTGGTGATACTTGGAAAAAATGGCGGCAGCTCAATATTTCACTGCCAAAAAGAGCAAGCCGGCCTGGCGGCCGAAAAAACGACTTTATGCCTAGGCATAATCTCCTGAGCTAGCTCATAAGCCCTCAACCCTTAGACAATTCACGGGAAGAAAATGATTCCAGACAGAAGCGGTAGCAGCTAGGCAGCTAGGCAGCTAGGCAGCTAGGCAGCTAGGCAGCTAGGCAGCTAGGCAGCTAGGCAGCTAGGCAGCTAGGCAGCTAGGCGAGGAGGATTGCTGCTTAATTTTTGATTTCAAATAATATACTCCGTTTCGGAAAAAAAAATTCAAGGGGCATATACAAAAAATAGTTGTGAACTGTCGCATTTCTAAAATTTTTAGGGCGACTGTTGTCGCATTAACGAAAGTCGCCGTTCAGCTGCGCGGAGCTGCCCGAGGCATTCTGATGACGTTCATGACGATCCTACCTGACCAACGCGCGATATCCTAAACGATGTCTTGACCTTCCTTAAGTGGGTGAACAGCTCGCTCCTGACCGAGTTCCGGGCCGGCTGATGGACATCACTAACAAAAAATGGGCGGAGGCTGGGAACGATTTGATATCACTTTGCTTCTCATAGGTTGCTAACAAATAACAACCTTGGACTACACAACATGAAGCACATATTTCTTGGTGCCCTGCTTTCACTTTCGGCAGTCGCAGCGTCAGCTGCGGAGATATCAGGCTCTATCGGCGCGACGAGCCAAGGCGGGCTTACAGCTAGGCTCGGAATGGCGCTAGATTGGAATAAAAGCTGGTGGGAGTCGAGCACTGGAAAGCTAACCGGTTACTGGGATGCCGGTTATACCTATTGGGAAGCTGGTGACGCTGCAGGCGGAGCTCATTCCATTTCGTTCTCGCCTGTGTTCGTGTATGAATTTACCGGTGGCGATGTTAAGCCCTTTATTGAGGCGGGTATCGGCATTGCCCTCTTCTCAGGCACCAAAGCCGGAGATCAGGAACTGGGGTCATCGTTCAACTTCGAGGATCGCATTGGGGTTGGCCTGAAGATCGGCGAGGGACAGCGTGTAGGAATTCGGGCAATCCACTATTCCAACGCTGGTATCAAACAGCCGAACGAGGGCATTGAGTCCTATGCACTCTTCTATAGCCATCAGATCTAAGTTTGGAACAGGTGCGGTTGGCAACAGCCGCACCTTATCGTCTTAGTCACTCATAGGGTCTACCTCAATGTGATGCGGAGCAAATTGAGTTCGCTGCATGAGGTAGCTCTGTATAGCTAGGGCGTTCCCGAGCGCAGCGCCTGAAGCGGTGTTGTCGAAAATGCACCAGACGGGCACGTTGTTGGTGATGCTAACCTCGAGCTGTGCTGCCAGACGGTGAAGATACTCTTCGGAATAGGCGCTGTAATAAATGCGGGGCACGCCATGCAACCGCCAATAAACCAGCCCTGGCCAGCCACCCGGCAGCGCATCGACTTCGAAACGTGACGGGCTAGCGGCTACCTGGGCTATTTGAAATTCCACAAGCATGGAATGTGCTGCCCGCCAAGATGAATGCCTTGGCTCAATTGCCACAGGCCCTGGATAGCGTATACGCAGGGATTCAAAAAAATGCTGGGCGACTTTTTCCTCGTATTCCAGCGATGTGGGCAACTGCACCAGCAGGCAACCGAGGCGAGCTTGTAGCTGGCCGCATTGTTCAAGGAACGCATCCAACAGTGCTTCACATCCGCTCAAACGACATTCGTGTGTGATGGCCTGCGGCAGTTTGACCGCAAATCTGAACCCCTCGGGCACCGAAGCAGCCCAGCGAGCATATGTCTGAGGCCGATGTGGTCGATAGAATGAACTGGTGATTTCTACCGCGCCAAAGCGGACGGCATAACGCTGCAAGTGGCTGCCGAGGTGCGGAAAGTCTTGGACGTAGGGGCGTGGCACGCTCCAGCCAGCGCAGCCGAGGTACATCATTGCGTTTCTCCTGTCGCACCTAGCACTCGGGTTTAGTCAGCCGGAAGATATCCAATCGGTCTTAAACCCTTCGAGAAAGCGTCTTGAGGGAAGGTTCCAGTTGGACACGGCCACCAATAAGCGAACTCGGGTGAACTTCGCGCTAAGGTCGGTTGCCTCTGCTTGTATCAGGCACCCTCGCCTGATCGACAGGAGGAAACACCCATGACATTCGGTCGCCCTCTTCTACTGAGTTTGAGCCTTCTGCTCCTGCAGGGTTGTTTTGATGAGCCTAAGCATGTCGATGAAGACACCAACCGCAGCAAAGCTTCGCTGCAAATGCAGAAGCCAGACGTAAATACCCATGACGAAAAAGCTGAATGAGATTTCGTGACACGAGGAGACTGCAGCCCAGTCGACTCTCTGGCCGAGGGTAAGCTGGCCTTGCTCTGATCAGGCGCAGCGCTTGAGGATAGTTTTGATCGGACGCCGCACCCGGCGCTTTGAAACATCTCGGGCCTTGATCCAACGGCAAGACTCGATCTCGTTTCGGGGGCGCGGCTTGTCGTAGGCCTTGCGAGCTTCGAACAGGTAGTGGATGACCTTGTCTTCCCGGTACATTGTCAGGTAGCGAAGCTCATCGAACGCGAGGCCAGTTTCCTCGGCCATCTCTCGCATTGCCGCTTCGAGCGGCGTCTCGTCTCGCTCAACGCGTCCCCCTGGCAAGTTCCACTTGGCGTTGCGTTTGCGAACAAACAATACCTCACCGTCTTTGCGGTAGATCACCGTTGCGCGCAATTTGATGCCTTTGCGTTTGGCTGTAGCAGTGTCCATTGCCTTCATGCGCTGCCCTTTTGTAATTGGCTGGCCTAGATCCGGCAGGTTCCTTTCCGAGATTAGATCGTCCTTGTGTCGGTTAGATGACCAGCATAACGATGGCAACGTTCAAGTTATCGGGGCCGAATCGTGTAATACCCTGCTCGGGTAGGTCGAACGCCTTTCGACGCCTCAAGTGAACTTCATCAGATCATGAGAGCCTTCCGTCAAAGGGAGGACACGTGATGAATCCATCGAGAGAGCTTCATTCCACCGTCATCTGCCTGCAGGCTGGCAAGGTATTGCTTGTGCGAAAGGAGGCCCCAGAGTGGTCTCTCCCTGGCGGCAAAATTGATCCAGGCGAAACTCAACTTGACGCGGCACGTCGTGAGCTACAGGAAGAAACCAGCCTGGCGCTCATCGACGCGCAGTTCCTAGGGCATCACGTTCTTCAAGCTGAAGAGCACTGGCTGTATCGGATGGCGTTAGCTGACCCTACGATACCCCGCCCTTCGCACGAAATAGTCGAGTGTCGCTGGTTCGCGCCCCATGAGATCTCCCGCATTTTGATAAAACCTACGAACATAGAACTGCTCAGGCGGGAGGGATTTATTGCCGCCAACAGATAGTTGCCCGAGTCAGTAGCATTGCCAAAATGAGGGTTCCACCTGCTTTACCGGAACAACGACCGCCCATCCTCAATAAGCACCCATGAAAGTTTGAGCGCTGGTTGGGCGAGCCAAAGACTTCGCTAAGCCTATGATTCCGGACGAGTCGAGCTGTCTCAGGGAGACAGCAAAATGGGCAACAAAGGTTTGCCTCTCGCTCGTAGCCGCCCACCGATAAACATTAGCGTAGATGAAACAACTGTTAGGATGAGGCTCATCCCTAAGCGATCATGTAACCCTAAAGCCACAACGACCATCAAGGCTAACGCTCCGAAAAGCCCAGCACAGCCCAAAGCAGTCATAAGCCAACCCAAGGTTCGCATCCCCGACTCCTCAATGTTGATACTCGAGATCAATTCGACTTGATACGAGACCATACGCATTTGGCAAAGTGCCATCGGCCCCTCTCGCGACTAGAGCTTAAAGCGGACATGGATGCAGCTTTTACTATCTTGGCGATCAACCACTACTGCCGCGCTGCCGTAACCGGAATAACTTTTGACCAATCGCATGCCAAGCCCAGTTCCTGTCGGCTTAGGGTAATGATCAGGAAAGCCGTCGCCCTCATCCCTGACGGTAAGCTGAGCATGATCGCCGACATGCTTGACGATCACGTCGATGGAGCCTTTGCCGTACTTAAGGGAGTTGGTGATCAACTCGGAGATCACTAACCCCAAAGGCGCCATTCTTTCTGGTGGCAGGACGAAGTCGTCAGCCTCCAATTGAATTTGTCGGTCGGCCAAGGCCTTGCCCAGATCACCCAACAGAGCATTCAGGTAATCGCGAGCGCGAACCTCTTGGTCTTCGGCGGCCTGATAAAGCCGCTCGTGAACACTGGCAATGGTCACCACGCGTCCTGCGGCAGTTTCAAGCTGTAACTTCACTGCCGTATCTGGCGTGAGATTGGCCTGAAGTAACAGCAGTGTATTTACCAGGTGAAGGCTATTTTTGACGCGATGGTGGATTTCTTCGAGATATAAGTCGCTCCGGCTTTGCTTTGTGTTCTGTGCATCGATGAGGGAAAGCAGTTGAGCTTCGTACTGGTGCCGCTCAGTGATATCCCGCGATACAGCTATGATCCGTTCCACCTGGCCATCTGAGCCCATGATCGGTGCGACAGTCACGTCCCACCATTTGGGTTCATCGGGAGCGATTGGGCAGTACGATTCGAACCTCATGGTTTCGCCAGCGCTAACTTTAGCTACCGCCTCCCAAACAAGGGATCGCGACTCCTCAGGCCACAAGTCATACCATCGCTGACCTTTAACACTGGTCAGTTGGGTATTCAGGAATGTCAGCCCGGCTTCATTCATGAACTCGATCTCACCGCTCGGGGCCAGGATGTCCACCCAATCAGGGCTTGCGTTCAGAATCGTCTCGGAATAAGGGTCGGGAACTGGAACATCCACGCCTGCAGATATTCTTTCGACAGCCATGGAAATGACGTTCGAGATGCCTTCCAGAAATACCAGATCGCTCTCTACAAAATCGTCCCCGTTGCTGCTGTCGGCTTCCAGTACACCAAACGGACTCAGCACACCCCGGATCGGGACATTGATGGCCCGTTCGATTCCATATTTTTTCAGCAGCTCCGGCGTACGGAAGCGGTTTTCCATACCCAAATGATTCGAGAGTACAGGCCTGTAGGTGGCCAATGCATAGCCAGCGGGACTAGCCACATCGCCGCCCACGGTTGCCTGCCCGATGTCAGAAGCATCCCAGCCAACGCCGTGGGTCAGAACAAAGCCTTCCCCGTCCTCTGCTGGCTGGAGCACCTTGGAAAAACGAGTGCTCATCCCTTCAGCGACTACTTCACATGCACGGGTCAGCAACAGATCTAAGTCCGCAGCCTTCAGGGACTCTACGCCAAACTCGACCACGAGCTCATGTTGGCGGTGCAAGCGCGCATGAGTTTTCTTCAAGGCCGCTCGGATTGTTTCGTCCACTGGTAGCTGCTGCATAGTCTTCCCTTCCGGATTAATGGGAAACGCCCAGAATCCTTTCAGGGCGTACAGGCGGTTCGCTTACCGTTTCCTACCATAGCCGCTAATCCATGACGGCGCCTAGCGCACCACTCATCGCTCCGGAGCAACGGCGTTGAGGCCCAGAGCCCTAATGCATATGACCCGCGAGCAAACCCTACATGCCGAAAACCATCCTCATTGTGGAAGACGACGACCTCCTAAGAGACCTAACTGCCGAAAGCCTCTCGTCACTCTACGCCGTTGCTATGACGTGCTGCGCAAATGCTGACGAGGCGTTGCATTACCTTTGCAATAAGGAAGTCCCTAGCTTGGTGATGACCGATATCCATATGCCTGGAAGCATGGACGGTTTTGGCCTTGCACATGAGATTTGGCGTCGATGGCCTACCCTGCCAGTGATTCTGACTTCGGGCGACGCAGTAATCGACACCGGTTTGCTGCCTGCTCGGACAGCATTTCTCCCCAAACCTTGGGAGATTTCTGATCTCGCCTCGCTGATCAACAAATTAGTAACGCTCCCGCCGCAAGTAGAAGCTTGATCCAAAGAACACTGCCTACCCCGTCCATGCTTCGTATTTGGCTAGCAGCGTTTGAACGCTCAATCCATGTAGCAGAATGCTCAACGCCACCACCGACAAAACCAAGCTAATGCTCTGTGCGGCCAAGGTGGGAAACCGAGTACCTTTCTAATCGCCATGGTACTGATTGCCATATGGGCTGCATCCGAGCCTTGGTTTCACTACAACGACACCTGGCAACTCATCGTTAATACGTCGACCACCATCATCACATTCCTGATGGTTTTCCTGATCCAGAACACCCAGAACCGGGACAATGACATCATTCACGTCAAGCTCGACGAACTCATCCGCGCTACGAAATCAGCAGAGCAGTCGGTACTCGATCTCGAAGCGCTCGACAACCGAGCAATCCTAAACTTCGCAAGGAGTATCAGGCGATGGGCAGCGAATACGACACTCGCCACCAGACGCCTCGTAAGCAAGAGACGGACGATGCTGCTCGGGATAACTACCAGCGCTAGAGACCTTGTTGGTCGAACGGCGGGAGAGTAGAAGGTACATTGGCATGGTGAAGCGCCTGGCCAATAGCTTGAGCGAGCTCGTCTATTGACCATGGCTTGAAAAGGTAGGCAACTGGTGGTGTGACCTGAGAAGCATCAAGCTGGTAACCAGAGGTCAGGATGGCGGGCAGTCCAGGCCACCTTTCGTGGGCCATGGAGATGAACTCCATGCCTTTGATACTTCCAGGAACACCGTGATCGACAACGATCAACGAACAGTTGCTCTTGAGCCCCATCAGGTGAATCAAGGCGTCTTCGGCGTTATCGAACGCATCGCAGGCAGCGCCCAACTCGATCAGGATATCCACCAGCAGGGTTTGAAGCGTTGGATCATCTTCCACGACAACTACTGTCTTCCCTGACAGCGACAAACCCTCGATGTCGAGCTTCATCACCCTCTCCAGTCCATAACTGATTTTTCGAGTGTTCCACTCATCTGGACGCGCGTCGACGGAAGCCAATGGCCATCATTCGCTCAATGGCTGCCCGACACAGACAAATAGACAAGTGCCTCTCGCATGAAAATCTCCACCGTCTTAGGGCCTATACCTCGAAGCTTAGCAGCCAGCGCTTGAAGCTTTCACCACCTGGGTCTTCCCGCAGCGCCTCAAGTTGACCACCCAGTTCCGCGTCTACCTTCTTGCCAAGGGCATGCAATCGTAGGGCAGTGGATTCATCGTATCGCGCATATCCAGCTTGGCCGAGAAAACTCACAAGAGTCGCATGAGGAGCCTGCGCAAGCTTTTGCGGCGTATCTAGCTCCTGCTCATCGACAAGTATCCGATACGCCCTCAGGGCGACCGAAGAACGTATGCGCTTGCCCATGAGAAAGCTGGCCAGCAACCATCTGAACACACCTCCGACATCCGTAACCTCGATGCCGAGATCACAGGCAGTTACGGTCTTCAACCTATACTACGGCGCGGGTCAGCTGAGCGTGGGTAGGTGCGTTCCTCTTCGAGGGTGCCGTCCGCTTTGTGTATCTTCACAGACGCTGTCTTGCCATCAAAGAAATCTGCAAGGGCACTGACCAGTTCCTGCTTCGTCGCAGCTCGTTTGGACGCCCGTTCGGCACCGGCTTTCTTCAGCTCCCAGCCATCCGATGTCGGGCTAAGGTGGTAGTTGTCCATCGTGTGCTCCTTCCGGCTTAAATGGATTGGCCGTCATCCTCGATATCTTCATCTGCCTCAGCTGCATTCGTGGCATCAGCATCATTCAAAGGTGGCGACGTGGGCTTTTCCGGATCATTGATGAAGGGTACGTCGCTCGGCCCCTTCTCTTCAGAGCCTTCAGTTTTCGGCTGCATCACAATACCTCCTGAAAAATTGGTCGGCTGCAAAGCACCAAGCATCTTATGAAGCGCCTGAGAATTTGCCGACATCGATAGGTTGTGGAACGAATTCAGGGCCATTGCCGGCAGGTCGCCACTTCACGTTCGCAATGCCGTAGCGCTCTGCCATGGGACGACTGACCAGTTTGATTTTCTGCTGACTGAACCTTGGGATGATGCCAACGCCGGCGTCGCAACTGGCCCAGTGCCAGGCCACGGGGTTATCCATTTTTTCCAAGCGAATAATGAACGTTCGGCTCTCGCCATGGAGTGTGTAATCGATCACGAATAATTGCTGCCCCGCCACGTGCGTATCTCCCTTTGACCCATATTTACTGAGCGGGATGTACGCTTAAAAATTCAATTCAAAAGTCAGACGGCAGACCCTGCGCCCAAATACCGGCCACGCACCAACAGATTGGACTGAAGTCCATTGGTCATCCCTTAGGAACACATACTGCCTCGGCAACCTCCATGGCTATACCAGCATACGGAGGTCGTGGTCATGATTGATCCAACAACAGGCATGAAGGCGGGTGAGCGTTACTCCGTGGAGAACGTCGAACGCGCTCACCAGTTTCCAGGCTTCTTCCTCGATGGAAAATACTACCTCGGCCCCGAGTTACTCACAGCCGTTGGCTGGCTGGAGGGCAAGCGCTTCATTTACGACAACCTCGATGCTGCAGGCGAACCGGTTTTTCCAGGTCGCGCAGCGGGAGACATTGAAAACCTGACACTGACCTTGGTGGACGGCACAGCGTTGAAGCTGAACCAATTGGACGTCAGCGCCACGGGTGAGGAGGTTGAGCCCGTCGCTCAGTCCAATCCGGACACACCATTGAACCGCAGTTCCGACGCGCTGGAGTCCTCCGAGAATCTGTTCACGCCAACATATAGGTCAGGAAGCATGGAGGGCATCGGCCTAACCCCTAAAGACAAGATACCGCTGTTGCTGAGTGCGGCAGTCATCGGTTTGCTCGCGGGACTTCTCATTTCTCATGCCCAACGTCCACGCCGTTGAGGCGTCGCCTTTGAACTTTGCGCCTGGCCAAAGGCCTTCCCTGTCAGGCTTATCGAAAATGGAGATTCAATGATGAATGCACAACTGAGTGGCAAACGCGTGGCCTTCCTGGTGACTGATGGTTTTGAGCAGATCGAGCTCACCGGGCCTCGTGAGGCTTTGCAGAAAGCTGGTGCCGAGATCGACATCCTCGCTGACAAGGAAGGTACGGTGCGTGGCTGGAATCACGACAAGCCTGCCGACGAATTTGCCGTTGATGCAACCTTCGAAAATGCCCAACTCGATCTCTATGATGCTCTGGTGCTGCCAGGCGGCGTGCAGAACTCTGACACG
Organism: Pseudomonas faucium; assembly: GCF_021602585.1. Classification (GTDB taxonomy): domain Bacteria; phylum Pseudomonadota; class Gammaproteobacteria; order Pseudomonadales; family Pseudomonadaceae; genus Aquipseudomonas; species Aquipseudomonas faucium. The sequence continues at coordinate 452,931 of NZ_BQIP01000001.1, forward strand.
ATCCGCTTGATCCCCGGTGCCCAGAACCTAGTAAAGAGCCACGACGCGGCTGGCAAGCCGCTGGCCGTCATCTGCCACGGAGGTTGGCTGCTGGTGTCCAGTGGCTTAGCCAAAGGCAAGCGCATGACCAGCTACAAGACATTGCAAGACGACATTCGCAATGCGGGTGGCAATTGGGTGGATGAGCAAGTTGTGGTGGACGGCAACCTAATCAGCAGCCGCCAGCCGGACGATATTCCTGCTTTCAACGAACAGTTGATCAAAGCACTGGCAGGCTGAGTCCAGCTTTCTGCTTCGCGCCCTTCGGTGATGCTTCAAGGCCCCTGGAGGGCGCGGGTCACGCCAGCTGGATGTAAACCGAATAGGTACCCAGCAAGACCCAGAAACCGAGAAATATCCAGGGCGTGCGCAGGGAAAACAGCAGCGATTTGCGGTGACCCGCCTGCGAGGTTTCCGCTTCGCAGAACAACGGCGATTCGTCATAGGCCAACCCCATCATGGGCTCACTGCGCAGCAAATGGCTTTGCTTCAGTTGCCAGTGCTCGATGATCCGGAAGGCAGCGCGGATGCCTGGCCAGGCGTTCAGCGAACTCAGCACGCCGAGCAGTGCGAGAAACGCCGGTACCATCACGGTAAACATCTCGCCCCAGCTCTGATTCAGGTTGCCCATCGAAGAAACGAAAGCGATGACCAGAAACGACTGGGCAGCGAGATAGGCATCTGTACGATTGGCCAGAATGGTGGTCTCGTACTGAATTTCGCGTCGATAGAAATCCAGCCGCTCTTTTGGGGTACCGAACATATTCGCATTCTGCTGATCGATCTCATGTTCGGGCGTGCTGGGGGTGATGATTCGAGGCACTTGACCCTCCGGTTAATGATGGAGCCTCACACAGAAAGCGCGACACGGGTCAGCGGTAGAGCCGACCAATTCCCGATAATTCAATGAAAATAGAAGGGGTGACCGCCCGTCGTTCAAACCCTGAACTCATCTCAACGTCGGCCCCTAGCTCCGTTCGAACGGTAACAAGCGTTCTCAACTGCAGGAGCCTTCCTCATGAGCGACTACCCTACTCCTCCATTTCCCTCCCAACCGCAAAGTGTTCCTGGTTCACAACGCAAGATGGAGCCCTACCCAGATTGTGGTGAGCAGTCGTACACCGGCCACAATCGACTCGAAGGCAAGATTGCACTCATCACCGGCGCAGACAGCGGTATCGGGCGAGCAGTAGCGATTGCTTACGCCCGTGAAGGCGCCGACGTCGCCATCGCTTACTTGGATGAACATGAAGACGCGCAAGAAACCGCGCGCTGGGTTGAGGCTGCTGGCCGGCAGTGCTTGCTCTTGCCCGGCGACCTAGCGCAGAAACAGCACTGCTACGACATCGTCGACAAGACCGTGGCGCAGTTCGGTCGCATCGATATTCTGGTCAACAACGCGGCGTTCCAGATGTCCCACGAGACCCTGGAGGAAATCGAAGATGATGAATGGGTGAAGACCTTCGATACCAACATCACCGCGATCTTCAGGATTTGCCAGGCGGCACTGCCTTCCATGCGCAAGGGCAGTTCGATCATCAATACGAGCTCGGTCAATTCCGACGATCCATCCCCCAGCCTGCTGGCTTACGCCACGACCAAGGGGGCCATCGCCAACTTCACTGCTGGCTTGGCTCAGTTGCTAGGCAAGAAAGGCATCAGGGTCAACAGCGTTGCGCCAGGGCCTATCTGGACGCCTCTAATTCCTTCCACCATGCCAGACGAAGCGGTCACGCACTTTGGTTCCAAAACACCGTTGGGTCGTCCCGGACAACCGGTGGAGGTCGCTCCGATTTACGTGCTGCTGGGTTCCGACGAGGCCAGTTACATCAGTGGCTCACGTTACGCAGTGACTGGCGGCAAACCGATCCTTTAGCGAATGGAGGCTCGCCGTGCTGGCGAGCCTTACCCTCTTTTTGCATGGCAGTTTCAGCGTTTGTCCTGATCGTGATCACGGGCCGTTTTTTGCGCCGTCGAGTCATGGGCTGTACCGGTTGATCCATCCGGACGATGAGCATCGTTGTCTCGCTCCTCTTCCCCATGCGGCCTCGTCTGCGCTGCTGGCTTTTGCGTCTCGGTCTCTTTCTTCATGCTGCTTCCTCCCTTTGCATTTGAGCAAGGGAAGCCAATCTATGGGGCAAAGTTCAGGTCAGTTTCACTTCAGGAGATGGGCGGGCAACAGGGGCGATGAACCAATTACCCCAGGATCGCGTCCACCGCAAAACAAGCGAGTCGACTTTGGAATGGAAAACGACCCTGTACTGGCCGCCCTCGGCTATCTCAAAAACAACAAACTGATTTTGAGCACAGCAGAATCGTGCACTGCGGGCTGCCTTGTGGCTTTGTTGGCGGCGGTACCGGGTACCGGAGAAGTGCTGGAAAGCGGCTATGTTGTCTACTCGCCCAGCGCCAAGAAGCGCTTGCTGGGGGTCAGCACCGAAACCATCGAACGTTACGGCCTGACCAGCGAAGCAGTAGCCTGGGAAATGGCCTTGGGCGCCTTGAGAGACAGCGATGCGAATGTGGTGATCGCCACCACCGGCGTAGCCGGGCCGGCGCCCGAATCCGGGATACCACCGGGGACGATGTGCTTTGCGTGGGCCTTCGCCGGCGAGCCAATTGCCGTTTTCACGCGCACTCGACGTTTCTTCGGCGAGCGGTCTGAAGTCATGCGCCAAGGCGCCCTGTTCGGGTTGACCCGGCTTTCCCACTATCACCAGCGTTGGCTTCGCGGCGAGCGTGCCTGAAGGCATGTGCGTAGGCCGGATGCCCCGATATTGACTGCCAAAGACGCTCCGCTGCCAAACATCGTCGCCATTGAACCGTGATACGTGGCCATGACTCAACCACAGGCAAGTTCTTTAATCTGTCCATGTTGAGGTACGCCATGAACGCCATCGATTTACTGATTCAAGACCACAAGCTGGTGAAAAAGCTGCTCGAAGAATTGTCGACCACCACTGAGCGGGCGGTGAAAAAGCGGGGTGAATTACTGCACAAGATCGAGCAGGAGCTGCAGATCCACACAAGGCTTGAGGAAGAAATCCTTTACCCGGCCATCAAGCAAGCCGGCGGTAAGGATGAAGTGAAAATGTACTACGAGGCTAAGGAGGAGCACAGAACTGTCGACTCCCTCGTCCTACCCGACCTCCTGCATACCGAAACCGGCACCCTCGAATTCGCCGGGCGGGTCAAGGTCATGAAAGAGTTGCTGGAGCATCACATCGAGGAAGAAGAAAGCGAACTCTTCCCGACGGCCAAGAAGCTACTCAGCAAGAAGATTCTGGAGGAGCTTGGGCAAACCATGGAAACGCAGAAGAAGATGCTGAAGGGTGAGCAGCGCGCGGCCTGATGAAGCGATTACCTGCCAGCTCCACTACGCTGGCAGGTATCCAGTTGCAGATATCAAACGAGCTGTTGGGGTGAGCTTCATGGAACACTGGATTGGGTTGTTGGAATGGCCTGCCATGCTTATGACAGTGCTCGCAGCGTGGTGCATTGGGTCGGGCCGCCCCAGGAGAAGAAAAATCGGCTTTTGCTGTTTCATCACTAGCAACGTGCTGTGGGCCGTGTGGGGCTGGCAAGCAGGAGCCTGGGCATTGATTATCCTGCAGTTTTGTCTCTGCGCCATGAATTTGCGAGGGTGGCACAAGAACACGCAACAGGAGGTAAGCAGTTGACTGGATTTGGTAGGCAGATACGGGGAGTTCTGCTCACTTGCTCGCTTCCTTCCTTGGAAGCAAAGTAAGCGGTTTAAGCAGCAGGTTTGAGCACAACCTTCGTCCAACCATCATCGCGGGCATCGAAGTGCTTGTAGGCATCCGGGCCTTCAGCCAGCTTCAGGCGATGAGAAATGATCTGCGAGGGCTTGGCGCGCCCATGATGGATAAGCTCAGCGAGGCGGCGATTGTAGGCCTTCACATTCGCCTGACCTGTACGGATCTGTTGACCCTTGAACCAGAACGCTCCGAAGTCGAAGGCCATCTTGCCCTCCTTCGCCAGTTCGTTTTTCGCCCCAGGATCTTCTGGCACGAACACACCAACCACGCCGATGCCGCCGGTGGCTTTGGTTGAAGCAACCAGGTTGTTCATAGTGAGGTAGTTCGCTTCATGGCCATGCTTGTCGCAGCACTGGTAACCCACGCACTCACAACCTCGGTCGGTGCCTTTGCCGTGGGTCAGGTTCATGATCTCTTCCACTGCTTTTTGCTCGACTGCGTTGATTGGGATTGCCCCGAGCTGCGCGGCGAGTTGCAGGCGATCCGGCTGGTTGTCAATGACGAACACCTGAGATGCGCCTTTGATGATTGCCGAATGAGCCGCCATCAGGCCGACAGGCCCTGCGCCGTAAATCGCAATGCTCTCGCCTGGTAGCAGACCAGCCAGCTCTGTTGCATGCCAACCAGTCGGAAAAATGTCCGAGAGCATGACGTAGTCGTCCTCACGCTCCTCGGCATCTTCCGGCAATACCAAGCAATTGAAATCGGCATACGGGACGCGCAGCAATTCGGCTTGACCGCCTTGATATGGCCCCATCTCTGCGAAACCATAAGCGGCGCCGGCAGCACCAGGATTGGCTGTAAGGCAGAATCCGGTGAGCCCCTTTTCACAGTTTTCGCAGAATCCGCAGCCGATATTGAACGGCAGGCAGACCCTGTCACCGACCTTGACCCGGTCAACCCCCTCACCAACTTCAATTACCTCACCGAGGTTCTCATGGCCAAATACACGTCCGACCTCAAACGAGGTACGGCCTTCGTACATGTGCAAGTCAGAACCGCAGATGTTGGTAGTGGTAATGCGCACCAACACATCCGTTGGCTTCTCGATTTTTGCGTCTGGTACATCCTTAACCGCGACGTCACGTGGGCCGTTGTACACAATTGCTTTCATGCTGAACTCCCAAAATCAGGGGCGGCAGAAATCCGCCCTACTCTGTTCAGGCGAACTGGTGAGCCAGTACGTTCAGCGAGGTGATGGTGGGGTCAGACCGGTGGCGCTAAATGCTGTCGCTCTCACCCCAAGCAACTGATTGACAGCGAATTCCGGAACGCAGTACCGGATGCCTTAGTGGACTCAACATCGATAGAGCCGGCCATGTCGACGGCTAGCGTCAGCGAAGGCTCGTACCGTCCCCGCCGATGCTGCGCAGCCCTCAAGATCCATGTCGACGTCAAATTGCTTTACTACTGAACGGATGTTCAGCTAAAAAGCAGATGCCTGCCACCTACGTGCGGAACTATCACGTGGTTCCACCTCTTATTCACAGGTTGGACTGCCCGCTCTCTGTATCGTGAACGAACTGGACTGCCCATGCGAAACCAATTGTTCAAAACCCGGATCACTGAAATGCTCGGCATCCGCCACCCCATTCTTTGCGGAGGCATGGGGCCGGGGGTGTCTGACGCGACTTATGTCGCGGCAGTGGTCAACGCGGGAGGAATGGGGTTCATCGTTGCTTCCGCCTACCCTGATTTGGAGCAGTTTCGCGAGGAGCTTCACAAGTGCCGGCAGCTGACATCTGGGAAGAGGTTCGGCGTGAATCTTTACATTTCAGGTCAGCCCAATGCTGCAAGTCGCTTGCAGGAGCAGGTGAGAATCCTGGCTGAAGAAGACGTCCTTTGCGTCGAAACCTCCGGTGGGAGCCCCGAGGCAATCCTTCCTGCCCTCCACGAGTCCGGCATCAAAGTGCTGCACAAGGTTTCAGCTGTCCGACATGCCCGGTCAGCCGAACGCTTAGGCGTTGATGCTGTGATTGTTGTTGGCAACGATTCCGGAGGTCATCCAGGAACCTACGGCATCAGCAGCATGGTGCAAGCCCCTCAGGCCTCACGGGAGCTATCCATACCCCTGGTGATTGGCGGTGGTATGGGAACAGGCAGCCAACTAGCCGCCACCCTCGTGATGGGAGCTGACGCGATCTTGATGGGCACCCGGATGCTCGTATCGGAAGAGCTGTGGATTCACCGCCAGTACAAGGATCTACTGGTCAATAGCGATGGCACAGACAGCGTCATCGTTAAGACCGGCCTACGCCAACATCACCGGGTTTTGAACAACGAAAGCGCGAAAGCCGTGGCTGCCATCGATGCGACGGGTACCAGCGATTTTGAGCATTACCGCCCGCACGTCATGGGCACATTAACCACCGAGGCCTACCTCACTGGTGATAGCAGCATCGGTATGCTCGACTACGGGCCATCGGCGGTTTTTGCGAATGCAGTACAGCCAGTAGAACAGATATTCGATGACATTCTTGACGATGCGCAGCTTGCAATGCAGCGCTTGAATGGCCTGTGCTACGTGGAAGCCTAATCGTTCGCTGCACCCTGGACATGGCCGGAGCATTGCCCGCCGGTGCGCTCATCATCCTGCCCCTGGTTGGAATGACAAATGAAGCAATGGGGCACCTCGGATAGCCGCAAGCTCCCAGGCAGTTTTCTCGACCATAAAGCTAAACCGCTTTCGGAGCGAGCGTGCATCAGCGTGCGAGCGCGGGCCTACCTAATGACAAAACAATCCAAACCAGATCAAGAAATGTCTGAACCTGTCCAAGCAGCAAGACTATTGGCCTGCTGATCGGCTTTGCTCTTGAAAAACTCTCGGAGGTGCTCAACGAAGAATGACACCTTTGCAGATAGGTTTAGACGCTCCAAGTAAACGGCATAGATGTCCGCCGGAGGTGTTTCATAGTCCTCTAATACCTCTTCGAGCCTGCCTGATCTCAGATGGTCGGCTAGGTTCCACTCTGCGCGCATGAGTATCCCATGCCCCTCCAAAGCCCAATTCAAAGCGACCTCGCCGTCATTGGTACTCAAGCTCCCATGAATTTTTATGGACTCGATTTGCTTACCCCGACTCAATCGCCAAGTGCCAAATGCCGCATCGTTTTGCCGCAACACTATGCAGTTATGGTTCATGAGATCACGTGGAGCCTCCGGTCTGCCGAAGGTGTCGAGATAGCCCGGCGTTGCACAGAGACGCCTGCGATTGGTAGCAATCTTTCGAGCGATCAGTCTGGAATCGGGTAATTCGCCAAACCGGATGGCCACATCGATCGCGTCGTCTGGAAGATTGATCGGACGGTCACTCAGGTGCAACTGGACTTCCACCTCGGGGTAACGCTTGGCAAAGGACGAGATGGCTGGCCCTACATGTGTACGCCCAAAGCCAAGGGGCGCATTCACACGCAGCAATCCCTTCGGCTCAGCGCGGCTGCTTGAGACCTGGCGCTCCATCTCCTCAATCTCCTCAAGGATCCGCTTGGCATTAACCAGATAGGTCTCACCTTCTGCCGTGAGGCTGATGCTGCGTGTCGTCCGATTAAGCAAGCGCACCCCAAGGCGCTTTTCCAATTGCGCAAGACGCTTCGTCACGGCAGGTGGAGTGAGGTTCAGCTCGCGAGCGGTGGCCGCCAGGCTGCCCGCCCCGACCAGCTGGCTGAAGAAAGCAAGCTCAGACACTTGGTTCATAATTAACTCTAGGTAAACAATGAGTTTAATTTCATTGTATTACACCATTCTGAAAAAACCATTACCTTAGGCCTGCGTGATTAACCACAAAAAATCTGGGCTATTAGCTGCCAGCCTGCGCGGGAGATTGCATCCCGCTACGTAGCCCAGTCGCCACATAAATCCGACTCACAACAATAATTCGGAGACGGCAATGGCCAAGCGATTGGTAAGTAAGCTATACGTGCAGGTTCTGATCGGGGTCTCGATCGGCATCCTGTTAGGTGTGTTCTGGCCGCAGGTCGGCGCCGACATGAAACCGCTGGGTGACGCCTTCATCAAGCTGATCAAGATGGTGTTCGCACCGATCATCTTCGCCACGGTGGTGCTGGGCATCGCCAAGATGGAAAACATGAAAGAGCTGGGCCGGGTCGGCGCCCGAGCGCTGATCTACTTCGAGGTGCTGTCGACCTTCGCCTTGGTGCTCGGCCTGATCGTGGTCAACCTGGTGCAGCCTGGGCAAGGCATGAACGTCGATCCCGCCACCCTCGACACTCAGGCCATCTCCACCTATACCACCGCCGCGGCCAGTGGCTCCGGAAGCCTCACCGACTTCCTGCTGCACCTGATCCCGGCCAGCGTCACCGATGCCTTCGCCAAGAACGAGATCCTGCCGATCCTGCTGTTCTCGACCCTGCTCGGCATCGCCTTGGCCAACCTCGGCGAGCGCGGCAAGCCGGTGGTCGATGTGCTGGAGGCATTTTCCCACGGCATGTTCTACATCGTCGGCATGGTCATGCGCGTCGCGCCGCTGGCGGCCTGCGGCGCCATGGCCTTCACCGTCGGCAAGTACGGCCTGGGTTCGATCGTGTCGCTGGGCAAGCTGATGGCGACCATGTACCTGACCTGTTTCCTGTTCGTGGTGCTGGTGCTTGGCAGCATTGCGCGGATGTCGGGCTTCAGCCTGTGGAAGTTCCTCAAGTACCTGCGCGAAGAGCTGTTCACCGTACTTGGTACCAGCTCCTCGGAGTCGGTGGTGCCACAGCTGATGAATAAGCTGGAAAAGGTTGGCGTGTCCAAGCCGGTGGTCGGCCTGGTTATCCCATCCGGCCTCACCTTCAATCCTGACGGCCAGTGCATCTATTACACCATGGCTGCGATCTTCATCGCCCAAGCCACTAACACTCCACTGTCCCTGATGGATCAACTCATCGTACTCGGCGTGCTGCTGCTCACTTCCAAGGGTTCGGCAGGTGTAACTGGCTCAGGCTTTATCACTCTCGCTGCGACCCTGGCAACCATGGACAACATTCCGGTAGCCGGCATGGTGCTGCTGCTCGGCGTCGACCGGTTCATGTCCGAGGCTCGCGCCATCACTAACACCATCGGCAACGCGGTCGGAACGATGGCCATCGCGAAGTGGGTTGGTGCACTTGATAGCGACCGGATGAACCAGGTTCTTGATGGCAAGGCCTGCGCGGAACCAGAGAAAGAAGAGTTACAGGGGGCGGCTCCAGAAACTGCCGTCAGCCCTGAAAAAAAACACCTTGTGATGCACTGAGGAAATAACCGTGGATACCATAGATAAAGAAACAGCCGTCTCATCGCTGACCGACACGTTGGCTAAGTTCACTGCCTACATTGGCAAACGCCTGCCCAAAGACGTCAAAGAAAAAACGGCCAAGCTGCGTGCAGCTGAAACCAATCCACTGGCCATTGCAGTGTATGACTCGATGGCAGACAACCAGGAATACGCCGACAAGCTCAACCGCCCCAGCTGCCAAGACACCGGCGTGATCCAGTACTTCATCTCGGCCGGCGCGCGTTTCCCGCTGCTCGGTGAAATGGAAGGCATCCTCGAAAATGCTACCAAGGAGGCCACCATCCACGGGCCCCTGCGCCATAACGCAGTGGAAACCTTCATCGAGAAGAACACTGGCACCAACACCGGCTCGAAGATCCCGTGGCTGGACTGGGAAATCATCCCCGATGCCGACTACGCCATCGTCGACGTGTACATGGCAGGTGGCGGTTGCACGTTGCCGGGTTCGGCCAAGGTACTGATGCCAGGCCAAGGTTATGAAGGGGTGACTGAGTTTGTCTTCGATGTAATCACCTCCCGTGGGGTAAACGCCTGTCCACCTTTGCTGGTAGGTGTGGGTGTTTCCACCTCGGTGGAGACGGCAGCACGCCTGTCGAAGAAGGCCATCCTGCGCGAAGTGGACTCCAGCCACCCGAACGAAAGCGCGGCGATGATGGAAAAGCTGCTGGAAGAAGGCCTCAACGAAATCGGCATCGGCCCGCAGGGCCTGACCGGCAACAGTAGCGTGATGGGCGTGAACATCGAGTCTTCGGCGCGTCACCCCTCGACCATTGGCGTGGCAGTGTCCACCGGTTGCTGGGCACACCGCCGCGGCAAGATCCGCATCAACGCCGACCTGACCTATGACATCCTCTCCCACGAAGGGGTAGTACTGTGAAAAAGATCATCAATACCCCGATCAGCGACGAAGATCTGGCCAGCCTCAACGTCGGCGATGTGGTTTACCTTACTGGCCAACTGGTGACCTGCCGTGACGTCGCCCACCGCCGACTCATCGAGCTGGGCCGCGAGCTGCCGGTTGACCTGCGTGGCGGCGCTATTTTCCACGCCGGCCCTATCGTCAAGAAGAAAGAAGATGGCAGCTTCGAGATGGTCTCCATCGGCCCAACCACCAGCATGCGCATGGAAAAGTTCGAGAAGCAGTTCATCGAGCAGACCGGCGTCAAGCTGATCGTAGGCAAGGGCGGCATGGGGCCAGAGACCACCACCGGGTGCCTGGAGAACAAAGCCGTGCATGCAGTGTTCCCCGGTGGGTGCGCAGTGCTGGCCGCCACCCAGGTCGAGGAAATCGAGCGTGCTGAATGGCAGGATTTGGGCATGCCGGAGACCCTGTGGGTCAACCGAGTGCGTGAGTTCGGGCCTCTGATCATCTCCATCGACACCAAGGGCAACAACCTGTTCGAGCAGAACAAGGCACGCTTCAACGAACGCAAAGGTGCGGTCATCGAGAAGATCAATAGTCAAGTTCGATTCATCAAGTGACGAGCAGGCGGGCAGTTTAGCGAATACGCCTAAACTGCCCGCCTCACAAACTTCTACCACACCTCTCGAAAACTTCGTACATTCAACAAGAATCCGAGTGCGGCCTGATTTAACGCCTCCCTGGATTGCTTTAAGAGATAGCCATGCGAAACCGCCCCTACCATGACTTGCGCAATGACTTTCGTAGATTACTTCAAGGTCAAACATGTATTAGCACAGCTTCAGTGTTTGATCCCTTGTCGGCTCGCATAGCTGCAGACCTTGGCTTTGAAGCGGGGATCTTAGGTGGATCCGTGGCATCTCTGCAGGTCTTAGGCGCCCCAGACGTCACTTTAATTACGCTTAGCGAGTTTGCAGAACAGGCTGCACGTATAGGGAGAGTTGCCCGTTTACCGATTATTGCTGATGCTGATCACGGCTATGGTAATGCTCTGAACGTGATGCGCACAGTTACGGAACTTGAGCGGTCTGGCGTCGCAGCTCTTACGATCGAAGATACGCTTCTGCCTGCGCGCTTCGGGGGCCGCCCGGTCGAACTTATAGGTATTGAAGAAGCGGTAGGTAAAATACGCGCGGCCAAAGAAGCAAGAGTGGATACGTCGCTAGCGATAATCGCCCGCACACATGCAGGCGCTCAGTCTCTGCCGGATGTTATTAAACGAACCCGGGCATTTGAAAGCTCCGGCGCCGATGCCATTTGCCTCGTGGGAGTAAAGAACTTTGAAAGTCTCGCAGCTATTGCAGACGGCCTCAGCACTCCGATCATGCTCATAACCTATGGTAACAGCGAACTACGAGATTCAACTGGCCTGGCTGACCTTGGCACTCGCATCGTAGTGGACGGACACATGGCCTACTTTGCAGCTGTAAAGGCAACGTTTGAAAACCTGCGAGCACAGCGCAACCCAAACAGCACCGAAAATAGTTGCGCGAATGATCTTGTAAAAAAATACTGCTTGCAGGGAGAGTACAGTGATCAGGCCACAATCCATATGCAGTTCCCCACCACATAGGCGCCGAAAAACCAGCAATTCCACACGAAAATCAGTAACCCTCAATCAGCCAGGAATCACAACCGAATCATGCAATTTCCACTGTGCATGTCCCTATTCTCCTGCCGGCAGTTCAGTAGTGAAGTTCGCCACCACCCTTGATGATCCGCCCCTCCTGCACAATTCCCACGATCGCCTCTCCTTGGCCAGCCAAGCAGCGGATACGGCGATCAACCAGGTGATTGTGAAGGTCGCAAAAGCTACCGCACGAGCGTATTCATACCACCCTACACAACTCACGCCAGGCTTTGGGCACCTACCTGCGGTAACCCCGTTCGAGTAGTTGCTGGCGGCGCCCACAGCTCCCCAACGTACCCATGGCGGAGAAAAGAGAAATCTTCCAGCGCGAGTACGACTGGGTTCGCCAGGCCCTGATGTTTGAGCCGCGCGGCCACGATGTCATGTCCGGCACCATCCTGTATCCCTCCTCCCGCGACGACTGCGATATCGGCGTGCTCTTCATCGAAGTGAGCGGTTGCCTGCCGATGTGAGGTCACGGCACCATCGGCACCGTTACAGCCGCCTTGGAAGAAGGCCTTGTGGTACCGAAGGTCGAGGGCAAGCTGGCCATCGAAGCACCTGCAGGTCGCGTGGCAATCGAGTACAAGCGTGATGGCCAGTACATCGAGCAGGTGCGACTCTACAATGTAGCGAGCTACCTGCACGCAGCAGACGTCGAAATCGAAGTGCCAGAGCTCGGCAAGATTACTGTCGATCTGTCCTACGGTGGCAACTACTACGTCATCATCGAGCCCCAAGAGAACTGGAAAGGCCTGGACTCGATGTCCGCTCGCGACATCGTGCGCCTGAGCCCGCTGGTTCGCCGCGCTGCTGAAGAGGCCCTGGCCCGCGTACACCCCGAGGACAGCCGCATCAAAGGCGTAAGCCACGTCATGTGTACGGACAAGCCGCGCCATCCACGGGCAAATGCCCGGAACGCCGTGTTCTACGGAGAAAAAGCGATCGACCGCTCGCCATGCGGTACCGGCTCCTCTGCTCGCATGGCGCAATTGGTCGCCAAGGGTCGCCTGTCGGTCGGCGATACTTTCGTTCACGAGAGCATCATCGGCACCCTCTTCGACTGCCGCGTTGAGTCCGCCGCCAAGGTCGGTAGCCACGCCGCAATCATGCCAAGTGTTGCCGGCTGGGCACGTGTTATCGGCCATAACAATACTCTGGTCGATGACCGTGATCCGTTGGCTCACGGCTTCCAACTGATGTGATATGAAAAGCAGCTACCTGACCGCAGCTGCCCAATCACCTGGACAACCCAAGGCGCTGATAGAGCATCAGCTCATCGGCTCTCGGCTCGACCTCTGTCGAGCTCCTCGCCGCATTCGCACCAGCGAGAAGCCTGCGTTCGCAACAGTCTGGCTAGGCGCGCATCTCAGCTCTCAGTTTTGGCAAGGTTCCGTTTTGGTCACTACTGGGTCGCTGCTCCGCTGGTATGCAACAAAGGAGAATGAACCCTGCTCTGAGGCCCAATCAGTCAAAGACGCATTTCCGAGCCGATAAAGTGCGCTGCAAATCTGTGATGTCCGCGATTCAGTGCTGAGATCTGCAACTCCCTTCTGCTCCCTTACCTGCCCAATCGCACACCACGTAACGGCTGCTGAGCGTCTGCACTACCAAATAGCCTTGAATCTGTTCAGAGGCCATGATGATCGAGGTTCGAATTGGATCACCATCATCGAATCGCTTCCCACGATCACGGAACACGATGCCCTGCAGATAGAGTTCTCCAGCACCGTACTCAACAGATGACAGATAAGCAGTGATCTTCCAACCAAAATCGATTTGCATCGCCTTTTTCACGCTGCTGGGCATAGCAGCTAAAGGTGCATCGACGATATTGGATGAGGAAAGCGGTGTCCTGCGTCTGACCATGTAAAACCTCATGTGTTGGTGACCACAATCTCGCAAGCTACGGTTCGAGAAAAATGTGCCTAGGTCGGCCAGTAACAGGCGAATAGATATACCCATGATAACCTCGGGCCATGTTTAACCGAGGAGCGCCCTACTTGAGCAATCCACCCGTTTCTGGCTACTACGAAACTCTTCTGAAAGCTCCTGTCTTCTCTGCCGACCCCATCGGTCGTCGGCAAAGTCAGCGCTGGCAGTTGATAGTTGATGACATCCACCACAGCGCTTCTGTAGATGATCTGCTTGAAGCTCGGAGCAAAGCCGAAGGCTACATTCGAGGACTTGTAGATGCTGGACATCTCTCCCACGACCGAATCCGGGATTACAAAATCCTGAGTAGCATCCACCGTCGTCGAACATTGCTGTCAGATACTTGATCGCAGCATCGTTTATCCAGCGCACGGAGGCGCCTGGCTACGTTGTTTTAATCATTGTCGCAATGAGCGCTCGTAAGCTCGCCCTTCCCAATCCCCGCTTGAACGACGTCAATACAAAACGTCCCTCCTCCGTCGTGATCACCCAGTAACGCCCTACCTTCTTCAGATGCTCGACGGGGGAAGTCTGCAGAATGTGTCCATCCGCGCGTTGCTCAAACTGCCCTGGCTCGGTGTGACCAAAAACGATGCCGACCACGCACTCCGAAGTAATGAAGACATCGCTCAAGTAGGCGGTGACTGGTGGCGAGTACCTGTAAGCCATCGCTCTCATGATCCGCTTAAGCTGGAAATCCGACGGGCTCTTGCAGTGGTACTCGATGTTGATCTCAGCTGACATCAGCTCTTCCTTTTCCAAAACTGACATTGCCCGCACCTGCAGGCGTAACCCTGTCATACCTCTATGGTGAAGTCCGGCGAAAAACCAGTGCGCTCTCCTGGATAGCCTCGCGGATTGGAGATAACCCGGCAGCCCGAGACGATTGTGCCGACTGCATGGTGCGTATGACCGAAAATCCAAACGTCAGCCTGGGCAACCAGGTCGTGCCATTCATTGAAGTAGGCTGCACCTAGGTGACCTTCATGGCCATCACCTGCGACCTCTCGGATTGGGCAGTGATGAGTGATCACGACGGTCTTCCCCTCGAAATCCTTCGCGAGCTCGGTTACCAGAAAATCACGAGTGGTGATGTTTCGAGCGATGAGGTCAGCAGGACGAAGCTTGCTGTAGCCCTCTCCAATACGGATACGCTTGAAGTCGTTCATCCATTCCGCACACACCCTCATCGCGACCCGGTAGTCCCCAGTCGCTGTGAAATCTGTCCACGCCGTTGCTACCAAGAACCTGGTGTCGCCAACGATCAGGGACTGGTTGTCCAAGATGTGCACATGCTCTGCAGCTGCATCGCGCATCTTGGTGAGCGTGCGGTCAATGTGGCCTTTGTAGAACTCATGGTTGCCACAGACGTAGATCACTGGACAGTTGAAGGTATCGTTGGCCCAGTCCACTCCGCGACTACGCACCGAGATGTCGCCGGCCAGCACGACCAAATCACACTCTGTCGCAGGAGGCTGAAAGTCCGAGAACTCCAGGTGAAGATCTGAGTAGATCAAAATTTTCATCGAGTCAGCAGAGTCCTGTACGAGGGCTGATCGTGTCTCCGGTGCCTTCATGAGGGCCCGGCTACTGATAGTTACTTGATGCGGAAACGAAGCAGTGGTACTGCCCATCGAAACCTTGTGGCGGCTGTTCAACACCGTTCAGGCATCTGATCGAAGCTCCCAGATGAATAGACCAAATAGGGCCGTCGGCGAAAAGCTCGCTCCTTCGGCTTTAGCCGGCTAGCGGTGGAAGATTCGAGTCACTCAGGATCACCCCAAGCCCGACGCATTTCGTCCTCATCTGCAATGCCCCATTTATCTTGTCGCATTCGTTCAATGAGCTCTGCTCGAAGCCGTTCAAGACTAACTTGGCCTTCTACATAACCCTGTAATCGAGCCAGGCGTTCAGCAGCAAGCCGGCCTCCGTCGAGAGCTAGACAAGCGATTTCTGCTGCCACAGCCTTACGACGGCGCTCGCGTTCGATCTCATCAATTTCCATGGCACCTCCCACATCGGTTATGGATGCAGCGAGAAGACCACATCAAGGGTCGCTCCCTTCCTGTACCCATCGCCAAGAAGTAAATAGACGGTACTCCTCGTTTCAAACATGCTCCGATCCGGGTGAGAAACTGCATAGGTCGTTCGTACCCAATGCCCAGGATCGAAACGCCGCCTGCTGTCCTGAACAACCTCATGAGCGAAGATCACCATCGGTGGGATTTCTGCCGGCGATAGCTCACCCTCATTGGCTACGACATCGATGAGGATCCACCGCTTGATCAAGCAGAAAGGTTTGCCAGGAAAACGCTGTTGAGCTGCATGGACGAGGTCTGCAGCATCACCAGCCCATCCTTCTACCAAGTCGCCTGGGCCGTAGAGAAAGGACATGATCTCTTCTAGAGATGCAGCCATAGTCTCAACCCCTCGCGCTTGAGTAGACCTGCCCATCACGCGTAACAAATTCGTAGATAGGGTTCGGTTGACTACCCTTCTGGATGCGAATCTCCGATAGCACCTGCATGGAAAACTCGTTCTGCTTTGTCATCGACGGAGGAGCCATCAGCTGAATCTTGTTCACGCTCAAGAACTCCGCCGTACCCCCTTTGCACAGCGAGTCGACCACTTCGACGCTCGAGACCAGACGCACAGACGGGCCGAAGCAACCATCGACTAGACCGCACCCCTCCACAAGGAAGTAGTAGCTGACAGGATTGAGCTCAACCGCTTTCCAGAGCAGCCGTTCGCTGTCATCAGCTTTGAAACGCCCCTTGAGCGCATCTCCGTTGGTTACAAACACCTTCACTACCTCGTTGTCGACACTCGTTGCCAGGGAGAGGACACTGACAATTGATGCTTAAAGTTTCTGACGTCACACCGATTTGGCACTTCCCGCATTGGTGCTCTTCCGCCTTCTAGGGAAGCTTGATTTCTACGTTTTTTCATCTGCTGAACCCCGTTTAGCGGTGCTGCAGAGACGGCTGACAGTGCCCTGCCGCCCCTCTCTGACCCCAGCACAGAGCTCTAGGGTCATCCCGCAACTACGTATAATACACTGATTTAGCGTTTATTCGTAAAGCCTGGATGTGGCTATATCCTGACTTTTGAGCGAGTCATGGATCTCAGAACCGCTTTCGCTGGGGTGCTACGCGCACTCCGCCTCGTCCGGGGTGCCCGGTATGCCGATCTCTCGGACGCAACGCACCGTCGCAAAATCGCCGAGCTTGAGAACGCTCAGACGAGTACCACCCTTGAGCAGTTCGACGCTCTCGCAGAATCCCTCGGCCTTGACGCTGTCACTCTGATGGCACTGTGTGTGTCTGTACGCGAAGGGGTCGTGCCGAGAGATAAGATTCTCGACTCGATAGCCAAGCTCGCCGACTTCGAAGCCGCCGGCGGGATGGAGTTGATCCAGGAGCAGTTCGACGCTGTCGGATCTTTGGTCAAGCGGCCTCGCGGCAGGCCGCTGAATGTTGAAAATGAGAAGGCGGTGCTCGCGCTTAGGGCGGAAGGTCTGTCACCTAAGCAAGCTGCTACTAGATTGGGATTGGCGTTGACGTCGGTGATGGAGTATTGGAGAAAATGAGAATATCCATGGGGATTCAATCATTTACGTAGGGCGTGCTGGTAGAATATATCGCAAGAGTAAGCCTAATGACGAGCCCCAAAATTACGACATATTTTTTGGAGTTTGGTTTTTAGTACATCTTTACTCATTGAGTACGCTCCCTTGACTGAGCTTACCCGATCAGCCTACGAGTTCGGCCGGATCGCCAAGAAGAAGCCTATGTGGTGATTTTTCATTTACCCAGGATACGTCATCGCATTTTTTCATCTTGCCCCTTCCAGACGCTACCGTCTAAAGCTTTGAGCTCGAGCATAAAAATGCTGAGTTGCGATTTAATCTTGATAGGCAATTCTAGGTTATTGTCTAGACGATTCACAAATATTGACAAAAAAAACAGGAAACCTATAAATATCAGAAACTTATGTAAAGCCATCACACCAGCAAGGAAAATGATTGGTAAAAAATGACATCTTTACTTAATAGCGCCCATATCTACAATTGCGAGAATTTTCAATAATTTGCAATTACACGAACAGCAGTTACGCGTTACACCGCCACTGCTCGACTGCTTCGACCCCGTACGTTTCCTGCCAAAGCTTCAGAACCTTATTCTTGCTGCTTCTTAGCGAGATGGTCTCCCCAGTGTGCGGATTTCGATAGCTCTTCTCTTTGCGAGTCACCGCTTTTGCGGAACTGGTGGCTTGTGAATCCAAGCTAACCGAAACACCATTTTTGCGGCGACCTTTGAACGGGCGGTGTTGAGAAAAAGCATGAGATGGCGGTTCTCCATTTAGAAGTTTTCGAATGTCTTCCAACGTATAATCGTAAGCCATCAGCAAATGAGTGACTTCACTGAGGAACAGGTACTTATAACCAGCCTGGAGGGCTAGCGCAGAACCATCCATGACCTCCTTAAGCCCTTCAAGATACTCTTTGGTCTTGGGTCGTAAAATGACAGACGCCACTCTCATTTCCTCTCATTTCCAATCACTGCTTTGACTCGCCACTCAAACCTGTAAGCCGCTTAAGATATCAATAAGTATTGCAACCGGCAAAGACGAACTTCTACGCGTTCTCCACCATTTCCTGCTTGTGCTTCGCCAATCCAGTGTCTAAGACTTTACGCATGGCAGTCTGCCCTATTTCACCAGTGCACGCGAATTTGAAAAGGTTTTCCAAGGAGTCAGATAGAGATTCCGAAACCTGTTTTTGACGAGCCTCCCATTGTTCATCAGAGATTTGAGCACAATCACTGAATATAATGGCGCGTGCTTCCTCGGCACTAAAGCCATATCGATCAGCAATTGCATAGAATTTCTCAAAGAAGTCTCTCGCTCTCGTAGACTCGATGCGCTCCCGCAGAGAGTTAAGCTCTTCGTTCTGCTGAGCAAGCCTCTGCTTCGTCTCGGCCAACTCTCGTTCTAAATCCTTACGAGTCAATAACTTAGTCATGGCCGCCAAACCTCGTACCGTACCTTACGAAGCCAGTATAGCTGACATTTTTTACCCAATAAAGGTCTACCCCCATTCAAACTGGCTCAGCCGTAAAATCACGAATAGTTAAAATTCGATTTCGACCATGCTCTCCAAGGTGCTTACAGCGTTCGACTTTTCTATTTTAAGTTTATGCAAGAGACACCGAAATGCGACGCAATAGCCGGAGCACACATAAATCCGTTTGACGTATATAATTACTTGCGATTCGACGCATATTCAAAAATCCAAGCAATTTGTAATAAATCGTCGAAGGGCAAGTCTCGCTGCGCAGTACATTTCATTTCTGCCCAGTGCTCCGGCAAGAACATTGTGGCCGCAGCATAAGAAATTTTGGAGCGGCATGTTGGGAAAGCTTCCCTGGTGATTCCAAACACTCTATGGAGGAAAGCTGCCTCCGACTGCTTGATCATGTCATAAGCGATGCCGACCAAGAGGTAGGCTGTCAGGGTTTGCCGGGGGCTTGCAGTTAGATAGTGCCCATGAAAATCTCCTGGATTCCGATGACTGGTATAGAACACGTGGATCAAATCTCGCGAGTTGAAATACGTTCTAGCAAATCCGCCCGGGGATCTTTTTGCAATTGGCTCGTGCAATAGGACATTTAAAATAAACCTTGCTCCGGCAGGCGAAAGTGCACGACAGTGACCCGTGAGAACCTGCCTTACCATCCAGTTTTGAACTCGCAATATTAATAGTCCTACTTTGCGCTCTTGCATCAATAGCTTTTCTTCAGAAAGCGCAGAACTTACCAATCTTCTTTTAAGTCTGAAAAGTGGCGACTGGACGTATTCCATGTAAGCATCCCAAGCCTTGAAGAAAGGATCCGGGTTGGGATGCTGCAGAACAGAGAGTGTTACGGGTACTTCGTGGTTGTCACACACGCAATATCCGTATTGTCGCCACGTTTTTCGCCATGAAGGAAGCCTCCCACAGGCTACGTCATCAGCCAGGCATCGGGGGCAATACGCGAGAAGGTAATGGCTAGGAAAAACTCTGGAATCGTACAACCGAAATGTTCTGGCTAGGGTTGAAATACGAAGTGCTTTCGGTAATACATTCTTTGTCGCCATATGTGAAACACGATCTACATCCCCTCCTCCGTACAACCTAGCAGCTTGCCGGCAGCCATACAAATCTGTAGCGGTTACCGATAAGACATCCTTAGTGAATGCGTTGCGCATGAGCCACGAGGAAAAGACCTCATCATTTACGGGCCGACAGAAACCACGAAACCAAGTCTTTTTCCGAGGCGCATAGGGGGGTGCCGTTTCAGAGCGTGGGCCTACCAGGCACCGAATATGCCTCATGCTCACGCCGATCAAGCCATCTGAAAGCTGGTGCAGCTCCAGCGGCAGGGACTCGGGGATCTCAGGGGATCCAGTCAAGCTTTCAACAGTGTCGGTGACAAAATCAATGTAAGAGGCGCCATATGGCATTCTCTTGATTTGCACTCTTGAGTAAGAAATCTCGCCATTATCCAGGCCCTCAGCCAGGGCGTCGCAACATAGGGTTGTCGCACACAAGAAAACAAACTTTGAAATCCCTGAGTGAATAAATTCGGCGATTTTGGTGACCGTAGGCGATGCATTGCTGTAAGGATGCCTCATATACGATTGCACATCATTCATGATGGTCACCTGGATTTGGCGTAGCTTGAACGTGGCGCTGTAGATGGTCTCAATCTGGGACTTCTGACTCGCCATCATCTGAGGGGGCAGCCCCAGAGCTTCTACAAGCCCATGGATGAAAGTCGCGTTTTGCTGGGAAGGCAGTTCTGGCAGCTCCAATGCATGGATACCTCGCCGGCACAATCTCCGGCATATCTGATGAGTTAATGCGCTCATACCGCAACCAGCATCGCCAGAAAGCAGGATCACCTGGGTGCCAGGACGGGGCTGCAGGTCTATGTTCGCGGGCTGGCTCAGCACTGGTTGCATTTCTCCTGAAAGTTGTGTTGCATAATGGGTTGAAGATTGCGTGTCAGATTTTTGGACGATATTTAGGCACCGCTGCAGCACCAACTCATTGTCCGTCGAACTGATCCAATGCGGAAAATGGCCCATCTTGCCTCCAGACACGCGTTTAGACGCGAAACATAAGCTGGCCTAGGCTAGTCCTATTTGGTGAGAGCAAAGCGCTCTTACAGAGCCTCAGGGTGCGCCTCCTCATCATGGCTGAATTGGCTCATCCGGATCGTTAGAATTGGTGTAGTCGGTGTCTTCTACGACGCTCTTGGATATGGGGTTTTTCGCAGCTTTCTTCGCGCACTTTTGTTTCTTGGATTCAGCGCGACGCGACTTCAGGTTAGCCTGAGTGCTCTCCGCAGGCCCACCTTCGGTATCTGCCTCTAGGATGATATCTTCCTCGCTCAACTGCCCGCGGAACTCCGCGTGCATCGCCTCAAACAGCTCCCGCGTAATGCACTCCTGACCATTGCGGATGGCCTCGATTGCACAAGCACGCAGCAAATCCGTGATCGCCCTGGTGTTTCCCCGCAGCCTGACGACCGCAGCCATGAAAAGAACACCGTCGACGATGGACTCTTTTTTGATAGGAAGATGGCTGACAAAACCAGTGAGAAAGCTCGCCAGTAATTCGCTGTCCGACTTCCATTCCTCCATTGTCACCCTACGGATCGTGAACCGGCTTGTGAGTTGGGCATCTGGGGCGAGTACATTGAAGAGCTCCTTGATGCCAATCAATATAATCGTGAGCCTGTAGTCGCCGTTGGAAAACGATCTGAGGGCCGTTAGATTTGCATCTCTTCGCCTGGTACTGACCGCACGCCCAAGATCGTGCGCCTCATCAAACACCACACCAACGATCTTCTTCTCACGAATCAAGCGGTTCGCCTCCTTAAGGTTATCGTAGGTGGCGTAGGGATTTCGTGGAGTTTTGACCACCCCCAGCTCGCGATGAAGGATGGCGCGGAGATCCATGTCCTCCGCATAGTTGGCTAGGTCGATGTACAGAACTTTGCCGTATGGGGAGTCTTCGAATACCTCTGCGATTTTTTTGCCTAAAGTAGTTTTGCCAGCGCCCGGCGGGCCCACGATAACAAGACCGATGTTGCTGTCTGAACGTTCGGCGGCTATCAGATCTGAAACCATATCGTAGGTCTTGATGATTTCAGGCGTAACCATGAAAATCTTTCGACGACACGCCAGAATGCGCTCCTCGTCAGATTTGTCCATGAACTGGCGGGCCCCCTCGCTGAGATGGTTCATCTAGCTCTCCCCGAGCATCGCTGATGCCCGCTTGGTGAAATCACGCTTCTGGTAGGTGGGCCGGGCCTGCTGTGACCGCTCACTGCGTGAGTGATACTCCGTGTCGATCAGTCCCGCCTCCTGAGCGCGCAGGTACTTCGTTTCGTTCAGGGCATGCCCTTCGTTGAGCATTTGCGTGGCTTTGATACCCTCGGGGCTAAGATGACCCTGTTGATCAAGAAGCTTTTGCTGAAGTAAGAACTCCGTCATCGTGCGCGGAAGTATGTCCTTGTCGACGGCATCAAGTTCAATCCATTTATCCTTGGCCGGCAAATAGGCCCATATCATTCGAATATTTAGCGCATCAGGTTTAACCAGGAGTTTCCGGCGAGTGTGATCTCGGGCCTCGCCAATGTCGTACTGAATACCGCGATACTCCACGTAGCAATTGGTGCAAGTGACTGAGCGCTCAGGTAATATTTCAAGCGAAAAGCGTTTCGGGTTAAGAATCGCTTCCGGCAGCAGCATCCGACCATTCGCATCAGTGTAGTATTCTCTCCAGCGCCTAGCTGGAGACTTGCCTTTATAATCTGCAGTTTCGTTATGTTGGCAAATTGCCTTGGTCAGCTCGATCAAAAACTCCCGATAAGTCATCACCGAGTCTTTAGCTGGATCAAAGTCTCGCGTACGCTTTGGGTGAGAGCAGGTCGTACCGCGCTGTAAATGGATGAATTTTGTATTTAGCGTTCCAAAAGTTCTTTCAACCTTTCCACCTGCCTGTTTCGACTGCCGGAAATACACTTTCATATCCTTCTTACTGCAAGCGCGCCGAAAGCTCTTGGCACGAAACTCTTTAGCATTGTCTGTAAAAATCTTCTCTGGTTTCCCATAAAATGGATACAAGAGCCCGCCTAGACCAAGCTTCTCCATGAATTCAACTTTAGGCATTAGCGCATGCAACAGCAGATACGAAACTGTTCTTGAGCTTGGAGCATCGTACGAAAGGTGAAAACCTACAATGACGCCGGTATAGGTGCAAACAGCTAATGAAAGGTATGGTCTTCCGATTGGTTTCCCATCAGTTTCTGACCGCAAGAAAATGTCGGCTAGAGTGTGATCAAGTTGCAATTCTTGCAGGGGACGAGTGAGTCGGCGATTCTTGCGACGGACATACATATCATCCGCAGTGCACTTACCCTCTCTGCGAGTAGTCCTATCAGCTGGATCGATGTCCAATATTCGCTTACGCATGGCCGACAAAGACGGACAAGGTATTTTGCGCTTATCGCACTCGGCCTGAAGCTTTGAATGAAGATAGCTAAGCGTCCATTCCTTTACGGCGTACTTGTTGTAGCAGTATAGAATGGCGTCTTCTTGATCTTCGGACAACAGAGTGCTGCCCTTTTTGCGCCCCTTTGAGTTAACGACCATGGACGCAACGCCAACAGCTTCATCGAACTGTTCCCGTAGCGTATAGAAGGTGCTGCGGCCAATACCCAGCTCGGCGCAGACTGCTTCTTTCGTCCTTAGATCGCCGTCCTCGAACCTTTTGAACGCATTAAATCGCTCTTGAGCAAGAGCGTATTGCTCATCAGTAATTGGATCATCCGTCACATCATTGTCGGCATTTCCAGCGCGCTCCTTGACGCCCTTCTGCATTCTCAGGATGTCACTGGCAGTAACCTGTAGCAGGTTGTTTACATCAACACTCATTGTTGCATCTGTTGACACTGAGCGAAGCTTAACTAGATTTCGATCGCGATCAACTATCTTCTCAACCTTGTAGAGATCGCTATCGGGGCCTTTTTGAGTGACAAGGCTGCCTAGTTCGATCATTTGAAAGCGCTCCCGCGTGGCTGATGGGGCTTCCAAAGGTTGATCTGGGTGCGGTATGCAAGATGTTCAACCCTGTCGGGGATGGCGTATTCCCGGATGGAATGACCTGTGATGGCCAAAGGATCGAGGGTTGAAGGCTCTCCAGATTTCATGACCGTTCCCATGATCACATGGAAATCGTAGGTATAGCTGAGCTTTGGCGAAAATCTATATTTTCAAAATAAATTTATGTTATCTTTCTGATTTATATGAGTATTTATTTTACGCTGGAAATTTTCTTACGCTGGATTTTTCTGCTCAAAATCCAGCGTAAGAAAACTATAGATCTGGGAAGCTTCTTGCTTTCAACTAGTTAAGGCGTGTCCTTTAATTTGGAAACGCTGACACACTCTCTTAATCGGCCGTTTCCTTCGTGTTCATGGTGCGTTCTCAATGAGCTGCTTGCCAATGAAGCTGATTCAGTGTCGTTTGTCGTCCGATCAGCGCATGCCACGCTTGTGCAGGATGGTCCATCGGCGCTCTTCCGGAAGCTTGTGAATGAGAGCGTCATGTACGCCCCCCCATTGAATCCAACTTGAAACCTATGACGGTGGCTGATCCGCCAAGTACTCTATACATCACTCAACTGTTCCAAAGTCGAGAAAGAAATTTTTATCTTCAGCTCTTGTTTAAAGCCCGTCGCACATTAGGATTGGTTAGAAATATCCAAGGACGGTCGAAATGGCTGGATTTTTCGTAGAGCAAGCCGGATCACTCAAGCTTCTCCAGCAAGCTGACGCACCTAATAGCGGCTTCAGGCCGGGCCAGCTTGGCGCAATGCATGCAACATTGGCCCATTTTTCTGTGCAAGACGACCCTGCAATTATCTGCCTGCCCACTGGCTATGGAAAGACATCATTGATGATGTCGCTACCTCTTCTACTTGGAGCAACCCGGATCCTCGTCGTCGAGCCATCAAGTGCTCTGCGCAAACAGGTGCACTCGCATTTTTCTACCCTTTCAACACTCAGGCGCATCGGTGCACTACCTGAAAACGGGCCGCTACCTTCCGCTCACTTGCATTCGGGGCGGCCGATAACCCCCGACGCTTGGGAAAAGTTGCGGGAGTTCGACGTCGTGATCTCAACTCCCGGCAGTTCTTCGCCAATGATTGCCCCAGGCGCTGCGCCCGACCTCTTTGACGTGGTGATTTTCGATGAAGCTCACCATGCGCCGGCGGATTCCTGGGCAGCGTATCTGGATCATTACTCAACCGCTCGGTTTATATTCTTGACAGCAACTCCCTTCAGGCGCGATGACCGCGTTATTCCGGGCAAGCTAGTCTACCGATATCCTGTGATGAGAGCCGTGTCTGAAGGGGCGTTTGACCCTATCGTCTTTCGGGAGGCCCCCATAGATAACGAGCTTGATGATGAGCATGTTGATCGGGCGATTGCCCAAACTGCAGTGGCACAGCTCGAAGAAGATATCGCTAACGGCTTTGATCACAGGCTTTTTGTACGCGCCTCGACCATCTCTTCCGCGCAAGCGCTCGTCCCGATCTACGAGCAACTAGGCGTTTCCGTCGCCGCCATAAGCAGCCGACTGACCAAACGACAACAGGACTTAATTGAAGCGAAGCTCATTTCTGGTGAATTGAAAGCCATCATCTGCGTAGATATGTTCGGCGAAGGCTATGACTTCCCAAAGCTCAAGGTCGCCGCGTTGCACGCACCGCACAAATCACTGGTACCCACAATCCAGTTCATCGGCAGGTTCGCCAGGATCGACGATGCCACGGGACGCCCAACCCTCATTGCACCGGCATTCAGAGTGCGTGAGGCGACCGCGACTCTGCTCAGAGAGGGAGTCGATCTGGCTAAGATGATTGATGATGCCGCGCTTTCTGAAATCCAGGGCGCAGTTGAAGCCCAAGAATTCATCGAAAGCTTGCCGGTGCGTCGGATGACTGAATCTGACTATGAATCCGTGTCTGCACTCTCCTTCAGTTTGTACGCGCACGTCCGCGGGTTTCACTGCAGTCGCAGGCCGGATTTCGACCTGCTGGGAGAAAAGGTCGGTCGAGTGCTTCGGATTGTGAAGCAGTGGGGAACGCCAGATGGCAATCTGTCTCTCGTATTGACAGCAGATGAAGCACCTCCGAACTGGTCGACCTCAAACACGCTCACTGATATTCGGCACGAGGCCTTCTTGCTGATGTATTTTCCTGAATCGAGCTACTGCTTCATCGGCTCCACCCTCAGGACAGAGAAGCTGTACCTGACCATCATGGATATCGTTTGCCGTGCCGGCAGCCGAGGGTTGAGCTACGAAGAAACGAGCCGCGCGAGGGCTGGACTGGAGGGGATGAGGTTTTTTGCTGTTGGCTTGCAGAACACGACCTTCAATTCGCAAGTCGAAACTTACCGAACCCTAACTGGCCCTCAAGCCGAGCGCGCGGTCACTGCAGGTGACAGCCGCGCTTACGCTCAGGGGCATTACTTCGGGAGTGGTATGAACGGCCAGGTGCGTGAAACTATCGGAGCCAGTAGCAGCTCTAGAATCTGGAGCAATCAGCGCCTGTCCGTTCCTGACTTCTTTGCCTGGGTGCAGACGCTTCATGGGCGCATCGTAGGAGATGCTGCGTTTAGCCAAACCCACCTCGACTTGGTCAGAACCACTACGACTCTTCGGGAGCTACCAGAAGCGGTGATGGCAGCCAACTGGTCGCGGCAAAGCCTCATTCGCAATCCTCGTATTCACTTCAGGGCTGCGCAGGAACAAGAGCTACATACATCCAGGCTTGTGGAGTGGGATATCCAAGACTTTGAGTGCGATCCACAAGCCGGGCACTTGGATTTTTCAATCGTTCATGCTGATGGGCAGATCCGTATGCGCCTGAGTCTTGAGGGTGGCCAACTGATTCGCTGCCTGGAACCAGATGCCACAATGACGATCGAGTCTAACCAGGATGGCTGGATGCCACTGGCCGACTGGCTTAGTGAGTACCCTCCTATCTTCTATGCAACAGATAAGTCTTCGTTTGAAGGGCTAAACAAAATCGCTGCCCCTCTTCTCAGATCCCTCGCACTTGCTCCAGGTGATGCGGAGTCAATCGATTGGACAGGCTGCGCAATAGAGGTAGAGTTCCTGCCGAACAATGAGGAGCCTCGCACACTGGAGCGACGTGCAGAGCTCGATGGCAAAGCAACTGTGCAGGAGCACTTGGAGCAACACCTTCTGACGCTTCCAGATCTCCGGTGTTTGTATTACGACCATCGCTCAGGCGAAGCCGCCGACTACATCTGCGTCACTGTCAATGCAGCCAAGGAAGTGAACGTCACCCTCTATCACTGTAAAGGTGCAGGAGGGCCAGCCAATGGAGGGCGAGTTGGTGATGTGTACGAGGTTGCGGGACAGCTGGTAAAGTCAGCTTACTTCTGCAACGTCGCGACCTTGCTGCATCATATGGAAGATCGCATGCATCGCAGACATACATCTCCTTCGTACTTTGTCAGAGGGGACAGGGATGAAACCTACGAGTTGCTGCGGTCAACACCTGCAACAGCTCTTACCTTCACGGTGGTAGGGGTTCAACCTGGCATTCGGCGCACCATGGTTGATGAACGCATGAGCGATTTGATGGCGTTCTGCATAGGATACGCACGTCAGGGCTCGGCAAAAGCATACTGGCTAGTGAGTGAGTAGCGCAGCGGGTGCTGGAAGATGCGATGTGTCGAGGTTTCGAACCGCCAGGCTTGAGGGTGAGCTCAAATTTTACTTGGCATTACCACAGACCGGCGCCCAACCGTTGCATTGCAATGGCTAGCGGTTACCAAGAGACCTCGAGAATTTGCCAAATGCACTCAATGGATTGCTGCCCTCCACGATTATTGCCGGTTGCTCGACGCATCTGTTAGTAACCCAGCACTTGATGTCAATCCGATCGTAAATGGCCCAGCATGATCGAGTCCATCCACTTGATTACACGCTCAAGCGCGTATGGACTGTGCCCATGAGCGTGCAGTCAGGTTTGGCGCTTCACCCACGGCCATGGCAGTGAGCAGGAGTTAAGCCAAGCGGTGGCCACATTCTATTGGCGTGAAGCAGTTGTATAGTCGTGACGCCATCTATAAAACAAACACGGCAGGGCACTGTGAGGTTTTGCATAAATGCGAGGGCAATTGCCTGTTTACGCACAGCAGCCCCGATTTTATGGCAATGCTGGATCACGTACACCTGAGCTGGAATGTTGAAAAGTCGGTAGAGCTGGTCGGCATTCTTACCCAGGTCCGATGGCTTCATCTCATGAAACCGAGCTGGCCCTTTCAGTAGAAATGCGCCCAATTGGCGTTGGCCTCTGACGATTAAATTACCCGATAGTACATCGCTTTCCTCACCTCCCCAATCAGCGGGCACCTCGGACTCTTCCAACAGATTGCAGATGAGTTCCTTGATCGTCTGCTCAGGAACGTGCTTAAGCTTTCTGGCCTCTGCCGCTGAGGGAATCCACGATCCATCGATACTGGCAAACTGGCGAATGTCCTGCGGAGCAAGCTCTAAGGTGGAGATGATCGGAACCGGGAACGACGGTGCTGTCGCGATCAGATCGCCAATGACAAACGGTACCGCATGAATGGACGACCCATTGATCCGAGTGACATACCCAAAAATGAACAGTTTGGTCAGGCCTTGCATACGCGAGAATGCAGTGTCGTTTATGAGCCCACTCTTGGAGAAGTCGATCACCAGTTTCTTCCCCTGCAGGACGTAATCGAGCTTACCCGTAAGACTGAGAGCCGGTGTTTTGTTGGCCCAAGAGAATCCCTTTCCCAATACCGGGCCGTAGTGGATAAACGGAACTCCCTCGATGAGCTGGCCGTCCCGCTCAAGCTGATCGAGCGACTTGATAGCACCCGTAGCAATTGCCTGCAGCACATAGGCGCCAAGTTCATTCGACAGAATGGCCGAAGCCATCCAGACATCGTGTCCTCTGAGCGCCATCACCATTTCTGAAGGAAGCCGCTGCCCGCGCAAAAACGCGAGGACGCGATCTCGGCTCAGGTAAAAGCTCACCAGTTGCATTTCGCAAGGAGCCGATTCTCCGAAGCGGGATAAAACACTCATTCGAGACTCCATGGTAATAAAGTGTCTTCTTAGCCCCTTATGGAGCCAGGAGCCAGCGACCTTGCTTGCATGGCTTGGGTGCCTACGCTCCCCACTTGCAATCTTTTATGCAGGTGCGGTAGGTATAGTCGGATGCAGGTAGTTCACCCGCTTTACTCGAAGCTCAGCCCACCCAACTGAAGAAACTCATCCCTCGACAAGACCTTTGTCGGCACGCCTAGATAGTCGTAGACGGCTCTCACCTTGTGGTAAAAGCGGTTATCGCCGGTGATGAAATAGTCGGCTTTGGTCGCATAGATCGAATGAGTAACGTCATGCATCCGAGAACGAGATAGTTTGACGTCTTCAGGTCTAAACCTGATCTCCTCCAGATAATTCATCAACACCTCAAACACGTGCTCCAATACCTCATGTGATTTGGAAATCTCTGGCCATTTGAAATTTTCCAGTCCCGCTTCCTTTTTTTTCAACAAGAGCGCATGCTCTGCAGCATACCCCTCCAAGATCGCAGTATCGAAATCAGGGGTTGACAAGAAATCCACTGGAAGGTTGGATACTTTAGAGGCGCGCTTACCGGCCACATCATTCTCTTTCATTCCTTTGAGGAAATTATGCTCACGGACTTCGAGGAACTCATTACGATCGAAATGCCTCAGAACGCGGATTAGGCATTCTCCTGGATGTTCTCGGTCGACATACGTTGGCTGATGATCCGGAGCAGGCAGCAACTCTACCATTTTAGAAATATTGATTACGTTCTGCAGCCGATCCTCACTACGTTCCAAAAGGATTCTGATTTCCTCCTCGTTGTGCTCCTTCCACATCAGAGATGAAGCTAGGTCTTCCATGTGGGCCGGGCTGTAAGGCAGGATGTGCTTGTCCTTGATCGCGTCAACAGCCGCTCGCAAGCCTGGGATATCATCTTGCCGGTAGCTCTCGAAGAGATTGTAATCAAGATAGATCATCTTTTTTAGTGGCACATCGAACTCCATTTCTAATTTATAGGACATTAGAGTATTGAGCCAGTAAACTAAAGCACGTGAACTGCTTGTGAGCATCTGCCATCACCCACTTGTTAAATTGCGTATTCACAGACACCGTCTGTATAGACGACCATCGCTAGAACTCCACCTTCCCCCGCCCCGCCTTAACCGTACTCCGCCTGGCTTTCCCTTCAAGCCGCCGAGTCTTCGAACCAAGTGTCGGCTTGGTCGGCCGCCGTTTCTTCTCGGTCTTGCCAGCATTGATGATCAACTCAGCAAGCCGCGCCAACGCATCAGCACGGTTCTGCTCCTGAGTCCGATACTGCTGCCCCTTGATGATCAACACGCCGTCACTGGTGATGCGACTGTCACGCAACGCCAGCAGCCGCTCCTTGTAAAACTCGGGCAACGATGAAGCCGGAATGTCAAAGCGCAAATGCACAGCGCTGGACACCTTGTTGACGTTCTGCCCACCCGCGCCTTGGGCACGAATGTAGGTCAGTTCGATTTCAGCATCCGGCAGATGCACGTTGTTGGAGATAGTCAGCATGGCACGGCCCTTGTCATTGCCCCGATTATCACAGCCTCAGCCCACCCGTGCACCTGAATCTCGGAAACTTGCGGAAATACAGACAACGCAAGCCTCGGGACGCGCTGAGCTATCATGCCCGGCTATTTTTTGCTGGCTCCAAGGAACCGTGATGAACCGACTTATAGTGCCTGCTGCCATCTTCATCAGCGTCATGTTCGTAGGCAAGGTTTTCGAGCATCTGGGCGTCGAAGGCAACGTAAAATTCGGATTGCTTTGCTTGATAGCAATCGTTGTCCAGGTGGTGGTGACGCGTCACCTGAGGTCGCGAGCGACTTAACCGAAATACCGCCCCTCCATCCGCTCAACCAGAAAGTCGATAAACACCCTCACCCGCTGCGGCAACTGCCGCCCGGGCCCGATAAACACCGCGTGCAAAATATCCTCCTCGCCACTTTCATACCCCTCCAGCAACGGCACCAACCGCCCCGCCTCGATATCCGCCCCCACATGGAAATTGGCCAGGCGCGCCACCCCGGCGCCGCCCAGGGCCAACTGCCGCATGCTCTCCCCGTCCTGCAGCAGCAAATTGCCCTGGGGCTCCACCTCGATGCGCTCACCATCAGCCCCGCGATACACCCACGCCTGCGAGTGCCGGTGAAAACCAAAGGCCAATCGATTGTGCCCAAGCAGCTCCTGGGGCGTGCGCGGTGTGCCCTTGCGCGCCAGATACTCGGATGAAGCCACCGTCAACAGCCGGCTGCGGCCCAGGTGCCGCTGCACCAGCCGCGAAGCTTTCAGCGGGCCGGAGCGGATCGCGACGTCGGCGCGCCGCTCGAGCAGGTCGACCACCGTGTCGGTCAGCTCGATGTTCAAGGTGATCTGCGGGTAGGCCTCGAGAAACGCCGGCACCAGGGGCACCAGGCAGTGCAGGCCGAACGGCAGGTTGCTGTTGATGTGGATGATGCCGCTGGGGCAAGCGGCATTGGCCACGTCGCGCTCGGCGTTGTCGATCTGCTCGAGAATGCGCAGGCTTTCGACATGGAAGCGCTCGCCCTCGGCGGTCAGTTCCAGGCGCCGGGTCGAGCGCAGCAGCAGGCGCGCGCCCAGGCGCTGCTCCAGGCGTGCGATCAGCTTGCTCACCGCCGATGGCGTCATGTCCAGGCGCCGCGCAGCTTCCGAGAAGGTGCCGCAAGCGACCACTTCGGCGAACACTTCCATCTCGCCAGAGCGGTTGATGTCTTTAGCGCGTGTTTGCATGACTTGAATTCACAGCTGGTTGGAATTGCACGAGTCTACATCACAAACCAAACGGCTCGTATCGTGTGCTGCATCATTCAACCTTGCGAGCATTCGTTCATGACTACCCCCTCCTCCACACGCATTCACCCCGGGGTGTACGTGCTGGCCCTGACCGCCTTCGCCATTGGCGTGGCCGAGTTCATCGTGGTCGGCATTCTCCCGGCCATCTCCAGCGACCTGGGCGTGACCCTGGCCACCGCGGGCGGCCTGGTCGGCCTGTACGCCTTGGCATTGGCAGTGTTCACCCCATTCATCGTGCTGCTGCTCGGGCGCCTGCCGCGCAAGCCGGTGCTGGCGGGCCTGGTGGCGATCTTTCTCGCCGGCAACCTGCTCTCGGCGCTGTCCAGTGACTACAGCACGCTGTTGATCGGCCGGCTGATCACCGCCGTCGCCCATGGCAGCTTCTTCGCCATTGGCGCAACGGTCGCGGCCAGCCTGGCGCCCAAGGGCCAGGCCAGCAAAGCGATCGCCATCATGTTCGCCGGGCTCACCCTGGCCATGGTCATCGGCGTGCCACTGGGCAGCTTCCTGGGCAACGCCATGGGCTGGCGCCTGCCGTTCTACGCGGTGGCGGCGCTCAGCGCGCTGGCCTTGCTGGCCACGCTCGCCTGGCTGCCGGCGCTGAAAACCGCCGAGGCCGGCAGCATCCGCACCCAGCTCGCGGCGCTCGGCCACCCGGCGATCTGGTCGATGATGCTGGTGACCATCCTGGGCTTTGGCGCAAGCTTTGCGGCGTTCACCTTCATCACGCCGATCCTCACCGATATCACCGGCTTCTCCTCGGCCACGGCCAGCAGCCTGCTGGTGGTGTTCGGCATCGCCACGCTGATCGGCAACCTCGCCGGTGGCCGCCTGGCCGACCGCCTAGGCTGGCAACGTGCGCTGCGGGTGCTGTTCGTGTTGCTGGCGGCGGTACTGGTGTTGCTGGGCTTCTCGCTGTCATCGCCGGTTGCGATGGTGGTGCTGCTGTTCGTCTGGGGCGTGTTGGCCTTTGGCATGACCCCAGGCTTCCAGGCCGGCATGCTCGACACCGCCGGGCGCTACACCCCCAAGGCGGTGGACTTTGCCTCGGGGTTGAACATCTCGGCCTTCAACCTGGGCATCACCTTGGGTGAGTCCGCCGGCAGTTACCTGGTGACCCACGGCCAACTGGCCCTCACCCCGTGGGCGGGCGTGGTTGCGGCAGTGCTGGTGCACCTGCCGCTGGCCTGGTTGGCCTGGCGCGGCAAACGCTCGGCGATTGCCTGCCCGCCTTTGCACACGCTGTGAACCCTTCCTACAAGGAGCGCTACATGCCTAACACCTACCAAGCCTGGGGCTGGACCCCAGGCGCCGGCCTCGATGGCCTGCAACTGCTGCGCAAACCCCTGGCGCAACCCGGCCCCGGCGAAGTGCTGGTGGCCAACCGCGCCATCGCCCTCAACCCGGTGGACTGGAAGATCTGCGAATGGGGCCACCCCGACTGGCACGCGGGCACGGTGCCTGGCGTGGACGGTGTCGGCGTCGTCGCGGCGGTCGGCGCTGGAGTGCAGATCCCGCTGGGCACTCGCGTCGCTTACCACCAGTCGCTGTCGCGTGATGGCAGTTTCGCCGAGTACTGCCTGGTGGATGCCTACCTGCTGATGCAGTTGCCAGCCACGATCGACGAGGGCGTCGCGGCCGCCGTGCCCTGCCCGGCCATCACCGCGTGGCAGGCGCTGGCCAAGGTGCCCCAGGGGGCGTCGAGCGATGTGCTGGTGATTGGCGCCGGTGGCGCGGTGGGGTTCTACCTGGCGCAGCTGGCCGTGCAGCGCGGTCTGCGGGTCTGGGCCACCGCAGGGTCCCGGCACCGTGCCGGGCTCAAGGCGCTGGGCGTGATCGAGGTGTTCGACTACCACGACACCCAGTGGCAAACCCAGTTGCAAGCTGCCTTGGGCGAGCGCCCCCTGCACGCCCTGTTCGACACGGTCAGCGGCGCCCATGCCGCCAGCCTTGCCCACCTGCTCGGCTACAACGGCCACCTGGTGTGCATCCAGGACCGCCAGGAAACAGCGCCGTTGCCCGCCTTCAGCAGCGCGATTTCGCTGCATGAAGTCGCCCTGAACAGCATTCACGCCCATGGCCGCCCGCTCGATCACCGGGCATTGCGAGCCGAGGCGCAGCGGTTGCTGCAGCAGGTCGCCGATGGCCAGCTGCTGACCCCGGCGCCCCTGGAATTTGCGTTCGAAGCGCTGCCACAGGCGTTGCGCCAACTGAAGGAAGCCAGCACGCCAGGCAAGTGGGTAACGCGGCTGGCCTAACCTGCCCCCATCGCCGGCCCCTGTAGGAGCCGGCTTGCCGGCGATAGGGCCCGCAAGCCAAACCATTCAACATTGGTAGTAGTACGAATGATAAAGCTTCTCTTTATAAATTGTTACAATTTATATAGGATCTGCCTCCCCATCCCGCCGTAGACGCTTCTCAATGCCTTGCGCCACCCCTTCCCGCTCGCTATTGACCTCCTGCCTGCTCACCACCTCGCTGGTCGCCACCGCCCAAGCTGCCGAGCCAGTACCCGCAGCCCCGGTGCTGGCACTGCCTTCCACGACCGTGGAAGCAGACCGCGAAGCGCAGTTGCAGACGCAGGAACTGCCCTCCTACAAGCTCACCGCACCGTTGATCGACACCCCCCGCTCGATCACCGTGATCCCGCAGGAAGTCATCAAGTCCAGCGGCGCGACGACCTTCACCGATGCCTTGCGCACGGTACCGGGCATCACCTTCCTCGGCGGTGACGCTGCCGCCAACCCCTCGGCCGATCGCCCGGTGATTCGCGGCTTCGAATCGCGCAACTCGATCTTCGTCGACGGCATGCGCGACACCGGTGTGCAGAACCGCGAAACCTTCGATGTCGAGCGCATCAGCATCATCAAGGGCCCCGACTCGGTGTATGCCGGCCGCGGCGCGGTCGGCGGCAGCGTCGACATCGAAACCAAGGCGCCCAAGGCGCAGGACTTCCTCGACGCCAGCGTCGGCATGGGCACCGACGCCTACAAGCGCACCACGCTGGACGTCAACCGGGTGATCGACCAGAGCACCGCATTCCGCCTCAACGTCATGGGGCACTACGCCGACCAGCCAGGCCGCACCGACGTGTTCAGCAAGCGCTGGGGCGTGGCGCCGTCGATCAGCTTCGGCCTGGGCGGCCCGACCACCGTCACTTTGGGCTACTACCACCTGTCCAGCCACGACATGCCGGACTTCAGCGTGCCGTTTCGCTCCACCGGCGGCACCCCTGCCTCGGAGTTCAAGCGCAAGGACTTCTACGGCCTGAACGACCGCGATTACCGCCGTGGGCAAACCGACAGCGGCCAGGTGCGCATCGAGCACGAACTCGATGACGACTGGAAGGTGCGCAACACCACCAGCTACGGGCGCTCGACCCTCGACTACATCGCCACCAACCCGCAGTTCCTCAAGGGTTCCAACGATGTCATCCAGCTGCAGGCGAAAAGCGGCAAGTACGCCACCAACACCCTGGCCAACCAGACCGAACTGACCGGCTCGCACACCTTGTTCGGCCTGGACAGCAAGCTCACCACCGGCATCGAGCTGAGCCACGAGAAGAGCCTGTACGAGGGTTACCTGGTCACCGACAGCACCGGCAGCAACATCCGCGGTGGCGGCTCATGCGCCGTGGCCGGCAACTGCACCACCATCGGTGGCTGGGACCCGGACATGGACTGGACCGGCAGTGCCACGCTCAATGGCGACAGCTTCCCCGGCAAGCCGATCTACACCACCACCAACATGGCCTCGGCCTACGCCTTCGACAGCCTGGCGCTGTCGGAAAAGTGGCTGCTCAACACCGGTGTGCGCCTGGACTACTACAACACCCGGGTGGACCAGAGCGGCGCGCAGAACCTGCAGAACATCGCCAACCTGTTCAGCTACCAGGTGGGCCTGGTGTACAAGCCCATCGACAACCTGAGCCTGTACACCTCCTACGGCACCTCGGCCAACCCGCCGGGCGCCAACGGCGGTACGGGCGGCGGCAACGACCAGCTGACCGCGAACAACGACGACCTCTCGCCCGAGCGCAGCCGCAACATCGAAGTGGGCGCCAAGTGGGACGTGCTCGACGGGCGCCTGTCGCTGACCTCGGCAATCTTCCAGACCGACAAGACCAACGCCCGCGTCAGCGATGGCCTGGGCGGCATCGAGAACGCCGGCTCCCAGCGCGTGCGCGGGGTGGAGCTGGGCGTGGCGGGCGAGCTGACCCCGCAATGGCGCGTGTTCGGCGGCTACTCCTACCTCAACGCAGTGACCACCGATGCCGGCGATGCCAATGAATCGGCCTCGGGCCTGCCGATGGTCATGGTGCCCAAGCACAACCTGACCCTCTGGACCTACTACGACGTGACCCCGAAGTGGACGGTCGGCACCGGGGTGAAGGCCTCCAGCCTGATCTATGCCTCGGTCAGCGACACCACGCGCAAGTGGACCCCGGGCTACGCCGAAGTCGATGCCATGGCCTCCTACAAGTTCTCCAAGTCGCTGGACGTGCAGTTGAACCTGAAGAACCTGTTCGACCGCCAGTACTTCGCCTCGGCCTACCCCATCTACGCCACCTGGGCCGAAGGCCGCTCGGCGCAGGTGACGTTCAACTTCCACTATTGAGTGGCAGCCCATTCCCAGGCCGGACGATGCCTGGGAATGGGGTTGCAGCGCCAGGCTCAGCGTGACCGGCGTTGCGACCAGAGGCAGCCCATCGCCGCCAAGGCCAGCGCCAGCGCAGCGGCGGCATACACCCAGAGCGCAGGGGCACGGGCAAGCAGCAGGCCGGCGAGCACCGGGCCAAGCCCGGCGCCGATGTCGCGCCACACCGCATTGCCCGCCAGCGCCTGGATCCGCCCCTGGGGGTTGCGCCGCGCCACCAGGGTGACCACCAGCGGCAGTTGCAGCGCGCGCAGCACCAGCACCAGCGCTGCGCCAACGATCAGCCAGTCGCTGCCGAACATCAGCAACGCCAGCGAAGTGGCCAGCGACAACACCACCAGCATGCGCAGCGCGCCGAAACGGTCGGCCAGGCGCCCGCCGAACGGGCTGAACAGCATCTCGCTGAGGTAGCGCACCGCCATCAGCACACCCGCCACCAGCACCCCGCTACTGCCCAGTTGCGTCTGCGCATAGAGCGACAGGCCGAAGATGAACAGCCCATCGAGCGCCACCCCCTCGACGAACGACCAAGTGGCGATGCTGTCCGGCAGGCGCAGGCGGCGGCCCTTGGCGCCCGTCATTTCATGCCCCTTGGCCGGCAAGGCGCGGGCAGCCCACACCCCGCACAGGCAGCTGAGGCACAGCACCAGGAAGATGCTGCGCGGCCCGAAGCTCTGGGCCATCACCGCGCCCAGCGGCAAGGCCAGCATCGGCCCGATGGAAATGATTGCCCGGGAACGCCCGGCGCGCCGCGCAGCGCCCTGGGCATCGGCGGTGGCGAGGGTTTGCGTGCTGAGGTTGAAGGTGGCGAAGCACAGGCCCCAGACCAGGCGCAGCACCAGCAGCGCGGCAAACCCGCTCAAGGTCGCGTAGCCCAGCGCGCAGATGGCCGCTGCCGCAGCCGCGAGGCTGCACATGGCGCGATCGCCATGGCGGGCGTAGCGGCGCACCACCCAACCGTAACCGACGATCCGCACCAGCCGGTTGGCCGCCAGCAGCACACCGGCCTGGGCCAGGCTCACGCCAAAGTCGGCCGCATACATCGGCAACAGCAGGTACAGCAGCACATCACTGGGCAGGCACAGGCTCAGGGCCAAGCCCGCGTTGCGCGAATCTCGGTCGACGCGGTGCGTTTGCACCGGCACGGCAGCGCACGACATGGCGGCCTCGGCAAGACGAAAGGGGGTCGCAGCATAACCCAGGATCGGGCCCTGGAAACACGCTCAGCGGCGCATCAAGGCAGGCCAAGGATTTCGCCAACCACCTGCCTCGTTGCCGCTTCGAGGGTCCCTTCATTGCGGCACAGCACCCAGCCATGCTCGGCAACCGCCCGCTCGAACGCCTCGGTCGCGGCCACCTGTTCTTCGAGCCTGAACATCACCGTACTGCTCAAGCCCCGCCGCCGGGCCGCGGCCCTGGCCCAGGATATTTCGGGGGCGGTCACCACGCCGACATGCAGGTCGGGCACCTGCACGTGGTGCGCCAGGTTCAGCTGCAGGATCTCGGCAAACGGCACGATGCGGCGAAAGGCGGCTTCGGAGGGGTACCAGCGGTCGATGAGGATGATGCTGCCGGCGGGCTGCTTGGGCAGCACGTGCTGGGAAATCCACTGGCGGCTCTGGGCGAAGCGCTCGCACACCTGCAGCTCAAGCTCGCGGGAGGGGTTGCGCACCAAGGCGTTGACCAGCGCCATGGTCTGCCCCCTGAACGGGTCGCTCTTGCTCTCGCTCAAGCGGATCACTTTGCGGCCATGGGCCCTCAGCGCTTGGGTAACGGCTTCCAGCAGCGTGGTCTTGCCGGCCCCTTTGGGGCCATCGAAAGAAACGAACAGCGAACGGGTCATGGTTCAGGCAACGCGTGGGGGGTGCATGGGCGCCGAGGCGCCCATGGCGGTTGTCAGCGATATTTGTCCAGGTGGGTTTCCGGGCCGTCTTTGGCCACCGCTTGCGCCTTGCCAAAGCTTTCCATCAGGCATTTGTATTCAGGGCACACATGGTCAGCCAGGATTTCAGCGAAGCGCGAGCCCTCTGGCCGGTTCCAAGTCTGCATCAATTCGGCGACGATGGCGAAGGTGTCTGTAGGAATCGCGCCAGCTTGCACCACGCGCGCGATGGTGGTGTCGGTGGCAAGCTTGCTCCAGTTACCCGAAGCGTCCACCACGCAGTAGGCCTTGTAGCCCGCCTGTACCGCACTGACCGCCGGGAAGGCCATGCACACGCTGGTCAGCGTGCCGGCGATGATCAGCGTCTTGCGCCCGGTCTTTTCAACCTCCTGTACGAACAGCGGGTTGTCCCAGGTATTGATCTGCCCCGTGCGCGGTACATACACCGCGTGAGGGGCGTATTGATGAATCTCGGGTATCAACGGCCCGTTGGGGCCATCGGGCACGGAGGCGGTGGTGATCACCGGGATGTTCAACAGCGTCGCGGTCTTGGCGATCGCGATCACGTAGTTGCGAAGGTCAGGGATAGGCAGATCACGAACGGTGTTGAACAAGCCGCTCTGGTGGTCGATGAGAAGGATGACCGCATCGTTTGGGTCCAGCATGCCATTGAGGGTAGCCATGGTGTTTCCTCATAGGTCTGTGAGTGACGCTGCATGCCCCGCTGCTGTCCTGAGGCTCATCAAGGGTAGACCACAGGTTCACTCAGGGCTCAGGGCTTTGCCCCGCCCGTCAGGTTGCCGGGCCGCAGTTCGTGCACCAGATCGATCAAGGCACTCAAGCGGGCCGGCACGAAGCGATGCCCCGAGTAATACAGCCGCAGCCCGGCAAACGCCGGGCACCAGGGCTGGAGCAGCGGCACCAGCGCGCCGCTTTGCAGCTCCTGCTGGATGAACCACTCGGAAATGAAGCCCACCCCCAGCCCCATCAGCACGGCCTGCTTGATCGCCAGCAGCTCGTTGAAGGCAAAACGCACCGGCAGCTCCATCTGCAGCTTCTGGCCGTCGCGCTCCAGCTCCCAGTGGTAGATGCCGCCATGGGACATGCGCATGCCGATGCTCTGGTGCCCGAGCAGGTCCTGCGGCTGGCTGGGCGTGCCGTGCTGCGCGAGGTACGCCGGGGAGGCCACCACAAGCATGCGGATGTCGGCCGACAGCGGCACGGCGATCATGTCCTGGGGCACCGACTCGGCCAGGCGGATACCGGCGTCGTAACCTTCGGCCACCACGTCGATCAGGCGTGGCTCGCTGACGATGTCGATGCGCACTTGCGGGTAGCGCCGGGCGTACTCGCCGAACAGCGGCTCCAGCAGCAGATAGGCCGCGGCCTGGGGCGCATTGATGCGCAGGGTGCCGCGCGGCTCGTCGGGGCTGGCACCGGCCTCCTCCCCTGCACGGGTGATTTCCGCCAGCGCCGGCGCAATGCGCTCCACGTAGCGCTGGCCGGCATCGGTGAGGGCGACGCTGCGCGTGGAGCGGTTGAACAAGCGCACTTTCAGGCGCGCCTCAAGGCCCGCAACCGCGCTGCTGACCGCCGTGGTGGACATGCCCAGCTCCTGGGCGGCGCCGCGAAAGCTGCTGCGGCGGGCGACCGCGAGTACGGCCTCGAGCTCGGTGATGCCTGTTCTGTGCATGGGTTGCCTTGGGGATTGTCCCGAAAATGCGGATGAGTCATACCCTAAAGGGTGGCTTATCGGAACAATAAACCATTCCTAGACTTCTCTCCTACCCGCTCGCAGCCGCCGAGCCCATTGCAAAGAGAAGCCACTATGCAGCGCATCGAACACCACTACATCAACGGCCAGTTCGTCACCCCGCACGGCGAGGAATGGTTCAACCTGCACAACCCGAGCACCGAGGCGGTCATCGGCCAGGTTCGCCTGGGCGACGAGCAGGACGCCCAGCGCGCCATCGCCGCGGCCAAAGCAGCCTTCCCCGCCTGGTCACGCACCACTCGCGAACAGCGCATCGCCGCCCTGCGCCGCATGCACCAGGCCGTGGCGGCCCGCGAAGAAGAGCTGATGGAAGCGATCACCCTGGAATATGGCGCGCCCTTGGTACGCGGCCGCTGGATGGCGACCTACCCTGCCGATGTGATTGCCCAGGCGATCGACGCACTGCAGGCCTTCACCTTCGAAGAACAAGCCGGCATCGCCCGGGTCATCCACACGCCGGTGGGTGTCGCCGGCCTGATCACCCCCTGGAACAGCAACGCAGGCTTTATCTGCAACAAGCTGGCGACCGCGCTGGCGGCAGGCTGCACTGCGGTCATCAAACCCAGCGAAATGAGCGCGATGCAGACGCAGATCATCGCCACTGCATTGCACGAGGCGGGCCTGCCCCCAGGCGTGTTCAATATCGTCAACGGCCGCGGCGACGTGGTTGGCGAAGCTATCGCCCGGCATCCCGACATCGCCAAGATTTCCTTCACCGGCTCTTCGGCCGTCGGCCGGCACCTGATCGCAGCCGGCGCCGAAACCATGAAGCGCGTCACCCTCGAGCTTGGCGGCAAGTCGCCTACCGTGGTGCTCGACGATGCCGACTTCCAGGCCATCATGCCGCTGGTGCTGCAAGCGGGCTTTCTCAACAGCGGCCAAGCCTGCATTGCCGGCACCCGCATCCTGGTACCGCGTGCCCGGCTGAGCGAGTTCGAGCAGGTCGCCAAGCAGGCGTTAGGCCATATCCGCAGCGGCGACCCTCGCAGCGCCGATACCGACATCGGCCCCATGGTCAGCCAGAAGCAGTGGGAACGGGTGCAGCACTACATTCGCCTGGGCCAGGAAGATGGTGCGACCTTGCTGGCAGGTGGCGAGGGCCGCCCTGAAGGCCTAGAGGCCGGCTGGTTCGTGAAGCCGACCTTATTCACCCAGGCCAACAACCAGATGCGCATCGCCCGCGAGGAAATTTTCGGCCCGGTACTGACCATCATTCCCTACGAAGATGAAGCCGATGCCCTGCAGATCGCCAACGACACCCTGTATGGCCTGAGCGCCCTGGTGCTGGGCAGATCAACCGAGCGCTGCCTGCGCATCGCCCGCCAGATCGACTCCGGACGGGTATTGATCAACACCCTGGCCCACGAGCCAAGCGCGCCGTTTGGCGGGTTCAAGCATTCGGGGCTGGGCCGCGAGATGGGCAAGTGGGGCATCAGTGCCTATCTCGAGCCCAAGACGCTGCTCATGCACGGCGACGACGGGCATCGAGGCTGAAGCGGCCGGCACCGAACGCGGCGACCTGCAGCAGGCCGCCGGCCATGGCGAGGTTCTTGAAGAAGTGGATGAACTGGTTCTGGTCGCCCAGTTGGTGATGGAACGCCAATGCGGTGGCCACGCTGAAGGCCGCCAGTACCCACGCCACGCTGCGGGTGCGGTAGCCGGCGAGCAAGGCCAGGCCGCCGACGACTTCGACGACGATGGCCAGCACCAGCGCCAGCGCCGGGAAAGGCAAGCCTGCCGAGCCGATGTAGCCGACCATCATCGCCGGCGCTGCGAGCTTGGACAGGCCGGACAGTATGAAGATCGCACTCATCAGCGCACGGCCGACCAGCGCGGCAGTGTCGCTGCCAACGGCGGTGCGGGTGAGTTCAGGGGTGGTTTGAGCAGGCGTGATTGCAGACTGGGACATGAGGCATTTTCCATCAGGGTTGGGCGCATCCACTGTGGAGCGCCGCGATGGAAAAAAGTCTGACACCGGGCCTAACATCTGAATAGCGGACTAATTTCGACGATTACGTTCTAGAATCTAGAAATGTTTGCCTAGCCCCCCACCCAGGACCTTCGCATGATTTCTGATCCAGGCACCCCGACGCTCGACCAACTGCGGGTGTTTCTCACCGTGGTCGAGGTGGGCAGCTTTGCTGCGGCTGCGCGCAAGTTGAGCCGCGCTACCTCGGTGGTCAGCTACTCGATCGCCAACCTTGAAATGCAGCTGGGTGTCCAGTT
The DNA here is from genome assembly GCF_021602585.1 of Pseudomonas faucium. Taxonomy (GTDB): domain Bacteria; phylum Pseudomonadota; class Gammaproteobacteria; order Pseudomonadales; family Pseudomonadaceae; genus Aquipseudomonas; species Aquipseudomonas faucium. The sequence continues at coordinate 495,100 of NZ_BQIP01000001.1, forward strand.
GTTCGACCGGCAGACCACGCGCAAGCCGCAGTTGACCGAAGCCGGGCGAACGGTGCTGGCTGAAGCCCGCGCTATCGCCAATGGCATCAATGGTTTACGTGCGAAAGTTAAGGGATTGCTTCAGGGCCTTGAGGCGGAGCTTCATGTGGTGCTCGATGTCATGCTCCCAGCCGAGCGCGTGGTCGATGCCCTGAAATCGTTCCAGGCGCACTTCCCCACGGTTTCCCTGCACCTGCACATGGAAGCCCTGGGCGCCGTGACCCAGCTGGTGCTCAATCGCGGCGCCAGCATTGGCGTCAGCGGCCCTTTGGAAGGCCCCATGGATGGCATCGAGCGCATCGCCGTCGGTAGCGTCGAGCTGATACCCGTGGCGGCGCCCAATCACCCATTGGCCCAAGCCGGGTCGAACCCACCGGGCGCCGGGCGCGAGCATGTGCAACTGGTGCTGTCGGACCGTTCGCCGCTCACCGAAGGCAAGGACTTCGCCGTCATCGGCACACGCACGTGGCGCCTGGCCGACCTGGGCGCCAAGCACATGCTGCTCAAGGAAGGGGTGGGCTGGGGCAACATGCCGTTGCCGATGGTGCGCGAGGACCTGGCGACGGGCCGGCTGGTGCGCCTGGCACTGCCGGACTGCGAAATCGGCACCTACCCCTTCGATGCCATCTACCGCACCGACACCCCGCCCGGCCCCGCTGCGCAGTGGCTGATCGACCATTTGCGCGAGGGCGCCGTGTAGCCCCTCCACTGTTGCAAATTTTCGAACATCAGCCTCGATTTTATTCGGCTATTGCGAGACCTGGGCCTGTGCCAGAGTTGATCACCCCCCATTACCCGCCTCTGGCATCGAGTAAACGGCTATGAACAACGCTGCGGATCTACTTCGCCAACACTTCGAAACATTCGTCGATCACCCTGCGCGGTGGAAGGCACTGATTGCCGATGACCTGGTCTGGGAGCTTCCCTACGCACCCAGCCTGGGCCACCCCGAGCGGCTGGTCGGCCGGGAGCAGGTGCTGAACCACGTCGGCTGGTTCATCCAGGCAGTGGAAAACTTCCGTTTCCAGGACTTGCGCATCCATGCCTTCGCCGACCCCAGCATGGCCGTCGCCGAGGTCAAAGCAGAAGGGCTGATCCGCGCGACCGGCAGAATCTATCGCCAGCAATACGTGCTGTTCTGCCGCGTCGAACACGGCAGCATCGCGCACCTGCGCGAGTACTTCGACCCGGTTCGTGCTGCCTACTCACTGGACGAGCCGCTGGCGTGGCCGTCGCAAGGGTAGTCATGTACCCTTGCCCCGCACCCTTCAATCGCTGCGGAAATCGCCCTTGTCCCCCACCCCCTTGACCCCCCGCGAGGCCTACCAGGTACTGCGCGACATCGCCCTGGGCATCCGCAGCATGCGCCGCGTCAGCGAGCAACCCTGGGATTCGGGCCAGATCACGGTGGAGGTCGAGGGTTGGCTGCTCACCCTGTGCAGCGCTGGTAGCGCGCTGGACCATTGCGCCAGCTGCCAGGCACCGGATGGCAGGGCCTATGTCTTGGGCTCCGGGCAAAGGTTCGGCACCCACCCGGTCGAATTGATGAGCACCTGGGAGCTCAAGCAGGTGCAAACGATGCTCGCAGCCCTCTAGGCCTCGGCCGCCTCTACCCGCCGCGCATCCCGCCTTACCGCCTGGGGCGGCACGCCGAAGCCGCGCATGAACACCTCGCGCATGTGCCGGCGGTCGCGGAACCCGGTTTCCCTGGCCACCACATCCAGGCCGTGGCGGCTCTGCTCGATCATCACCCGCGCCGCCTCCAGGCGCAGGCTTTCCACGGCCTTGGCCGGTGATTGGCCGGTTTCGGCGGTGAACACCCGGGTGAATTGCCGGGGGCTCAGGTGCACTACCTCGGCAAGCTCCTCGACACTGAGCGGGCGGCCCAGGTGCTTGCGGGCGTAGTCCAGAGCGGTTTGGATGCGGTCCGACTTCGGCGCCAGCGTAAGCAGTTCGGAATGCTGGGACTGCCCGCCGGAACGGCGCTGGTGCATGACCAGCCGATGCGCCACCGCGCGCGCCATTTCCGCGCCCAGGTCCTTTTCCACCATGCCCAGTGCCATGTCCAATGCGGCGGTCATGCCGGCGGAGGTCCACACCGGCCCGTCGACGATGAAGATCCGGTCTGGCTCCACTTCGACTTGCGGGTGCAGGTCGGCGAACGCCTTGGCATAGGCCCAGTGGGTGGTCGCCCGGCGCCCGTCGAGTACGCCGGCCTGGGCCAGCACGAAGGTGCCGGTGCACAGGCCCGCGGTGCGGCGCGCGCCGGCCACGAAACTGCGCACGCCAGCCAGCACCGCTTCGCCGGGCGGCGTCAGCGGGGTCAAGGTGCCGGTGATCATCCAGGTGTCAGCCAGCCCTGGCGCCCCCAGCGCCAGGGTGTCCATGTGCATGCCCAGCGACGAACGCACCAGGCCGCCGCCGACGGAGAAGTTGTGGATGCTGTAGACCGCTTCGCCGGCCACGATATTGGCGAACTCGAAGACGGACTGGGTTGCCAGGGACATGACCTGGAAGCCTTCGGTAATCAGGTAGCCGACGCGGTGCATGGCGTGCTCCTCATGGGATGTCCCGAAATACTACCTTATGCGTCATTCAAGCCATAGCGCGCTTTCTGCATCATGGCTGCACACCCAACCGCAACGGAGCAGGACCATGACTCACGCATTCAAAGGCACCGCGCTGATCACCGGCGCATCCACCGGCATCGGTTCGCTGTATGCCGAGGGCCTGGCCCGCCGGGGCTATGACCTGGTGCTGGTGGCGCGCAACCGCGAGCGGCTGAACGCGCTGGCCAGCCGGCTGACCGAGCAAACCCGGCAGAACGTCGAGGTGTTGCCGGCCGACCTTGCCAACGCCGCCGACCTGGCCCGGGTCGAGGGCAAACTGCGCAAGGATGCCAGCATCACCTTGCTGGTCAACAACGCCGGTGTCGGCACCCACACCCCATTGCTCGACAGCGACGTCGAGCGCATGGCCGAAATGATCAGCCTCAACATCACCGCCCTCACCCGCCTCACCTACGCCGCCATGCCAGGCTTCGTCGCCCGCGGGCAAGGCGCGGTGATCAACATCTCGTCGGTGGTCAGCCTCGCACCGGAGCTGCTCAATGGCGTGTACGGCGGCAGCAAGGCCTACGTCACCGCCTTCACCCACTCTCTGCACCAGGAGTTCGCCGGCCAGGGCATCCAGGTCCAGGCCGTGCTCCCCGGTGCCACCGCCACCGACTTCTGGGCGATCGGCGGCTTGCCGGTCAGCAACCTCGACCCTGGCATCGTGATGTCGGCCCAGGACCTGGTCGACGGCGCCCTGCAGGACTTCGAAAACGGCGTGCTGATCTCCATCCCGTCGCTGCACGACCTGCAGGCATTCGAGCAGTACGAAGCCAGCCGCAAGGCCTTGCTCGGCCAGCTTTCCAGCAACCAGCTGGCGTCGCGCTACAGCCACTGACTGCGCAGGAATCGAGTGGAGTACAAATGTACTCCACTCGCTAATCTGGCCATTATTGCGCCCGCCGGGCCCCGTGCGGGCCAAGCCGTTCGGCCAGGTAGTCGAGCAGCGCCTTCACCTTCGGCAACCCTTCGCGGCTCTTGAGCCAGACCAGGTTCATGGGCAAGCCATCGGTGGCCAGCGCGGGCAGTACCTCGACGAGCTCGCCGCCTTCCAGGTACGGCTGCACCAGCCAGGTAGGCAGTTGCCCGATGCCGTGGCCGGCCAGGATCGCCGAAACCTCCCCTTCGCCATCGCCAACCGCGATGCGTGACGGCATCACCCGCCGCTCCATCTCGCCGGGCTGGCGGCCCTTGAAATACCAGGGGCTCACCAGGCCGGCGGCATCCAGATAACCGATGCAGTGGTGGTGTTCCAGGTCTCGCTCGGCCACAGGCTCGCCATGCGCCTGCAGGTAGGCCGGCGAGGCACAGAAGATCAGGCGCTGCGCGCCGAAATAGCGGTGCCCCAGCGTGGCCGGCCAGGCATCGTTGCCGCCAATGCGCACGACGATGTCGACACCGTCGTGGACCGGGTCGATGAAGCGATCGGAAAAGGAAATGTGCGGCTGCAGCAGCGGGTGCTGATGGACGAAATCCCAGATCAGCGGCAGCACATGCTGGCGCCCGAAGGATGCGGGCAGGTCGATGCGCACCCGGCCGTGGGGCTCGTGGCTTTCATTGACGATGGCCAGCTCCACTTCTTCAAGGTCGGCGAGCACCGCCGTGCAGGTGCGGTAGAACGTGGTGCCGGCTTCGGTCAGCGCCAGCTGGCGGGTGGTGCGCCGAAACAGCCGCGCACCGATGCGTTTTTCCAGCCGGGCAATGCCCTTGCTCACCGCCGAGCTGGTCAGCCCCAGGCGCTCGGCAGCGGCCGTGAAGCTGCCCACGTCCGCCACCGTGACGAACACGTCGATGCCCTTCAGGCGCTCAGAGGAATACATGGCGCGCCGCCTCATTCGTGAATTCTATTCCGTTCACTTGGTAATAATCTCCGTAAATCACCGGTAATTTCTCAAATATCCTAGGGGAAATGTCCGGCGCAGCACAGCCTGCGATTCACACCTTACGGAGGCGCTCAATGAGCCTGTTCGACCCCTACACACTTGGCGATCAAACCCTCGGCAACCGTTTCGTCATGGCGCCGATGACGCGCTCGCGTTCACCGCAGGACATCCCCACCGTCGAGACGGCGCTCTACTACGCCCAGCGAGCAACGGCTGGCCTGATCGTTTCGGAAGGCACGCCAATCTCCCGTGAAGGCCAGGGTTACCTGTTCAACCCAGGCATCTACACCCCCGAGCAGATCGCCGGCTGGCGTTTGGTCACCGACTCGGTGCACAGCGTCGGCGGCAAGATCTTCGCGCAGCTGTGGCACGTCGGCCGCGTCTCGCACACCTCGATCCAGGCAGGCGGCGCAGCGCCGGTCAGCGCCAGCAGCAAGGTGGCCGCGGGCGCTTTCGCCTTCGGCTACGACGAACAAGGCGCGGCAGGCTTCCTGCAGACCTCGGTGCCACGCCAGCTCGCCACCAACGAGGTGGCGCGGGTGGTCCGCGACTTTGCCCAGGCAGCGGCCAATGCCATCGAAGCCGGTTTTGACGGCGTCGAGATCCACGGCGCCAATGGCTACCTGATCGAGCAGTTCCTCAACCCGCAGGTCAACGACCGCACCGACCACTACGGCCCGCAAAGCCTGGAAAACCGCCTGCGCTTCGTGTTCGAGGTGGTCGATGCGGTGAGTGCGCGCATTGGCAAGGCGCGGGTGGGCATTCGCATCTCGCCTTACGGCCAGCTGATGGACATGCCGCTGTACCCGCAGATCGACGAGACCTACGGCGCGCTTTGCGCAGGCCTGGGCCAGCGCGGCATTGCCTACGTGCACGTGATGGACCAGACGCATTTCTTCCTGCGTTCGGAAACCGCCCAAGCCCGTGAACAGGCGTTGAACGCGCTGCTGCGCAATTGCCGCCAGGCACTGGGCTCGACCACCTTGATCCTGGCCGGCGACCTGACCGTCGAGCGTGCCCAGGCGCTGGTGGCAAGCGGCCTGATCGACCTGCCGGCGTTCGGCCAGCCGTTCATCGCCAACCCCGACCTGGTCGCGCGCTTCAGGAACGGCTGGCCGCTGACCCAGCCCAACCGCGATACCTACTATGGCGGCAGTATCGAAGGTTACCTCGACTACCCGCCGTACACCGCGTAAGCCACGCAGAAGCCGCCCGTGCACCGGGCGGCTTTTTCACTTCTGCCCGAGCGCCACGATCGACACGCCCGAGGCCACGAAGGTCGCGCCCGCGCCCACATTCAGCCCCTTCACCAACCTTGGGCGCTCACGCAACGAGCGGGTAAGCGCGGTGGCAAACACCCCCATCAGGGCAAAGCCAACGGCGGTCAGCACCGCGAACCACAGCCCGTACACCAGCATCTGCACGGTCACCGAGCCGCGTTGCGGGTCGACGAACTGCGGGATGAACGCAAGCACGAAAAGGCCTGGCTTGGGGTTGAGCGCCGCCGAAAGAAAGCCGGTCAGGAAGATGCTCGGCAGCGACTGGCGCGCCACCGGCTCGAAATTGAACAGGTTGCGGCTGCGCAGCACCTTGATGCCCAGCCACAGCAGGTAGCCCGCGCCAATCAGCTTGACCACCCAGAACGCCACCGCCGAGGTCTGCATCAGCAAGGTCAGGCCAAGCGCAGCTGCAGTTACGTGAAAGAGAATGCCAACGCCCGACGACAGCCCCGAGGCAATCGCCGCAGCCTTGCCCTGGCTCAGGCCACGGCCGATGGCGAGCAGGTTGTCCGGCCCCGGGGACATGACCAGCAGCAGGCAGGCCAGGGTGTACGCAAGCCAGGTATCGAGTGGGAACATCAGCGTTGCTCCTTGCTGTCAGGGGGTATCCAACCCTCGGGAGTCCACACGATAGAGGGTAATTCGTCCTCCCGACAAGCCAGCGCCCAAGGGTCTGTTCGCTACCGAACAGACCGCCCGGGCGGCCCACGTCAGACTGGACGCTGACCGGCTACTCCTCGGTACCCCAGGCTCCTGATGAACAACCCTTGGCTTCGCGCACTCGCCTTCGTCAAACGCCTCCCAGGGCTTGCCCGCCGCTGGCGCTCGCCGCGCCACCGGTTCAGCTACGAAAGCCTGCTGCGCTCGGGGTTGTACAACGCCCGGCAGATGGCCGAACACGGTACCTTGCTGGCCAGCCAGCACCGCCTGAGCCAGCTCCCCGCCGACGATGCGCTGCTCGGCCGCCTGGCCGACAACGAACGCATGCTCGCCAGCAGCTGCGCCGCGCTCGCCGCCGCCCTGCCCGGCTCACGCCCGGCGTTGCCTGCGGCGCAGTGGCTGCTGGACAACTTCTACCTGGTCGAAACCCATATCCGCATCGCCAAGCGCCACCTGCCCAGCGACTACAGCCTGCAGCTGCCGCGCCTGGACAGCGGCCCCTCGACCGGCCTGCCACGGGTCTATGACATCGCCCTGGAAACCATCTCCCACGGCGATGGCCGCTTCGATGCCGAGAGCCTGAGCCGGTTCGTCGAGGCCTATCAGCAAACCGCCACGCTGACCCTCGGCGAGCTGTGGGCGATCCCGATCATGCTGCGCCTGGCGCTGATCGAAAACCTGCGGCGGGTGGCGGCGCGGGTCATGGCCAACTGGGCCGACCGCGACCAGGCCAATACCTGGGCCGACCGCCTGGGCGAAACCGCCGAGCGCGATGCCAAGAGCGTGGTGCTGGTGGTGGCCGACATGGCCCGCTCGGACCCACCGATGACCGCCGCCTTCGTCGCCGAACTGGCCAGGCGCCTGCAAGGCCACAGCGCCACCCTGACCCAGCCGCTGGCCTGGGTCGAGCAGGTGCTTGCCGAATCGGCGCTGAGCATCGAGCGCTATGTGCAGCTCGATGCCCAGCAACAGGCCATCGACCAGGTGTCGATCAGCAACAGCATCGGCAGCTTGCGGCTGCTCTCGACCATCGACTGGCGGCTGTTCGTCGAGCACCTGAGCCACGTGGAGCAGGCCCTTTGCCGCGACCCGGCCGCAGTCTACCCGGCCATGGATTTTGCCAGCCGCGACCATTACCGGCACATCGTCGAGCGCCTGGCACGCTACAGCGCCTTCAGCGAAGAGGCCGTGGCGCAGGTCGCCATCGAGCTCGCGCAGGCAGCGGCTGCGCCGGCTGGGGAGGCGGCCGAGCACGTCGGCTACTACCTGGCCGGCGCCGGCCTGCCCGCGCTGGAGCGCCGGCTGCAGGCGCGGGTCGGCCTTGGCGAGCGTTGGCAGCGCCTGCTGCACCGCGCGCCGCTGGCCTTTTACCTGGTGCCGGTGGTGCTGCTGTCGTGCCTGCTGGCCTGGGGGTTCGTGCGGGCCATCGACCTCGCCGGCTGGCCGCTGTGGGTGACCGCGGCCATGGCCGTACCGCTGCTACTGTGCACCAGCCGCCTGGCCATCGGCCTGGTGAACTGGCTGGTGACCCTGACCGTGAAGCCGGCCTTCCTGCCGCGCCTGGACTACACCGCCGGCATCCCGGCCGAGGCCTGCACGCTGGTGGTGGTGCCGACCCTGCTGGCGACCGCCGAGGATGTCGAGGAGCTGGTCGAAGGCCTGGAGGTGCGCTTTCTGGCCAACCGCGACGCGCACCTGCACTTCGCCCTGCTCAGCGACTTCATGGATGCCCAGGCGCAGACCTGCGCCGGCGACCTGGCGCTGCTCGACCAGGCCAGCGAAGGTATCCGCGCCCTGAACCTCAAATACGGCGGCCGCTTCCTGCTGCTGCACCGGCCTCGGCTGTGGAACGCCAGCGAAGGCGTGTGGATGGGCCTGGAGCGCAAGCGCGGCAAGCTCGCCGCGCTCAATGCCCTGTTGCGTGGGCGCGGCGGCGATTGCTTCATGCGCATCGTCGGCGACCTGCAGGCGCTCGGGCAGGTGCGCTATGTGATCACCCTGGACACCGACACCCAGCTGCCGCACGGGGTGGCGCAGAAACTGGTCGGCGCCCTGCAGCACCCGTTGAACCGTGCGCGTTTCGACCCGCACACAGGGCGTATCTGCGCAGGCTACGCGATCCTGCAGCCGCGGGTAGGCATTAGCCTGCCGAGCGTGGCGCGCTCGACCTACGCCCGCCTGTACGGCAGCGATGCCGGGGTCGACCCCTATACCCAGGCCGTTTCCGACGTTTACCAGGACCTGTTTCTCAGCGGCTCTTTCATCGGCAAGGGCATCTATGCGGTGGACGCCTTCGAGCGCGCCCTGGACGGGCGCTTCGCCGACAATCGCGTGCTCAGCCACGACCTGATCGAAGGCTGCTACGCCCACGCCGGCCTGCTCAGCGACGTGCAGTTGTTCGAAGCTTACCCGGCGCGCTACAGCGCCGATATCAAGCGCCGCCACCGCTGGGTCCGCGGCGACTGGCAATTGCTGCCTTGGCTGCTGCCCGGCAACGGCCAGGCACGCGGCGCACTCAGCGCCCTGTCGCGCTGGAAGATCTTCGACAACCTGCGCCGCAGCCTGGAGCCGGCAGCGCTGCTGGCGGTGCTGCTATGGGGCTGGCTGGCCAGCGCCACGCCGTTGGCCTGGACAGTGGCGCTGCTCGGCTTGCTGCTGACACGCCCGCTGCTGGACAGCCTGCTCGAATTGCTCGACAAGACCACCGATGTGCCGTTTGGCCAACACCTGCGTGCGGCCCTGCGCACCTCGGGCACCTTCTTCGTGCGGGCCGGGCTGTCGTTGGCGTGGCTGCCGTTCGAGGCCGGCAACAGCCTGGACGCCATCCTGCGCACATTGTGGCGGCTGCTGGTGAGCAAGCGCCGCCTGCTGCAATGGAACCCCTCGCGCGAAGATGAACGCAGCAGCGCCGACAGCCTGCCGGCGGTGTACCGCCAGCAGTGGCTGCAGCCGGCTTTGGCCCTGCTGCTGGCCGCGGCCTTGCTGGCCAAGCCCGCCGTGCTGTTGCTGGCCTCGCCGATTCTCACCCTGTGGGTGCTGGGCCCGGCGCTGGCCTGGTGGCTCAGCCGGCCACACGGGCGCGCAGCGTTTGCACCGTCCACGGCAGACCTGCGCTTCCTGCACCGCCTGGCCCGCAGCAACTGGGCGTTCTACGACAACCAGGTCGGCCCGGCGGACCACTGGCTGGTGCCCGACAACCTGCAAGAGCCGCCCTTCGCCAGCATCGCCCACCGCACCTCGCCGACCAACCTTGGCATGGCGCTGCTCTCGCACCTGGCCGCCCACGACTTCGGCTACCTCAGCGCCGGCCGCCTGTTCGAGCGCCTGGCGCAGATGCTCGACAGCATGGCCAGCCTGGAGCGCTACAAGGGCCACTTCTACAACTGGTACGACACCCAGATGCTCAAGCCCCTGGCGCCGCTGTACATCTCGGCGGTGGACAGCGGCAACCTCTGCGCGCTGCTGCTGACCTTGCGCCCGGGCCTTCTGGAGATGGCCGAAACGCCGCTGCTGGACTCGCGCGTGACCCAAGGCCTGCTGGATACACTGGACACCTTGCTCGAGACGTTCGCCAGCGCCGAACGCGACCCTGGCGCGCTGAGCGCCCTGCGCGATCAGCTGCAACTGGCCCACGGGCAACCGCAGGACCTGCCCGCCACCCTGCTGCAACTGGGTGAACAGCTGCAAGGCCTGCCCCCTTCGCCTGATGCTGGCGATGACTGCACGTTCTGGCTGCAAGCCCTGCAGGCCCAGTGCCTGGACCTCAGCACCGAACTGCAGGGCTTGCAGCTGCCGCCCGGCAACGACCCGGTGCCGGCAACCGGCCAGACCTGGCAACAGCTGGCCCAACTGCAGACCGACCAGTGGCCCCCTGCCGAACGCCTGGCCGCAAGCAATGTGCGCGCACTCGCCCGCCAGCGCATCGCCCAGGCCCAGGCACTGGCCAAGCGCATCACGGCCCTGGCCGTCATGGATTTCCGCTTTCTCTACGACCCCCACCGCGACCTCTTCGCCATCGGCTACAACGCCGACGAACACCGCCTGGACGCCGCCTTCTACGACCTGCTGGCCTCGGAAATGCGCCTGACCAACTTCGTCGTCATCGCCCAGGGCCAGGTGCCGCAGGACAGCTGGTTCGCCCTGGGCCGGCTGCTCACCAGCAATGCCGGGGTGCCGGTGCTGCTGTCCTGGTCCGGCTCGATGTTCGAGTACCTGATGCCGCTGCTGGTGATGCCCAGCTACGAGGGCACCCTGCTCGACCAGACCTGCCAGGCTGCGGTCAGCCGGCAGATCGAGCATGGCAACCTGCTGGGCCTGCCCTGGGGCGTCTCGGAGTCGGCCTACAACGTGCTCGATGCGCACTTCAACTACCAGTACCGGGCCTTTGGCGTGCCGGGCCTGGGGCTCAAGCGTGGCCTGGGTGAGGAGCGCGTGGTCGCGCCCTACGCCAGCGCTCTGGCCTTGATGGTGGCGCCCGCCGCCGCCTGCCGTAACCTGCAGCGCCTGGCCGGCCTCGGCCTGGCCGGCCGCTACGGGCTGTACGAAGCCGTGGACTACAGCGAGGCGCGGCTGCCACCGGGGCAAACCAGCGTGGTCATTCGCTCGTTCATGGCCCACCACCAGGGCATGAGTTTTCTTGCCCTCACCGCCTTGCTGCTGAACCGGCCCATGCAGCGGCGCTTTGCCTCGGCGCCGCCGTTCCAGGCCAGCATGTTGCTGTTGCAGGAACGCGTGCCGAAAACCGCCGCGCCGTACCTGCACACGCTGCAGGCCCCGGCGCCGGAGGCCGGGCAGCGCGCCAGCGAAACCCGGCTGCGGGTGTTCAGCGAAGCGCACCGGCGCCACCCGGCCGTGCAGCTGCTTTCCAACGGCCGCTACCACGTCATGCTCAACCACCTGGGCAGCGGCTATAGCCAGCGCGGCGACATGGCAGTCACCCGCTGGCGCGAAGATGCCAGCCACGACGAGCTTGGCAACTTCTGCTACCTGCGCGACGTCACCAGCGGCGCCTACTGGTCCACCAGCTTTCAGCCGACCCGGCACCGGGCTGCGCACCAGGAGGCGATCTTCAGCGACGGCAAGGCCGAATTCCGCATCCGCGAGCGCAATTTCGACTGCCACACCGAAATTGCCGTGTCCCCGGAAGACGACATCGAGCTGCGCCGCCTGCACCTGACCAACCATGGCGACCAGCCCCGTACCCTGGAGCTGACCAGCTACGCCGAAGTGGTGCTGGCCCAGGCCATGAGCGATGCGCTGCACCCGGCCTTCAGCAAACTGTTCGTGCAGACCGAGCTGCTGCGCCCGCTGCAGGCGATTCTCTGCACCCGCCGGCCGCGCTCGCTGCAGGAGGCCACGCCCTGGCTGTGCCATGTGCTGGCGGTGCATGGCGCCGATATCGACGCGCTGTCCTATGAAACCGACCGCGCCCGGTTCATCGGCCGTGGCCGCACGCTGGCGGCGCCGGCGGCACTGGCACGGGACTGCGAAGCGCTGTCCGGCAGTGCCGGCGCGGTGCTCGACCCGATCGTGGCGATCCGCTGCCGCATTACCCTGGCGCCCGGCCAGGCCGCCACCGTCGACCTGGTCACCGGGGTCGCCGACAGCCGCGATGCCTGCCTGCAGCTGATCGCCAAGTACCGCGACCGCCACCTGGCCGACCGAGTGTTCGACCTGGCCTGGCCGCACAGCCAGGTGCTGTTGCGCCAGCTCAACGGCTCGTTGTCCGATGCCCGGCTGTTCGAGCAGATGGCCGCCTCGGTGATCTACCCCAATGCGTCCCTGCGCGCCGACCCTGGGCTGCTGGCACGCAACCGGCGCAACCAGTCCGGGTTGTGGGGCCAGGGGCTCTCGGGCGACTTGCCGATCGTGCTGGTGCAGATCGGCGATGCGGCCAACATCCAGCTGGTCCGGCAACTGGTGCTGGCCCACGCCTACTGGCGCCAGAAAGGCCTGGCGCTGGACCTGGTGATCTGGAACGAAGACCAGGCCGGCTACCGCCAGCAGCTGCAGGAGCTGATCATGGGCATCGTCGCCTCGGGCAGCGAAGCGCCGCTGCTCGACCGCCCCGGTGGCATCTTCGTGCGGCCTGCGCAGCAGTTGTCCGAAGAAGACCGCATCCTCACCCTGTCGGTCGCCCGGTTGGTGCTCAACGACAGCCGCGGGACCCTCACCGAGCAGTTGCGCCAGCACCGCGCGCCCCCGGCACCGGCGCCCTTCGAGGCCACCCCGGTGCCCGCCGGCCCCGCGCCCGTGCGCCAGGCGCCGGAGCCGCCGGCGCCGCTGCTGCTGGCCAATGCCTACGGCGGCTTCAGCGCCGACGGGCGCGAGTACGTCATGCCCCTGGTTGCGGGCAAACCGCCACCGGCGCCATGGGTCAACGTGCTGGCCAACGCGCAATTCGGCAGCGTGGTGTCGGAGGCCGGCAGTGCCTACAGCTGGTACCAGAACGCCCACGAGTACCGCCTGACGCCCTGGCACAACGACCCGGTCTGCGACCCCAGCGGCGAGGCCTTGTACCTTCGCGACGAGGACAGCGGCCAGTACTGGTCGGCCACCGCGCAGCCCTGCCCGGGCCCCGGCCAGTACCGCACCCGGCATGGTTTTGGCTACAGCGTGTTCGAATACGCCGACCACGACCTGCACAGCGAGCTGTGGGTGCACGTGGCGCTGGAGGCCCCGGTCAAGTTCTGCCGGCTCAAGCTGCACAACCGCTCGGCACGAACCCGGCGCTTGAGCGTGACCTGCTTTGCCGAATGGGTACTGGGCGACCTGCGCAGCAAGACCGCCCAGCATGTGGTCAGCGAGGTGGACCCGGTAAGCGGCGCGCTGTTCGCCCGTAACCGCTACGCCGTCGAGTTCTCCCGTCACGTGGCCTTTGTCGATTGCGACCCGCCCCCCACCGGCCACACCTGTGACCGCAGCGAGTTCATCGGCCGCATCGGCGACAGCCAGGCACCCGCCGGCCTGCGCCAGGCGCGGCTGTCGGGGCGCACCGGCGCGGGCCTGGACCCTTGCGCGGCGCTGCAGGTCAGCCTGCTGCTGGAGCCCGGTGCCAGCCAGGAGGTGGTGTTCCGCCTGGGCGCGGCGGCGGACGGCCAGGCCGCCAGCCAGTGCGTGCTGGCCCACCGCGGCCTGCAGGCGGCCATGGATGCGTTCGAGCAGGTCCAGGCCTACTGGCAGCGCACCCTGGGCAGCGTGCGCATCGAAACCCCCGAACCCTCGCTGGATGTGCTGGCCAACGGCTGGTTGCTGTACCAGGTGATCGCCTGCCGGTTCTGGGCGCGCAGCGGCTTCTACCAATCTGGAGGCGCGATCGGTTTTCGTGACCAGTTGCAGGACAGCATGGCCATGCTCCACGCTGCCCCGGCAGTGGCGCGCCAGCACCTGCTGACCTGCGCCGCGCATCAATATATCGAAGGCGATGTGCAGCACTGGTGGCACCCGCCGCTGCAGCGCGGGGTGCGCACACGCTGCTCCGACGACCTGCTGTGGCTGCCGCTGGCGGCCAGCCGCTACGTGGAACTGACCGGCGACACCACGGTGCTGGATGAACCGGTCGGCTACCTGCAAGGCCGCGCGCTGAATGCCGGCGAAGAGTCCTATTACGACCTGCCCGGCCATTCGCCGCAGGTCGAAAGCCTCTACCAGCATTGCCAGCGCGCCCTTGGCCACGCCTTGCAGTGCGGGGTGCACGGCCTGCCGCTGATCGGCAGCGGCGACTGGAACGACGGCATGAACCGGGTCGGCGAACAAGGCCGCGGCGAAAGCGTGTGGCTGGGCTTCTTCGGCCATGAAGTGCTGCGGGCCTTCGCCGGCCTGGCCCTGGGCCACGGCGACAGCGCCTTCGCGCTGCGCTGCACGACCCAGGCCGCCGCCCTTGCGCAGCAGCTCGAACGCCACGCCTGGGACGGCGGCTGGTACCGCCGCGCCTGGTTCGACGATGGCCAGGTGCTGGGCTCGGCAAGCAACCAGGAGTGCCGCATCGACTCCCTGGCGCAGAGCTGGGCGGTGCTGTCGGGGGTCGCTGGCGGCGAGCGTGCGCGCACCGCCATGGCAGCGCTGGACCAACACCTGGTGCGGCGCACCACCGGCATCGTCAAGCTGCTCGACCCGCCCTTCGACCAGGGCACGCTGGACCCGGGCTACATCAAGGGCTACCTGCCAGGGGTGCGGGAAAACGGCGGGCAGTACACCCACGCGGCGATCTGGGCGTGCATGGCCTATGCCCGCCTGGGCGATGGCGAGCGGGCCTGGGAACTGCTGCGCATGATCAACCCGCTGCGCCAGGGCTACAGCGGGCTGATCGACACCTACAAGGTCGAGCCCTACGTCATGGCCGCCGACGTCTACGCCATCGCCCCCCACGCCGGGCGCGGCGGCTGGAGCTGGTACACAGGGTCCGCCGGCTGGATGTACCGCCTGATCGTCGAGAGCCTGCTGGGCCTGGAGCGCCGCGGCGACACCCTGCGCCTGAACCCGCTGCTGCCCGAAGGCTGGCCGGGCTGCGTGCTGCACTACCGCTACGGCAACACCCACTACCGCATCGAGGTGCGCAACAGCGCCCACCCCGGCCAGACCCTGAGCCTGGACGGCCAGTTGCTCGAACAGGCCACGCTGCAGCTCAAGGACGACGGCAAGCTGCACCAGGTGCTCGCCCAATGCCAGCGCAGCCCTTCGCTGCTGGGCTAACCTTGTTGCGTCAGCCGCCGCCTCCGATGGTCCGCCCATGCCCGCGCCGTACACTCCCCAGCAGAACCACCTGCTGGCTGCCCTGTCCAGCGAGACGTTCAGCCGCCTGCAGCCGCACCTGCAGCGGGTGACCCTGCCGCTGGGCAAGGCCATCTACGAATCGGGCGATACCCTGCGCCATGTGTTTTTCCCGCTCGATGCCATCGTCTCGCTGCTGTACGTGATGGAAAACGGCGCCTCGGCCGAGATCTCGGTCGTCGGCAACGAAGGGCTGGTGGGCATTGCGGTGTTCATGGGGGGCGAGAGCACGCCAAGCCGGGCCATCGTGCAGAGCGCCGGGCACGCCTACCGCCTGCCGGGGCAGCGGCTCAAGGACGAGTTCAATCGCCATGGCGAGCTGATGATGTTGATGCTGCGCTACACCCAGGCCTTGATTACCCAGATGGCGCAGACGGCGGTGTGCAACCGGCACCATTCGATCGACCAGCAGCTGTGCCGCTGGTTGCTGCTGTCGCTGGACCGCTTGCCGGGCGATCGGCTGTGCATGACCCAGGAGCTGATCGCCAACATGCTGGGGGTGCGCCGCGAAGGGGTGACCGACGCCGCCGGCAAACTGCAGCGCCTGGGCGTGATCGAGTACAGCCGGGGCAACATCAGGGTGCTCGACCGTGCCCGGCTGGAGCAGCTCAGTTGCGAGTGCTATGCAGTGGTGAAGAAGGAAACCGAACGGTTGCTGCCGTACTTGCCGGGCACAGGCTCCGAAGATTGAGCCGCAGGCCCGTTCACGGCTTCATCTTTTGCCACGGTTGATAACTGTAGCGCTCGGCTTCCGATGCCCTGGACGGGTCGGGGTGGCCGGAGCCGCGTTCGCTTTCCTTGAGCATTGACTGGTCGACGTAGTCATCCGGGTCGAGCGGTTTGGCGCCTTGGTCCTGCTCGCCCTCCTCCTCGCTTTCGTCATCGTCCTGCCCGCTTGGCCAATCGTCGTCGTCATCGGCGGCTGCAGGGCCTGGAAGGTCGATATCGCTGAAGCTTTTGCCAATGGTCATACGCACCTCTCGATGCTCAGAAGGCCTGAGCTTCTTCGAGTGTGCGCCTTGCCTGCCCAGAGAAGGTTTATATCGGACCGCCGGGGCTCATTGATTTATGCCAATGGCCACGGTGCTACACAGCGATACACGCAGCACCTGTAGCGGACATATCCCGGATAACTGCGGCTGTCACCCTGGCGGCCCATCCATTGATAGCGCCGAGGTACCCATGTCCGCATTCCCCGTGAACCCGCTCAAGCTGACTTTCGAACGACTCGACCGCGCCGCCGCCTGGGGCTGGGACATGCCCTTGCGGCTGTTTCTGGCCTGGGAGTTCTTCGAATCGGGCCTGGAGAAGTGGCGTGGCGAGAACTGGTTCGAACAGATCCACGCCAACTTCCCCTTCCCCTTCAACCACTTTTCCGCCGGGTTCGACTGGCAGGTGTCGATGTGGGCCGAGCTGATCGCCCCGCTGCTCCTGCTGCTGGGCCTGGGTACCCGGCTGGCGAGCGCTGCGCTGATCGTCGTGACCCTGGTTGCCATCGCCGCCGTGCACTGGCCCGCGCAGTGGTCGACGCTGGCGCAACTGGCCCAGGGCTATTCGATCAGCGACCACGGCTTTGGCAACTACAAGCTGCCGCTGATCTACCTGGTGGCATTGCTGCCGTTGTTGCTCAAGGGCGCAGGCGGCTTGAGCGTGGATGCGCTGTCGGTGAACTTCTGGCCCAAGAAGCCGTACAGCAGGTAACCGATGGCCAGCACCAGGGTGCCGCCCATCACCGCCTCCAGGCCGCAGGCGTGCAAGGCGTACAGCGAGTAGCCCACGGCCACCAGCAGCACCACCATGTTGCGGGTGTAGACCGCGGGGCTGACCCCGGCCTTGTGCATGATCACTAGCAAGCCGGTCAGCGCGGTGATGTAGGGGATGAGGTTGGTCACCGCCGCCAGGCTGACCAGCCTGCCGAACTGGGCGGCGGCATCGGGGGAAATGGTCGACAGCGCCATCACCGTTTGCAGCAAGGCGCACACGGTCATGCCGATCACCGGAGCGTTCATCGCATTGACCTTGCCGAACAGCTTGAGGAACAGGTCCTGGTCGGCGGTCATCTTGGCGGTTTGCGCCAGGGTGAACTGCCAGCCCAGCAGCGAGCCGACACAGGCCATCACCGCCAGGGCCATGACCACGCTGCCCACCCCCGGGCCGAACAGGCTGCCGTAGACCAGCGCGAACGGCGCCGACGACTTGGCCAGCTCGGCGTTGGGGATGATGCCCTGGATCACCGTGGTCGACAGCACGTACACCACCGCAGCCCCCAGCGTGCCGAACAGGCAGGCCAGCGGCACGTTGCGCCGGGGGTTTTCCACGGCATCGGTGGCCTGGGCGGCCGACTCCATGCCCAGAAACGCCCACAGGGTCAGCGGAATGGCCTTGCTGATGGCCTCGGAGATCGGCAGCTGGTTGGGGTTCCAGGCGGCCATGAGCACCTCGGGCCTGAACCAGTACCAGCCGAAGATACTCAGCCCCGCCACCGGAATGATCACCCCCCACACGGTGAACGCGCCGATCTTGCCGGTGATTTTCGGCCCGCCGAAATTGGCGATGGTGGTCAGCCAGATCAACCCGATGGTGCCCACGCACAGCGGTATCGCCCCGCTGCCCAGCCAGGGCACGAAGGCGGTCATGTAGCCCACCGCGGAAATGGCCACGGCCACGTTGGCGATGGCCAGGGAGAGAAAGTACAGGTAGGAGCAGAGGAAGAAGCCCGACTTCGCATGAGCCTCCTCGGTGTAGGCCGACAAGCCGCCCGAGCGGGTGCAGAACACCCCGCACTGGGCCAGGCAGTAGGCGATGGCCATCGAGCCGATGGCGGTGAACACCCAGGACAGCAGCGAAACGGCGCCCAGCTGCGCCATGTTGGTGGGCAGCAGGATGATCCCCGAGCCCATCATGTTCACCGTCACCAGCGTGGTGAGCCCGACCAGGCTCATTTTCTTGCTTGCATCCGCCATCACAAACTCCTTGTGCTCACAGGGTTCTGGAATTGCGCCTGGCGGTGTGCTGCAACGGGTCAGGAGCGACTGCCGTATTGGGTATAGATCATTTTGTCGGCTTATCGATGCCGTGAACGGTGCTTTCGGCGCTGCGCCGCAGTCAGAGCTGATAGAACGGCAACCCACCGACGCGCAGGAGGTTCACCATGCCCCGTGGAGACAAAGGCAAGTACACCGACAAGCAGAAACGCAAGGCCGAGCACATCGAGCAAGGCTACGAGGCCAAGGGCGTGAGCAAGGACGAAGCCGAGGCGCGGGCCTGGGCGACGGTCAACAAGCAATCGGGCGGCGGCGAGCGTAAGGGCGGCTCGGGCCAGGCCAAGAGCCCCGCCGCCAAGGCCAAGGCGCGCGAATCGTCTGCGCGCCGCGCGGTGGCGACCAAGCACGGCGTGCCGCGGCCTGGGCACAGCTTGCAGGACATGACCAAGCAGGAGCTGCTGGCGCGGGCGCGCAGCCTGAACATCGCGGGCCGTTCACGCATGCGCAAGGCGCAGTTGATCGAGGCCGTAAGCAAGGCGGCAGCGTGACCGCCGGCAAACCAGCTCCCACCCAAAACCCTGTGGGAGCCGGCTTGCCGGCGATAGGGCCATAACAGGCAAGCGCTAGACGACCGCCAGCATGCTCTGCGCATCGCTCACTTCAAGCTTGCCTGGCGCATCCACGGCAAGGTGTTTCACCACCAGGTCATCGGCCAGCAAGGCATAACGCTGGGAGCGCCGCCCCATGCCCCGGGCCGAGGCGTCCTGGGCCAGCCCCAGGGCGTCGGTGAGCTCGGCATTGCCATCGGAGATCATGCTGACCGGGCCTTGTTCGGCGAAGGTCTTGCCCCAGGCGTGCATGACGAAGGCATCGTTCACCGCCACACAGATGATTTCGTCGACGCCTGCAGCCGCCAGCGCCTGCGCCATGGCCAGGTAGCCGGGGACATGGCGCTCCGAGCAGGTCGGGGTGAAGGCGCCGGGCAGGCCGAAGATCAGCACCTTTTTGCCGGCGCAGCGCTCGCGCAGGGAAAACGCCTGCGGGCCCAGCGGGCAGCTGCCTTGGCCATCGCTGTACTGGTAGAGGGTCACATCGGGCAGTGCGTCGCCGATCTTGATCATTGCGTCTCCTGATTGCTGAGCTGTATGTAGGGTGGCGGGATGGTACACCGGCGCGGGTGTTACGGGCGTTACGTTGCGTACCAATGTCTTATGGTATGCCGCATACCATTCGTAACATTCACCGGTCTATGCTACCCCACTCCCCTGTGGGAGCCGGCTTGCCGGCAATAAGGCCGGTGCAGACTAACCCCAATCTGCCGCCTGTTCGGGCCCTATCGCCGGCAAGCCGGCTCCCACAGGAGAGAGGGGCTGGCCTGGTTATTGCTTTTGCATGCCCGAACCCCACGAGCATGAACGCATGTCCATCCACCTTCCTGGCTTTACACACGACGCTGCACCGTGCGCCATGAAAGGCTACCTGCGCCGTGCCACCGCCCCCTCCCAGGTTCACCTGAAACGGCCGCGCGCCTGCGTGGCCGCCAAGCAGAACGGTTTCTGGCAGATAGTCGCCTAGGTCCTTCCCCGAAGCATGCTCGCCCATGGCAGTGGCCGCTCGCCGGCCGCTGCCTCCCTCTGCCGCACAGCCCCTGCGGCGCCTGCATGGCGCTGCGCGGGCCGTGGCACCCGGAAGAAACCTGATGACCCAGCAGACCGCCCTACTCATCATCGACCTGCAAAAGGAAGATGGCTTCAGCCTCGAACGCTTCGACTCCGTGATCGAGCACACCGCCGCGTTGATCGACGCGGCGCGCAAGCTGAACATCCCGCTGTTCTACACCCGCCATGTCAACGACGCCCACGGCCACGACCTGCTGCACGGTGAACCGCTCGACGCAGAGGGCCGCCCCGCCACGTACTGCGCCGGCACCCAGGCAGTGGATATTGTCGATGCCCTGGCGCCGCAAGCCGGCGACGTGGTGATCGACAAGCACCGCTACAGCGCCTTCCACGGCACGCGGCTGGTGCAGATGCTGCACCGGCGCGGCATCCACCACCTGATCGTGACGGGTGTGCTGACCGACGTCTGCGTGCTCACCAGCCTGTTCGACGCCTACCAGCACGACTTCCAGCTGACCCTGGTCACCGACGCCTGCACCGCCACCACCCAGGCCGCCCACTATTCGGCGCTGTTCATGCTCTCCAACTGGATCTACGGGCTCGACCTGATCAGCACCCAGCAGCTGCTCAGACGCTTGCACAACCTGCCGGCCACCTCGCTGCGCACCACCGAGCCCGACCACCTGGCCTTCCAGCCCGATGCCTTCGTCGAGGCCATCGCGCGCCTCGAAAGCCGCCTCGTTGCCGAACGTTGATTGGAGAAACCGTCATGAAAGTTGAAAACAGAAGCATCGACTACATCCCCGAAAACGAACGCCACGGCGAGCCACGTTCGCTGTTCTTCGTCTGGTTCGGCGCCAACGCCAACATCACCACGGTCGCGGCCGGGGTGCTGCCGATAAGCCTGGGCCTGAACCTGTTCTGGAGCGTGCTGGCAATCGTGCTGGGCTCGTTGATCGGCGCGGTGTTCATGGCCTCG
This sequence comes from Pseudomonas faucium, assembly GCF_021602585.1. Classification (GTDB taxonomy): domain Bacteria; phylum Pseudomonadota; class Gammaproteobacteria; order Pseudomonadales; family Pseudomonadaceae; genus Aquipseudomonas; species Aquipseudomonas faucium. Next base: position 515,925 of record NZ_BQIP01000001.1, read on the forward strand.
CATTCGGCCCAGGGGCCGCGCCTGGGCATCCCGCAGATGATCCAGAGCCGGGCGCAGTTCGGCGTATACGGGGCCATCGTGCCGCTGCTGTTCGTGATGCTCATCTACCTGGGCTTCTTCGTCAGCAACACCCTGCTGGCGGCCCAGGCGGTGGCCGCCGCCAGCCCGTTCGGCAATGGCGTCAACATCGTGCTGCTGGGGCTGGCCTGCTTTCTGGTGGCGTTGTTCGGCTACAACCTGATCCACCGCTTCCAGAAGGTGCTGTCGCTGGCCTCCATCGGCGTATTCGGCATCGCCACGGTGCTTGCCCTGGCGCTGCCGACGGCGCCCGGGCAGTGGGCGCTGCAGGGCTTCGATGGCGTGGCCTTCCTGGCCTCGGTGAGCATCGCGGTGACCTGGCAGCTGTCCTACGCCCCCTACGTGGCGGACTATTCGCGCTACCTGCCCACCCGCACCAGCACCCGCCAGGTGTTCTGGTACAGCTACCTGGGCACGGTGCTCGGCGGCAGCTGGATGATGGTGCTGGGCGCCTTGCTGGCCAAGGGCATGGCCGGGTTCAGCGACAACGTCGGCCTGAACCTGGTCGGGTTTCTTGGCGGCAGCACGCTGTTGACCTTCGCCTTCGTGCTCTACGGCCAGGTGGCCATCAACGTGTTCAACCTGTACGGCGCGTTCATGTCCACCGTGACCGTGATCGAGCCGTTTGCCGCGCTCAAGGTCACCCCGCGCGTGCGCGCCGGCTTCATGCTGGTGATCTGCGCGGCGGCCACTGGGCTGTGCACCCTGGCCCAGGATGACTTCTTGCAGTTCTTCCTCAACTTCATCTTCTTCATGAGCTACTTCCTGATCCCGTGGACGGCGATCAACCTGGTCGACTACTACGCCTTGCGCAAAGGCGAGTACCGGATTGCCGACATCTTCGCGCCCAGCGGCATCTATGGGCGGGTCAATGGCATTGCGGTCGCGGTGTTCCTGGCCACCATCGTGCTGGAGGTGCCGTTCATGAGCACGTCGCTGTATGTCGGGCCGGTGGCGCGCAGCCTGCAGGGCATCGACCTGGCCTGGGCGGTCGGCCTGCTGTTCCCGGCCCTGGCCTACTACGCCCTGATGAGCCGGCGCAAACCCCTGGCCTCGGCACCGGCCAAAGGCTGAACGGCCTGGCCAGAGCCCTCGCGCAGCGCCTGCCCTGCGCGCGGGCCCAAGGTGACGAAGGCAGGCACGCCAGCTAGACTCCGAGACTGAACATGAATGTAACTACTTCGTTTACCTGAAAATGTTCGGCGGTCACACAGGCAGCCGGTCTTTGGGAAACCGGCAGGAACCTATGACTGTGCTACCTCAGGTCAACTTGACCAACTGTGACCGCGAACCCATCCAGATTCCTGGCAGCATCCAGCCGCACGGCTGCCTCTTGGCCTGCAACGCCTCGGCCAGCATCATCCTGCGCCATTCGGCCAACAGCCAGGCCATGCTCGGCGTCGCCAGCGAGCTCAATGGCCAGCGCCTGGAGGCAGTGATCGGCAGCGAAGCCGCGCACACCCTGCGCAACTCGCTGGCACGGGTCAAGGAGGCCTCGCGCCCGGCGCTGTCGTTCGGCGTGGTGGTCGCCTCGGGCCAGGCGTTCGACGTGTCGGCGCACATCTACAAAGGCACGGTCATCCTCGAGTTCGAGCCCTCCGGCGCGAGCATCGCCGAGCCGGTGGAGCTGGTGCGCACGGTGATCGCCCAGCTGCGCGAGATCGAGCGCTCGGACAAGCTGATCCAGGACACGGCCCGGCGCGTGCGCGCCCTGCTCGGCTATGACCGGGTGATGATCTACCAGCTTGGCCCCGACGGCGCCGGCAAGGTGGTGGCTGAGGCCAGGCGCAGTGGCCTGGAAAGCTTCCTGGGGCAGTACTTCCCGGCCTCGGACATCCCCCAGCAGGCCCGTGCGCTGTACCTGCGCAACCCGGTACGGATCATTTCCGATGCGCGCTTCAAGACCGTGCCCATCGTGCCGGTCCTGGACCTCTCCGGCGAGCCGCTGGACCTCTCCTACGCGCACCTGCGCAGCGTCTCGCCGATCCACTGCGAGTACCTGAGCAACATGGGCGTGGGCGCCTCGATGTCCATTTCGGTGATCGTCGACGGGGCCCTGTGGGGCCTGATTGCCTGCCACCATTACGCACCGCGCAGCCTGGCCATGGGCCAACGGGTGGCGGCGGAAATGTTCGGCGAATTTTTCTCCCTGCACCTGCAGACCCTGCGCGCCAGGCACACCCTGCAAGCCGCCGCGCATGCACGCCAGGTGCTCGACAACCTGCTGCGCGACGCCCACCGCGCCGACGACATCGAGGCGCTGCTGCGCTCGCGCCTGGCCGACTTCAAGGCCCTGATCCCTTGCGATGGCATCGGCATGGCGCTGCAGGGGCGCTGGTCGGCCGACGGCCTGACCCCGCCCAAGGCGGCGATCCCCGGCCTGCTGAGTTTTGCCGAAAGTGTCGCCGAGGGGCGCACCTGGGCCTCCAACAGCCTGTCGATGGCCCACCCCGCGGCCCAGGGCTACGCCGTCGAGGTGTCGGGCGTGCTGATCGTGCCGATGTCCCAGCACCCCAGGGACTACCTCATGCTGTTTCGCAAGGAGCTGGTAGAAACCCTGGACTGGGCGGGCGACCCCAACAAGACCTACGAAAGCGGCCCGCTGGGCGAACGCCTGACGCCGCGCAAGAGCTTTGCCGTGTGGAAGCAGACCGTGCACCAGCACGCCTTGCCCTGGAGCGAACAGGACCGCCAGTTTGGCGAAGCGATCCGCGCCGCGATCGTCGAAGTGGTCCTGCACAACAGCGAGCTGCTGGCCGACGAGCGCTCCAAGGCCGACGTGCGCCAGCGCATGCTCAACGAGGAGCTCAACCACCGGGTCAAGAACATCCTCTCGCTGATCGGCGCGCTGGTGGCCCACCCGGCCTCGGAGAACCAGAGCCTGAACAACTACGTGGCCACCCTCAAGGGCCGCATCCAGGCATTGTCGCTGGCCCACGACCAGGTCGTGCGCGGTGACGGCGGCGGGCGCTTCGCCACCTTGCTCGAAGCCGAACTGTCACCCTACCGCACCTCGGCCGAGGCCCTGGAGCTGCACGGCCCGGCCTTGCTCGTCGATGCCCGGGCCTACTCGGTACTGGCCCTGGTGCTGCACGAGCTGGCCACCAACGCCGCCAAGTACGGCGCGCTGTCGCGTGCCGGCGGCCGGCTGTCGGTGACCTGGGCGGTGGATGCCGGCGGCGCTTGCGAAATCATCTGGTGCGAGCGCGGCGGCCCCAGCGTGCGCCCGCCAAGCCGCAGCGGCTTTGGCTCGGTGCTGATCGAGCGCAGCATCCCCTTCGACCTGGGCGGCAGCAGCACCGTGGAGTACCGGCCGGAGGGCCTGTATGGCGTGTTCAAGATCCCGGCCAGGCACCTGACCCTGGTCGAGGACTTCAGCCACGACAACCCGACCGTCGCCGTCCCCGCCGCGCTGCCCGACTGCGCCGCGCTGGTGGATGCCTGCGTGCTGATTCTCGAAGACCAGCTGGTGATCGCCGTGGGCCTGGAGCAGATTCTGGCCGATGCGCAGATCGACGACGTCATCACCGCCAGCTCCGAAGCCGAGGCGCTGAAGCTGTTGACCAGCCATGAGCCGGATGTGGCGATCCTGGACATCAACCTGGGCACCGGCACCTCCATCGCCGTGGCCGACGCACTGACGCGCCTGGGCATACCGTTCCTGTTCGCCACCGGGTATGGCGACAGCGTCAGCATTCCTGCGCACCTCAAGCATGTGCCGGTGGTGCGCAAGCCTTACGACGCAGCCTCGATCCTGTCCAACCTGGAGAGCCTGCTGGGCTAGCGAATCGGCAAGCAGCTCACATCTACCTGTGGGAGCAACTGTCTTCTTCAAAGCATTTGCTCCCCCCAAAGGGTGATTTCTGCCACCCCCGGAGTGTGGGAGCATTCTCCCGCCCCACCCCTGACCCGTCCCTGATCGAACTCCCAAGACCAGTAGCGAGCCCGCTCGCCTACTGCGGCGTCCTGCATTCCATTTCAGGAGTTAGCAATGCATACAACAACAAATACAGACTCTGCCCCTGCCCATCACCCTGCGTCGCAACCGGCCGCTTCAGGCCGCTTCAGAAAGTCCATGAGCATGACCGCGCTGGTGCTGTTCGGCCTGGCGTACATGGTGCCCCTGGCAGTCTTCACCACTTACGGGCTGGTCACCCAGATGACCAAGGGCCACCTGCCCACCGCCTACATGCTGACCCTCGCCGCCATGCTGCTGACCGCCTACAGCTACGGGCGCATGGTCCAGGCCCACCCCTACTCCGGCTCCGTCTACACCTACACGCGCAAGGCCTTTGGCAGCCACTTCGGCTTCATCGCCGGCTGGACCCTGCTGCTCGACTACATCTTCCTGCCGCTGCTCAGCTACCTGCTGATCGGCATCTACATGTCCGAATACTTCCCCGCCGTGCACGCCTGGGTGTGGGTGCTGGGCTCGATTGCCCTGGTCACCTTCCTCAACCTGATCGGCATCGAATCGATCACCCGGGTCAACTGGCTGCTGGTGGTGGCGCAGCTGGTGTTCATCGTGGTGTTCGTCGCCTTGTCGGTGCGCAACCTGAGCGAGCAGGCAGCGCCAGTGTCGCTGCTGGCACCGTTCCACCACGAGGGTTTCAGCGTGCCGCTGGTGATGGCCGGTGCCGCGGTGCTGTGCCTGTCGTTCCTGGGTTTTGATGCGGTGTCGACCATGGCCGAGGAAACCAGCAACCCGACCAAGCGCATCCCCCAGGCGATCATGGCGGTGTCGGTGATCGGCGGGCTGCTGTTCCTGCTGGTGTCGTACTTCGCCCAGCAGGTGTTCCCCGAGTGGGCCAGCTTCGCCGACCCGGACTCGGCCTCGGTGGACGTGATGCGCCGGGTTGGCGGCGAGCTGCTGGTGACCGGCTTTACCGCCACTTATGTGGCCGGTTGCTTCGCCTCGGCGATGGTGTCCCAGGCCAGCGTTTCGCGGGTGCTGTTCGCCATGGGGCGTGACGGTGCGCTGCCACGGGTGTTCGGCCGCCTGGTGACGAAAAAGCGCGTGCCGGCCACGGCGATCATGCTGGTCAGCACGCTGTCGCTGGTCGCCTTGTTCATTACCCTGGACACGGTCGCCAACATGATCAGCTTCGGTGCGCTGTTCGCGTTCTCGGCAGTCAACCTGGCAGTGGTCAAGCACTACCTGCTCGACCAGAAGCTGCGCGGTGCGCGCAATTACCTGCTGTACGGCGCCATCCCGGCCCTGGGGTTCCTCAGCACGCTGTGGCTGTGGACCAGCTTGTCGAGCATGTCGTTCACCATCGGCCTGTGCTGGCTGGGCGTGGGCTTCATCTGCCTGCTGGGGCTGACCAAGGCGTTTCGCGTGAGCCTGCCGGAGTTGCAGATGGCAGATTGATCCGCGCTGGGCATCAATCGATGCGAACAATGCAATTCTCTAATCAATGGCCCTGTAGCACCCTCGTCCGCCTATAAGAACCGTGCGCCGTCCCCGCGGCGCACGTCACAAAAGCGGTATGGAGTACAGGCAATGACAGCAGCAACCGCCTCCGGGCGCTCCCGCGCCGGCGCGATCTTCCGGGTCACGTCGGGCAACTTCCTCGAGCAGTTCGACTTCTTCCTCTTCGGTTTCTACGCCACGCAGATTGCCGCGGTGTTCTTCCCTGCCAGCAGTGAATTCGCGTCCCTGATGATGACCTTCGCCGTGTTCGGCGCAGGCTTCTTGATGCGCCCGCTGGGCGCCGTGGTGCTGGGCGCCTACATCGACGAGGTGGGCCGGCGCGAAGGCCTGATCGTGACCCTGTCGATCATGGCCAGCGGCACGATCCTCATCGTGCTGGTGCCCGGCTACGAATCCATCGGCCTGCTTGCCCCGGCCCTGGTGCTGCTTGGGCGGCTGCTGCAGGGCTTTTCGGCCGGCGCGGAGCTGGGCGGTGTGTCGGTGTACCTGGCGGAAATCGCCACGCCCGGCAACAAGGGCTTCTTCACCAGCTGGCAGTCGGGTAGCCAGCAGGTGGCGATCATCGTCGCCGCAGCCCTGGGCTACGCCCTGAACCAGTGGATGCCAGCGGCGATGATCGCCGACTGGGGCTGGCGCATTCCGTTCTTCGTCGGCTGCCTGATCGTGCCGTTCATCTTCCTGCTGCGGCGCAACCTGCAGGAGTCCGAGGAATACGCCGCGCGCAAGCACCGCCCGGCCATGGCCGAGGTGCTGCGCACCCTGCTGCAGCACTGGGCGACGGTGCTGGCCGGCATGCTGATGGTGGCGCTGACCACCACCGCGTTCTACCTGATCACCGTGTATGCACCCACCTTCGGCAAGACGGTGCTGCACCTGAGCACCGCCGATGCGCTGCTGGTGACCTTGCTGGTGGGGGTGTCGAACTTCATCTGGCTGCCGCTGGGCGGCGCGCTGTCCGACCGCATCGGGCGCCGGCCGGTGCTGATCGCCATGACCCTGCTGACCCTGGCCAGCGCCTACCCTGCGCTGACGTTCCTGGTCAATGCGCCGAGCTTCATGCACATGCTGCTGGTGCTGCTGTGGCTGTCGTTCATCTATGGCCTGTACAACGGCGCGATGATCCCTGCGCTCACCGAAATCATGCCGGTCGAGGTGCGGGTGGCGGGCTTCTCCCTGGCCTACAGCCTGGCCACGGCGGTGTTCGGCGGCTTCACCCCGGCGATTTCGACCTTCCTGATCCAGTACACCGCCGACAAGGCCGCCCCCGGCTACTGGATGAGCTTTGCCGCGCTCTGCGCGCTGGCTGCGACGCTGTTCCTCTACCGCAAGTCGCGCGGCCAACTGCAACCGGCAGTGGCCTGAAGGAGCATGAGCATGCGCACACTGCTGCACAGCCTTGCCCTGCTCGCCTGCGCAAGCCTCGCCGGCACCGCCCATGCCGAGCAACTGCGGGTGATGACCTCCGGCGGGTTCACCGCGGCCTACCAGGCACTGGGCCCGAAGTTCGCGGCCGCCACCGGCAACACCCTCGACACAGCCCTGGGCCCGTCGATGGGCCAGGCGCCGGAGGCGATCCCCAATCGGCTGGCCCGTGGCGAGAAGGCCGACGTGGTGATCATGGTCGGCTACGCGCTCGATGAGCTGATCCGCCAGGGCAAGGTCGACCCGGCCTCACGGGTGGAGCTGGCCGATTCGCGCATCGGCATGGTGGTGCGCGCTGGCGAAGCCAAGCCGGATATCGCCAGCGTGGAGGCCTTGAAGAACACCCTGCTGGCCGCCCAGTCGGTGGCCTACTCGGACAGCGCCAGCGGCCTGTACGTGCAGAACCAGCTGTTCAAGCGGCTGGGCATCGAGCAACAGCTCGCGCCCAAGGCCAGCATGGTTGTGAAGACCCCGGTGGCCATGGAGGTTGCCAAGGGCAGTTACCAGGTTGGCTTGCAGCAGGTCAGCGAGCTGTTGCCGGTGCCGGGGGTGAGCTTCGTCGGCAAGCTGCCGGAGGCCGTGCAGTCGGTCACGCGCTTTGCCGCAGGCATCCCGGTCAATGCCGACCACCCGCAACAGGCCAGGGCACTGCTCGCCTACCTGGCCGCGCCTGCGGCCCAGCAGGCCGTGCAGGCCACCGGGCTGGACTCGGTCAGCCGCTGACCTCGACCTTCATGTCCACCACCAGGCGCTCCAGCGCCAATGCCGCCGGGGTCAGGGTACGGCCCCGGCGCTTGATCAGGCCGACACTGCGCAGCACCTGGGGCTCAACCAGGGCCACCGAGGTGAGGATCGGGTGGTCGGCCGCCGGCATCGCCATCGCCGGCACCGCCGCCACGCCCAGCCCGGCCTCGACCAGGCCGATCATGGTGGTGACATGGCGGGTTTCGCAGATGCTCTGGCGCTGGGGCACGATGCCGCCCAGCGCTTGGTCGAGCAGGAAGCGGTTGCCGGAGGTCTTGCCCAGGGAAATGTAGGCCTGCTGGTAGAACGCCTGCCAGCTGACGCTGCTGCGCCCGGCCAGCGGGTGATCGCGCCGGCATGCCAGCACATAGTGCTCCTGCACCAGGGGCTCGAAGTCGACATCGGCCTCCTGGGTGCCCATGAAGCTCAGGCCGAAATCCGCCTCGCCATCGACCACCGCGCTCAGCACCTCGTGGGCGCTGGCATCGAGCACCTTGACCTTGATCCGCGGGAATTGCTGGTGGTAGTGGGCGATGACCCGCGGCATGAAGTAGTACGCCGCCGACGGCACACAGGCCACCGTGACCTGGCCGAGCCGCGTCGAGGCCACTTCGCTGATGCCCAGGAGGGCGTTGTCCAGGTCGTCGAGCAAGCGCTCGACGCTGGGCATGAAGCCGCGCCCGGCCTGGGTCAGGCTGACCTTGCGCGTGGTGCGCTCGAACAAGCGCACGCCCAGGGCGTCCTCGAGCTTGTCGATGCGCCGGCTCAGCGCCGGCTGCGAGATGCGCACCGCCTCGGCGGCCTTGCGAAAACTGCCTTGCTCGACCACTGCACGGAAGGCCTGCAGGTCGTTGAGGTCGAAGTTGATGGCCATGGGCGCGCACTCGGAAACCGGCGGATTGATGCAGCCATTTTATGAGCGCCGGCAATTAATGCAAAATGCTACAGCGCGCAGGCATGTCGTCTATCATCGCGCGTTGAACGTTTCAGCCAGTTTCAGTAAGGATCCCGATGTCTGTTCAGCAATTACCCCCGCTCGCCGCCAGCAAAGGCGCAGTGGCCAAGATGGAAGCGGCCATGGCCTTGGGCAGCTTTGCCATTGGCACCGGCGAGTTCGCGATCATGGGCCTGATGCCCGATATCGCCGGCAACCTGCAGTTGAGCGAGCCGCAGGTGGGCCATGCCATCAGCGCCTATGCACTGGGCGTGGTGGTGGGCGCGCCCGCGCTGGCGATCCTCGGCGCCAAGCTGCTGCGCAAGCACCTGCTGTTGCTGCTGATGGCGCTGTACGCCATCGGCAACCTGGCCACGGCCTTTGCGCCGTCCTTTGCCGGGCTGGTGGCCTTCCGCTTCATCAGCGGCCTGCCCCACGGGGCGTACTTCGGCATTGCCGCGGTGGTGGCCTCGAGCATGGTGCCGGGCAACCAGCGCGCGGGCGCCGTGGCGCGGGTGATGATGGGGCTGACCCTGGCGATGCTGCTGGGCAACCCGATCGCCACCTTCCTCGGGCAGTTCTTCGGCTGGCGCTCGGCGTTCGTGCTGGTGGGGGTGATCGCCCTGTGCACCATTGCCCTGGTATGGCGCTATGTCCCGCAACCCCACGATGAACCCCGCAGCGACCCGCGCAAGGAGCTGCAGGCCTTCCGCCTGCCCCAGGTGTGGATGGCGCTGGGCATTGCGTCCATCGGCTTTGCCGGCATGTTCTGCGTGTTCAGCTACCTGGCGCCGACCATGCTGCAGGTGACCCAGGTGGCGCCGCAGTGGATCCCGTTCGGCCTGGCGGCGTTCGGCGTGGGCGGCATCATCGGCAACATTGCCGGGGGCAAGCTGTTCGACCGTTACCAGTTCCGCGCGGTGGGCATGGTGCTGGTGTGGTCGATGGCGGTGCTGCTGTTCTTCACCTTCGCGGCCCAGGTGCTGTGGAGCCTGCTGCTGGGGATCGGGCTGGTCGGCACCATGATTGCGCTGGCGGCGCCGTTGCAGATCCGCCTGATGGACATTGCCCATGAGGCGCCGAGCCTGGCGGCGGCGTCCAACCATGCCGCGTTCAACCTGGCCAATGCGCTGGGGCCGTGGTTTGGAGGCATGGCCATCAGTGCCGGGCTGGGGTGGACCAGCACCGGGTACATTGGCGCGGCGGCGGCGCTGGTGGGCTTGGGCATCTACCTGGTGGCGCGGCGGATGAAAGGCGGGCATTGAGGGGAAGAGTCGGGGGCATGCCTTGGGTTTTGCGGGGTATTTGAGATCGAGCGCCGCCCTGCAGATGCAAGGAGAACCAGTCCCAGCCCCGCTGCCCGGCCGCCAAGGGCTGGCTGCTCCACTCGCGGTCGAGCCAGGCCTGGCCGGTCACGGCAATGCGCTGCCCTGCGCGCTCAACCTCGCCAGTCACCTGGTAGAACGGCTGGCTGTAGTAGTACGACGCCTGGCCCTTGCCGGATTTTTCGCTGTAGCCCTGCAGGCCATGCAGCACCAGCGGTTTGTCGCTGGCCAACTGCAGGTCGTAGGCAAAGCCCTGCCCGCGCGCGCGCATGCGCAAACGCTCGATGCCTGGCGCCCCTTGCAGTGACCAGTCATCGATCCAGGCTTGAAACGGCGCGGCCGTCACCCCCGCCTGCCCCACCCCGCCCCGGGCCAGGGTTTCGGCGACCTGGTGGCCGCCTGGCCCGGTCAGCGCCGCATGGCCCATCCACAGGTTCGGGCTGTGCCAGTCGTGGGTTTCCGGCCCCGGGCGCAGGGCCGAGCGGAACAGCGTCCATTGCGCGCCCCAGGCACGGCCCTGGGCATCTTCGAGGTTGGCGGTGACGTACCACCACTCGATGCGATAACCATCATGGGCGCCGTGGTCGCGGGGGAACACCAGCGGCACGCCGGGCGTTACCTGGCTGAATGCCCCCGCCTCGCTGCCAAGGCCGGCATAGCCCTTGGCCGCCGGTGCAGGCGCGTCGCACCCGGCCAGCAGCAGGCAGGCCAGCAGCAGCCAGGTTTCACACTTCATCGGAGAACTGCCGGAGCAATTGCCGGGGCTGGCATCGCGCCAGTTGCCACAACGGCCAGGCACTGGCGAGCAGGCTGGTGAGCATGCCCAGCGCCGCCAGTTGCAGCAGTTGCCCGGGGAACACCTGCCACGGCAAGCGCCAGCCGAATGCCTGCACGTTCACCACCGCCACCAGGCACCAGGCCAGCAGCAGGCCCAAGGGCAGCGCCAGGAGCACGGTGAAGGCGCTGAGCAGCAGCGCCTGGCACAGGCACAGCCAGCCCAGCCAGCGGCGCGGCACACCCAGCGCCCACAAGGGCGCCAGTTGCCCGAGACGGCGCTGGCCGAGGGTGAGCTGGCTGATGAACAGCGCCACCGCTGCCACGCCGAGGGTCAGGCTGTTCAGGGCGGCGGTGACGGCGAAGGTGCGGCTGAAGATCGCCGTCGACCAGGCCTTGAGCTGGGCCTGCTCGACGATTTGGTTGTCCTCCAGGGCAAAGCGTTGCTGCAGCTGCTGCTCCAGCGCGGCCACCCGCCCCGGCTGCGCCAGCACGCTCAGGCCGGCCAGGCTGGCGGCCGGGGCATGGGCACGCAGCCAGTCGGCGTTGACCAGTACATGGCCCTTGGGGTTGCCGTAGTCGGCGTAGATGCCCACCAGCGTCATGGCCTGCGGCGGCTCGCCGGGCAATGTCACGCGCTCGCCCAGGGCCAGGCCCAGGCGCCGCACCAGTTGCTCGCTGAGCATGGCGCCCTGGCCCGAGGCGAGCTGCGCCCAGGCATCCGGCGTGCTGGCCAGCAACGGCCAGTGGCGTGCGTAGAACGGATGGTCGACCACCCCTTGCACCTGCACCGGCCAGTGCTGCAGCCGCCACTCCACCCGCCAGCTCGGCAGCACGGCGCTGACCGCGGGGTCGTCGCGCAACTGGGCGTAGAGCTGTTGCGCCTGCTCGCTGTCCCGTGGCGTGACATACAAATCCGCCGCCAGGCGCTGGTCGAGCCAGCCGATGAAGGTGCGGCGAAAGCCCTCGGTCATCCCGCCCACCCCGACGCTGGCAGCCAATGCCAGCAACAACGCCATCAACGCCAGGCTCAGGGCCGGCAGCTGTTGCCGGCTGTCGGCCACGAACCACTGGGCCAGGGGCGCCCGCGCCAAGCGCGCAGCACCGGCGAGCAGCAGTGCCAGCAGCCCGGGCAACAACAGCGCCGCCCCCAGCAGCAAGGTGGCAAGCAAGGCGAACGCGTAGGGCAAGCTGTTGCCGAAATAGCCGCAGCCCAGGGCTGCAAGCAGCAACACGCCGGCCGCCAGGGCCTGGCGCCACAGCCACGGCAGTTGTGCCAGGCGCCAGGCCTGCGGCTGGGCCAGCCCCAACAGCGGCAGGCGCGCCGCGCGCAGCAGGCTGTCGAAGCCGGCCAGCAGCGCCCCCAGCAGGCTCACGGCCATGCCCGCCAGCCACCAGTGCCAGGGCAGATGCAGTTGCCCCGCCACCTCGGCGCCGTACAGCCCCCGCAGGCTGGAGGCGAAGTCGGGCAGCAGCGAGGCGGCGATCAGGTAGCCGGCGAACACACCCACCAAGCCCCCCAGCAGCGCGAACAACCCCAGTTCCACGGCCAGGGCCGTGAGCAGCGTGCGCAGGCTGACGCCACAGGCCCGCAGGGTACGCATCAGCCCGCGCCGTTGCTCCAGGGCCAGGCCGATGGCCGCATGGGCGATGAACAGGCCGACCACAAAGGCCAGCAGGCCCAGCGCCGTGAGGTTCAGGTGAAAGCTGTCGGTCAGGCGCTGCAGGTCGGCATCGTCGCTGGCCGGCTGCAGCTTCAGGCTGGCCGCAAGCTGCGCAGGCAAAGGCTGCTCGCGCTCAGTGATGAGCCGCGACAGTTGGCTCGGCGCCTTGAGCAGCGCCTGCGCCTGGCCGATGTCCACCATCAGCACCCCCGGCGCAAGGTTTGCGCTCAGCGCCAGGGGTGGCAGCAACTGCCCCTCTGCCGTGCGCACGTGCTCGCCCACCGTGCGCCCCAGTTGGCGCAAGGTATCCGGGCCGACCAGGGTTTGCCCGGGTGGGCCGATGAAGGCTTGCAGGTCGAACGCTTGGGCTTGCGCGCCGGCCACGGCCATGCCCGGCAGCAGGCTGAGCGGCTCGATGCCCAGCACCCTGAGCGAATGCCCGGCAGCGACCTGCAAGCGCCCTTCGAGCACGGGCGTCACCTGCCAGCCTTGCCTGCGCAGCTGCACGTACAGCGCCTGGTCGAAGCGCTGCCCGCTGCGCGCCAGCAGTTGCGGGTAGGCCGGCCCGGCCAGCAGCGCGCGGGCCTGGGCGTAATCGTTGCGGGCCTGGCTGTTGAGCGCCTGCACCCCGGCCCACAGCGCCGTGGCCAGGCACAACCCGGTGAAGATGCTGATGCCCTGCAGGCGGTGGCGCCACCAATGGCTGCACAGCGCCTGCAGGGCCAGGCCGAGGCTGTTCATGCCGCCTGCACCCGGCCCTGGTGCAGCACGCAGCGCTGCTGCAGGCGTGCGGCCAGGCGCTGGCTGTGGGTGACCATCAACAGGGTGCTGTCGGCTTCCTCGACCAGTTGCAGCAACAGCGCCAGCACCTCGTCGCCGTTGTGCTCATCGAGGCTGCCGGTGGGCTCGTCGGCGAGCAGCAGCGCGGGCCTTCCGGCCAGTGCACGGCCGATGGCCAGGCGCTGCTGCTGGCCGCCGGACAACTGCTCGGGGTAGCGCTGCAGCAGCTCGGCCAGCCCCAGCCGCTGTGCCAGGTGCGCGGCCCAGGCCGGGTCGTGGCGCCCGGCCAGGCGGGCCTGGAAGGCCAGGTTGGCGGCCACGTCGAGGCTGCTGATGAGGTTGTATTGCTGGAACACCAGGCCGATGCCCTCGCGCCGCCAGCGGGCCAGGGCGGATTCATCGCGCGGGTCGAGGGCTTGGCCGTCGATCAGGATGCGCCCGCCGTCGGCGCGGTCGAGGCCGGCGACCAGGTGCAGCAAGGTGCTCTTGCCGCTGCCGGACTCGCCCATCAGCGCCAGGCTGCTGCCGCGGGCCAGGGACAGGTCGACGCCACGCAGCACAGGCAGGGTGCCTTGGGCGGTGGTGAAGGACTTTTGCAGGTGTTCGACGACCAGCATGGGTGGGGCCTTTGGTGCTTGTCTGGGGTTTTGAGTGGGGAGTGAGATCGAGCGCCGCCCGCGCGGCGCATCGCGGATGAATCCGCTCCTACATTTGTTGCAACGAGCCTATGCCTGAAAGGCCATGGTTGCCAGCCTTGGTGGCACAACGCGATTTCTCGACGGGCGCCAAAAGCGGACAACCATGGCCTGACAGACCGTGGCACGTTGCAATAGATGTAGGAGCGGATTCATCCGCGATGCGCCGCGCGGGCGGCGCTCGATCTCAAACCCACCCCAAAACCCAAGGCATGCCCCCCTAACTCACCACCGCTCGCTGCACATCCCCCACCGCCTGCGCCAGGCTGTTCAGGTGCAGGCTGAGCACCCGCTCCACCGGTGCCTGGTCCAGCGGCCAATGCAAGGCGATACTCCCCGCCAGGCGCCCCTCCACCCGCACCGGCAGGGCAATCGCCCGGATCAGGAACGGCAAGCGCACCGGATACTCCCAGAACCCCTCGGTGCGCTGCCCGAAACCCTTGTGCGCATCGGCCTCGATATCCCGCAAGAGCCCCTCATCCCCTACCCGCTCATGGGCCGCCAGCCGCTGCACCTCATCCACCGCCAGCTCCTTCAGGCACGCCCGGCCCATGGCCGAGTGAAACAGGCTGGCGTGGTGCCCGACGATCTGGCAGTTGTTCGGGTAGCGCTTGCGCAGCACCTGGGGAATGGCGCTTTCCATCACCTCCAGGCGCTCGCCGTCAAAGCACGAAAGGTCCGCCACCAACCCCGTGCGCTCGCTCAACTCCAGCAACAGCGGCGCTGCGCTTTCCACCAGGTGGCGCTTGAAACGCTGCTGGCGGTCGCCGAACAGGCGCCGCGCGCACAGGCGGTAGCGCCGGTCGCTCAGGCCACGGTAGACCCAGCCCTGCTCCTGCAAGGTGGCGAGCATGCGCGACACCGTGGCCTTGGGCAGCGTGGTCAGGTAGTGCAGCTCTTCGAGCCCCAGCGCCTGGTGCTCGCCCAGCAGCTCGACGATGGCCAGCGCCCGCTCCACCGAGCGCACGCCACCGCCGTCAGAGGCTGTACCGATGTGAGTGCCCATGAAGTTGACCTCCGTGTCTGTGCGTGGATGGTCATCATGCCCAGCAAGATACGGGCCTGGCCAGGGCCTTCAGCGCGCTTGCAGGCCGCTTGGCGGGCAACGCTCGACCCAACGGGTCAGCTGTTCATGGGCATAGGCCAGCTGCAGCACGGCCTGGTCGGCCTGGGCCGGGCCGATGATCTGCAGGCCCATGGGCAGGCCGGCGGCGTTGAAGCCCACCGGCACGCTCATGCTCGGCAAGCCGGCCAGGGTGGCGCCGATCACCACCTCCATCCAGCGGTGGTAGGTGTCCATCGCCCGCCCGCCAACCACCTGCGGCCACGGCACGGCTGCGTCGAAAGGAAACACCTGGGCCGCTGGCAACAGCAAAAAATCGTAACGCTCGAACAAGCTGGCCAATGCCTGGTACCAGGCACTGCGGTCGACTGACGCCTGGTACAGGTCCTGCGCGCCCAACCTCAGGCCGCCTTCCACCTCCCATTGCGCCTCGGGCTTGAGCAAGGCGCGCCTGGCCGGGTCGGCATAGGCCGCGCCCAGGTTGCCGTGCACCAGGAAGTGGCGGTGAGTGAGCCAGCAGCGCCACAAGCGCGCCGGCTCGAAGGCGGGCTGGCAGGCCTCGACCTCGCAGCCCAGCTCGGCAAAATCCGCCAGCGCCGCTTCGCACAGCGCCATGACCCCATCGTCCATCGGCAGGTAGCCGTCATAGTCGCCCAGCCAGCCCAGCCGCGCGCCCTTGAAGCTGCGCGACAACTGCGCCGCGAAATCGATGGGGCCGGCGTTGATCGACAACGGCACACGCGGGTCGTGCCCGGCCTGCACGGTCAGCAACCGCGCCACATCCTGCACGCTGCGCCCCATCGGGCCTTCAGTGGCCAACTGCTGCACGAACAGTTCCGGCGTCGGCCCGAACGGCACTCGGCCTTGCGAGGGGCGCAGGCCGTAGACGTTGTTGAACGCCGCCGGGTTGCGCAGCGAGCCCATCATGTCGCTGCCGTCGGCCACCGGCAGCAGGCGCATGGCCAGCGCCGCCGCCGCCCCGCCGCTGCTGCCGCCGGCCACGCGGCTGTAGTCATAGGCATTGGTGGTGGTGCCGAACAGCGTGTTGTAGCTCTGCGAGCCCAGGCCGAACTCCGGCACGTTGCTCTTGCCGACGATGATCGCCCCGCTCGCGCGCATCCGCGCCACGCTGATCGCATCCTCGCTCGGCACCTGCTCGGCGAACAGTGGCGAGCCCAGGGTGGTGCGCAGCCCGGCGGTGGCGGCCAGGTCCTTGATCGCCTGGGGCATGCCGTGCATCCAGCCGCGTGACTGGCCGCGCGCCAGTTCGCGGTCGCGCTCGTCGGCCTCGGCCAGCACCGCCTCGGCATCCCGCAACGACACCAGCGCATTGACCTTGGGGTTGAACCGCTCGATCTGCGCCAGATACGCCTGCATCACCTCACGGCAGGAATACTGGCGGGCATGGATCGCCTGGGACAGCGCCTCGGCGTCGAGGCTGACGATCGGGTCGATGGCTAACGCGTTCACGGTTTCACTCCAAGGTTGTAGGCAACGGGTTTGGCGGCGCGCGGCGCCTCTTTCAGGCAGTAGGTGCCCAGCAGGGTCAGCAGGCAGGCGAACAGCACGTAGAACGACGGCGCCACCGGCGTGCCCAGCACCTTGCTCAGCCAGGTGACGATCAGCGGCGCAAAGCCGCCGAACACCATCACCGCCACGTTGTAGGCCACCGACACGCCGGTGGAGCGCACCGCCACCGGAAACTGCTCGGCCAGCGCGGTCGGCGCCGGGCCGAAGAAGCCGCCGATGGCCGTGCACAGCAGCAGCTGCATCACCAGCAGGCGCTCGATCGACGGCGCCGCCGCCACCCACACGTACAGCGGGTAGACCATCACGAAAAACGCCAGGGTAAAGGCCATCAGCACCGGCCGCCGGCCGAGCCGGTCCGACAGCGCGCCGGCCAGCGGGATGACCACGGTCATCAGGCCCACGGCGAGCATCTGCACCAGCAGCACCTGGTCCAGCGGCAGGCCGAGGTTCTTGTGGGCGAAGGTCGGCATGTTCACCAGCACCACGTAGAACGACACCGTCGCGCCACAGGCCAGGCCCATCGACACCAGCAGGCTGCGCCGATGTTCACGCAGCACCTGCAGCAGCCCGGGCGCCTCGCCCTTGGCCTGCTTGCGCGCTTCGAGAAACTCCTCGGGCTCTTCCATGTGCTTGCGAATCCACAGCCCCACCGGCCCGATCAGCAAGCCGAGCACGAATGGAATCCGCCAGCCCCAGCTGTCCAGCGCCTCAGGCGTGCACAGGTGGGTCACCAGCGCGACCATCGCCGCCCCCGAGAACACCGCCAGGCACTGCCCCACCAGCTGCCACGAGCCATACAGCCCCTTGCGATGGGCCGGCGCACTTTCCACCAGAAACGCCGTGGCGCTGGCGTACTCGCCGCCGGTGGCAAAGCCCTGCAGCATGCGCGCCACCACGATCAGCAGCGGCGCGCCCATGCCGATGGCCAGGTAGCTGGGGGCGAAGGCGATCATCGCGATGGACACGGTCATCAGCCGAATGATCAGCTGCATCGCCGCCTTGCGCCCCTTGCGGTCGGCATACACGCCCAGCAGCACGCCGCCCACCGGGCGCATGAAAAAGCCCACGCCGAAGGTGGCCAGGGCCATCAGCAGCGAAGCGTATTCGTCGTCGGAGGGGAAGAACTGGCGGGCGATGATGCTCGCCAGGAAGCCGTACACGATGAAGTCGTACCACTCCAGGGCATTGCCGATGACGGCCGCGACCACTTGCCGGGTACGCGACGCGCCTGTATTGGAAATCTGCATGCGGAACACTCCATTTCGGTTGGCCAGCAACGTTCAAGTGATCGCCCAGGCGCGGTCGCGCCCAGGTTCCAGCGGCAGTGGTCAATACAGGAAGGTCAGGCCGGCGCGAGCCAGCGTTCCGCCAACGCGCCCCAGTAGGCCGCGCCGGTCAGCAGGATGTCGTCGTTGAAGTCGTAGGCGGGGTTGTGCACCATCGGCCGCTTTTCACCGTTGCCGATGAACAGGTAAGCGCCCGGGCAGCGCTGCAGCATCCAGGCGAAGTCCTCGCTGCCCATCAGCTTGCGGGTGTTGCCATCCACCGCCTCGGCGCCGAGCAGCTCGACCCCGACCTGGGTGGCAAAGGCGTTTTCCGCAGCATGGTTGACCAGCACCGGGTAGGCCGGGCGGTGCTCGATGGTGCTGGTGCAGCCAAAGCTCTCCGCCTGCTGGGTGATGATTGCCCGCACCCGCTCCAGCGTCTGCGCCCGCACTTTCGCATCCAGCGCGCGCAGGCTCAGGCGCAGCAGCGCTTGCTGTGGAATGACGTTGGCCGCCTCCCCCGCCTGCAGCGCCCCGACCGTCACCACCGCCGCTTCCTGGGCATCGATATTGCGCGCCACCACCGTCTGCAGCGCCATCACCACACTGGCCGCCGCCACCAGCGGGTCGACCGTCAGGTGCGGCATCGAGCCATGCCCGCCGACGCCGTCGAGGGTTACCGTGAGCAAGTCCTGCGAAGCCATCATCGGCCCCTCGCGAAAGCCCAGGTGCCCCGCCGGCAGCCCCGGCATGTTGTGCATGCCGAACAGCGCATCGCAGGGGAAGCGCTCGAGCAAGCCATCGGCCAGCATCGCCTCTGCCCCGCCCTGGCCCTCCTCGGCCGGCTGGAAGATCAGCGTCAGCGTGCCATCGAACTGCCGCGTCGCCGCCAGGTAGCGCGCCGCGCCCAGCAGCATGGTGGTGTGCCCGTCGTGGCCGCAGGCGTGCATGCAACCCTGGTGGCGGCTGCTGTATGCGGCGCCGGTGGCCTCGACGATGGGCAGTGCGTCCATGTCGGCGCGCAGGCCCAGCTTGCGCGGGCTGCTGCCGTTGCGCAGCACGCCGACCACACCGGTCTTGCCGATGCCGGTGTGCACTTCATAGCCCCACTGCTGCAGCAAGGACGCGACCAGGGCTGAGGTGCGGCTTTCTTCGAAACCGAGTTCGGGGTGGGCGTGTATATCGTGGCGGATGGCGTGCAGGTCGCTGGCCACGTCATTGAGCCAGGCCAGGATGTGCTGATGCTGCGACATGGGGAATCTCCTCGCGCGGGTGGGTCCCGTTTTTTGTTGTTCGCTTGAGATCACGACGGGGGAAAAGGCAGGTCGTGGGTGGGGACAGATAAGCGCGAGTGGGGGTGGGAGCACAATGGAATGTGGTTCCACGTAGTGGAACTACGTTGTAGAGGGAAGGGTTTCATAGTCTTTGGTGGCGGATTGATCCGCGGTCCAGGGTGAAGCACTACTCATGTGCGGGGTTGCTTTCATCGCGGATAAATCCGCTCCTACAAGGCCTCCGGCGCGCCGTATTCCGTCGCATTGCCATCATTTAATGGCCAATTGCCCAGCCGAAAACACACCCGTTCATCGGGCAAAAAATGCGACGCGATTCACTTTTTCAAAAATAATTTTGAGGTGAATCCAGCGCTCATTCTTCCCGCGCAAAACCCACTCCCTCCGGGGCCAATCGCCTATTTTCCGCGCCCTCAACCATCAATCGATAGCAATGCGACACCATTGCACCCGTTCACAAAACAAGGAAAAAATCGCCGCCGTCGCTGGAACTTCTCTTACGACGAGCTGCCCTACACGGCATTACTGGCAACACGATATTCATGTGCCAGTACCGAGTTTCAGGTCCACGCCAACGGCGTTACAGGACGAACACCAAGCTTCATGGACGATGTACCGATGACACAGACGTTTGATGTCGAAGCACTGATCAGGCTGCGTGGCCAGACGCGGGCTATTTCCGATGCGCTCAAGGCGCAGGCGTCGGATTACCTCGCCACCGTGGCCCCGCTGATCCGTCCGCAAACGCTGTTCGGCGAATACCTGCAGGGCGCGCAACGCAGCAGCGGGCGCGAAACCCAGGGCCACTTCCAGTCGCTCATCGAACTCTACGAGCGCATCGGCTCGGCCTCCCCTTTCCAGCTGGTGAGCGAGCTGGACGTGCCGCTCAACCTCATCAGCACCACCCCCGAATTGTTCCCCCTCGAATACGACAAGGTGCTGGCCGAAAGCGGCCAGGTCATCCGCATCACCAGCCCAGTGCGCTGGGTGGTGGGCTTCCAGGGCTTCGAGCTGGCGCGCTTTCGCAGCGTCATCAACGACCCCAATCGCAGCAGCGCCGAGCTGTACCGCTTCGTGGTGCACTACCTGGTGCTGTTCTACTGCCTGAGCAAGTCGCCCGGCCTTGGCCGGCTGTTCGAAGGCCTGCGCTTCGGCCTGAGCTTCGAGCGCCTCAAGGGCCTGGGCGACCTGCCGTTCTGCGTCATCAGCGCGCCGGTGCGTTCGGAGCTTCCCGACGATTCGGTCATCCGCAGCAGCACGCAGATTGCCGGCAACACCAGCTTCGAAGAGCTGGTGGGCCGCGACAACATCCTGGAAATGAACGACGAAATCCGTCAGCGCCTGCTGCTGACGATCGAAGGACTGTAACGCGCGGCCCGCTACCGGGCCGCGCCAAGTTTCGCAGCGAATTGCTCGCATTGGAGATCACGATGGCGAAGAAGGAAAGTACCCAGCACAAACTCGACCGCGTTCGCGCGCCGCGGGTCCACATCACCTACGACGTGGACATCGGCGATGCGATCGAGAAAAAGGAACTGCCCTTCGTCGTCGGCGTGCTGGGCGATTTCTCCGGCAACCCGCTGGAGCCCTTGCCCAAGCTCAAGGACCGCAAGTTCGTGTTCATCGACCGCGACAACTTCAACGGCGTGCTCAAGGGCATCAAGCCGCGCCTGACCTACCGCGTCGACAACACCCTGGCCAAGAACGGCACCCAGCTGGGCGTGGAGCTGAACTTCAACAGCATGGAAGACTTCGAGCCGCAGAACGTGGTCAAGCAGGTCGAGCCGCTGCGCAAGCTGCTGGAAGTGCGCAACAAGCTGGCTGACCTGCGCAACAAGATGGGCGGCAACGACAAGCTCGAAGAGCTGCTGATGGACGTGCTGCAAAACACCGAGAAGCTGAAAACCCTGGGCAAGGAATTCGGTCGCGAGGCCGCCGTCCCCGCCGCCGACGGCAACGAGTAAGCAGGAGCCAGACGATGACCGACAAACAAGCACTGCCGCAGCAGGACACCGACCTGGTCGAAGTCGAGCACTTCGCCCCGCAGGCCTCGCTGCTCGACAGCATCATTTCCGAAAGCCGCGTGGCCCGCTCGGAAACCGAACGCAGCCGCACCCGCGACCTGATCGGTGAACTGGTCGGCCAGGTACTGGAAGGCGAACTGACGCCGAGCAAGGACCTGATCGCGGTACTGGATGCACGCATCGCCGAAATCGACGCGATGCTCTCCGAGCAGATGAACGAGATCATGCACGCCCGCGAGTTCCAGCAGTTGGAGGCTTCGTGGCGCGGCCTGAAGTACCAGGTCGACCAGACCGAAACCAGCACCACGCTGAAGATCCACCTGCTCAACGCCTCGAAGAAAGACCTGGTGCGCGATCTGAAGGCTGCCAGCGAATTCGACCAGAGCGCGCTGTTCAAGAAAATCTACGAAGAGGAATACGGCACCTTTGGCGGCGCGCCATTCGGCATGCTGCTGGGCGACTACGAGTTCACCCGCAGCCCCGAAGACATGTACCTGCTCGAAGAAATCTCGCACGTCGCCGCCGCTGCCCACGCACCGTTCATTTCGGCTGCCTCGCCCGAGCTGTTCGGCTGGGACTCGTTCACCGACATGTCCGGCCCGCGCGACCTGGCGAAGATCTTCGACACCGTCGAGTACGCCAAGTGGAAGTCGTTCCGCGCCTCGGAAGACTCGCGCTACGTCGGCCTGACCTTGCCCCATGTGCTTGGCCGCCTGCCCTACGGCCCGGATACCGTGCCGGTGGACGAATTCAATTTCGTCGAAAGCGTCGACGGCCGCGACCACAACAAGTACCTGTGGATGAACGCCGCCTACGCCCTGGGCACGCGCGTCACCGACGCCTTCTCGCGCTACGGCTGGTGCGTGGCGATTCGTGGCGTGGAAGGCGGAGGCCTGGTCGAAGGGCTGCCGACCCACACCTTCAAGACCGACGACGGCGAAGTCGCGCTTAAGTGCCCGACTGAAATCGCTATCACCGACCGCCGCGAAAAAGAGCTGTCGGACCTGGGCTTCATCCCCCTGGTGCACTGCAAGGGCACCGACTACGCCGCGTTCTTCGGCACCCAGTCGGCACAGAAGCAGAAGCAGTACAACACCGACATTGCCAACGCCAACGCACGCCTGTCGGCGCAGCTGCAGTACATCTTCGCCACTTCGCGCATCGCCCACTACATGAAGGCGATCATGCGCGACAAGATCGGCAGCTTTGCCTCGCGCAAGGACGTCGAGTCGTTCCTCAACGAATGGCTGGCTGACTACGTGCTGCTCGACGACACCGCGGGCCAGGAGGCCAAGGCCAAGTTCCCGCTGCGCGAAGCCAGTGTCGAGGTCGTGGAAGTGCCCGGCAAGCCGGGTGCCTACAAGGCCGTGGCGTTCCTGCGCCCGCACTACCAGCTCGACGAACTGACCGCCTCGCTGCGCCTGGTCGCCGAACTTCCGCAATCCACCCGTAGCTGATCGAACCCAGGCCAGGAAGGCGCAGTTCACCCATGAGCCGTCACTACCAATTGGTACCCACGCTGCTCGATCGCTTGCTCGATGATGTACCGCATCAGGCAAGCGAGGCGGTGTCCGGGCGCCTGTGCTCTTTGGCCGATTACAAGGCCAGCCTGATCCGCGACCTCGAGGTGCTGGTCAATACCCGCCAGTGCCTGGTCGCCGAGCGCCTGGGCAGCCATCCGCAACTGGCCGGCAGCATCCTTGAGTACGGCATGCCCGACTTCACCAGCAAGGGCGTGCTCAACCCCGAGGACCGGCGGTTGATCCAGGCGCAGCTGGAACGCGCCATCAGCGTGGGCGACAAACGCTTTCGCGCGGTGCGCGTGCAATTGATGAACCAGCAAGTGGGCCACCGCATGCTGACCTTCCGGGTCGATGCGGTGCTGCACCTGCAGGACGCCACGCGCCAGGTGTCCTTCGATGCGGTACTCCAGGTCAATACCCAAGAATACAAAGTGCAGAACCTCAACTGATGCTCGACGATCTGCTGCCCTACTACGAAAAGGAACTCTCGCACCTGCGCTACCTCGGGCAGGAATTTGCGCGCGAGTACCCGAAAATCGCCTCGCGCCTGCTGATCGAAGGGGACAACTGCGAAGACCCGCACACCGAGCGCCTGATCGAAGCGTTTTCGTTCCTTTCGGCACGGATTCATAAAAAGCTCGATGACGAGTTTCCGGAAATCGTCGAAGCCTTCCTCGAAGTTCTCTACCCGCATTACCTGCGCCCTACCCCGGCGTTGTCGATCGCCGAGTTCTGCGCCGGCAACCGGGCGGCGTTGACCGGCTGCCATACCATCGAGCGCCACAGCGAAATCGCTTCGCGCGTTGTCGACGGTGTCGCCTGCCGGTTCCGCACCTGCTACCCGGTACAACTGTGGCCCATCGCGGTCCAGGATGCCGCGTTCGTCGAACTCGAACGCTCGGTGTTCAACGGCCACAGCGCCGACCTGGTCGCCCACCTGAAAATCGCCCTGGCGGCGACCACTGACCAGCACTTCGGCCAGCTGGACATCCACTCGCTGCGGTTCTTCCTCGACGGCGAAAGCACGTTGATGCTGCAACTGTACGAACTGTTGTTCAACAACCTGGCCAAGGCCACCCTGAGCTTCACCGAGAATGGCCAGCGCCGCGAGATCGGCCTGCCCGCCGATGCCCTGCAGGCCGTGGGTTTCGAAGCCGCCGATGGCCTGGTCGACTACTCGTCGCGCTCGTTCGCCGGCTACCGCCTGCTGCATGACTACTTCACCTTCCCCGACAAGTTCATGTTCTTCGACATCGGCGGGCTCAAGCGCAGCCTGGCCGGGCGTGACCTGCGCACGCTGGAGATCAACTTCTACTTCGCCCACTTCGAGCTGGGCGAGCGCCTGGTACGCCTGGCGCAGAACATCGGCCGCAACAACTTCAAGCTCGGCTGCACGCCGATCATCAACCTGTTCAAGCATCAGGCCGAGCCGATCAAGCTGACCCACGCGCTGCCCGAATATCCGGTGACCCCGGACGTGCGCCTGCAAGGCAACGCCGAAGTGGTGTCGATCGACCGCGTGCTGCGGGTGCGCAAGCTGGCTGGCAAAGACACGGTCAGCGCCTGCAACCCATTCTTCGAACCGCGCGGTGAGCTGGGCCCGGATGCCTGCTACTGGATCGGCCGCCGGCAACCGTCACGGCGCGGCAGCCAGGGCGGCACCGACATGCTGATCCGCGTGGTCGACCGCGAGCTGGACCTGATCGACACCAGCAACGACACCCTGAGCATCGCCCTGACCTGCAGCAACCGCGACTTGCCGCAACTGCTCAGCTACGGCGGCAACCAGAGCGACTTCAGCCTCGACCAGGACGGCGTGGTCGACAGCATCCGCATGCTGCGCAAACCCACCGCCACGGCCCGCGTGCCCCTGGGCGAAGGCCTGATCTGGCGGCTGGTCTCGCACCTGTCGCTGAACCACCTGTCGCTGGTGGCCAATGGCAAGGAGGTGCTGCAGGAAATGCTCAGCCTCTACGACTACCGGCGCACATCGGCCGTGCGCAAGCAGATCAGCGGCATCCTGTCGATCAAGAGCGAACCGGTGGTGGCGCGCATCGGCCACCCGCGGCCGAATTTCGTGCGCGGCGTGGGCATCACCCTGGAACTGGACGAAAGCCAGTACATCGGCAGCGGCGTGTTCCTGTTCGGCAAGATCCTCGATCACTTCTTCAGCCAGTACTGCACCGTCAACAGCTTCACCCAACTCACCCTGCGTACCCGTCAGCGGGAAAAGAGAATCGTACAATGGCCAGCCAGAACCGGCGATCAACCCCTGGTCTGATCGACCAGGCACGCGCGGAGCCCTACCGGTTCGAATTCTTCCAACTGGTACGGCTGCTGCGCCTGCACTACAGCCGTGCCGGGCGTATCGACCCGGAAACCCGGCCGCATGAAGACCCGCTGCGTTTTCGCTCGCAACTGTCGCTGAACTTCCCGGTCAGCGAAGTCAGCGAACTGAAGTTCGAGCGCGCCGAGCGCAGCAACATCAACGGCCAGCCGCTGTCCGAGGTGCAGGTGACCTTCATGGGCCTGGTGGGCCCGTCGGGCGTGCTGCCGCGGCCCTACACCGAGCTGCTGATGAACCGTCACATCCAGTACCGCGACGATGCCGCGCACGCGTTCCTGGACCTGTTCTCCCACCGCATGGTCGCGCTGTTCTACCAGGCCTGGCAGAAGTACCGGTTCCACATCGAGCATGAGCGCAACGGCGCCTCGGACTTCGAACGCTACCTGCTCAACCTGGTGGGCTTCGGCGAGCAAGGCCAGAAGCGCAAGTTCGGCGAAGCCGGCGCGGGGTTGCGCCACGAGCTGTACAGCCATTTCGCCGGGTTGTTCACCCAGCGCCCGCGCAACCCGCAGAACCTGCAGGCGATGCTGTGCTTCTACTTCGGCCTGACGTTCACCGTAACTCAGTTCGCCGGGCGCTGGCTGCAACTGGCGCCCGAGCAGTGCACGCGCCTGGGCCGGCAGAACGCCCAGCTGGGCCAGAGCAGCGTCGCCGGCAACCGCGTCTGGGACTACCAGTCGTGCGTGCGTATCGAGATCGGCCCGCTGGAGCTGGCCGATTACCAGCGCTTGCTGCCGGGCACCGATACCTACCGCAAGCTGGTCGAGCTGGTGCGCTTCTACCTCGGCCCGAGCCTTGATTTCGAACTGGCACCGCAACTCAAGCCCGAAGCCGTACCGGTTGCCCGCCTGGGCCGCCAAGGCGGCGTGGCGCTGGGCTGGATGGGCTGGCTGAAGCGGCCCGGCAGCCAGGCCAAGCCTGTGCGCTGCGGCATTTTTAGTATTCCTTTTGATGGGGTCTCGCTGTGAATCTCAAGTCCTTGTTTGCCAAGCTCAACGACACCTGCCGCAGCGCCACCGAGAGCGCCGCCGCGCTGTGCCTTGCCGAGCGTCACTACGAAGTGGACATCGAGCACGTGCTGTTGCAACTGCTCGAAGGCGACGACAACGACCTGCGCCCGCTGCTGCGTCATTACGATGTGGTGGTCGAGCGCCTGCAATCGCAGCTGGCCCAGGCACTGGAAGGGTTCAAGACTGGCAACACCCGCACCCCCGCCCTGTCGCCGCACATCACCCAGCTGATCGAACGCGCCTGGGTGCTGGCCTCGATCGAATACGCCAGCCAACAGATCCGCAGCGGCTACCTGCTGCTGGCCCTGCTCAATGACCCCGACCTGCACCGGCTGGTGCTGGCCAGCGCGGCCGAACTGGAAAAGGTCAACGTCGACGACCTGCGCGCCAACCTGGCCGAGCTGATCAGCGCCAGTGGTGAAGCCCAGCAGGCCACGCCGCTGGCCGCCGCCGGCAGCGCAGCGCCCGCCCGGGCCGCGGGGTCGGGCAAGACCCCGGCGCTGGACCAGTACACCGTCGACCTGACCCGCAGTGCCCGCGAAGGCCGGATCGACCCGGTGCTGGGCCGCGAAGCCGAAGTTCGGCAGATGGTCGATATCCTCACCCGCCGCCGGCAGAACAACCCGATCCTCACCGGCGAAGCCGGCGTCGGCAAAACTGCCGTGGTCGAGGGCCTGGCCCTGCGTATCGCCCAGGGCGATGTGCCGGCGCCACTCAAGGGCGTCGCCATCCACACCCTGGACCTGGGCCTGCTGCAGGCCGGTGCCGGGATCAAGGGTGAGTTCGAGAACCGCCTGAAATCGGTGATCGAGGAGACCAAGCGCAGCGTCCACCCGATCATCCTGTTCATCGACGAAGCCCACACGCTGATCGGCTCCGGTGGCCAGGCCGGACAGAACGATGCGGCCAACCTGCTCAAGCCAGCTTTGGCGCGCGGCGAATTGCGCACCATCGCCGCCACCACCTGGGCCGAATACAAGAAGTACTTCGAAAAAGACGCCGCCCTCGCCCGCCGCTTCCAGGTGGTCAAGGTTGAGGAGCCAGACGAACAGCAGGCTATCTATATGCTGCGCGGGCTGCTCGACAAGATGCAGGCGCACCACCGCGTGGCGGTGATGGACGATGCCCTGGTGCAGGCGGTGCGCCTGTCCAGCCGCTACATCACCGGCCGGCAGCTGCCGGACAAGGCTGTCAGCGTGCTCGACACCGCCTGCGCCAGGGTTGCCCTGGGCCAGAGCGCGCAACCGGGGCGTCTTGAAGACTGCCTGCGCCTGGTCGGCCACCTCCAGGCGGAAATCACCCTGCTGCAGCAGGAGCAACGCCAAGGCAGCGACCACCAGCGCCGGCTCGAGCAACTGCACGAACAACTCGCTCAGGCCAGCGAGCGCCAGCAGCGGCTGAACCTGCAGTGGCAGCGCGAGCTGGAACTGGTGCGCCAGATCCACGCCCTGGGCGAGGCCAGTGACACCGACAACCGCACCGAACTGGCCGCACTGCGCAACCAGTTGGCCGATGTCCAGGGCGAGGAGCCGCTGGTCCACGCCCTGGTCGATGGCGCCACCATCGGTGAAGTGATCGCCGGTTGGACCGGCATCCCGCTGGGCAAGATGCTGCGCGACGAAATCGACACCGTGCAGCGCCTGCCCGCGCTGATGGCCGAGCGCGTGCTCGGCCAGGACCACGCCCTGCACGAGATCGGCAAGCGCATCAAGATTTCCCGGGCGCGCATGGAAGACCCGAACAAGCCGATCGGCGTGTTCCTGCTGCTCGGCCCCAGCGGCGTGGGCAAGACCGAGACCGCCCTGGCCCTGGCCGACACCCTCTACGGCGGCGAGCGCAACGTGATCACCATCAACATGTCCGAGTACCAGGAGGCCCACACCGTCTCCAGCCTCAAGGGTTCGCCACCCGGCTACGTCGGCTACGGCGAAGGCGGCGTGCTGACCGAAGCGGTGCGCCGCAAGCCTTACAGCGTGGTGCTGCTCGACGAGGTGGAAAAGGCCCACCCCGACGTGCTCGAACTGTTCTTCCAGGTGTTCGACAAGGGCGTGCTGGACGACGGCGAAGGGCGCGAGATCAACTTCCGCAACACGGTGATCATCCTTACCTCCAACGTCGGCACCGAGCACATCATGCGCACCTGCCTGGGGGCCGTACAGGCCCCAGCCCCGGCGCAACTGGTCGAGGACCTGCGCGAGCAGCTCAATGCCGTGTTCAAGCCGGCATTCCTCGGCCGCCTGAGCATCGTCCCCTACTACCCGGTGCAGGACGCCATTCTCGAACGCATCGTCGGCCTGAAGCTTGCGCGTATCCGCCAACGCTTCGAGCACAACCACCAGGCCCAGCTGCACTTTGGCCCGGCGCTGGTGCCGGCGATTGCCGCGCGCTGCACCGAAGTCGACAGCGGTGCACGCAACATCGACAACATCCTCTCGGGCAGCCTCATGCCGGAGCTGGCCGAGCATGTACTGGCGCGCATGGCCGAGGACCAGCCGATCAACAGCCTGCGCATCGACCTGGATGAGGCCGGTGGTTTCACCTACAGCCTGGCGTAAGGGATACACACGTTGACGCAGGGACCATCGGCAGCACGGGTGCTGCCAGAGCGAATCATCAGGAGCAGGGCAATGGGCAGGTTACTGGGTGTATTGATCGTGGCATCGGCGCTGAGCGCCTGCGGCATCACCGACCGGGTCGGCAAGCGAGTCGACGACACGTGGGCTGGCGACATGCTGTTCAGCAGCGACGAGCAGGTGATCCTCACCATCGACGGTGGCAACCAGCTGAACCCGGACGCTGCCGGCACGCCGCTGTCGGTGGTCACCCGGATCTACCAGCTCACCAGCCTGGAGCGCTTCGTCAGCAGCGATGCCGACACCTTGCAGCAGCACCCGGAGCAGGCGCTGGGCAATACCCTGCTCGACAGCCGTGAGCGGGTGGTGCTGCCCGGCATCGGCGACATCCAGCGCTGGCCCTTGAACAAACAGGCACGCTACGTGGCCGTGGCCGCCTTCTTCCGCGACGAAAGCGGTGGCCGCTGGAAGATGGCCTTCAACGCCGACGCCTTCCGCAAGGACGGCATCTTCTTCTCCTCCAGTGGCGGCCGCATCCTGCTCGACCACAACGCCATCACCGCCGAGCGCGGCCAGGACGTGCTGGAGCTGCCCAACCAGCAGGCCGTGGCCACTTTGCAGCCGGCGCAACCGCAGCCCACCGTGGCCCAGCAGCTGCAGGCCAAGGCGCTGGACTCCGCGCAGCAGGCGGCCGAACAGGCCGCCGACCAATCCATGAAGAAATCGATGAACAACCTGTTCGACTCAGCACTGGAAGGTATCCATGAGTAAGAAAAGCCGTGTGATGTGGTCGGAGGGCATGTTCCTCCTGCCCCAGCACTTCCAGTACCAGGACGAGTTCCACCAGCACCAGCTGGCCCAGGCAAGCCTGCGCAGCTCGCCGTTCCACTGGGGCGTGCAAGCCCTGGAAGTCGACGAGCAGGCCCTGAGCGGCGGCATCCTGCAGCTCAAGCGCCTGCACCTGGTGTTCCCTGACGGCTCGGTGTTCGATGCCCCGCAGCACGACCCGCTGCCCGCCGCCCGCGACCTCAAGGACGTGATGCAGGGCTCGGGCCTGAAGGTGTATGCCGCCCTCAAGCTGGCAGAACCCTACAGCGCCAACTACCTCGAGGAAGGTGCCGAACGCCAGGGCGCACGCCGCTACCGCAAGGCCTTCGATACCCTGCCCGACCTCAACGAAGGCGACCTGGAGAACGAGATCACCAGCCTGCGCCTGAACGTGGTGCTGCTGGTCGATGGCGATGCCCTGGACGGCTACAGCTATTGCCCGCTGCTGCACCTGCAGCGCAACAACCTCAACGCCTTCAGCGTCGACAGCCAGTTCGTCCACCCCGCCTTGCACCTGGGCGCCCACGACACCTTGCTGACCATCGCCCAGCGCCTGCTGGCGCTGCTGCAGAGCAAGAGCGAAACGTTGTCCGGGCGGCGCCGCGAGCGCGCCGACCAGATCGCCGAGTTCGGCTCCAGCGACGTCAGCCTGTTCTGGCTGCTGTACACCGTCAACCGCGCCTACCCGGGCCTTGCCCACTTGCTGCAGCACCCGCGGCTGCACCCGGAGCAGTTGTACCGCTTCCTCGCCGAGCTGGCCGGTAGCCTGCTGACCTTCTCGCTCAACGCCCGCCTGGATGACATTGCGCCCTACGACCACCACGATCCGGCCGCCTCGATGCTCAAGCTCGACCGGCTGGTGCGCGAGCTGCTCAACAGCGTGGTGCCCAACCAGTACATCCCGATTGCGCTGGACCAGACGCGCCCGTCGTACTACGTCGGCCGCCTCAACGACCCGCGCCTGGCCGATGCCGACTTCTACATCTCGGTGCACGCCGACATGCCCGGCGCCCAGGTGCTGGAACTGGTACCGCGGGCGTTCAAGGTCGGCTCGCCGGAAGACATCGAAGTGGTGGTCAACACCGCCATGCCCGGCGCCACGCTCAACCACTGCGTGCGCACGCCCAATGCCATCCCGGTGCGCCTGGACAACCAGTACTTCGCGATCGAACCGCATGGCCGCGTGTATGAACGCATGATGGGCGCCAACGCCATCGCCTTCTACGTGCCCAGTGCCTTCAAGAACCTCAAGCTCGAACTGATGGCGGTGCTCAAATGACTGTTGCCGTGATGCCAGGCGGCGTGACCGCCGTCGAACAACCCTCGACCCTCAAGGACCTGGTCAAGGACTTCCTGACCATGGCGCTGATGATTCGCCGGGGCAACAAGGTAGTCGACGTCAAGCGCCTGCGCGCCAGTGTCGATGAGTTCTTCCCGGCGCTGGAGCGCGATGCGCGGCGTGCCAACTACAGCGTCGAGCAGGTCAAGGACGCCCAGTACGCGCTGTGCGCGTTTCTCGACGAGAGCGTGCTCAATGCCGGGCCCAGCGAGATCCGCAACCAGATCGAGATCAACCCGCTGCAGTTCCAGTACTTCGGCGTGCACCTGGCCGGCCAGGGCTTCTTCGACAAGCTCGACAGCCTGCGCAGCGACGTCAAGCGCAACCTCGATGTGCTCGAGGTGTACCACCTGTGCCTGGCCCTGGGCTTCGAGGGCAAGTACAGCCTGGAGCAGAAAGACCAGCTGCGCTACATCGCCAACACCCTGGGCCAGGACATCGCCCGCCACCGTGCGCCACGCAAGGCACTCGCCGCGCAGTGGGCGCTGCCCGACCAGGTCTCGCAGATGCTGCGCTACGAAGTGCCGCTGTGGCTTTACCTGGTGCTGGTGGCACTTGTCTGCGGCGCCGTGTACCTGACCCTGGACTGGTTGCTGGGCAAGGAAGTCGCGGCATTGGCAGAACAGGTCCGACAACTGTTCGGCGTTTAACTTGGGTACGGTCAGGAAGACATGAAAGCACTACTGCGCTGTTTGAAGAATTTCTGGTTCGCGCTGGCCCTGGGCTGGGTGATCGGCTTGTTGATCTGCTGGTTCGCCCTGCCGCGTTGGCAGCTGGCACCGGAGCAGGTGTACGTGGCCATGACGCTGTTCAGCGCGCTGTGCCTGTTGCTGGTGGTGCTGCGCCAGTACCGGCGCATCCGCGCCGAGCAGAACATCGAGCACCTGGTCCAGCTGGAAGTCGACCGTTCGCTGGGCAGCGAAGGCGAGTTTCGCGATCAGCATGTGCTGCGCGAGCGCCTCAAGCACGCCATCGCCATGCTGCGTTCGGCACGCTCGGCAGGGGGTGGCGGCGCCTCGGCGCTGTCCGACCTGCCGTGGTACCTGGTAATCGGCATGTCGGCCTCGGGCAAGACTTCGCTGTTGACCCGCTCCGGGCTGCATGCCTCGATTGCCGGCGCCCAGGCCAGCGGCTTCGACAGCGGCACCCAGCACTGCGACTGGTACTTCAGCCCCGAGGCGGTGCTGATCGACACCGCCGGGCGCTACCTGCGTGACGATGCCTCGGCCAGCGAGTTCGCCGCGTTCCTCAAACTGCTGCGCAAGCAGCGCAGCAAGCCTGCGGTCAACGGCCTGGTGCTGGTGGTCAGCCTGCCGGAGATCATCTGCGCCACGGTTGCCGAACGCGAGGCCATCGCCGCACGCCTGGTCGGGCGCATCGACGAGTACAGCGAGTGCCTGGGGGTCAACCCGCCGCTGTACCTGATGCTGAGCAAGACCGACCTGCTGCCGGGCTTCAACCAGGCTTTCGAAGGCCTGGACAACAACCAGCGCCAACAACCTCTGGGCATGACCTTCCCGCTCGCCGAGGTGCGCAGCAAAGGCTTGCGCGCCGTGGCCCAAGCGCGCTTCAGCCAGTTGCTGGGCAGTGTTCGCGAACACGTCGACGGCCAGCTGATCGGCGCCGGCAACACGGCCGACGTCGAGCTGCTGCAGTTCCCCAATTATTTCGCCGAGCTGGCCAGCGTGCTGGGCGGCTTTCTGGAGCAGTTCGAACGCACTGCCGAAGGCCGCACACCGCCGATCGTGCGCGGCGTGTACTTTACCAGCGCACTGCAGACCGACGAGCAACTGCCGCCGGTGTATGAAGATGCGCTGGGCGCCCATTACGCGCTACAGGCCAGCGAACGCGCAGGTACCGGCCGGCTTGCAGAAAAGATCGGTGACAAGAGTTACTTCATTACCGGCACCTTCCGCGAGGTGGTGTTCCCCGACCGCAACCTGAGCCTGTACTACTCGCGCCAGGGGCGTACCCGCGCCCTCACCCCGGCGCTGGCCGGTGCCGCAGCCCTTGCCGGCGTGGCGCTGCTGGCCTGGGAAGGTGTGTCGTTCCACAACAACCGCCAAGTGCTGGGCAGTATCGGCGGCGAACTGAGCGAACTCGAACAGGCGCCGGACCAGGCCGAGCGCCTGGCTTCCGGCCAGGCCATGGAGCAGCTGCGCCGCTACCTGGGCGAGTTCGAGGGCTACGATACCCAAGGCGTTCCGCTGGCGCTGGGCGCTGGCCTGTACAGTGGCGCCGACCTGCTCGGCCCGCTGCGCCAGGCTTACCTGCAGCAACTGCGCACCCAGGCCCTGGAGCCGATCGGCAAGCAGCTGCAGGTACAACTGCGCGCGCTCAACCAGTTTGCCGAAACCGTCGACCGCACCCCCTTGGCCGACAGCGGCAAGCGCCGCCCGGCCAACGCAGCGGCGAGCAACGCCACCCCTGCCCAAGGCGTCAAGGTATTCAAGGCGCCCCAGGTGGCCGAACGGCTGACTGCCGTCGCCGGCAACGGCAGCCAGGCACTGGGCCAGGAAGGCCGGCGCCGCGCGCTCGATGCGCTGCAGGACAAGGCCCGTTCGGTATCCAGCGCCGACTCCTCCGAAGACACCGCTCTCACCGCCGGGCTGTCGCTGTCCGAAGACAGCCTCGGACGCCTCAGCGAGCAGCAGATCGCCTCGGTGATCGAAGCCTACAGCGCGCTCAAGCTCTACCTGATCCTGTCCAACCCGCAGGCGCACCCGGATGCCGATTTCGTCGCCACCGAGCTGCCACGCGCCTGGGCCGAGGCGGCGCAGGCACAGGGGCAGGCGATCAGCCCCGAGCTGATCGCCGCCAACAGCGCCATGTACGTGCGCTACCTGCAGCAAGGCACGGCGCCCGCCCTGCGGCGCAACGAGCAGCTGGTCACCGATGCGCGCCAGAGCCTGCGCTCGTTCATGATCGCAAGCTCCCTGGTCGACCGCGAATACCTGCGCCTGCAACTGGAATCCGGCCGCCAGTATCCGGCGCTGACCCTGGCCGACATGGTCCCGGCCAACAGCCGCAACCAGCTGTTCTCGGCAGAATCGGTACCGGCTTTCTATACCCGCCAGGGTTGGGAAACGTTCGTCCAGCCCGAGCTGATCAAGCTGCTCTCGGGCGAGCTGCGCAACGACAGCGACTGGGTGCTCGACGGTGAAGGCGGCAATGGCCTGGTGCAAAAGGCCAACTTCATGCGGGAGCTGCTGGCCCGCTACAAGGCCGACTACGCCGATGCCTGGTTCACCTTGCTGCAAGGCGTGGGTGTGCGCCACTTCACCGACATGGCCAATGCCAGCGAACGCCTGAGCGTGCTCAGCGACGTGCAGAACTCGCCGGTCAAGAGCCTGCTGGCCGCGGTCAACCACAACACCGACTGGGACCTGCCCAAGCAGGCCTCCGCCTCCCCGGCCAATGCTGCCGAGGACAGCTTCTGGAGCAGCATCAAGGGCGTGTTCGCCAGCCAGGGCGCTGCGGCAGAAGCCATCGTCGCCAAGCTGCCACGGGTTGACGACGCCAGCCTGGCCAAGCGCTTCGAGCCGGTCTCGCGGCTGTTCGCCGCGCAAAACGCCGAGGGCGCCGACAGTACCGTGATGGACCGCTACCTGGCTGCCCTGCGCAAGCTCAAGGTGCGCCTGAGCAATATCCAGCGCTCCCAGGACGTGGGCAAGAACAGCAAGCTGCTGATCAGCGAAACCCTCGAAGGCCAGCCTTCGGAAGTGACCCTGGTGCGCAATTACATCGAGACCAGCGTCGACACCAGCGCCGGCAGCCTCTCCGAGTCGCTGCTGCGGCTGTTCAATTCGCCGCTGCAGTACACCTGGGAAACCCTGCGCGACCCCGCCGGGCAGCAGATCGCCAAAGCCTGGGCGCAGGACATCGCCCGCCCCTGGCAGCAAGTCATGGCGCACCGCTACCCGATCGTCGCCAGCAGCGACAACGAAGCCTCGGTCAAGGACCTGCAGCGCTTCGTCGACCCCGACAGCGGGTTACTGCCGGCCTTCAAGCGCAACCAAATCGGCAACCTGGCCGCAGGCGAAGGGCTGGGCATGGGCAGCGGCAACAACACCAGCCCCCTGGTCAACGCGCGGATGGTCGACAGCATCGACAAGGCCAGCTCCGTGGGCCAGGTGATCGCCAGCCTGTCGGACCGCGAGAACGGCTTCGAGATCATGCTCGAACCGTCCGCCCGCTACACCGACATCATCTTCACCCTCGATGGCCAGGAGCAGCACTACCGCAACGGCCGCACCAGCTGGAACCGTTTCGCCTGGCCAGGCAGCAACAACACACCGGGCGCACGCCTGGACGTGGTGACCCTGGAAGGCCAGCGCATCACCGTGTTCGACTACCCCGGCCGCTGGGGCCTGCTGAAGATGAATGACAGTGCCCGGGTCAGCGACCTGGACACCATCCAGCAGCGTTTTACCTGGCAATCGGTGGCAGGCCCGGTGAGCCTGGTGGTACGCAACTACGGCGGGGTGAAGATGACCGACCTGGCCCAGGTCAAGGCACTGAGCGTGCTCAATGACAGCGCGCGGGTGAACTGACGATGGCAAGCACGATGCAAGGGGCCGGCGCACGATGATCGGGTGTTTCGGCAAAGTCCCGGCCAGTGCCGACTTCGTCAGCCTCAACGGCGCCCTGCCGGAGGCCTGCGAGTTCGACCTGTGGCTGCAGAACGGCCTTGGCCGGATGCAGGCCGAAGCCGACTGGCGCGAGCGTTTCGACGCCCTGCCGGTGTGCTTCTTCTGCTACCGCAGCCGTGGCGGGCAGTGGCTGCTCGGCGGCTTCATCAGCTCGCGCGATACCAGCGGACGGCGCTACCCGTTCATGGTGTTCCAGAGCATCCGCGTGGAGCACGACGGCCAGTTCGTCAGCCCACACATCCTCAGCGAGCTGTTTGCCGGGCAGATCAAGCCGCTGCTGATGCAGGCCGCGCAAGGCAGCGACATGGCCGAGCTGTTCGCCCGGATCAAGGCCATGCGCGGCTGGACCGCGCAAGACCTGGACCTGTACCGCCGGGTGCACGAGAAGTTTCTGCGCGATTTCAACCTGCACGACGTCGCCCGGCCGTTGCGCCACAGCTACCCGGAGTTCGACACCCAGGCCGGCATGGCCAGCCTGTACCGCCTGCGCGCCGCCCTCAAGCACGGGCAGCCTGCCGCGATCAACCTGCCCCTGCCTGCGCAGAGCGGGCTCAAGCGGCCGATGGCCGACCTCTGGTGCACGCTGCTGTCACGCCTGCGCGGCAGCGCCGGCATGCCGGATGTCAGCGTGCTGGTGGACAACTTCATGCGCCCGGGCCTGCTGTGCTTCGCCTCGCGCGGCTGCGACGAGGTGTACCGCGTGCTGACTGGCGTGGCCGGCGCCCATGAGCGCTACAACCTGCTGGACCCTTTGCCCCAGCCAGCGGCAGGTGGCGCCTTGGCGCTGCCAGCCGACGACCTGGCGCTGAACGATTTCATTGAGCGCTTTGCCAGCGCGCGGGACGAACAGTATCGATGAACAGGCTCAAGTACTACTTCTTCAAATACCAGCCGTATGTGCTCGGCGTGGTGTTCTTCCTGGCCATCTTCCTGGTCTGGGCGGCTGGCGTGGCGCTGGGCTTTGCCTCGCTCTACAGCCTGCTGGCCGGTATCGGGCTGTTCATGCTGTTGTCGGCCGCCTACGTGCTGCTGATGTACCGAGGCGTGTCCAACCACCACGACCTGCAGGCCCTGCTGCGCGATGACGCCGACCAAGCGGTGCTCAATGCCAGCCCCCAGGACCGCGAAGAAGTGAGCCTGCTGCGCGAGCGCCTGCTGCAGAGCCTGGAGCGCCTGCAGGGTTCGGCCAAGCCGGGGGCGAACAAGGACGCCCTGTATGCCCTGCCCTGGTACCTGGTGATCGGCCAGCCGGCCTCGGGCAAGAGCACCATGCTCTACCAGTCCGGCCTCACCTTCCCTTACGCCGACCGCGAAGGCGCACGGGTTGCAGGCCTTGGCGGCACACGCAACTGCGATTGGTTCTTCAGCTCCGAAGCCGTGCTGCTCGACACCGCCGGGCGCTACATCGACAACCAGGAAGAAGCCGGCAAGTGGCGCGCCTTCCTCGGCCTGCTGCGCCAGCACCGCCAGCGCCGCCCGCTCAACGGCCTGATCGTGGCTGTCAGCATCGAAGACATCCTCAATGCCGGCGCCGAAGGCCGCGAGCGCCTGGCCAAGCGCCTGCGCGAGCGTATCCAGGAGGCGCACGAGTTGCTGGCGCTGCGCTTGCCGATCTACCTGGTGTTCACCAAGTGCGACCTGCTGCCAGGCTTCACCCATTTCCTGCGTCAGCTCGACCCCGCCGCCCGTGACGAGGTCATGGGCAAGACCTTCGCCCACGAAGGCTTCGCACAGGCCGATTGGGGCAGCCGCTTTGCCAGCGCGCTGGACGCGTTGGTCGAGCACTGGCAGGCACTGGCCGACCAGCAAGTGCTTGAGCAGGACATCCAGCTGACCCGCCAGGACCCGGCCGCCTACCGCCTGCCGCTGGAGCTGGCGGCGCTCAAGCCGCTGCTCAAGGGTTTTGTCACCGACCTGCTGCGCGCCAACCCTTACCAGAGCGCCGAACTGCTGCGTGGTTTCTACTTCACCAGCGCCCTGGACGCCGATGAGCCGGCCCAGGGAGCCTATGCCCGCCAGGTGCGCGAGCGCTTCGCCCTGGCCGCGCCTGCCCACACCGCGGGTGGCCACAACCAGGCCGCGCCGCTGTTCATCGCCAGCCTGTTCCGCAAAGTGATCATCCCTGACCAGCACCTGGTGGCGCTGTACACCAGCAACCACCGCGAGGCCCGGCGCAAGGCCGCCTGGGTCGCCGCCGCTGGCGTTGCGGGGTTGACGTTGTGCCTGGCCTGGGGCTGGTCGTACAGCAACAACAAGGCCGCCATCCAGGCCGTGGCCGGCAATCTGCAGGCCGCCCAGCAACAGGACGCCGCAGCCAGCCAGCAGTACACCGATTGGCACACCCTCGACCAGCTGCGCCAGGCGGCGGCCGAACTGTATGCCCGCCACCACGTCGACGGCGTGCCGCTGGCCATGCGCATGGGTCTGTACAGCGGCCACGACATCGAGCCCTTCATCCGCGAGCGCTATTTCGCCCAGCTGGAAAAAGTGATGCTCAAGCCCACCGCCGACAACCTGACGCGCTCGCTGTACCTGCTCAGCAGCATCAAGATCTACCAGCGCAATGCCGCGCGCCTGGAAGCGGTGAGCGGCATCGACAGTGTCGAGCCACGCGCCCTGCCGGTGGACAACCGTGCCCAATCGGTCGCCACGTTCGGCCAGACCACCCTGGACACCTACCTGATGCTGTCCAAGGCCCAGCGCGAGCAAGCCGAGCCAGCCGTGCTCAAGGCGCGCATCCCCGACTACTGGTACCCGGCGATCTACAAGCAGGTGCCACGCACTGCCGGGCAATCCGCGCAAGCTGCCGGCGAAGCCGACGACTACCAGTTCGCCGGGCGCCAGATCGCCTTCTACAGCGACCAGGTCCGCGAACCGGACGTGCCGCGCATCCTCAACAACGCGTTCTTGATTTCCAGCTCGCGCAACTACATCAACAGCCTGCTGTCGCGCTCGCTGCGTGCCATCGAGACCATCACCCTGGAGTCCGACACGCTGTTCGCCTTCGGCCGCGCCGACTTCCAGAGCCTTGAGGCCGCCGGCCAGCGCCAGTTGAGCAGCATCGCCAACAAACTGCTGAACACCCCCAACGTCGGCAAGATCGTCATCACCGGCCACGCCGACCAGATCGGCGATGCGCAGAGCAACCTGCAGGTTTCGCGGCAACGCGCGCAGACCATCAAGACCTACCTGGTGGGCAAGGGCCTGCCGGCAGAACTGGTCGACGCCGTGGGCGAAGGCAGCAACAAACCACTGGTGCGCTGCAACCTGCAAGCGCCGCGCGCCGAACTGATTCAGTGCCTGGAACCGAACAGGCGCGTAGAGATCGAGGTCCGGGCACTTGATTGACGCCCGGTCTCAATACGATCCCGGTGAACCGTTCGCCGGGGTCAACCTCAGGGCAGGTCCACGCTATGGATCATGGAAGCCCTTTACACCTATGGAGAAACGTAAAAATGGCATTTGACGCTTACCTCAAGATTGACGGCATCCCAGGCGAAGCACTGGACGACAAGCACAAGGACTGGATCGAAGTACTGGGCTACCAGTACGGCGCCACCCAGGCCACTTCGGCCACTGCCAGCTCCTCCGGCGGTGCGTCGTCCGAGCGTGTCAATCTGAGCGACTTCACCATCCGCAAGTACGTCGACAAGGCCTCTGCCAAGGCCTTCGAGGCGTGCTGCAAAGGCCAGCACATCAAGGAAGTGGTGCTGAACGTGAACCGTGCCGGTGGTGACAAGGTGACCTACCTGACCATCACCCTCGAAGAAGTGGTGATCTCCTCGGTGAACTTCCTTGGCAACCTGCCGATCGACGGCGAAGCCAAAGCCGAAAGCGACCTGCCGATGGAAGAGATCAAGTTCAACTTCTCGCGCATCAAGACCACCTACACCCAGCAGAAGCGTTCCGATGGCGCAGGTGGCGGCAAGGTCACCGGCGGCTGGGACCGTTCGCTGAACAAGGTCTATGCCTGAGCCTGACCTGAGCTGCCGCCGGTAACGGGCAGCTCGCTCGAGGGTCCCGTGCCGCCTCGGCACGGTGACCTTCCTTTTACCTTTGCTGCAGAGCCGTCCATGACCGACATTCTCGACGACCTTTCATTGTCTGCCTTGCGCGCCCCGATCGATGGCGGTGCCGGCGAGGACCTGAGTTTTTCCAGCCTGTTCGATCAGATCAAGGAAGCTCGCCGCGCCGATGCCGACTACCTGACCCAGGGCGACTGGCAAACCGACCTCAAGCAGGCCGACTGGGAGCAGGTGATCCAACTCGCTGCGGCCGGCCTCACCGAGCAAAGCAAGGACCTGATGCTGGTGGCGTGGCTGAGCGAAGGCCTGGCCCACCGCAAGCACTTTGTTGGGGTCCGTTTTTCCCTGGCAGTGGCCCAGGCCCTGCTGGAAGATTTCTGGGACACGCTGTACCCCGCCCTCGACGAGGGTGTGGAGGAACGCGCGGCCCGCCTGGCGTGGCTGACTACCACGCTGACCCAAGTGGTGCGCACCCTGCCGATTACCCAGGGGCAACACTACAGCCTGCACAAGTACGAAGAGTCGCGGCAGGTCGAGAACCTCGCCCGGCAAAACCCCTCGGCAATGCACCAGGCACTGGAAGAAGGCAAGATCAACGCCGAACTGTTCCAGCGCTCGGTGGTGCTCACCGACACCGAACACCTGCACCTGCGCCACGCCCAGATCAGCCAGTGCCTGCACGCCTGCCAGCAGCTGCAAGCGGCCGCCGACGCCGCGTTCGAGCAGGATGTACCAAGCTTCCTGGCACTCAATGACGTGCTGCTGGACGCCCGCCAACTGGTCGAGCGCCTGCTCAAGGAGCGCGGTGTGGAACGGCTCACGGCGCCCGCCCCGAGCGAGCCCGAGCACAGGCCAGAAGCCGACGCCGTTGCCACCCGCGCCCCCACGCAGCGCAGCAGCGATGCGCCCCTGCGCACCACCCCGCTGAACCGCGAGGAAGCCTTTGCCCTGCTCCAGGGCGTGGCGCAATTCTTCAAGCAGACCGAACCGCACAGCCCGGTGCCGTACCTGGTGGAGCGGGCGATCAAGTGGGGCAACATGCCGCTGGAGTCCTGGCTCAACGATGTGATCAAGGACAGCGGCGTGGTCGATGGCATCCGCGATGTGCTCGGCACCTTGCAACCTCGTGACTGATTTGTGGTCCTAGCCGCCAGAAAAGGAGTTTCGACATGCGTCCGATCATTCTCTTGAACGACCCCACCGACCGCGGCGGCATGGTCGTGCAGGGCTCATCCTCCACCGTGGTCAACGGCCGCGCCGTGGCCCGGATGGGCGACAAGGTGATGTGCCTGCACGGTGCCTGCGTGATCGCCAGCGGCGACAGCACCACCCTGGTCGACGGCATGCCGGTGGCCCGCCATGGCGACAAGACCGCCTGCGGCTCCAGCCTGATCGCGACCAACAGCGACACCGGAATACTCTAAGGACAGCCCGCATGTTGAAACCCTTTGCCCAGGGCCACCGTTCACTATGGGATGTGATCGGCGAGCGACGCGAACAGCAACAGCGCCTGGCCCCACCGCCGCGCCCCGTGGCGCACTACGACACCACGCGCATGGGGCTGGCCGATGCCTGGCTGTGGCTGCCCAACCTGAGCCCGGCCGAGGCCAGGGCCGGCAAGGCGCTGGGCAAGCTGACCGCCGATTTCGAACACGACCCACGGCTGGTCAGCCCGGCCGGGCACCGGCGCAATGTGCGGCGCATCCGTGCAGGTACTGAGCGCCCCGAAGTCCATGCCCTGCCAAGGGCGCGGCAACTGCTACAAGGCATGTTCGGCCAGTGGCACGACTTTGCCGCCGAGCTGGACTGGGACCAGACCCAGGTCGTGCTGTTCGCGCCGACCGACATAGAGGCCGACCCGTGGCTGGATGCTGCGCTGGAAATGTGGCCATTCGACTACCTGCCCAGGCACGGTTTCATCGCCCCCGAGCAAGCCTTCGCCACCTGGCTGCCCTGGGCGCTGCAGAACGACCTGCAGGCGCCGAACCTGCTGTGCATCGGCCTCGACTCGTGGGCGACCCTGGCCAGGGCCGGCGGCCTTGCAGGCGAGCGCATGGCAGGCGAAGCGATTGCCGTGCTGAACCTGCAACGGGTCGACCTGGCCAACCCCGAAGGCAATGCGCGCTGGCAGCTTTATCCGCCAGTGACCGAGGCCCATGGCCCGCGCGCCTTGCAGCCGCGCAAGAGCACGGGCAGTCTCGAGCAGGTGGCCGAGCAGTTGTACGAACGCAGCCGTATGGCAATCGCCGAAGTGAAGGCCCTGGTCACGGACGGCCACCACGACGACAACCGGCTTGAGCACCTGTATCAGTTCGTCAACACCTGCCTGCCCGACTGCGACCCGCAGCAGCACGTTATCGGGCATGCCCTGCTGGCGGGCGAATACGGGCATGGGATCAGCGCGATGAGCGCGCTGGCGCTCGCCTTGCAGGCGGCCAACAGCCTGCAGGGCGCGGTGCTGGTGTTCGACCGGCATGGCTCGACGCAGACCCAGGGGTGGTTGCTTGGCCCTTCGCAGGTAGCAGTTGCTGGCCTGCAAACGAGTGAGCACACCGGATGATGAAGTTCGCCAGATATGCATTTTTGCTGGGGCTTGTCGGCTGTGGGGAGGCGAACATGAATCGCGAAAAGCCCACTATACGATTTGAAATTGATACACCTATTGACAAGGCCCTTTCATCGTCATCAGTCGACTTTAAAAAGAACTGCATGCAAGGCCTGTGCCTCTACAAATTCTCCCTATCATTCGCCAACACCTTGCGGGCGGATGTGTCGATTAACTCCAACAATGGAAATTTAAAATTTGACGACGTTGTTAGCACCACGCTGGGCACTTTTGAAAACAACACTATCAACAATGCCAGAGTGACACTCGGTGGCGTACCACAGGATTCCAAGCACGATCAAGCCATGCGCTACTTTTATCAGCAAATAGGCAAGCTACAAACTGCGGGTTGGAAAAGGTATATCTTTCAAAACGAAGCGAGAGTCTCCAGCGAAGAGGCCAGAAAATTCGAGAGTACTCGATCAATATTTGGCAAGCCTGTCGGCACCGGCCCATGGAAAGATCCCGCTTTAAAGCTGAGTGCAGAAGAGTGGCTTGCACTCCCAACGATAAACAGTTGGTACTTCTACAGAAACGGAGTGTATCTATTGCTTCGCGTTCAGCGCGAGAATGATACTCAAGCGCCCCAGAAGCAGGGATCGTATTTGTTTACACTCAGCTTTGAATCTGAAAGCGAATTTTATAAAGGCTTCGTTGAAGGCGAAAAAAACCGTGAAAACTGGAAGGCGCATGTGCCCGCCGAACTCAAACGCATGGCCCAGGAACGCGCCCAAACCGAAGCACGCCTGAAGCAGATGGGCATCGCCATCGACGAGGACTACCAGGACCCGCCCATCAAGGCCCTGGAATAACCCACTCTTCAGCCCCCACTCAGGAGATCCCTTGTCATGGACCTGACCTTCGGCACCCCGCTCTCGCAAAGCGGCCGCCTGCTGCAGCTGACCACCCCGCTGGGTGCCGACGCGCTCCAGGCCCTGCGCGCCCACGGCGTCGAGCGCCTCGGCCGCACCCCGAACCATACGCTCATGGCATCACAATGAATAAGCAGCCGGCTTCACTATTTTTATTATTATTGACCGCCTGCGGAGCATCGAACGTGACTGCAAACAAACCTAATGTAACGTTCTCTTTAAATGACAGCATCAAGAACGTACTGGCAAGCTCCACTATGCAGCTAACCAAGGACTGCATGCTAGGAATTTGCCTCTATAAATATTCGCTTTCATTTAGCGAAGATAATCGTGCAGCTGTA
Source organism: Pseudomonas faucium (assembly GCF_021602585.1). Classification (GTDB taxonomy): domain Bacteria; phylum Pseudomonadota; class Gammaproteobacteria; order Pseudomonadales; family Pseudomonadaceae; genus Aquipseudomonas; species Aquipseudomonas faucium. Next base: position 559,064 of record NZ_BQIP01000001.1, read on the forward strand.
TCAATTAACCCTAAAACCACGACTTCCTTAAAATTTGAAGATGCGGTGAGCGTGACGCTCGGCACATATGAAAGCGATATCGTAAATGATGCAGAAATCACGCTTGGTGGCGTCAGCCCTAACTCACCACACGCCCAGGCCATGGGCTACTTCTATCAGCGAGTAGACAACTTGCTGGCACAGGGTTGGCATCGGTTCATCATGCCGAACGAGGCAAGGATACCGGGTTTAGAAGCCAAAAAATTTGAAAGCACCAGCAGGGTGCTGAGCAAGCCCGTCGGCACAGGTCCATGGCTTGACCCTTCACTGAAATTAAACTTGGAAGAGTGGCTATCGCTGCCAATGTTCAACGACTGGTACTTTTATAAAGATGGTATCTATCTGATTCTAAGCATGCAGCGAGAGAACAGCGCTGATTCGCCGCGAGAAAAGGGATCTTACCTATTTACATTAAATGCACGGTCCGAATCGGAGTTCTACAAAGAATTTGTTGCGAGTGACGATCGTGACGATTGGCTGAAACTTATTCCTGAAGAACTCAAACGCATGGCCCAGGAACGCGCCCAAACCGAAGCACGCTTGAAGCAGATGGGCATCGCCATCGACGAGGACTACCAGGACCCGCCCATCAAGGCCCTGGAATAACCCACTCTTCAGCCCTCACTCAGGAGATCCCTTGTCATGGACCTGACCTTCGGCACCCCGCTCTCGCAAAGCGGCCGCCTGCTGCAGCTGACCACCCCGCTGGGTGCCGACGCACTCCAGGCCCTGCGCGCCCACGGCGTCGAGCGCCTCGGCCGCACCCCGAACCATACGCTCATGGCATCACAATGAATAAGCAGCCGGCTTCACTATTTTTATTATTATTGACCGCCTGCGGAGCATCGAACGTGACTGCAAATAAACCTAATGTAACGTTTTCTTTAAATGACAGCATCAAGAACGTACTGACAAGCTCCACTATGCAGCTAACCAAGGACTGCAGCTCACACGTATGCTTCTATGAATTTAGTACTTCCTCCAAAAGCGAAAACAAAGGCACAGCCCTTGTAGATCCCAACCAGAACCCTTTATCTCTGAACAATATAGTTGGCGCAGCACTTATCACGTATAAGACAGACCTCGTAGAAAACGCCAGCATCAGGGTTGCACCCGCCCCTTCGAACTCTGAACACTCTGAGTTCATGCAATATTTCAACGACACACTAGTCAAGCTGAGACTTTCAGGATGGCAGCGCTATATCCTTCCCAACGAAGCAAGAGTACCAGGAAGCGAAGCAAGCAAGTTCAAACTCTTTGACGAAGTACTAGGTGTACCTGTTGGTACTGGCCCTTGGAAAGATCCTACGCTAAAACTAAGTCAGGCAGAGTGGTTAGCAATGCCGACAATCAACAACTGGTACTTTCATAAGAACGGCAACTACCTCCTTTTCCGTGTCCAGCGAGAGAACACCTCGCAAGCCCCACAAGAGCGCGGCTCCTATCTTTTTTCATTTAATTTTCAATCAGAAGCGGAGTTTTATAAAAATTTCGTCCCAAATGAGAATCAAGATGTTTGGGTAAAGCTCCTCCCCGCTGAACTCAAACGCATGGCCCAGGAACGCGCCCAAACCGAAGCACGCTTGAAGCAGATGGGCATCGCCATCGATGAAAACTACCAGGACCCGCCCATCAAGGCCCTGGAATAACCCACTCTTCAGCCCC
>NZ_BQIP01000002.1 GCF_021602585.1 Pseudomonas faucium
AACCCTCGACCAGCGCCTCCCCCACCCCGCGCCCTCGCCGCCCACGCCAGCGCAAGCCCGAGCCCAGCATCACCGAGATCAGCCAGCAACCCGCCGCGCTCGAAGTGGCCACCGCGCCCAAAGGCAGCAACGAAGACAGCACCTCGGCGCGCCTGCCGGCCAGCTACCCGTACCGCACCCGCCTGCGCCGCCAGGACTACGAGAAGGCCAAGCACGCGCTGCAGATCGAGCTGCTGAAGGTACAAAGCTGGGTCAAGGAAACCGGCCAGCGGGTGGTGATCCTGTTCGAAGGGCGCGACGCCGCGGGCAAGGGTGGCACCATCAAGCGCTTCATGGAGCACCTGAACCCGCGTGGCGCGCGGATCGTCGCGCTGGAGAAGCCTTCCGAGCACGAGCTGGGCCAGTGGTATTTCCAACGCTACATCCAGCACCTGCCCACGGCCGGTGAAATGGTCTTCTTCGACCGCTCCTGGTACAACCGCGCCGGGGTCGAGAAGGTGATGGGCTTCTGCACGCCGTTGCAGTACCTGGAGTTCATGCGCCAGGCGCCGGACCTTGAGCGCATGCTGTGCAACAGCGGCATCCTGCTGTTCAAGTACTGGTTCTCGGTGAACCGCGAAGAGCAGCTGCGCCGCTTCATCTCGCGCCGTGATGACCCGCTCAAGCACTGGAAGCTGTCGCCCATCGACATCAAGTCGCTGGACAAATGGCAGGACTACACCGCCGCCAAGGAGGCGATGTTCTTCCACACCGACACCGCCGATGCGCCGTGGACGGTGATCAAGTCGGATGACAAGAAGCGCGCGCGGATCAACTGCATCCGCCACTTCCTGCATTCGCTGGACTATCCGGGCAAGGACCACAGCGTGGCGCATGCGCCCGATGAGCTGCTGGTTGGCCGGGTGGCGCGTGGCTTCGAGGAGGATGAGGGTTCTGCGCTGGGCAGTTGAATAGCCGAGACTGCTGCGCTTCAATACGCGCACTTTCAGGACACACCCAAGGAATCGCCCCATGGCCTCCAATACCAAGCAACAAAAACGCGCCAAGCGCGCCGCCAGCAAGGCCAAGCAAAACCGCATGGTGCGCAGCGGCCAGGCGGTGAAGGCCAGCGCCGGTGACAGCGCCAGCATCGAGCAGGTGTTCCACAAGGCCATGGAGTCGGACAGCTACAAAGAGCTGTTCAACAAGATGAAAGAAGCGCAGCAAACCAGCCTGGTGGCGATGATCTCGGTGTTCCTGGTCGACCCGCTGCTGGCACTGGTGCTCAAGGGCCACAAGGAAGAGCACGCCACCGACTACATCGTGCTGGTGTTCAATGCCTACCGCACCTGGCTCGACGGCGCCGACGAAGACACCACCATGGCTTGGCTTGAGAGCGACGAGTTCCAGCAAGCCTACATCACCGCTTCCGAGGTGGTGGCCAAGCAGCAGCAACAGCAGAAGCAGTTCGGCTGAGGCCTCACTGGCCCTATCGCCGGCAAGCCGGCTCCCACAAGAATGCCACCGCCCTGAAGCTGGCAGGCTCCGTGGGAGCCGGCTTGCCGGCGATAGGGCCGGATCAGGCAAACAAAAAAGGCCGCGCCCTACACCGGGCGCGGCCTTTTTTCATTGCAGCCAGCGCAGGTCAGTTATCCAGCGCCACCCGCCCTGCAGCCTCGCGCTTGCGATGCACCAGCAAGCCCGCCGCCACCACGCCAATGCTCAGCAACGCCGTCGCGATGATCTCGGCACGGTGGTCTTCACGCAGCGCCATCACCACCAAAATGGCAACGATGAAGGCAATGGTCGCCCAGGTCAGCCCCGGGAACAGCCACATCTTGAAGGCGATCTTCTCGCCCCGCGCTTCACGCTGGCTGCGCATGCGCAGCTGGGAAATGGCAATCACCAGGTACACCAGCAGTGCGATGGCGCCGGAGCTGGCCAGCAGGAACTCGAACACCTGGGCCGGCGCCACGTAGTTGGCGAACACGCACAGAAACGCCGCCGCAGTCGACATCAGCACCGCCACATGCGGGGTCGCCGCCTTGGTGGTGCGCTGGGCAACCGCCGGGGCATCGCCACGCTTGCTCAGCGAGAACAGCATGCGCGAAGAGGTGTACAGCGCCGAGTTCAGGCAGCTGGTGACGGCGATCAGCACGACGATGTCGACGATCAGCTTGGCGTTCGGCACGCCGATGCGGCTCAGCACGGTCTGGTAGGAGCCGGTTTCGGCCAGCGCCGGGTCGTTCCACGGCACCAGGGCCACCACCAGGAAAATCGACACCAGGTAGAACAGACAGATACGCCAGATCACCGAGTTGGTGGCGCGGCTGATCTGCTTGCCCGGGTCTTTCGATTCGGCCGCTGCGATGGTGACGATCTCGGTGCCCATGAACGAGAACATGGTGGTGAGCATGGCCGCCAGCACCGCGCCCAGGCCATTGGGCATGAAGCCCTGGGTGTCGAACAGGTGGCTGGCACCGCTGACCTGGCTGTTAGGCACGAAGCCGAACATGGCAGCGCAACCGACCACGATGAAGCCGATGATCGCCAGCACCTTGAGCAGGGCGAACCAGAACTCGAACTCACCGTAGTTCTTCACGCTGCACAGGTTGGTCGCGGTCAGCGCCAAGGTAATCAGGAGGGAGAAGGCCCACAGGTCGACTGCCGGGAACCAGGCATGCAGGATCGCTGCAGCCGCGTTGGCTTCCAGCGGGATCACCAGCACCCAGAACCACCAGTACAACCAGCCAATGGTGAAACCGGCCCAGCGGCCAATGGCGCGGTCGGCGTAGGTGGAGAACGAACCGGTATCCGGCGAAGCGATGGCCATCTCGCCAAGCATGCGCATCACCAGCACCACCAGGGTACCGGCAGCGGCATAGGCCAGCAGCACGGCAGGGCCGGCGGCAGCGATGGCGTGGCCGGAGCCGACGAACAGGCCGGCGCCGATGACGCCAGCAATGGACAGCATGGTGACATGCCGTTGTTTGAGCCCCTGAGCGAGGTCATTGGAATTGTTACCGCTCATAAAACTACCTTTGTAAGGAGTGGACCACCCGACTGAGTACGAAGCGCGCCCGGGGTTGATTTAGGCGTCGCTGCAATCGGCGGTTTCCAGACGGCAATAAGTGGGCCATGTGCTGAATGCATTCGTCAGATGACACCGGCGGCCCGTAAAGGACGCGGCTTGCAGGGCTTTCGGCCAACAACTGGCAGAATGGCCGCCAAATCCACAGGGAAAGGCTGGATTACGGAAATACCCACTTACAAATGCACCAGAGGTGCCCCTCGGTAACACCCTTGCACCATTGCAAGGCAAAAAAGTGCAACCTTGGGTACAACCTTTTTCTGTGTGGGCCCTGTCGCGGCTGCAGCCGCTCCTACGGAGGGCAAGGGCAACCTTGAGGGCGGCTTTAGCCGCGATAGGGGCAAAACTGCTTCCCAGTCCCGCCCAAAGCTGGCACCATCGCGCCTTTTTTCATCAAGGCTCTGGAGCTGGGCGACACCTGCGCGGACATCTGCGCGACGTTGCACTGCAGCGATGCGACAAACTGCCCCAGCACTGCCCCGAGCCCCCTGCGACCCTGTTGGCCGCCCTGATGCCGCTATGCTAGCTTGGCGCACGCCAGGAAGGCCGCCAACAGCTGGGAACGCACCCGAACACATGAGGACCGCACATGGCCCAGGCCACGCCCGCGCTGGAAATCCGCAATCTGCACAAACGTTACGGCGAGCAGGAAATTCTCAAGGGCATTTCGCTGACCGCGCGTGACGGTGACGTGATCTCCATCCTGGGATCGTCCGGCTCCGGCAAGTCCACCCTGCTGCGCTGCATCAACCTGCTGGAAAACCCGCACCAGGGCGAAATCCTCGTGGCCGGCGAAGCGCTCAAGCTCAAGGCCGCCAAGAACGGCGACCTGATTGCCGCCGACAACCGCCAGATCAACCGCCTGCGCAGCGAAATCGGCTTCGTCTTCCAGAACTTCAACCTGTGGCCGCACATGTCGATCCTCGACAACATCATCGAGGCGCCACGCCGCGTGCTCGGCCAGAGCAAGGCCGAGGCCATCGAAGCCGCCGAGGCGCTGCTGAACAAGGTCGGCATCTTCGACAAGCGCCACAGCTACCCCGCCCAGCTTTCCGGTGGCCAGCAGCAGCGTGCCGCCATCGCCCGCACCCTGGCCATGCGGCCTAAAGTCATCCTGTTCGACGAGCCAACTTCGGCGCTCGATCCGGAAATGGTCCAGGAAGTGCTAAACGTTATCCGCGCACTGGCCGAAGAAGGCCGTACCATGCTGCTGGTGACGCACGAGATGAACTTTGCCCGCCAGGTGTCCAGTGAAGTGGTTTTCCTGCACCAGGGCCTGGTTGAAGAGCAAGGATCGCCGCAGCAGGTCTTCGAGAACCCGACCTCGGCGCGTTGCAAGCAATTCATGTCCAGCCACCGCTAACGGAGCAACACGAATGCAGACCTACAAGAAATTCCTCCTGGCAGCCGCTGCCACGCTGGTGATGTCGGCCAACGCCATGGCCGCAGAAAAACTGCGCATGGGTATCGAAGCCGCCTACCCACCGTTCAACAACAAGGATGCCAGCGGCCAGGTCGTCGGCTTCGACAAGGACATCGGCGACGCCCTGTGCGCCAAGATGAAGGTCGAGTGCGAAGTCGTCACCTCCGACTGGGACGGCATCATCCCGGCCCTGAACGCCAAGAAGTTCGACTTCCTGATCTCCTCGCTGTCGATCACCGACGAGCGCAAGCAGGCCGTTGACTTCACCGACCCGTACTACTCGAACAAGCAGCAGTTCATTGCGCCGAAAAACGTCGATTTCAAGACCGACGACAAATCGCTCGAAGGCAAGACCATCGGCACCCAGCGCGCCACCCAGGCTGCAACCTGGCTGGACGATCACGGCGGCATGGACGGCAAGTTCAAGGTCAACCTGTATGACGGCCAGGAAAACGCCTACCTGGACCTGACCTCCGGCCGCCTCGACGCCATCCTGGCCGACAAGTACGCCAACTACGACTGGCTGAAGTCCGAAGCCGGCAAGAACTATGAGTTCAAAGGTGAGCCGGTCAACGACAGCGACAAAGTCGGCATCGCCGTGCGCAAAGGCGACGATGAGCTGCGCAACAAGCTCAACGCCGCACTGAAGGAAATTGTCGCCGACGGCACCTACAAGAAGATCAACGACAAGTACTTCCCGTTCAGCATCTATTGATTCGCCCCGACCGGTACGCCTTTGGGCGTGCCGGTCCCTAGAACGACCCTGCCCATGAATATCGACCTGCACGGATTCGGTCCGGCCCTGGCGGCTGGCACCCTGATGACCGTAAAACTGGCGCTTTGCGCCTTGCTGCTGGGCCTGGTCCTGGGCCTGCTCGGCGCCCTGGCCAAGACTTCCGCGGTCAAGCCACTGCAATGGCTTGGCGGCTTCTACTCGACCCTGGTTCGCGGCGTGCCCGAACTGCTGTGGGTGCTGCTGATCTATTTCGGCACTGTCGGGCTGATGAACAGCCTCGGCGCCGCCTTCAACAACCCAGGCCTTGAACTCAGCGCCTTCGCCGCCGGCGTCATCGCCCTGGGCCTGTGCTTCGGCGCCTACGCCACCGAAGTGTTCCGTGGCGCCATCCTGGCCATCCCCAAGGGCCATCGCGAGGCCGGCCTGGCGCTGGGCCTGTCGAAGGCGCGCATCCTGTCGCGGATCATCCTGCCGCAGATGTGGCGCATCGCCCTGCCCGGCCTTGGCAACCTGTTCATGATCCTGATGAAGGACACCGCGCTGGTGTCGGTGATCGGCCTGGAAGAAATCATGCGCCACGCGCAAATCGGCGTGACCGTGACCAAGGAGCCGTTCACCTTCTACATGGTCGCCGCCTGCATCTACCTGAGCCTGACCATCATCGCCATGACCGGCATGCACTTCCTGGAAAAACGCGCCGCTCGCGGCTTTGCGAGGGCTGAACAATGAACTGGGAAGTGATCATCAAGTGGCTGCCACGCCTGGCCCAGGGCGCCACCCTGACCCTGGAGCTGGTGGCCATCGCGGTGGTTGCCGGGTTGATCCTGGCCATCCCGCTGGGCATCGCCCGCTCGTCGCGGCACTGGTACGTGCGCGCCCTGCCCTACGGCTACATCTTCTTCTTCCGCGGCACGCCGCTGCTGGTGCAGCTGTTCCTGGTCTATTACGGCCTGGCGCAGTTCGACCTGGTGCGTTCGAGCAGCCTGTGGCCTTACCTGCGCGACCCGTTCTGGTGCACCGTGGTCACCATGACCCTGCACACCGCCGCCTACATCGCCGAGATTCTGCGCGGTGCGCTGCAGGCCATCCCCAAGGGCGAGATCGAGGCGGCGCGGGCACTGGGCATGTCGCGCGGCAAGACGCTGTTCTACATCATGCTGCCGCGCGCGGCGCGCATCGGCCTGCCGGCCTACAGCAACGAAGTGATCCTGATGCTCAAGGCCAGCGCCCTGGCCAGTACCGTGACCCTGCTGGAACTGACCGGCATGGCCCGCACCATCATTGCCCGCACCTACCTGCCGGTGGAAATCTTCTTCGCTGCCGGCGTGTTCTACCTGGTGATCTCGTTCGTGCTGGTGCAAGGCTTCAAGCTGCTCGAGCGCTGGCTGCGCGTGGACGCCTGCCAGGGCCGTTGAGCCCGGATTGACCGCATCGCCGGCAAGCCGGCTCCCACAGGTGCTCCACCGCCCTTGTTGTGGGAGCCGGCTTGCCGGCGATAGGGCCCTCTAACTCACCTGATGGCCAACCCCATGCACCCCATCCTCCACAGCCATCACCTAAGCGACCGCTTCCAGGCCCTCGACCAGTTCCTGGCCAGCCACCAACAGCTGTGGAAACCCCGCCCCTTCACCGCCCTGCGCCTCGACTGGGAGGCCGCATACCCCGAGCTCGCCGCCCACCTGCGCCAATGCCCCCTGGCCGACGCCGAGGCCAACATCGACCCGCAAGGTCTGCCCGCCCCCTTCCCGCAGCTGGCCCAGCAAGCCCAGCAGCTAGCGGCCGTAGGTGAGCTCCCCGACACCGGCCTGCCCCCCGCCGGCCACCGCCTCGACGCCAACGTCCCTGGCCGCAAATGGCAGCAGATCGAAGCCTTCAGCCGCCGCCTGGGCTTTCACCAGCAGACCCAGCACTGGCTGGACTGGTGCTCGGGCAAAGGCCACCTCGGCCGCCGCCTGCTGCAGCCCGGCCAGCAACTGACCTGCCTGGAATACGATGCCGAGCTGGTCCGCGCCGGCCAGGCCCTGAGCGATCACCATCAGCTGCCCGCCACCCACGTTCACCAGGACGTGATGGCCGCAGGCAGCGCCCGGTACCTGGGCAGCGACAAGAGCGTGGTGGCCCTGCACGCCTGCGGCGAGCTGCACGTGCACCTGCTGCGCAGCGCCAGCCAGCAAGGCTGCCGCCACCTGGCCGTGGCCCCGTGCTGCTACAACCGCGTGCCGGGCGAGCACTACCAGGCGTTATCCACAGCCGCGCAGCGCTCGCCGCTGCAGCTGTCGCTGAACGACCTTGGCCTGCCGCTGAGCGAAACCGTCACCGCCGGCGCCCGCGTGCGCCACCAGCGCGACCGCTCGATGGCCCGGCGCCTGGGCTTCGACCTGCTGCAGCGCGAGCAGCGCCAGTGCGATGAATACCTGCCCACGCCATCGTTGCCAGTTGCCTGGCTGGACAAACCCTTCGCCCAGTACTGCCGCGACCTGGCCGAGCTGCGCGGGCTGGAGCTGACCCTCACTGCAGACTGGGCAGCCCTGGAAGCCGCCGGCTGGCAGCGCCTGGCCGAAGTGCGCAACCTCGAACGCCTGCGCAACCTGTTCCGCCGGCCGCTGGAACTGTGGCTGGTGCTCGATCGCGCCCTGTTCCTCGAAGAACAGGGCTACAGCGTTCGCGTTGGCACTTTCTGCGACTATCCTTTGACTCCACGCAACCTGCTGCTGCTGGCCGAACGCGACCGTTAGCCGCAGCACAACCTGTGGATAAGTCTGTGAACAAGCTTTTGATGACTGGATCAAGCCGAGCGCTATTTCAAGCCGCCCGGTTATTCCCTCGTGTGCTTCAAGCCCAGTAAAAACAGGCGTTTGCGCAAAGACCAGCGGTGGCGTGGTTCGGCATGCCTTTCGCGCAAGCAGCGCATGCCTCTTGTGCATAAGCTTTTCTTGTGCGTAGGCGCGGGGCGTCAATGCAGGCGGTTCTTGGCCATCTCGATGTCGTTCATCAAGGCCTTGGCCAAGGCGCTGAGGTAGTCGGCGGCGCCCAGCAGCTTGTGGTCATCTTCCATATCGCCTTCGCGAACCAGGTGCTTGATGTAGCCGAGCAGGATCGAGACCTGTTCGTAGGCGTCGTCTACCGGGATGCCCGGCTGCACCCGCAGCAGGTCGATGGGTGGGTTGCCGACTTCGAGGAAGGTTTCAGCGCCCGCCGTGAGAAGGGTTGTGGGTTTGTCGGTCATGGCCTCACTCCCCTTCCTTTTCGGCGTTTATCCGCGCCAGTGCGTGCTCGGCGAGTACCCGTGCCGAATCGGTGGCGTGGGCGGCGTTGCCGAGGATGTTCAGGCCGGGTTCGCCGGCGTGCAGGTGGCAGTATTCGTCGAGGGTGTCGATCACGCCACACAGGAGCTCGGCGGCGTATACGAGGGCGTCGGGCGGGGTGATGTCGCTGTGGATCGAGAAGAATGGGGTGTGGAGGATTTTTTGGCGGGGTGGGTCGGGGACAATCTTATTCATGGCAGCAGCTCCGGTTGGACTGCCACAGAGACCTTTCTCACGGATCAAGGCGGCAGTCATACACGGGGTGAGAAAACCGAGGGAGCTACAAAGCTCGGCCAGACCGAAGTCTGCCCGTGTACGACTGCCATAACAGCAAGCTCAGTAACTCCTTAGCGGGTTCTCACACCCGGTCGCCAGGTATTGGCGACCGGGGAACGGTATCCCTGGGCCACTTCCCCGCCAACAGTGAAACTTCGCAAGCGTGCGTAGGATAATTCCCAAATGCTGATTTCCTGAAGCATTTAGCTCCAGGTTCAGAATTCCCTTACGGCGACAGGCCCTTTCCCGCAAACCCTGCCACCGGTGTATCATCCCCGCCCCAAATCAGTAAAAAGCCGAGTCGCACGCTGCCCGCCAGCCTCGCGACCTTCTGGCGTCGCGCCAGAACCGACAATGGACTACCGGACTTTCGCATCGTGACCCAAGCCAAACCCCTGACCCTGCTGGCCTGCACCCTGACCCTGGGCGCCTGCGCCACCAGCACCCCAGCGCCCCACACCAGCCACCTCGACTGGAACACCCCCGGCATGCAGCTGGGCGGCGACAACGGCCTGCCCCTGCGCGTCGAAAGCCCCTGCCGCAAGCGCGGCTGCGACAACGACAAGCTGTTCTTCAACCCCGGCAAGACCGAACCGAACGTCAACACCATCCACCGCGGCTGGTAGGAAAATTCCCCTTTCAGGCCGGTGACTTAGCTCATTTGCGCACAATCGAAAGGAAGTGGTTTACAGGCGCCAACCGATCGCTATAATGACGCCCCATTGCCGGTATAGCTCAGATGGTAGAGCAACTGACTTGTAATCAGTAGGTCCCGGGTTCGATTCCTGGTGCCGGCACCATACGCAGTATCAAAAAAGGCTCACCGAAAGGTGGGCCTTTTTTGTTTCGGGTTTTCCCCATGCCGCTTAGGCAGCTTTCTGCTCCAACGCCTCCCAGCCCAGACACGCCAGTGCCAACGTGCGTGGCACAGCTTCGCGACCACTGCTGTAACGACTGATGCTCCGCGCACTCACACCAAGCGCTTCGGCCGCTTGGTCGAGTGTCATCCGATGCCGCAAGCGCCAGCGAATGAAAATTCGTGTGTTCTCATCCGGTGCTGTCTGGGCCAGCGCATCCAGCAACAAGGTGTCGGCACCGATCTGAATATCCAGCTGCGGCCATTCCACCGACCAGCCGCCATCTCCCAAGATGGCGCCTTCGAACGCTTTGGCCTTGGCCAGCGGCGCTAGCCCTGGATACGCTTGCAGCGCGTCGCTCATGCCCAAGGTAAATCGCTGGCCATTGGTAAATGTCAGCTCCAGTTTGGCGCCCGGGCGGGGCTGAACAGCCCGCAGGCGAGGACGTTTCATCGATGCCATTTCATCCACTCCTACAACAGACCTTCTCGATCATGTCGCCAATTTGGCTATACCTCAACAAAGCTTGATCTCAGTCAGCCCTGGCTGGAGTGGCAAGCGTAGGTTCAGATCACACGATCTCCTCCCGGAGGCATGCCATGGCCAAGAAGTTTCCCCACAACCCCTCCCACCCAGAGCGCATCTGCTGGGGGTGCGACTTGTATTGCCCGGCCAAAGCGCTGGCCTGTGGCAATGGCGCAGACCGGACCATGCACCCGGTCGAGTTGTTTGGGGAGGATTGGGACAGTCTGGGTGGGCATTTGCAGAAGGATGATGTGGACCAGCGGGGAAGGCGCCCAGGTGAGGGGGCGTGAGGCGGCCGGGTGTACGGCATTAGTGATGCGGGGACGTTGAGATCGAGCGCCGCCCGCGCGGCGCATCGCGGATGAAATCCGCTCCTACATTTGTTGCAACGTACCTATGCCTGATAGGCCATGGTTGCCAGCCTTGTTGGCTCGACGCGATTTTTTGGTTGGCACGGATACCTACCGGGTTTTTCGGCGGGCGCCAAGGCGGACAACCATGGCCTGACAGACCGTGGCACGTTGCAACAAATGTAGGAGCGGATTTCATCCGCGATGCGCCGCGCGGGCGGCGCTCGATCTCCACCCCCCTACACAACCAAAGGCATGAACCTACAAATCAAAACGCCGTACTCACCCCAACCGACACACTCCGCGGATCCCCATAAATCGCCCCCGCATAAAACCCATATTGCGTGTAGTAATGCTTGTCGAACAGGTTATCCACATTCACGCTAACCGCCGTCTCGTCGGTCACCTGATACTTGGCCATCGCATTCCAGATCGCATACCCCGACCAGTTCACATCGGTAGCCCCCGCACTCACCCCATTCACCGGCTGCCCCGCCGGGCTTGAGATCGCGCGGATGTTGGTCTGCGCCTTCACCCCCGCCCCCACAGTCAACCGATCAAGCGCCCCAGACAACCGATAGGTCGTCGACGCCTTAAACAGATGCGAAGGATCGCTACGCCCGTCGCTGTCGACACGGCGGAAATGCAGGTACGTATACCCGCCATACACATTCCAGTTCGGCGTCAGGGCGCCGGCGATTTCCAGGTCGATCCCGTCAGTTTCCTGGCCGGTGCCGGCCTTGTAGGCATCACCTCCGGTGGGGGTGGTCAGGCCATCGTCGAGCACGGCTTTGTTCTCCTGCTTGGTCCGGAAATACGCCACCGAGGCATTCAGCCGCCCCTCCAGCCACGCGCCCTTGATGCCGGTTTCGTAGCTCTGGCCACGAATCGGCTCGACCTTGGTGCCGCTCTCTGTCTCGGCCGTTTGCGGGTTGAAGATGTCGGTGTAGCTGGCATACAGCGAATAGGTGTCGTCCAGGTCGTACACCGCGCCCAGGTAAGGCGTGACGATGCCGTGGTTCTGCTGATTGCTGCGCACGCCGCCGACACTGCGGGTGGTGGCGGAGTAGTCCGTGGAGCGCAGGCCGATGATCACCGACAGTGGGTCGGTAATGCTCAGGCGGGTGGCCGCGTACATGCCCTGCAGGCGGGTGGTGGTCTTGCTGTGGCGGCCGGTGCGCGAGGCGAGCATGTCGAAGTCGCTGTCCACGCCGTTGTGCCAGTCGGTCAGCGGCAGGCCGTTGTTGGCGCGGAACTGGCAGCCCAGCGCGGGGGCGCTGACGCGGGCATCGCTGACCATGGTGCAGCTGTACTCCGGCGACCAGGCCACGGTGCGGCTGTCGTTGTAGCCGACCATCGCCTGGTGGGTGCGGCCGAACAGCTGGAATGGCCCCGACAGGTCGAGCTGCGCGGACTGCTGGGTGGTGTCGCTGGAACTGTGCAGGCCATTGAGCACCGCGCCGCTGCCATCCTGGTCCCAGTAGCCGCCGTAGCGGCCGCGCCCGGCCGAGTTGACCTTGGCCAGGCCGCGGTGGTTGAGCACCTCGCTGGTGCTCTGGGCGGCTTTCAGGTCCAGCGACCAGTCGTTGTCGAAGCGGTGCTGCAGCGAGCCGAAGGCGGTGCGGGTGGTGTACTCGCCAAAGCTCCAGCTCGGCGCCAGGTTGGTGCTGCGCGGCAGGTCGGTGGTGCTGCCGTCGCGGTACCAGATCGGGATGTTGGCACCCCAGCCGCCGCCGACCACCTTGTTGTATTCGTACTGGTAGCCGGCACCCAGGGTGGTGGCGTCGTCCAGGTCGAATTCGAAGTTGGCCAGGGCCGCGCGGGCGCGCTCGGACTGGTTGTCGCGGAAGGAGTTGGCGTCTTGCTGGGTCATCACCAGGCGCGAACGCAGGCGGCCATCGGCCGACAGCGGCAGGTTGAGGTCGGCGCCCAGGCGGCGCTTGTCCCAGCTGCCGTAGGTGGCGTAGGCGCTGCCGCCAAAGGTGGTGGTCGGGGCCTTGCGCAGCAGGTTGACGGTGGCCGACGGGTCGCCGGTGCCACCGAGCAGGCCGTTGGCGCCGCGCACGATGTCGATGCGTTCGTACAGGTCCATGTTCAGCGCATTGCCGCCACCGCTGAAGTCGGAGCCCCCCTGGAACTGCAAGCCATCGACCTTCCAGTTGCTGATCGAGTAGCCGCGGGCACGGAAATCGGTGCGCCCGCCTACCTCGGACTGGTTGGCGGTCACCCCCGGCGTGGTGTCCAGTGCCTGGGCGATGGTGTGGATATCGCGGTCGTCCATCTGCTGGCGGGTGATGCTGGTGACCGACTGCGGCGTCTGCCGGGGCGTCAGGGCCAGGCCTGTGGAGCTGCGGGTGTTTTCCACCGTGTAGCCGAGCTGGCCGGCAGCGTCGGCTGGCAGCAAGGCACTGTCTTGAATCTGCGTGGCTTGCAGCTCCATGGGTTGGGTTTCGGCGGCCAGGGCACTGCCGCTGACGGCCAGCGCGACGACGCAGGCGAGCGGGTGAAGCTTCATGCTTTGAGGTTTCATTTGGGAAGACTTCGTATTTGCAGATGATTTTTTGTTACGATTCTAGGGATGCGCCCTCTGCGCTCCATGCTCGGCTTGTACGGGCATGTAATTGAACGTAACGAGCGCTGAAGGCCCTCCCCGAACAGGTGTTTTCCCCGATGAGCACGACCCTGCTGGTCGTCGATGATGACGACGAGATCCGCGAACTTCTCTGCGATTACCTGACCGATGCCGGCTACACGGTCGTGGCGGCGGCCGACGGTGATGGCATGCGCCAAGAGATGGCCCGGCACAAGGTCGACCTGGTGGTACTGGACTTGATGCTGCCAGGCGAAGACGGCCTGAGCCTGTGCCGGCAGCTGCAGGCCACCCCGGGCCTGGCGGTGATCATGCTGTCGGCCAAGGGCAGCACCCTGGACCGCATCATAGGCCTGGAAGTGGGCGCCGATGACTACCTGGCCAAGCCCTTCGAGCCGCGCGAGCTGATTGCCCGCATCAAGGCCGTGCTGCGCCGCCCGCAGCGCCTGGATAGCCCGAGCGAGGCGCCAGCGGCCGAGGCCCAGCACTTTGCCGGCTTCAGCCTGGAACACGTCAAACGCCTGCTCACCCGCCCCGACGGCCAGGCGCTGACGCTACCCCGGTCCGATTACCGGGTGCTGCGTGAACTGCTGGAGGCCAACAACCGCGTGGTATCGCGCGATCAGCTCACGCGCAGCGCGTTCGGCCGCGAGCACCTGCCCGACGACCGTTCGGTGGACATGTGCATCAGCCGCCTGCGCCAGCAACTGCGCCGGGCGCCTGCCAACGCGGCGCAGATCCTCACCATCCGCAACGAAGGCTACCTGCTGAGCATCCACCGCGCCGAGGCCGGCTGAGCATGCGCTGGCTGCGGCGCCTGTGGCCGCGCACGCTGTTCGGCCAGTTGTTGCTGATCATGGTCAGCGGCACGCTGGTGATCCAGCTGATGTCGAGCAGCATCTGGTTCGATGTGCGCTTCGCCCAGGTGCTCGAAGCCCCTGTGCGCTTGATGGCCGCCCGCAGCGCGCCGCTGATTGCCCAGGCCGATTGCCAGGCCGCCGGCGTGCAGGTGCCCAGGCACTACCATGTGCGCTGCGCCGACCACCCGCCGGGGCCCGAAGACAACCAGCGCCGCGGCCATCGGCGCATCGCGCAGTTGCTGCAGCAGTCGCTCAGCTACGAATTGGGGCATGCGCAGGCGGTGCGGCTGCTCAAGGCCCACCTCACCGACGAGCAGGGCCAGCCGATCGTCTGGCACAGCCTGTTCGGCTTGCGCACGGCCCAGGCGCACCTGCAGTTCGCCGTGCCGCTGGCCGACGGCCACTGGCTGCTGGTCGATGGCCAGGAGTTGCAGGGCTGGAGTGGCGAATCGGCCTGGTTGCTGATCAGCGATTACCTGCTGCGGGTGTATGCCGTGCGCATGCTCGCCGTGCTGCTGGTGTGCCTGGTGGCGGTGCGCCTGTGCCTGCGCCCGCTGCAGCGCCTGGCCGACGCGGCCCGTGGCCTGGGCAGCAACCTAGCGCAGGCACCGCTGGCACTGGAAGGCCCGCAGGAGGTTCGCCAGGCAGCCCAGGCCTTCAACGCCATGCAGCAGCGCCTGATCAGCATGGTCAACGACAAGGCTTACTTCCTCGCCGCCGTTTCCCACGACCTGCGCACGCCGCTGACCCGCATGCGCCTGCGCCTGGAGCGCCTGGCCGACGACGAACACCGCGAGCGCTTGCGCCAGAACATCACGCAGATGGACGGCATGATCGGCCAGGTGTTGGATTATGTGCGCGCAGGCGAGCAGCAGAACCTGCAGCAAGTGGACCTCGACCGGCTGGTGTCGCGGCAGTGCGCCGACTTGGCCACTGGCGAGGAAGCACTGCCCGTGCAGGGCAAGGCCGGCAGCGTGCGAGTGGATGCGCTGCTGATGCAGCGCTGCCTGCAGAACCTGCTGGTCAATGCCTTGCGCTATGCCAGGGACGTGTCGGTCACGCTGGAGCGCAGCGCCACGGGGGTGCTCATCCACGTCGATGATCGTGGGCCGGGGATTGCGCCGGGGTTGCTGGCCACCATTACCGACCCGTTCGTGCGTGGCGAGGGCTCGCGCAACCAGGGCTCTGGTGGGTATGGGCTGGGGCTGAGCATCGCCCAGCGCATCGCGGCCAGCCATGGCGGTGAATTGCTGTTGGCCAACCGCGACGGGGGTGGCTTGCGGGCCAGCGTTCGGCTACCTGGCTAAGGGGGCTTTGCGGGCCTCATCGCCGGCAAGCCGGCTCCCACAAGGCCCAGTGCGGTCTACTTCTGTGGGAGCCGGCTTGCCGGCGATGAGGCCCGCAGCCACAAAGCAACCCACTATCAGGTAACAGTGTTTTACCGTTTCGCCTGGTTTTCCAAACGCGCAGTTTGCCTATGCTTGGCCCGGTCATCCTGCCTGCGATGGACCCATGAAACACTCCCTACCCAGCCGCTACGCCTGCCTGGCCCTGTGCCTGCTGTTCACCTTCGCCAGCCTCCCCCTGCTCGCCGAACACGCCTGGCTGTGGCCGCTGACGGTGGTCACCGCCCTGCTCAGCCTGGTCGGCCTCAACGACCTGCGCCAGAGCCACCACGCCGTGCGCCGCAACTACCCGATCCTGGGCAACATCCGTTACCTGATCGAAACCATCCGCCCGGAAATCCGCCAGTACCTGATCGAAGGCGACGACGACAAGCTGCCGTTCTCGCGCTCGCAGCGCTCGCTGGTCTACGCCCGGGCCAAGAACGAAAGCGCCGAGAAGGCGTTCGGCACGCTCAACGATGCCTACAAGCCGGGCTTCGAATTCATCAGCCATTCGATGCTGCCGGTGGCAACGCCGGACCCGGCCTCGTTTCGCATTTCCATCGGCGGGCCGCAGTGCCGCCGGCCTTACTCGGCGTCGATCTTCAACATCTCGGCGATGAGTTTCGGCGCCCTCAGCGCCAACGCCATCGCCGCGCTCAACCAGGGCGCGCGCCTGGGCCGCTTTGCCCATGACACCGGCGAAGGCAGCATCAGCCCCTACCACCGCGAACACGGCGGCGACCTGATCTGGGAAATCGGCAGCGGCTACTTCGGCTGCCGCACGGAAGATGGGCAGTTCGACCCGCAGCGCTTTGCCGCCCAGGCCAGCGACCCGCAGGTGAAGATGATCGAGATCAAGCTCAGCCAGGGCGCCAAGCCGGGCCATGGCGGCATCCTGCCAGGCCACAAGGTGAGTGCGGAAATCGCCGCCACCCGCGGCGTGCGCGAAGGCCAGGACTGCATCTCGCCCGCCGCGCACAGCGCCTTCCACACCCCGATGGAGCTGTTGCACTTCGTCGCCAGCCTGCGCGAGCTGTCTGGGGGCAAGCCGGTGGGCTTCAAGTTCTGCCTGGGCCACCCGTGGGAATTCATGGGCATCGCCAAGGCCATGCTGGTGACCGGCATCACCCCCGACTTCATCGTCGTCGATGGCAAGGAAGGCGGCACGGGCGCGGCGCCACGCGAATTCAGCGACAACATGGGCGTGCCCATGCGCGAAGGGTTGATGTTCGTGCACAACACCCTGGTGGGCCTGAACCTGCGCTCGAGCATCCGCCTCGGCGCGGCGGGCAAGATCGTCAGCGCCTTCGATATCGCCAGCGTGCTGGCGATCGGCGCCGACTGGGTCAACTCGGCGCGCGGCTTCATGTTCGCCATCGGCTGCATCCAGTCGCAGAGCTGCCACACCAACAAGTGCCCGACTGGCGTTGCCACCCAGGACCCACTGCGCCAGCGCGCGCTGGTGGTGCCGGACAAGGCCCAGCGGGTGGCCAGCTTCCACCGCAATACCTTGCACGCCTTGGCCGAAATGCTCGCGGCGGCGGGCCTTGAGCACCCGTCGGAGCTCAAGCCCAAGCACCTGGCGCGGCGCATCAGCACCAGCGAGATCAGCCTGTTTTCCGACCTGCACCAATTCCTCAAGCCGGGCGAACTGCTCAGCGGCTCGATCGAAAGCGAGTTCTATGCGCGGATGTGGCGGATGGCCCGCAGCGACAGCTTTGCGCCAGAGACCGGGGAGGCGGCAGCGGCGCCAGCGGCACCGGTGCGCAGAAAAGAAACAGCCCCGGCATAAGCCAGGGCTGTTGGGTACGCCTGATCAGTATCAGAAGATGCTGATCGGGTACTCGACGAATACGCGGACTTCGTTGCCGTCGTCGTTGTAGCCGTTCTGCTGTACAGCGTTGTTGGTGCGCAGGAACGAGCTGCGCAGCTTGATCGACAGGTCCTTGGCCGGGCCGTCCTGTACCACGTAGCGGATCTGGTTGAAGATCTCGCGCTCTTTACCTTCGCCGAAGCCTTCTGGGTTGGCGACGTTGCGGGTGTTGATGTTGTCACCCACCACGTAGGCCAGCTTGTAGGTCAGGCCCGGGATGCCGTAGGCACCGAAGTCCAGGCCGTAGCCCAG
Organism: Pseudomonas faucium; assembly: GCF_021602585.1. Lineage (GTDB taxonomy): Bacteria > Pseudomonadota > Gammaproteobacteria > Pseudomonadales > Pseudomonadaceae > Aquipseudomonas > Aquipseudomonas faucium. The sequence continues at coordinate 17,506 of NZ_BQIP01000002.1, forward strand.
CTGCCAGGAGCGCTCGTCTTCGGCGTTGAAGTCGGACCAGTAGGAGTTGGCCAGGTAGATGGTCGAACCACCGTCACCCACGCCACCTTCGTTCTGGTACCAGCCGTAGTTGTAGCCGGTGCTGCCAGTGCTGCGCTGGTGCGCGATGGTGAACGAGTGCGCGCCGTAGGCGTAGGTCGCGGCCAGGCTCCAGATGGTGTTGGAGTCGCCGTTCAGGCCGGCGGCCTGCACGTACTTGTTGTCGATGTCCGACTTGTAGCCGTTGAAGTCCAGGGTCAGCGACTGGTCATTGGCGATCGGGAAGACGTAGTTCAGGCCCAGGTAGTGCTTCTTCATCACGTCTTCGTTGTCTGCGGTGTACAGCGAAGCGGTGAAGTTGTCGGTGAACTTGTAGCTGCCGCCGAGCACGTTGATCGACTTCAGGCCGCCACCGTCACGACGCTCGGCGCTCTTGCGCGCTTCCTGGGTGAAGCGACCGGCGTTCAGCTCCAGGCCCTGGATTTCCTTGGAGGTGATCAGGGTGCCCGTGAAGCTTTCTGGCAGCAGGCGCGCATCGTCGTACTGCAGCACGGGCAGGGTCGGCATCTGGTCACCGTACTTAAGCACGGTGTTGGAGAAGCGGAACTTCACCGCTGCACCGGCGCGGGCCAGGTCATGCGGGCCGCTGGCGTTGCCGTCGGCGTTGGTGGTGTTGTGCGGCTTGAAGAAGTCGACACCGGCGCCACCGTTGTGGCCCTTGCCGCCGTCCAGGCGCACGGCGTACAAGCCGAATGCGTCGACGCCGACACCGACGGTGCCCTGGGTGAAGCCGGAGGAGAAGTTGGCGATGGCCGCCTGGCCCCATTCGATCTGGTCATCAGTGCCGTGCTTCTTGTCACGGTTGATGTAGGCGTTACGCAGGAGAACGTTTGCGTGGCTGTCCTCGATGAAGCCCTTGCTGTCGGCCTGCTCGTTGGCCTGGGCCTGGGTCGCGGCGATCATCGCCAGGGCGACCAGGCTGATCCTGGTTTTCAACATGTTGTTTTCCTTATTCCTAATCAAAAACGCTCTGCAATATGACGCCAGGAACCAACGCCCCTTCGTAGGTTCGACGCTATGCGGATCCAAACTGAAAAGCCCGCCGAAGCTTATGTGGCGGGCCTTGAACAGCAGCATGGCCAGGTCATGGCCAGCAGGCGTTGGCGGAATCCTAGCCGTGTGCGATTACAAATGTCAAAAAGTCGTGAAATGCAGGTCGTTATAACCAAAATCAAGCAGAGGAACGCTGCATTTGCGCGCACGTTCGCGCCATCAGCAGGCAATTTATCTTTTGTCAGAAATCTCATTTTGATCTCAATCAGGATTTACCTGATGGCACCCTGCCAATTGACTAGTAACAAAGTGATACAAACGTAAAGACAAGCCTTTACGAATTCCCGAGCAGTAGCAAATAGCAAGCATTACCATTCGCATCCCTTTTCACCTGCCCCAGGTCTGGATGCCTCCATGCTTGCCCCTTGCCGCCTTTCACCCCTGACACTCGGCCTCTCGCTGCTGTTCAGCGCCAGCTTGGCCAGCGCCGCCACCACCACCCTGCCGGAACTGTCGGTAACCGCCGACAGCGAGCGCGAAGAAGACAACCCGCGGGTCAAGGAAGTGAGCACCGCCACCCGCACGTCCACGCCGGTGCGCTACGTGCCGCAGGCCATCGACACGGTAAAAGCCGCCAACGTGCTGGATTACGGCAGCAACACCCTGGGCAAGGCGCTCGAAGGCATCCCCAACGTCAGCAGCGGCGCCGACACGCGCTTCGACAGCGTGCGCATTCGCGGCTTCGAGGCCAGCAACGACTTCTACCTGGACGGCATTCGCGACGACAGCCAGTACATCCGCGACCTGCACAACATCGAACGGGTCGAAGTGCTCAAGGGCCCGGCAGCCGTGCTGTATGGCCGTGGCAGCCAGGGCGGCATCGTCAACCGGGTGAGCAAGGCCCCAGAGCAGGGCCGGCGCTCGTCCATCGAAGCCCAGGGCGGCAGCGAAGACCTGCGCAGCCTGTACGCCGACCTCAGCGCCGACCCCAGCGACACCGTGAGCCTGCGCCTGAACCTGGGCAACCAGGACAACAACAGCTTCCGCGATGGCGTCGATGGCAGCCGTCAGCTGTTCGCCCCGTCGATGAGCTGGCAGATCTCCCAGGACCTGAACTGGCTGGTGCAGTACGAATACAGCCGCTACAACCGCACCCCCGACCGCGGCATCCCCGGGGTCAACGGCCGCCCTGCCGACGTCAGCCGCAGCACCACCTACGGCGACACCCAGCGCGACTACATCGACGACCGCGCGCAGTCGCTGCGCTCGCGCCTGAACTACCAGCTCAACGACACCTGGCAGCTGCGCCATACCCTGGGCCTGTTCCAGCTCGACAGCGATTTCGACAACACCTACGCAACCGCCTACAACGCCAGCAACAACACCGTCACTCGCCAGCGCTGGCAGCAGGACCTGACCACCCGCAACCTGTTCAACAACCTCGAGGCCGAAGGCGATTTCGCCACCTGGGGCGTGGAGCACAAGCTGCTCGTGGGCCTGGAGCTGGGCCACCAGCGCCGCGACCCGACGCTGTACAACGCCGCGGCAGTTTCGGCCGGTGGCACGCCGGTGCCGCCGCTGGACCTGAACAACCCCAACCGTGACCTGCAGCACAACGGCAAGATGGTGGTGTCGAGCGACAACCACACGGTGGTCGACAGCCGTGGCCTGTACCTGCAAGACCAGATCCGCCTGAACGATCAGTGGCAGATCCTCGCCGGGGTGCGTTTCGACCAGTTCGAAGTGGAAACCACCAACAAGGTGCGCGACCTTTCCGAAAAACAGGACAGCACCACCACCAGCCCCCGCCTGGGCGTGGTCTATACGCCGTGGCGCGACCATTCGTTCTATGCCTCGTGGAGCAAGACCTTCTCGCCGGTCGGCGGCGGCCTGATCGGCATCACCCCAGGCGCCCCGGGCAACACCAACGACACCAGCCCCGAGCTGACCCGGCAGAAGGAAATCGGGGTCAAGAGCGACTGGCTGGACGAGCGCCTGACCACCACGCTGGCGATCTACGAGCTGGAGCTCTACAACCGCCGCACGCGTGACCCGATCAACCCGGAAATCACCGTGATGAGCGGCCTGCAGCGCTCGCGCGGCATCGAGCTGACCGCCACCGGCAACGTCGTCGGCAACTGGTACGTGCGCGGCGGTATCGGCTTGCAGGACGCCACCATCGTCAAGGACAACAACGGCCTGGAAGGCAACCGCATCAACGATGTGGCCAAACGCAACGCCAGCCTGTTCGTGACCTGGAAGCCCGAGCTTGGCTGGTACGCGGAAACCGGCCTGACCCTGGTGGGCGAGCGTTATGCCGACAACCAGAACACCACGGTGCTGCCGGGCTACGGGCGCTGGGATGCGCTGGCGGGCTTCCGGACCCGGGAGTGGGATGTGCGGGCGGCGCTGAGCAACATTGCCGACAAGACCTACTACAGCTCGGCGACCAGTGCCGCGCAGATTCAGCCAGGAGACCCGCGTAGCCTGGTGGTGACCGGTACCTACAGCTTCTGATGGTTGCCTGCGCCGGCCCCATCGCCGGCAAGCCGGCTCCTACACAGCCTGCGCTGCCCCTTGTGGGAGCCGGCTTGCCGGCGATGGGGCCGCCACTGACACCCCACAAACGAAAACGCCACCGCATTCACGGTGGCGTTTTTCATGGGGTCGGGCTCCTGCCCTGTTTCAGTGCCACACACCCAGCAGTGCTTCAAGCTCCGCATCGCTGATCAGCCCTTGCGGATAGCGGCCGTCAAGCAGACGTCGTGGGTCGGTCGTCCTGACCCGATTGCTTCCATGGTGTTTCAACCACTGCGCCAGCATTCTGAGCGATTGGCGATTCACTGACGATGGGCGCAAAGCCGTCTCACTTGCTGCATTCATGTCTACACGTACTCCCTTGGCCCGTGAGCGGCTAATTTACGTAGTGATTGTTACAAGACGGAGATCCGACGTGCTTCAGTAACTCCCTGAAATCAATACAAAACATATGCCATTCACAGCGCCGCATATCGCCCACGCAAAAAAAAGGCCCGTCATCCGACGGGCCTTTTCTGCATCGCAGCCTCAGCGCTAGAACGGCGCCGGTTGCTGCTGGGTCAGGCAGTGGATGTTGCCGCCACCGAGCAGCAGCTCGCGGCCAGGGATCATCACCACTTCGTGGTCGGGGAAGATCTTCGCCAGGATCGCTCTGGCCTGGGCATCTGCCGGGTCGTTGAAGCTTGGCGCGATGATGCCGCCGTTGACGATCAGGAAGTTCACGTAGGAACCGGCCAGGCGCACCGACGGGTCGCGCTCCTGGCTGCCGACCACGTGGTCGACACCGGCGCACTCTTCTTCGCTGGCGAACAGCGGGCCAGGAATGGGCATCTTGTGCACCACGAACTCGCGGCCTTTGGCATCACGGCTGTTTTTCAGCACCTCGAACGCGGCGTGGCAGCGGGCGTAGTTGGGGTCGTTGGAATCATCGGTCCAGGCCAGTAACACTTCGCCTGGGCTGACGTAACAGCAGAAGTTGTCGACGTGGCCATCGGTTTCGTCGTTGTACAGGCCATCCGGCAGCCAGACGATGGTTTCCACCGCCAGGTGCTCGCGCAGGATCTCTTCGATCTGCTCGCGGTTCAGGTGCGGGTTGCGGTTGCGGTTGAGCAGGCACTCTTCGGTGGTGATCAGGGTGCCTTCGCCGTCGACGTGGATCGAGCCGCCTTCGAGCACGAAACCTTCGGTGTGGTAGCGCTGGCAGCGCTCCATTTCCAGTACCTTGGCCGCCAGCTCTTCGTCGCGGTTCCACGGCGCGTACAGGCCGCCGTCGAAGCCGCCCCAGGCGTTGAAGCCCCAGTCCACGCCGCGCACTTCGCCGGCATCGTTGATCACGAAGGTTGGGCCGGTGTCGCGCACCCAGGCGTCATCGTTGCTGATTTCCACCACGCGGATGTTCGGCAGGTCGAGCTGGCGGCGGGCGTTTTCGTACTGGCCAGCAGACACGGCAACGGTGACCGGCTCGAAGCGGGCAATGGCCTTGGCCAGGGTCACGTGGGCGGCCTGGGCAGGCTTGCCGCCCAGGCGCCAGTTGTCCGAACGCTCGGGCCAGACCATCCAGACCTGGCTTTGCGGCGCCCATTCGGCGGGCATGTGGAAGCCATCGGCGCGAGGCGTGGAGTTGAGGGTCTTCATCGGTAACCTCTGGGGAATAGGGGAAGGCATGGCGGTTTTATACCCGATATATATCGACAATAAAAGCCAACCAACCAACCGTTAAGGAATAAAAAAACCGCGTATGTCGATAACAATCGACATACGCGGTTTCACTGTGATTACAGGCCTTCCGACAGGATGCGATCGATGCTGTCGACAAAGTAGTCCACGCTGGCCCGCGTGGTACACATCGGCGGCTTGATCTTGAGGATGTTCAGGTAATCCCCGGTCGGCTGCATGAAGATGCCCAGGTCACGCAGGCGGTTGCACAGCTGGGTGGTTTCCTCGGTGGCCGGCTCCAGGGTCTGGCGGTCGCGCACCAGCTCCAGGCCCAGGTAGAAGCCCGAGCCATGTGCCGCCCCGGCAAGCGGATGTTTATCGACCAAGGCCTGCAAGCGCGCCTTGAAATAGCGCCCGGTGTCGCGGGTGTTCTGCCACAGCCCCTCCTCGTCCATCACCTCCAGCACCGCCATGCCGATACGGCAGCTCACCGGGCTGCCGCCCGCCGAGGAGAAGAAGTAGCCCTCGGCCTCCAGCGCCTCGGCGATTTCGCGGCGGGTGATCACCGCGCCCAGGGGCTGGCCGTTGCCCATGCCCTTGGCCATGGTGATGATGTCGGGCACCACGCCCTGCTCCTCGAAACCCCAGAAGTACTCGCCGAGGCGCCCGTAACCCACCTGCACCTCGTCGGCGATGCACACGCCGCCGCGCTCGCGCACCTTGGCATAGGCCTGTTGCAGGTAGCCCGCCGGCAGCGAGATGCCCCCGGCGTTGCCATACACCGGCTCGCAGATCATGCCGGCCAGCTGGCGGCCACGGGCGTCGAGGTCGGCAAGCTTGGCATCGACATCGCGCAGGTAGTCGGCCGCGCTGTCGGCGCCCCGGTAACGGCCGCGGAAGGTGTTCGGCGCCTCGACCGGGTGCACCCAGTCCGGGCGGGTTTCCAGGGCCTGGGGGTTGTCGGCGATGGAGGTGGAGATGGCGTCGGTCGCCACCGACCAGCCATGGTAGGCCTCCAGCACGCTGAGCAGGTCGCGCCCACCGCTGTAGGCCCAGGCCAGGCGAATCGCCAGGTCGTTGGCTTCGGTGCCGCTGTTGACCAGAAACACCCGGTCGAAGCCTTCGGGCGCCAGCGCCAGCAGGCGCTCGGAAAACTCGGCGATGGCGGCGTAATGGAAGCGCGAGTTGGTGTTGAGCAGCGACCATTGCCGCGCCGATTCGGCCGCCATGCGCGGGTGGCCGTGGCCGAGTACCGCGACGTTGTTGAGCATGTCGAGGTAGGAGCGGCCCTGCAGGTCGATCAGGTAGTTGCGCCAGCCGCGCTCGATCTGTGGCGGCTGGGCGTAGTAGTGCTTCTGCGAGCGGGCGAAGCTGGCGTCGCGGCGGGCCAGCAGGGCCTGTGCATCGGGCAGCGGCTCGGCGTCGCAATCAAAGCCCAGCAGCGCGGCCGGTGACGGGCACAGCGCCAGCCAGGCAGCGGCACGCGAAGGCGTGGCGAAGAACGGCGGCTGCAGGGCGGCGTCCAGGCACAGTTGCACGCTGAGAAAACCACAGCTGCTGCCCAACGCCTGCCCCTTGGCCACGGCCTGGCCATCGGCCGGGGTGCCTTCCAGGCCGCTCAGCCACAAGGCCCAGTGCGCGGTGCGCAGGCAGCCACGCCCGTCGCCAAGGTGCTGCCAGGTGCCTGCCTGCGGCGCCTGCACCGCAGCGCCATCGGGCACATGCAACTCGACGCCCAGGGCGCAGGTGGCCGGCTCGTCGGCGCGGTCGATGTGGGTTAGCGACAGGCGATACTGCCCATGCAGGCTGCAGGCCGGGGCGGGTTGCGCCGTCAGCAGGCGCTGGTCGAAACCGGGCTGCTCCCAGTTGCCGGCCTGGCAATGGGGGCTGAGCACACCCAGGTCCAGGCGCTTGACCGCCTGCCCGGCCAGCGCCGGCAGCAAGGGGGCGCAATCGGCCAGGTCGGGGAGGCCGGGCTCGACGCCTGCGGCCTGCAGGATGGCGGCCTGCATCAAGGCGAAGGGCACGGCGGTGGCGGTATCGAAGATCTCCCACTCGTGGGCGATATTGTCGCGGGTGTACTGGTTGCCCGGGTCCACGGCCAGTTGCTGCTCGCTGCTCAGCACCAGCACCGCGGCGCGGTTCAGCACCAGCGGCCACAGGGCGCGCAGCTCGGCCTCGCTCAGCGGGTTGATGGCCTGGTAGGCACGCACCGCCGGCAGGATGCGCAGCGGGTCGCCTTCGGCGTGGTGCAGCAATGCCGCGCAGGTCACCGACAGGTCGGCGATGCGCCAGGTGCGCAGCAGGTCGCCGAAGTCGATGACGCCCTGCAGTTGCCACTGGCGTTCGCCATCGCGGGCCCACACGGCATTGTCGTCGGTGATGTCCAGGTGCACCGCCTGGCTTGGCAGTTGCCCCACCAGCGGCGCCAGTTGCGCGCTGGCCTGGCGGGTGGCCTGCTCGATGCGTGCACGCTGGGCCGGGTCTTGCAGCACCGGCAGCAGGTGCTCGATCAGCGCCTGGGCGTGCTGCGGGTCCCATTGCAGGGTCCGCGCCAGACCCGGGTGGTCGAAGCCGGCCAGGGCCTTGTCGACCCGGGCGCACAGCGCGCCCAGCTCGGCGATCAGGCGCGCCGGCATGTGCTTGAGTCGAGTCAGCGGCTGCCCTTCGATATAATCGAGCACGCGTGCCCGCAGCGGTTGCCCGTCGATGTCCAGCGCCAGCAAGGCCTGCCCATCGCGCGCCGGGCGCACGCCCGGCACCGGCACGCCCTGCTCGCGCAGGTAGGCCAAGGCCGCATGCTGCGCCTCCAGCTCCACCTGGGCATAGCTGCCATGGCAGACCTTGAGTACGTAGCGCCCCTGGCCCGTGTCCAGCCGGAAGTTCAGGTCCTGCTGGCTGCCCAGCGCACACAGGCTACCGGCAAGGTCGTAATGCGCCTGCAGCAAGGCATGGGCCTGGGCTTCGCTGAGCGATGGGCTGGGCAGGCTGGAACGCTGGATCAGGGTGCTGAGGGGCATGGAAGATGAAACCTCTTTTACTTTTCGCTTATCTCGCCACTGCCAAGGCCGATAAACAAGTGGCAAAGATGAAATGATGATCATGCGTCAACGCTCGGATCCTTCTGCCATCTAGGCTGCAAAGGGCCAGGGGCGGCAAAACTGCAGATGACCGGTACGGTCTAACTCTGAACTTACTGGTCGACCAATCGCCATGAACATAATCGCCACCGCAATACCCGATGTACTGATCATCGAACCGAAGGTCTTCGGCGACAGCCGAGGGTTTTTCCTCGAAAGCTTCAACGCCCGCGACTTTGCCGAGGCGACGGGGATCCAGGCGCAGTTCGTCCAGGACAACCATTCCCGCTCCCAGCGCGGTGTGCTGCGCGGCCTGCACTACCAGATCGACAACCCCCAGGGGAAACTGGTGCGGGTCACCCAGGGCGCCGTGCTCGACGTGGCCGTGGACATCCGCCGCAGCTCGCCGACCTTCGGCCGCTGGGTCGCCACCCGCCTGAATGCCGACGACCACCGCCAGTTCTGGATCCCGCCAGGGTTCGCCCATGGCTTCCTGGTGCTGAGCGAGTCGGCCGACTTCCTGTACAAGACCACCGACTACTACAACCCATCTGCCGAGCGCAGCATCCGCTGGGATGACCCGGACCTGGCCATCGACTGGGGCCTGCAGGCACCACCGCTGCTGTCGGCCAAGGACCAGGCTGGCGCCTGGTTGGCCAACGCGGACCTGTTCCCATGAAAATTCTCGTCTGTGGCCACAACGGCCAGCTTGCCCAAGCGCTCGGCACCCAGCTGGCAGGCCTTGGCGAGCTTCACCTGCTGGGCCGCGAGCAGCTGAACCTGGCCCGCCCCGAGGCTTTGCGCGAACCGCTGCGCCGGCTGGCCCCCGACCTGATCGTCAACGCCGCGGCCTATACCGCCGTGGACCAGGCCGAAAGCGACGCGGATGCGGCCTATGCGGTCAACGCCGACGCCCCGCGGGTACTGGCCGAAGAAGCACTGCGCCTGGGTGCGCCGCTGATCCACTACTCCACCGACTACGTGTTCGACGGCTGCAAGGCCCTGCCCTACAACGAAGCCGACAAGCCCAACCCGCTGAGCGTCTATGGCCGCAGCAAGCTGGCCGGCGAGCAGGCCATCGCCGCCGTCGATGGCGAGCACCTGATCCTGCGCACCAGCTGGGTGTATTCGCTACACGGGCGCAACTTCCTGCTGACCATGCAACGCCTGCTGCAGGAAAAACCGCAACTGCGGGTAGTCGCTGACCAGGTTGGCGCGCCCACCTGGGCCGCGACCATCGCCACCAGCACCCGCGCCCTGATCGAGCGCTGGCAGGCCGGCCAGGCTGGCGCCTGGGGTACCTACCACCTGACCGCCCAGGGCGAAACCTCCTGGTTCGGCTTCGCCCAGGCCATCGCCGAACAGCTCCAGGCCCGCGGCCTGCCCTGCGCCGAGCTGTTGCCGATCCCCTCCAGCGACTACCCCACCCCCGCCCGCCGCCCGCTCAATTCGCGCCTGGACTGCAGCCGCCTGGCCCATGAATGGGACATCCACCTGCCGCACTGGCAGCAGGCGCTGATCGACTGCCTCAAGTAGCGCATAATTGCGCCAGACTCTTCTGGCGCATTTACGCAATGATTGCAAAACCGACGCCCCCCCGACGCCCCCGCTGGCGCAGCCTGGCCCTGCTGGCGCTGTGCCTGGCGCCGCTGCTGTGGCCGCTGCACCACCTTGCCGAACGCTACTACCAGGACGAACTGGCCTCGCAGAACCGCCAGACCCTCGACCTGTACGTGGCCAACCTGCTCGGCACCCTGCACCGTTACGAAACCCTGCCGCAGATCCTCGGTGAACTGCCGGCGCTGCGCACGGTGCTGGCCGACCCGTTCAAGCTCGAGGCGGTCACCAACGCCAACCGCCTGCTCAAGGACATCGTCCAGCAGACCGGCGCCGAGGTGATGTACCTGATGGACGTCAGCGGCAACACCCTGGCCGCCTCCAACTGGGACAAGCGCGACAGCTTCGTGGGCCGCAACTTCTCCTTCCGCCCCTACTTCATCGAAGCCATGGACGGGCACCTGGGGCGCTTCTTCGGCCAGGGCACCACCTCGGCCAAGCGCGGCTACTTCTTCGCCGCCGCCGTGCACGACCGCGAGCGCATCGTCGGCGTGCTGGTGGTCAAGGTCGACCTCGACCACACCGAAACCCTGTGGGGCCGCACCCCCGAGCAGTTGCTGCTGACCGACCACAATGGCGTGGTCATCCTCACCTCGCGGCCCGACTGGCGCTTCCGTGCCACCCGCGCGCTGACCGAGGCCGAGCGCCAGGCGATCATCGCCATCCAGCCCTACCCGACCCAGGCGCCGCAGCCCTTGGTGCTGAACCCGGACGCCTGGCTCACGCAAAGCCGTGACATCAAGGAAACCGGCTGGCAAGTGAGCCTGCTGGCGCCCCGCGCCTTGGTCGACCGCTCGGTGCAGACGGTGATGGCCATTGGCGGTGGTGCGCTGCTGGTGCTGATGCTGCTGGCCGGCCTGGTGATGCAGCGCCGGCGCCACTACATCGACCGCATCGACTTCGAGGCCCGGGGCCGGCAGGAGCTGGAAAACCGCGTGGTGCAGCGCACCGCCGACCTCGAAGGCCTCAACACCCGGCTGAAAAATGCCGTGCTCGAGCGCGAAAACGCCCAGCAGGAGCTGGTGCGGGCCCAGGACGAACTGGTGCAGGCCGGCAAGCTGTCGGTGCTCGGCACCATGTCGGCGAGCATCAGCCACGAGCTCAACCAGCCGCTGGCGGCAATCCGCAGCTACGCGGAAAACGCCGAGATTCTCCTCGACCACCAGCGCACCGAGGATGCCCGCGGCAACCTCAAGCTGATCGGCGAGCTGACCGGGCGCATGGCCTCGATCATCGCCCACTTGCGCGCCTTCGCCCGCCGCGACCGCCACGCCCCGGAAAGCGTGGCCCTGCAGCCGGCACTGGACGATGCCCTGGCCTTGCTGGCCAAGCGCCGCCGGGCCATGGCCGTGGAGCTGGTGCGCGACCTGCCGGACGCTACCTTGTGGGTCCAGGCCGGCGAAACACGCCTGCGCCAGGTGCTCGGCAACCTGCTCGCCAACGCCCTCGACGCCTTGACCGAAAAGGCCAACCCGCGGCGCCTGTGGCTCAGTGCCGAAACCCGCGATGGCTACGTCTACCTGTACATCCGCGACAACGGCCCGGGCTTCAGCCGCCAGGCCCTGGAGCATGCCAAGGAGCCGTTCTTCACCACCAAGACCCGCACCCAGGGCCTGGGCCTGGGCCTGGCCATCTGTGAAAGCCTGATGCGTGCCCTGGGCGGTGAACTGCTGCTGGCCAACCACCCGGAAGGTGGCGCGCTGCTGACCCTGCAACTGCGCACGGCCGCGCCCGGCGCCAACCTGCAACCCTCGGAGGACCCCTCGGCATGACGACCGAGACACAGATCGACAACCAGGCCCAGGTGCTGCTGGTGGACGACGACCCGCACTTGCGCCAGGCCCTGAGCCAGACCCTCGACCTGGCCGGGCTCAAGGTGGTCGCCCTGGCCGATGCGCAGGGCCTGGCCGAGCGCCTGGAACTGGACTGGCCTGGCGTGGTGGTCAGCGATATCCGCATGCCGGGCATCGATGGCCTGCAGCTGCTGGAACAGCTGCATGGCCGCGACAGCGAGTTGCCGGTGCTGCTGATCACCGGCCACGGCGATGTGCCGCTGGCGGTGCAGGCGATGCGCGCCGGGGCCTATGATTTTTTGGAAAAACCCTTCGCCAGCGATGCCCTGCTCGACAGCGTGCGCCGCGCCCTGGCCCTGCGCCGCCTGGTGCTGGACAACCGCAGCCTGCGCCTGGCCCTGAGCGACCGCCAGCAGCTGGCCACGCGCCTGGTCGGCCATTCGCCGTCCATGCTGCGCCTGCGCGAGCAGATCGGCGCCCTGGCCGGCACCCGCGCCGACGTGCTGATCCTTGGTGAAACCGGTGCTGGCAAGGAGGTGGTGGCGCGCGCCCTGCACGACCTGTCCAGCCGCCGCGATGGGCCATTCGTGGCCATCAACGCCGGGGCGCTGGCCGAGTCGGTGGTGGAAAGCGAGCTGTTCGGCCACGAGCCGGGAGCCTTCACCGGCGCGCAGAAGCGCCGCATCGGCAAGTTCGAATTCGCCAACGGCGGCACGCTGTTCCTCGACGAAATCGAGAGCATGAGCCTGGACGTGCAGGTAAAGCTGCTGCGCCTGTTGCAGGAACGGGTGGTCGAGCGCCTGGGCGGCAACCAGCTGATCCCGCTGGATATCCGCATCATTGCCGCCACCAAGGAAGACCTGCGCCAGTCCGCCGACCAGGGGCGTTTTCGCGCCGACCTGTATTACCGCCTGAACGTGGCGCCGCTGCGCATCCCGCCGCTGCGCGAGCGCGGGGACGACATCCTGGTGCTGTTCCAGCATTTCGCCGACGCTGCCAGCCAGCGCCACGGCTTGCCGCCGCACAGCCTGCAACCGGCGCAACGCGCCATGCTGCTGCGCCATGGCTGGCCGGGCAACGTGCGTGAACTGCAAAACGCCGCCGAGCGTTTCGCCCTGGGCCTGGAGCTGGCCCTGGACGGCCAGGTGGCCGCTGCAGCGCCGGCGGCGGCGCCGATCCTGCTGGGCAACTTGAGCGAGCAGGTGGAGCGTTTCGAGCGCTCGCTGATTGCCGCCGAACTGGCCCAGCCCCACAGCTCCATGCGCAGCCTTGCCGAGGCCCTCGGCATCCCGCGCAAGACCCTGCACGACAAGCTGCGCAAACACGGCCTGCACTTCGAAGGTGGCAGCAGCGGGCCAGACGATCACGAGGAAAACCGCCCATGAGTTCCGATAGCCAGTACCTGCAGCACGTGCTGCACGGCGACATCCCGCTGACCCGTGAAATGGGCCTGGAGGTGCTCGACTGGCAAGCCCAGACCCTGCGCCTGCAGCTGCCGCTGGCCGCCAACGTCAACCACAAGAGCACCATGTTCGGCGGCAGCCTGTACTGCGCCGCAGTGCTGGTGGGCTGGGGCTGGCTGCACCTGCGCCTGCGCGAGCTGGGCATCGATGATGGGCATATCGTCATCCAGGAGGGGCAGATCAGTTATCCGCTGCCGGTGACGGGCGCGGCGGTGGCGCGCTGTGCGGCGCCGGATGAGAAGACCTGGGAACGCTTCGTGACGATGTACCAGCGCCGAGGGCGTGCGCGGCTGACGCTGGAAACCACGGTGAGCAACCTTGGCAGCGACGAGCCTGCGGTGAGGTTCAGCGGGCAGTATGTGCTACATCGCTGATTGCTGTAGGAGCGGCCTTGTGTCGCGAAAGGGCTGCGCAGCAGCCCCAGCAATTTCAGTTTCGCCGCTATATCCCTGGGGCTGCTGCGCAGCCCTTTCGCGACACAAGGCCGCTCCTACAGGGACCCTGCCAACTTGATGAGCGCTTGGCGCCAGCCTGCTGCAGCGGGCAAGGCCAGGAAAAACGGGTTGAGCAGCGACTCACGCGGCGGGTAGCGGAACGGCTGCCCATCCAGGCCGATCACCTCACCACCAGCACCTTCCAGCACACCTTGCGCCGCTGCGGTATCCCACTGCGACGTCGGCGCCAGGCGCGGGTAGCAGTCGGCGCTGCCTTCGGCCAGCAGGCAGAACTTCAGCGAGCTGCCGATATTGGCCAGCTCAAGCGCCCCCACCGCAGCACCCAACCCTGCCAGCAACGCCTCCTGCTGCGGGCTGGAGTGGCGACGGCTGGCCACCACGGTGAAGCGGCCGTCGGCTGGTGGCGCGTTGCGCACCTGGATCGGCAGGGCATCCGCGCCGGCCTCTGCGCGCCAAGCGCCCAGGCTGCGCCCACCGAAATAGCAGCGCCCGCTGGTCGGCATCGACACCACGCCAAACACCACCTCGCCGTTTTCGATCAGGGCAATGTTGACGGTGAACTCTTCGCTGCCGGCAATGAACTCCTTGGTGCCGTCGAGCGGGTCGACCAGCCACCAGCGCTGCCAGCCCTGGCGGGTAGCCAGGGGGATATTGCAGTCTTCCTCGGACAACACCGGGATCTGCGGCGCCAGCGCCTGCAGGCCGTCGGCGATCACCTGGTGCGCGGCCAGGTCGGCGGCGGTCACCGGCGAGTCGTCGGCCTTGCTGGTCACCGCGACATCGGCGCGCCAGAACGGCAGGATCGCTTCGCCGGCCAAGCCGGCCAGCTTGACCACTTCGAGCATCAGTTGCTGGTCGTTCATACCTCGAGCAGCCCCCGCTGGATCAGCAGGTCACGGGCCAGGTACAGCGCCGCCAACGCCCGCCCTTCGGTGAACTGCGGGTGCATGGCCAGGGCCGAGAGCTCGCGCAGGTTGACCTTGTCGACGCGCATCGGCTCGGGCTCGTCGCCTTCCAGGCGCTCTTCGTACAGGTCGCTGGCCAGCACCACCTGGATCTTCTGGCTCATGTAGCCCGGCGACAGCGACAGCTCGGTCAGGTGCTCCAACTGGCGTGCGCCAAACCCGGCCTCTTCCTTGAGCTCGCGGTCGGCCGCGGCCAGCACGTCCTCACCCGGTTCGATCAGGCCCTTGGGCAACGACAGCTCGTATTCATCGGTGCCGCCGCAGTATTCCTCGACCAGCACCGCGTGTTCGGCGTCGAGCATGGCCACGATCATCACGGCGCCATAGCCATTGCCACGGCCGACCAGGCGCTCGTAAGTGCGCTCGTTGCCATTGCTGAAGCGCAGCTGCACGGCCTCGACGCGGAACAGGCGGCTGCTGGCGACGATTTCGCGGCTGAGGACGGTGGGTTTCTGGCGCATGGGGCGGCTCCTTGGCGTGAACGGGTTACTATACCGTGGCTTGCCGACTGAACGAGAGTTTCCCATGCCTGTTCTTCCCTGGTCCGCCATCGATACCGTCCTGCTGGACATGGACGGCACCCTGCTCGACCTGCACTACGACAACCGCTTCTGGCTCGACCACCTGCCCCAGCGCTACGCCGAGCTGCACGGGGTGAGCCAGGCCATGGCGCAAATGGAGCTGCAGCCGCTGTTCGAGCGCAACGCCGGCACCCTGAACTGGTACTGCCTGGACTTCTGGAGCCGCGAACTGAAGCTGCCGATCCGCGAGCTCAAGCGCGAGATCGCCGACCTGATCGCCCTGCGGCCGGATGCCGATACCTTCCTGGCAGCCATCCGCCAGGCCGGCAAGCGCGTGGTGATGATCACCAACGCCCACCGCGATTCGCTGTCGCTGAAGCTGGAGCGGGTGGAGCTGGCGCCGTATTTCGAGCGGCTGATCAGCTCGCATGACTATGGCTACCCCAAGGAGAGCCCACAGTTCTGGGATGCGCTGCAGGCGGATATCGGCTTCGAGCCGCAGCGCAGCCTGTTCATCGATGACACGCTGGCCATCTTGCGCAGTGCGCGGCGCTTTGGTGTGGCGCACCTTCTGGCGGTGCGCCAGCCGGACAGCCAGGCGGCGCCGCGCGATACCCAGGAGTTCGCGGCGGTGGAGGATTATCGGGAGTTGCTGGTGGGGCTGTGAATGGCCCTATTGCCGGCTCCCACAGGGAACGCGGTGGCGAACCTGTGGGAGCCGGCTTGCCGGCGATGAAGCCGATGAAGATCTATCAGTCAGGAATACGCAGCACCTGCCCCGGGTAGATCTTGTCCGGGTGCGACAGCATCGGCTTGTTCGCCTCGAAGATCTTGTTGTACTGGTTGGCATTGCCGTAAACGACCACGGAAATGGCTGACAGCGTGTCGCCCTTCTTCACGGTCACGAACCGCGCAGCCTTGACCACCGGCCCGGTCACGGTGATCTGGTCATCGACGCTGGCCACGCCATTGATGTTGCCCGCCGCCAGGATGATCTTTTCCTTCTCCTCCTGGCTGGCCACCTCGCCCTTGAGGATGATCTTGTCACCCTCCACGGTGGCCGTGATGTTGGGGTTGCCCAGGCCGACACTTTCCACGTGCTTCTTCAACTGCTCCTCGGCGTTGGCGTTGCCGGGGGTCAGCAGGTCGATCAACTTCTCGCCGGCTTCCTTCACGAAACTGAACAGGCTCATGACGCGCTCCTTGTTGACGTATACCTTCGGAGCAAGGAGTCTAGGCCAGCTTTGCCCACCCCGCCGCTTGCCGCTCATCGACGCGCTCTATCAAGGCATAGACCCTAGCGATTAGACGCGCGCAGCCCGCCGGCCTAGGCTGGTGCTATCAGATAGCCGCCGGTAGTCAGCCCCGATGAACAGCAAACCTCCGGTCTGCGCGGCCTCCACGCCTCTGGCCCTGCCCGCCGCCAGCAATACCTACGACTATGCCCAGCTCGACGATGGCGAGCTGGCGAGCACGCCGCTGGCCGAGGAAGTGGCCCTGGCCATCGCCTACAACGGCCTCAACCAGGCAGTGATGCTGGTCAGCCCCACCGACCTTGAAGACTTTGCCGTCGGCTTCAGCGTCGGCAGCGGCATTGTCGAAGGCACGGCAGAAATCTACGACCTGAAACTCTCCGGCAGCGGCTCGGCGATGTATGCCGACCTGGAAATTTCCAGCCGCGCGTTCTGGAACCTGAAGAACCAGCGCCGCCAGCTGGCCGGCACCAGTGGCTGCGGCCTATGCGGGGTCGAGGCCCTGGAGCAGGCGCTGCCGGAACTGGCCGCGCTGCCGGGCGCCTCGCTGCCGCCGGCGCAGTGGCTGGCCGGCCTGCGCCAGCGTATCGATGCCTTCCAGCCACTGGGCCAGCATTGCGGCGCCGTGCATGCGGCGCTGTTCATGAATGACCAGGGCGAACTGCTGCTGGGCCGCGAAGACATCGGCCGGCACAACGCCCTCGACAAGCTGATCGGCGCCCTGCTGCGCCAAGGCATCAGCACCACCGGCGGCCTGGCCATCGTCACCAGCCGCTGCAGCCTGGAGCTGATCCAGAAGGTGCTGCGCGCCGGCATCCAGACCCTGGTCAGCCTGTCGGCGCCCACCGGCCTTGCCCTGCAATGGGCGCGCAAGCACAACCTCAACCTCATTCACCTGCCCAAACACAGTGCACCGCGGGTCTATAGCCCAGCGGCGGAGTCGTAACAGCCGTGACCTCGTACCAGAACCTTCCGGACAACGCCCCAGCCTCCTCCCCTCGCTACCAGCCCTACCACGGCCCCGCCGGTGGTTGGGGCGCGCTGCGCAGCGTGGCCAAGGCCTGGGTCGGCAGCGACAACGCGCTGAAGAACATCCGCGCGCTGCTCAAGACCAACCAGAACGGCGGCTTCGACTGCCCGGGCTGCGCCTGGGGCGACTCGCCCGAGAGCGGCATGGTCAAGTTCTGCGAGAACGGCGCCAAGGCGGTCAACTGGGAAGCCACCAAGCGCCGCGTCGACGCCGCCTTCTTCGCCCGCTACAGCGTCAGCGCCTTGCGCCAGCAGAGCGACTACTGGCTCGAATACCAGGGCCGCCTGACCGAGCCGATGGTCTACGACCCGCTAAGCGACCGTTACCGGCCCATCGCCTGGGACGCCGCCTTCGCCCTGATCGCCCGCGAGCTGAACAAGCTGGCCAGCCCTGACCAGGCCGAGTTCTACACCTCCGGGCGCGCCAGCAACGAAGCGGCGTATCTCTACCAGCTGTTCGTGCGTGCCTATGGCACCAACAACTTCCCCGACTGCTCGAACATGTGCCACGAAGCCAGCGGCGTGGCCCTGGGGCAAAGCGTCGGGGTGGGCAAGGGCACCGTCACCTTCGACGACTTCGAGCACGCCGACGCGATCTTCGTCTGGGGCCAGAACCCCGGCACCAACCACCCGCGCATGCTCGACCCGCTGCGTGATGCAGTGAAACGCGGCGCCCAGGTGGTGTGCATCAACCCGCTCAAGGAGCGTGGCCTGGAGCGCTTCCAGCACCCGCAGAACCCGCTGGAAATGCTCACCAACAGCGACCGGCCGACCAACACGGCGTTCTTCCGCCCGGCGCTGGGCGGCGACATGGCGCTGCTGCGCGGCATGGCCAAATTCGTTCTGCAGTGGGAGCGCGAGGCGCAGGCCAAGGGTGAGCCGGCCGTGTTCGACCATGCCTTCATCGCCGAGCATGGCCAGGGGGTCGACGAATACCTGGCGGTGGTGGATGCCACCGCCTGGCAGCAGATCGAGGAGCAATCGGGCCTGACACTGGCCGATATCGAACTGGCCGCCCGCATGTACTGCCGTGGCAAACGCGTGATCATGTGCTGGGCGATGGGCATCACCCAGCACCGCCACTCGGTGGCGACCATCCAGGAAATCGTCAACCTGCAGATGCTGCGCGGCAACATCGGCGCGCCCGGTGCCGGCCTGTGCCCAGTGCGTGGCCACAGCAACGTGCAAGGCGACCGCACCATGGGCATCAACGAACGCCCGCCGCAGGCGCTGCTCGATGCCATCGAAAAACGCTTCGGCTTCCCGGTGCCCCGGCACAACGGCCACAACACCGTCGAGGCCATCCATGCCATGCTCGAGGGCCGCGCCAAGGTCTTCATCGGCCTGGGCGGCAACTTCGCCCAAGCCACCCCGGACACCGAGCGCACCGCCCAGGCGCTGCGCAACTGCGCGCTCACCGTGCAGATCAGCACCAAGCTCAACCGCAGCCACCTGATCCACGGCCAGCAGGCCCTGATCCTGCCGTGCCTGGGGCGCACCAACATCGACCTGCAGGCCGGCGGGCCACAGGCCGTCACCGTGGAAGACTCCTTCAGCATGGTCCACGCCTCCAACGGCCAGCTCAAACCCCTGTCGTCGCAGATGCGCTCGGAGCCCGCAGTGGTCGCCGGCATCGCCGCCGCGACCCTGGGCAAGCACCCGGTGGACTGGCATTGGCTGGTGGCCGACTACGACCGCATCCGCGACCTGATCGGCGACACCATCGCCGGCTTCAGCGGCTTCAACCAGCGCCTGCGCCAGCCCGGCGGTTTCTACCTGGGCAACAGCGCCGCCAGCCGCGAATGGAAGACCGCCTCGGGCCGCGCCAACTTCAAGGCCAACCTGCTGCCGGACAGCCTGCTCGATGCGCGTGTGCGCGCCAGCGGCCAGCTGCCGGACCTGATCATGCAATCGATGCGCTCGCACGATCAGTACAACACCACCATCTACGGCCTGGATGACCGCTACCGCGGCGTGCGTGGCCAGCGCGACGTGCTGTTCGCCAACGAAGCCGACATCGTCCGCCTGGGCTTCCAGCCGGGGCAGAAGGTCGACATCGTGTCGTTGTGGGGCGATGAGCACGTGCGCCGGGTGCATGGCTTCACATTGCTGGCGTTCGATATCCCGGCCGGGCAGGCGGCAGCGTACTACCCGGAAGTGAACCCGTTGATTCCGCTGGAGAGCATTGGCGAGGGTAGCCACACGCCGACTTCCAAGTTCGTCGCGATCAAACTGGAGCGTGCGCGGGACGATGGGCGCATCCTGTAAATCGACCGGCAAAAACGCAAAAAGCCCTGCTCCACAAGGGGTCAGGGCTTCGTCACAATTATTTCAGACCTGCAATATTCGAGAAAGTTTCATCGCAAAAACAATAACTTAGAAAATTGTGTACAACTCGTGCTACTCGTCGGATTTGCGTTGCCACGGGCACCTCGGAGCCTCAAATTTCGCCTCGTCATCCCTATGAGGCTCTGTTGATGAAGAAGTACTCCTCGATTCTGTTGTTGTCTTTCAGCTTGCTCAGCGGCGTTGCCATGGCCGGTGGCAATACCGAGGCCGGCATTGGCGGCGCACTAGGTGGGGTACTCGGCTCCGTGGTGGGCAACTCCATCGGTGGTAGCACCGGCGGTGCCATCGGCGCCGGCCTGGGTGGCGCCGCAGGCGGTGCCCTGGGTGCCGACAAGCGCCAGCGCGGCGAGGCGGCCATCGGTGGCGCGCTGGGCGCCGCTGGCGGCAACGTGGTCGGCCGCTCGGTAGGCGGCACCACCGGTAGCTACATCGGCGCAGCCGCAGGCGGTGGTGCCGGTGGCGCGCTGGGTAACTACATGGGCAACAAGGCCGATGAAGACGAGCGCCACGATGATCGCCGCTACCGTCGCAGTTACGACGACCGTCGTCACTATGACCGTGGCCGCCACTACGGCCACCGCAAGCACAAGCACTGGCGCCACTGATACCGGGGCACCTCCCTGGTAGTAAAAAAGCCCCGCCCTCACCGGCGGGGCTTTTTCATGCCTGGGCTTCGAGCTGCAGGCCGGCCAGGATGCGCTGCAGCGGCTCAGGCAAGGGCACCGGCGTGCCGCTGGCGCGCTCGATGAACACCTGCACCAGCGTGCCCGCCGCACAGGCATCCGCCTCGCCCGGGCGATACAGCGCCAGCCGGTACTCCACCGTGCTCCCCGCCAGGCGCGTCACGCCCAGGCCCACCTCCAGCACGTCGGGGAAGCTGGGCAGCGCGTAGAAGTCTGCCGCGGAACTGACGACGAAGGCCGCCAGCTCGCCCTCGCGCAGGTCGAACTCGGCCTGCTCCACCAGAAACGCCTGCACGGCGGTCTCGAAGAAGCCATGCACGGTGGCGCCGCCGATGTGGCCGTTGTGGTCGTTGTCCTGGGGGCGGGTGAGGATCGGGTGAAAGTGGGAAAAGGCTGTGCGGTTGGGGGATTCGATCATGACAGTTCCACAATTGGTAACAACGTGAGGAAGCTTCCCACAGCAAGACAGGAAGGACTATAGTCGCAATCAACTATAGATTGCATAGCATGGTCGATCCCGATGAAACCGAGATATGCCCCAATGCCGACTCATCAATTAGATCATGCCAACCTCAGCCGAATGGTGGAATGCGGCAGTGTCCTTGCCACCCACATCGTGGGCCAGCCTGGCGGTTGGGCAATCCAGGTCGACGTCAACCATCAGGAACATGTGCTCATCGCCCAGCGAAGCGGCAACGTGCGGCTGTTCAAGAAGTTCGAAACGCTGGTGACCTACCTGCTCGACATCGGCATCGACCATTTCGAAGTCGATACCTCTGCCTTCGACCGCGGTCAGACGCGTACCTACCAACGCCCTGATCGTGCGCAAGCCTTGAAGCGCGCCCATGAAGCAGCGGCTTACGATGCCTGGTTCGCCGAACAGGTGAATGCCAGCCTGCAGGACCCAACCCCCCCCTTGGAGGATGACGAAGTACAGCGGTTGTTCGCAGCCCGCCGTGCCGAACTCAAAGCCAGACTCCGCTGATGCGCCTGACGTGGCGTGCAATGGCATGCGAAGACCGTTTGCACATCATGGAGCACATTGCCCAGCACAATCCCCAGGCCGCACTGGCACTGGACGAACGCTTCGCCGAAAAAGCCAGGCAAGCAGCCCTCGACCCTTACCTGTATAGAGCGGGCAGGGTTCCCGGTACGAGAGAAGTTGTCGTTCACCCCAACTATGTGATGGTGTTTCGGCTTGTGGGTGAAAACGTGGAAATCGTTCGCCTCTTGCACGCCAGGCAACAATGGCCTTGAGCCGCGCACAAAAAAGCCGCCCTTTGGGGCGGCTTTCTCGTTGCGGCTGGCGTCAGCTTACAGCTGTGGGCCAGCGGCCTTGATGGCGTCGGACACGTCGAACTTCTTGAAGTTCTCGGTGAACAGGCCGGCCAGGCCTTTGGCCGCTTCGTCGTAGGCCGCTTTGTCAGCCCAGGTGTTGCGTGGGTTGAGCAGTTCGGTCTCGACGCCTGGAACGGCTTTTGGCACGTCCAGGTTGATGATGTCCAGGTGTTCGGTTTCGGCACCGACCAGAGCACCGCTCTGGATCGCAGCGATCACGCCACGGGTGGTCGGGATGCTGAAGCGCTTGCCGACGCCGTAGCCACCGCCGGTCCAACCGGTGTTGACCAGGTAGACCTTGGAGCCGAAGGCGTTGATACGCTTGATCAGCAGCTCGGCGTATTCGCCGGCCGGGCGCGGGAAGAACGGTGCGCCGAAGCAGGTGGAGAAGGTCGACTTGATGCCGCCGCCCGAACCCATTTCGGTGGAACCGACCAGCGCGGTGTAGCCGGACAGGAAGTGGTAGGCCGCCTGCTCGTTGTTCAGGATCGAAACCGGAGGCAGAACGCCGGTCAGGTCGCAGGTCAGGAAGATGACTGCGTTCGGCTCGCCACCCAGGTTGGCTTCGGCGCGCTTGGCGACGTGCTCCAGTGGGTAGGCGGCGCGGCTGTTCTGGGTCAGGCTGACGTCGGCGTAGTCGGCGTGCTTGTTGGCGTCGAGCACGACGTTTTCCAGCACGGCGCCATGCTTGATGGCTTTCCAGATGACCGGCTCGTTCTTCTCGGACAGGTCGATGCACTTGGCGTAGCAGCCGCCTTCCATGTTGAAGACAACGCCCTCGCCCCAGCCGTGCTCGTCGTCACCGATCAAGTAACGGCTTTCGTCGGCCGACAGGGTGGTCTTGCCAGTGCCGGACAGGCCGAAGAACAGGGTTACGTCGCCTTCTTCGCCGATGTTGGCAGCGCAGTGCATTGGCAGCACGTCAGCGGCCGGCAGCAGGAAGTTCTGCACCGAGAACATGGCTTTTTTCATTTCACCGGCGTAGCGCATGCCAGCGATCAGCACTTTCTTGGCGGCGAAGTTGATGATCACGCAACCATCGGAGTTGGTGCCGTCACGCTCAGGCTCGCAGACGAAGTTGGCGACGTTGAGGATCTGCCACTGGTCGCGGCCAGCCGGGTTGAACTGCTCCGGGTTGATGAACAGGCAACGGCCGAACAGGTTCTGCCAGGCAGTCTGGGTGGTCATCTTCACCGGCAGGTAGTGCTCGGCGGCCGCACCTACGTGAACGTAGGAAACGAAGTGATCCTGGGCGTTGTTGAACGCCTCGACGCGGTCCCACAGGGCATCGAACTTGTCGGCCGGGAACTTGCGGTTGATCGGGCCCCAGGCGATGGCGGCCTGGGTGGAAGGTTCTTCGACGATGAAACGGTCAGCCGGCGAACGGCCAGTACGGTGGCCAGTTTCGACGACCAGTGCGCCAGTATCGGCCAGCACGCCTTCACCGCGGGACAGCGCTTCTTTAACCAGCTCATCGACGCTCAGGTCGGTGTACACGGTGTTGTTGGCTTGCGTCATGAGATACCCCATCCGGCCCGAGGCCGAGTGCTCCAAACGTTTTGTAGTTGTCTCGAAAAAACTACTACAGCGAAAAAAGTGGCCGGATTATGCCAGAAACGCCCAAAAAAAGTAGGCCCCTCCTGTCGTAACTGCGCTTTTGCGCAATTAGACAAGAGATTTACCTGTGATTAACCGTTTCAGTGGCGAGTTTCTGAGGCCGTGTCGGTGCCGCCACCTGCAAACAGTTGCGCAACATCGCTGGCATCGAAGAAATAGCGCTCGTTGCAGAACTGGCAATCGATCTCCACCTTGCCGCCACATTCCTCGACCAGCTGCTTGGCGTCGTGCTCGCCAAGACTGACCAGCGCATTGCCGGAACGTTCGCGCGAGCAGCTGCACTGGAAGCGCAGCGACTGGATATCGAACAGGCGCACGGCGTCTTCGTGGTACAGGCGGTGCAGCAGGGTCTCGTTGTCTTCGGACCACTCCTGGGCCTTGAGCGTGCTGGCCAGGGCCACCACGTGCTGCCAGCTGTTCTCGCGGTCTTCCTCGTCGCGCTCGCGGTCCACCGGCAGTTGCTGCAGGAGCAGGCCACGGGCCTTGCCGCCTTCGGCATTGAGCCAGAAGCGGGTGTTGGTCTGCTGCGACTGAACGAAGTAGTTGGTGAAGCACTCCGACAGGTTGGCGCCGTCGAGTTCGACGGTGCCCTGGTAGCGCTGGCCCTTGATCGGGTCGATGGTCAGGGTCAGGTGGCCGTCGGGCATCAGCTGCGACAGCGTCGCGCCGTCCGGGATCTGCTCGGCTTCGTAGCGCGCCATGCCGCGGATTTCGCGCTCGCTGGAGCACTCGACCATCAGCAGCGGGATCGGCCCTGCCGAACGCGCCTGAAGAATCAGCAGCCCGTCGAACTTCATCGCGCCCACCAGCAATGCCGTGGCGGCCATCAGCTCGCCGAGCACCGCCGCCACTGGCTGCGGGTACTGGTGACGCGCCAACACGGCGGCGTAGCTGTCGTCCAGCGCCACCCACTCACCGCGGATATCGCGGTCGTCGAAGATGAAACGCTGGGTGAAATCGGTATCCGGCAATTCGCTCATAGGTTTTGGCTATCTAAAAAATGATGACAAAATGGTTACACGGGCTTTCGACACATTGCGAAAGCCCGTGGCAGAGCGCTCACAAGGCGCTCCGAATCCTGTTGGCAATAGAGGTATTTTATGGACAATCGACCACTGTTCCAAGCAAGGTGGTCCTGGGGCCCATTGGCAGCCTGTACCCTGCTACCCATCGCTCTACTGTGTTTCTGGTTATGGCCCATTGGCCAGATACTGTGCCTGACTTTCGACGAATGGCTGTTCCGCAGCCTCAATGCGCCGTTAGCCGATAACACCCTGTGGCGTTACATCTGGACCCTTGGCAGCCTGCGACCGTTCGACATCGTCGTCGGCCTGATCCTGCTCACCGTGCTGATCCGTGGCAATTGGGTGTTCAAGGCCAGCCAGGTGCGCGAAGCGTTTTTCGGCTTCCTCGTCACGCTGATCCTATTAGTGGTGATTCGCGCGCTGTTTTCCAAGTGGGTGGATGCTGCCGGCTGGCAACATGTGAGCCCTTCGATGGTGTTCGACAACGTCGTGCACCTGAGCGACTACTACCCGAACCTGGAAAAGGCCTGGGAACTCAAGGACCGCTCCGGCAAGAGCTTCCCTGGCGACCACGCCTCGGTGCTGCTGATCTGGGCGCTGTTCATGAGCCTGTTCAGCCGGCGCCTGGGGCAGTACCTGGTGATCTGGGGCCTGGCCGTGCTGTTCATGTTGCCGCGCCTGGTGGCCGGTGCCCATTGGGGGCAGGACGACTACATCGGGGGCTTGCTGATGGCACTGCTGGCCTTGGGCTGGAGTTGCCATACGCCCTTGGCGGCCAAGGGCAGTGCCCTGCTGATGCGCTGGACAGCGCCGCTGTTTGCCCTGGCAGCCAAGTTGCCGTTGGTCGGCCGGCTGGCGGTGGTTCGCTAGATCGTCAAAGGGCTGCTCAGCAGCCCTACCCCCAGCTACAGACCCTGTGATTGGGCCGCCACGCGGCCCCACTCAATCAAAGCTGCCATGCAGCTGATGGATCTGCCGCCGCTGCTTCTTGTTCGGCCGGCCATCGGTGGTCATGCCCATGGCACCAGCCTTGCGCATCTCGGCCGCCTGCTCACGCCGGCGCAGGCTCTCTTCGGTTTCTTCATACAACGCCTGCGCCTCGGGCGCGCCCCGGCGCACCACCGACAGCGCCTTGACCACCACCGTGCGCTCATCGAAGCCCGTGCGAAGCACGAATTCGTCGCCTACGCGCGGCTCCTTGCCCGGCTTGCAACGCTCGCCCCGGCAATGCACCTTGCCACTTTCGATCGCCGCCTTGGCCAGCGCGCGCGTCTTGTAGAAGCGGGCCGCCCACAGCCATTTGTCCAGGCGGACCTTGTCGTCGTCCTCGGCTTTTTGTGCCATAGCGTTTCCTCGAATTCTGTCTTTCATCGAACTGTACTACCGTAACGATCAGATGCAAAAAGTCCCCGGCGTGCTTACAGTTCACCACCTCATTCGCAGGGTGTGCTTCGTGAAGACATTTGACCATCTGACTGTGATCGGCCTGCGCGAGTGGGTCGCGCTGCCCGGCCTCGGCGTGGCGGGCCTGCGCGCCAAGATCGACACCGGCGCCAGTACCTCCAGCCTGCATGCCACCGAGGTCGAGACATTCGAACGCGACGGCCAGGCCTGGGTGCGTTTCACCGCTCACCTGGGTTCGATGGTGCAGCTGCGCCACCGCCGCTGCGAGGCGCCGCTGGTCACCATGAAGACCATCAAGAGCTCCAACGGCCATGCCCAGACCCGCTACGTCATCCGCACGCCGCTGGCGCTCGGCGACCGCGTGTGGGAGGTCGAATTCACCCTGGCCTGCCGCAAGAACATGCGCTACCGCCTGCTGCTCGGCTCCAAGGCGCTGATCCATGGCCAGTTGGTGGTCAACCCGGGCCTGAAGTACGTTCAAGACAAACCGGCCCTCGCGGCCACCCTTTCCCCTGTCACAGGTGCTGCATGAAGATCGCTGTGCTGTCGCGCAATCCGCGTCTGTATTCCACCCGCCGCCTGGTCGAAGCCGGTACCCAGCGTGGCCACGAAATGGTAGTGATCGATACCCTGCGTGCCTACATGAACATCGCCAGCCACAAGCCGCAGATCCACTACCGCGGCAAGCCACTGGAGGGGTTCGATGCAGTGATCCCGCGCATTGGCGCCTCGGTGACCTTCTACGGCTGCGCGGTCTTGCGCCAGTTCGAGATGATGGGTGTGTATCCGCTCAACGAGTCGGTGGCCATCGCCCGCTCCCGTGACAAGCTGCGCTCGCTGCAGCTGCTGTCGCGCCGCGGCATCGGCCTGCCGATTACCGGTTTCGCCCACTCGCCGGACGACATCCCCGACCTGATCCAGATGGTCAATGGCGCGCCCCTGGTGATCAAGGTGCTCGAAGGCACCCAAGGCATCGGTGTGGTGCTGTGCGAGACCACCCAGGCGGCAGAATCGGTGATCGAGGCGTTCATGGGCCTGAAGCAGAACATCATGGTTCAGGAGTACATCAAGGAGGCCGGCGGCGCCGACATTCGCTGCTTCGTGGTGGGCGACAAGGTGATTGCCTCGATGAAGCGCCAGGCCAAGCCAGGCGAATTCCGCTCCAACCTGCATCGCGGCGGCGTTGCCAGCCTGATCAAGATCACGCCTGAAGAGCGGATTACGGCCATTCGTGCGGCCAAGGTGATGGGCTTGAGTGTGGCGGGTGTGGATATCCTGCGCTCCAACCACGGGCCGCTGGTGATGGAGGTGAACTCTTCGCCAGGCCTCGAAGGCATCGAAGTGACCACCGGCAAGAACGTTGCCGGGATGATCATCGAGCATCTGGAGAAGAATGGCGGGCCGAATCAGACCCGGACCAAGGGCAAAGGTTGATTCAAGCCTGTACCGGCCCTAATCGCCGGCAAGCCGGCTCCCACAGGTTCGCCACAGATTCAGAGCATTGTGGTGTACCTGTGGGAGCCGGCTTGCCGGCGATAGGGCCAGCGAGAATCACACAGCATTGCGCGGCAGCAACAGCCCCAACGGCAACCGCACCCGCGCCTCGATCCCGCCGCCGGAGCGGTTGCGCAACTCGACATTGCCGCCATGCTGCGCCGCGATCCGCTTGACGATCGCCAAGCCCAGCCCGGTACCTTTGCCGCCCCGGGCACGGTCCCCGCGAATGAACGGGTTGAAGATGGTCTCCAGCTCCGACTCGTCGATCCCGGCACCCCGGTCAAGCACGCTCAGCACCACATACGGCGCACTCTCGTCACCCGACACATAGGCAGCCACCTCCACGCCCTTGCCCGCATGGTGCAAGGCGTTGCCGATCAGGTTGCCCAGCATGCGCTTGAGCGACACCCGGCGCAGCGGGAATGGCGGGATCGGCTCCAGGCACAAGCGCACGCGCTCGTGGGGCTGGTTGTAGGGCGCCACCACTTCACGCACCAGGTCGGCAAGGTCGACTTCTTCCACCGGTTCGTCACGGCCATCGCGGATGAACGCCAGGAACTGGTCGAGGATGGCGTCCATGTCCTCGATGTCGCGCACCATGTCATCGCTCAGCTCGTTGTCGCTGTCCAGCAATGACAACGACAGGCGCAAGCGTGTCAGCGGCGTGCGCAAATCGTGGGAAACCCCCGCCAGCATCAGCTCACGCTCGCGCCCGGCCTGCTCGACATCTTCGGCCATCTGGTTGAACGCCCGGTACACCTCGGTCATTTCGCTGGGCGTATCGCTGATCGGCAGGCGCACGCTGCGCCCCTGGCCCAACTGGCGAGCGGCGAACACCAGGCGCTTGAGCGGCTGGTTGAGCTGGCGCACGAAGATCCATGCCGAGGCGGTGGACAACAGGCCGATGGCCAGGAACCAGCCCAGCACGTTCCAGATCTTCTGCCCGCGCAGCGGATGAGGATACAGCGGTACTTTGAGCCAGCCCGGGCCCAGGCTCGGGGCATTGACCCACAGCGCCGGCGGCGCGTGGATGCGCAGGCGCACTTCGGTGTCCTCACCCAGTTCGGCCTGCATCTGGCGCTGGTAGATTTCGCTGTACGGCCAGTGCTGCTCACCTTCGGGCACACCCGAGCCGGTTACCCGAATAAGGCCGGCCGCCTCGGCGATCTTGTCGCGGTTTTCTTCATCGGCGGCCCAGTAGGCGCGCAAGGTCAGCGCCACGCCGTGGCTGTACTGGCGATCGACCAGCACGTCCTCGTTCATCAGCAGGTAGACCAGGGTCAACGCCTTGGAGAACAGGACGACGATCAGTACCAGCCACAGGGTGCGAGCAAAGAAACTCTGCGGGAACCAAAGCGGTGTTTTCATTGACGGCGCAGCATCATTTACCAGCGTTTCCGTCTGGAACGAACACGTAGCCCACGCCCCAGACCGTCTGGATATAGCGTGGCTTGGACGGGTCTGGCTCGATCATGCGGCGCAGGCGCGAAATCTGCACGTCGATGGAACGCTCCAGGGCGTCCCACTCGCGGCCACGGGCCAGGTTCATCAGCTTGTCGCGGGTCAGCGGCTCACGGGCATGCATGACCAGCGCCTTGAGCACGGCGAATTCGCCGGTGGTGAGCATGTGCACTTCGTCACCGCGCTTGAGCTCGCGGGTGGCCAGCGACAGCTCGTAGTCGCCGAAGGTGACCGACTCGTCCTCGCTGCCCGGGGCGCCCGGCACGCTCGGGGCCTGGCGACGCAGCACGGCCTTGACCCGGGCCATCAGCTCGTCCGGGTTGAACGGCTTGCCCAGGTAATCGTCGGCGCCCAGCTCCAGCCCCTTGATGCGGCTGAGCTCGTCGCCCTTGGCGGTGAGCATGATGATCGGGATCTGGTTGTTCGACTGGCGCAGGCGCTTGCACGCGGACAGGCCGTCTTCACCCGGGAGCATCAGGTCGAGCACCACCAGGTTGAACACCTCGCGCTGCAGCAGGCGGTCCATCTGTTCGGTGTTGGGCACCGCGCGGGCGCGATAGCCCTTGCTGGTGAAGAAACGTTCCAGCAGGCTGCTGAGCCCCGGATCGTCGTCGACGATGAGAATCTTGTCACCTTCAGCGGTGTTGGGGGTGCCAGTCATGAATAACTCCTCTGATATCGCCGCGCATTATGGCGTAGCCATTACCCTGCGTGCCGTGAGCATTGTTAGCAGATTTTTCCCCTGGCGCCACTTCCTGGCCATCGACACTGGCCGGGCGCCATCACCGCAAGGCCTTTTCGATGGGTATAATGCGCGGCTTTCAATCCTTGCCAGGTGGTTTACATGGACAGCATCAACAGCCGTATCGCCGAGGAACTGGGCGTTCGCCCGCAGCAGGTCGAAGCGGCCGTGGGCTTGTTGGACGAAGGCTCGACCGTGCCCTTCATCGCCCGCTACCGCAAGGAAGTGACCGGCAGCCTGGACGACACCCAGCTGCGCCACCTGGAAGAGCGCCTGCGCTACCTGCGCGAACTCGACGAGCGCCGCGCCAGCATCCTGTCCAGCATCGAGGAGCAGGGCAAGCTGACCCCGGAGCTGGCCCGCGAGATCAAGCTGGCCGACACCAAGACCCGCCTCGAAGACCTTTACCTGCCGTACAAGCAAAAGCGCCGCACCAAGGGCCAGATCGCCCTGGAAGCCGGCCTCGGCGAGCTGGCCGACGGCCTGTTCAACGACCCGCAGCTGGCCCCGGAGAGCGAAGCCGCGCGCTTCGTCGACGCCGACAAGGGCGTGGCCGACGTGAAGGCCGCGCTGGAAGGCGCCAAGTACATCCTCATGGAGCGCTTCGCCGAAGACGCCGCGCTGCTCGACAAGCTGCGCAACTTCCTCAAGCACGAAGCCGTGCTCAGCGCCCGCGTGGTGGCCGGCAAGGAAGAGGAAGGCGCCAAGTTCCGCGACTACTTCGCCCATGACGAACTGCTGCGCAACGCCCCGTCGCACCGCGCCCTGGCGATTTTCCGCGGGCGCAACGAAGGCGTGCTGAGCGCATCGCTGAAGGTCGGCGAAGAGCTGCCAGGCACCCTGCACCCGTGCGAGGTGATGATCGCCAGCCACTTCGGCCTGGCAAACCACAACCGCCCGGCCGACAAATGGCTGGGCGAAGTGGTGCGCTGGACCTGGAAGGTCAAGCTCTACACCCACCTGGAAACCGACCTGTTCGGCGAGCTGCGCGACAACGCCGAAGGCGAGGCGATCAACGTCTTCGCCCACAACCTGCACGACCTGCTGCTGGCCGCCCCGGCCGGCCCGCGCGCCACCCTGGGCTTCGACCCGGGCCTGCGTACCGGCTGCAAGGTCGCCGTGGTCGATGCCACCGGCAAGCTGCTGGACCACACCACGGTCTACCCGCATGCGCCGAAGAACGACTGGGACCGCACCCTCTCCATCCTCGCTGCCCTGTGCGCCAAGCACTCGGTGGAGCTGATCGCCATCGGCAACGGCACCGCCAGCCGTGAAAGCGACAAGCTGGTGGGCGAGCTGGTGAAAAAATACCCAGCCCTGAAGATCACCAAGGTCATGGTCTCGGAAGCCGGCGCCTCGGTGTATTCGGCTTCGGAGCTGGCCGCCCGCGAATTCCCGGACCTGGACGTGTCGATCCGCGGCGCGGTGTCGATCGCCCGTCGCCTGCAGGACCCGCTCGCCGAACTGGTGAAGATCGACCCGAAATCCATCGGTGTCGGCCAGTACCAGCACGACCTGTCCCAGCTGAAACTGGCCCGCGGCCTGGACGCCGTGGTCGAGGACTGCGTGAACGCCGTGGGCGTGGACGTCAACACCGCCTCGGTGGCGCTGCTGACCCGCATCTCCGGCCTCAACGCGACCCTGGCGCAGAACATCGTCGCCCACCGCGATGCCAACGGCCCGTTCGCCACCCGCGTCGCGCTCAAGAAAGTCAGCCGCCTGGGCGAAAAAACCTACGAGCAGGCCGCAGGCTTCCTGCGCGTCATGAACGGTGACAACCCGCTCGATGCCTCGGCCGTGCACCCTGAGGCCTACCCGCTGGTCAAGCGCATCGCTGCCGATACCGAACGCGACATCCGCTCGCTGATCGGCGACAGCGGCTTCCTCAAGCGCCTCGACCCCAAGCGCTTCACCGACGAAACCTTCGGCCTGCCGACCGTCACCGACATCCTCCAGGAACTGGACAAACCCGGCCGCGACCCACGCCCCGAGTTCAAGACCGCCACCTTCCAGGACGGCGTCGAGGACCTCAAGGACCTGGAGCCGGGCATGATCCTCGAAGGCGTGGTCACCAACGTCACCAACTTCGGTGCCTTCGTCGACATCGGCGTGCACCAGGACGGCCTGGTGCACATCTCGGCGCTGTCGGAGAAGTTCGTCAAGGACCCGCGCGAAGCGGTCAAGGCCGGCGACGTGGTGAAGGTCAAGGTCATGGAAGTGGACATCCCGCGCAAGCGCGTCGGCCTGTCCATGCGCATGAGCGACACGCCGGGCGAGAAGGTCGAAGGCAACCGCGGCGGCAACCGTGGCAATGCCGGCAACCGCCCGCAGCAGGCCCCACGCCAGCGTGAAACGGCCACCGCAGCCCCGGCCAACAACGCCATGGCGGCGCTGTTCGCCAACGCCAAGCAGCTGAAGAAGAAATGATGGAAATCCCCAAGGAACTGGTCGAAAGCGCCTACAGCCAGCTGCTTGGCTGCCGCGTGCAACGCCTGGACACAGGCGTTGCCGAGGTGGCCCTGGCGCTCGAGCCGCACTTGCGCAACCGCGGCCAGAAGCTGCACGGCGGGGCGATCTTCAGCCTGGTGGACATCGCCATGGGGCTGGCCTGCTCGGCCAGCCATGGCTTCGACCAGCAGAGCGTGACCATCGAGTGCAAGA
Organism: Pseudomonas faucium; assembly: GCF_021602585.1. Classification (GTDB taxonomy): domain Bacteria; phylum Pseudomonadota; class Gammaproteobacteria; order Pseudomonadales; family Pseudomonadaceae; genus Aquipseudomonas; species Aquipseudomonas faucium. The sequence continues at coordinate 49,724 of NZ_BQIP01000002.1, forward strand.
TCAACTACCTGCGCGCCGTCAGCGACGGTGAAGTGCTGTGCACCGCCCGCGTGCTGCACGCCGGGCGCCGCACCCTGGTGGTCGACGCCGACGTAGTCCAAGGCGACAAACTGGTGGCAAAAGCGCAAGGAACCTTCGCGGTTCTCTAGCTCACCAAGGGGTATCTGCGGTATTTTCCGGCAGTGCGCTGGCACTGCCGGAACCGCGTAAACCAGGCGACAACGCCAGTTCCTTTGTTCCTACCCTTGTAGACCGTTATCTCTACCCCCATATTGGGGCGACTGACGCGTGAAGGAATCCATCTTGAGCGACCTCCTCAACCGCCGCCTGAGCCTGCTCGGCGCCAATCTCCCCCTGCTCGAGCAGTGCCTGCACGGTATTGAGCGCGAATGCCTGCGTGTGACCGATGAAGGTCGCCTGGCCCAGACCCCACACCCCGAAGCGCTGGGTTCGGCGCTGACCAACGAGCAGATCACCACCGATTATTCCGAGTCGCTGCTGGAGTTCATCACCCCAGCCCTGGCAGACCCGGCCAAGGTGCTCGAGAGCCTCGAACAGACCCACCGCTTCGTCTACAGCAAGCTCGCCGACGAATACCTGTGGAGCCCGTCGATGCCGTGCACGCTGCCGGCCGAGGAGGACATCCCGATCGCCGAATACGGCACCTCCAATATCGGCAAGCTCAAGCACGTCTACCGCAAGGGCCTGGCCCTGCGTTACGGCCGCACCATGCAGTGCATCGCCGGTATCCACTACAACTTCTCGCTGCCCGAAGCGCTGTGGCCCCTGCTGCGCGACGCCGAAGGCAGCAGCGAAAGCGACCGCGACTACCAGTCCTCGGCCTACATTGCGCTGATCCGCAACTTCCGCCGCTACAGCTGGCTGCTGATGTACCTGTTCGGCGCCTCGCCGGCACTGGACAAAGGCTTCCTGCGGGGCCGCCCGCACCAGCTCGAAGAGCTCGATGGCGAAACCCTGTTCCTGCCTTACGCCACCAGCCTGCGCATGAGCGACCTGGGTTACCAGAGCAACGCCCAGGCCGGCCTCACGCCTTGCTACAACAACCTCGACAGCTATACCGACAGCCTGCGCAAGGCCGTCGGCACGCCCTACCCGCCCTATGTCGAGATCGGCACCCATGTGGATGGCGAATGGGTGCAACTGAACACCAACATCCTGCAGATCGAGAACGAGTACTACTCGAACATCCGCCCCAAGCGCGTCACCTACACCGGCGAGCGGCCGATCCAGGCCCTGACCTCGCGCGGCGTGCAGTATGTGGAAGTGCGCTGCCTGGACATCAACCCGTTCCTGCCGGTGGGCATCGACCTGACCGAGGCCCGCTTCCTCGATGCGTTCCTGCTGTTCTGCGCACTGGAAGAAAGCCCGCAGCTGGACAACGGCGAATGCAGCCAGTGCACCAGCAACTTCCTCACCGTGGTCAAGGAAGGCCGTCGCCCAGGCCTGGAGCTGCACCGCGATGGCCAGCCGATCACACTCAAGGCCTGGGCCACCGAGCTGATCGGGCGCATCGGCCAGCTGGCCGACCTGCTCGACCGCACCCACGGCGGCGATGAACACGCCAAGGCATTGGAAGAGCAGCAGGCCAAGGTCGACGACGCCTCGCTGACGCCGTCGGCGCAGGTCCTGGCGCGCATGACCGAGCATGACGAAAACTTCGTGCAGTTCTCCCTGCGCCAAAGCCGCATCCATGCCGAAACCTTCCGCGAGCAGCCGCTGCCCGCCGAGCGCCAGCAGGCCTACGAGACCCTGGCCCGCGACTCGCTGGCCGAGCAGTCGCGCCTGGAGCAACAGGAGGTCGGCGACTTCGACCTGTTCGTCGGTGCGTACCAGGCCAGCATCCTGGCGATCAGCAACTGATGACCCGCAGCCCCACCCCACGCAAGCCACGCGCCAGCAGCCAGGCCAGGATCGAAGCGATCCTGGCGGCCGCGCGCGAGCTGCTGGCCGGGCAAGGGGTGGCGGCGTTGTCGATCTACAGCGTGGCCGAGCGGGCGCAGATCCCGCCTTCGTCGGTGTACCACTTCTTCGCCAGCGTGCCGGCTTTGCTCGAAGCGCTGACCGCCGATGTGCACCGGGCCTTTCGCGAAGCGTTGCGCGCGCCGATCGACAGCAGCGCATTCGATACCTGGCATGAGCTGTCCCGCCTGATCGAGCAGCGCATGCTGGCCATCTACAACGAGGACGCTGCGGCGCGGCAGCTGATTCTGGCGCAGCACGGGCTGAGCGAGGTGGTGCAGGCCGACCGGCAGCACGACATGGAACTGGGCGACTTGATGCACAAGCTGTTCGACCAGCATTTCAAGCTGCCGGTGATGCCTGGCGATGTGGATGTGTTTGCCTTGGCCATGGAGCTGAGCGACCGCGTTTATGCGCGCTCGGTGCAGCTGCATGAGCAGATCACCCCGCGCATGGCCGAGGAAGGCAAGCGGGTGTTCGAGGCGTACCTGGGGTTGTATCTGCCGCCGTTTCTGGCGAAACGCTAAGGAATTCACCGGCCCTATCGCCGGCAAGCCGGCTCCCACAGGTACCGTGCAAGGCCAACGCCTGCAGAGAACCTGTGGGAGCCGGCTTGCCGGCGATAGCGGTCGCTGCCACGGCCTCACAGCTTGGCGATGGAGACCTCGGTCGATTTCACGAAGGCAATCACTTCACTGCCCACCTGCAGCTCCAGCTCTTTCACCGAACGCGTGGTAATCACCGACGTCACGATGCCCGAGGCCGTCTGCACGTCGATTTCCGACAGCACCGGGCCTTCGAGGATTTCTTTCACGGTGCCTTTGAACTGGTTACGGACGTTGATCGCTTTGATAGTCATGGCTTGATTCCTTCTCTTTGGCTTCAGTCTGGTAAGTGAGTCGTCAGTGCGCCCAACGCAGTTGCGTGGGCAAAGGGGCTACAGGGTCCGGCTCGGGCGGTGTGCCCGGGGCCGACAGAACGCGGTTGAGCACTTCGCTTTCCAGCGCGGCCAGGCGGTGCGAACCACGCGCCCTGGGCCTTGCCAGCTCGACAGTGAGGTCCAGGCCGACTTCGCCGTCCTCGATCAGGATCACCCGGTCGGCCACCGCGACGGCTTCATTGACGTCGTGGGTCACCAGCAGCACGGTGAAGCCGTGCTGACGCCACAGGCGTTCGATCAGTTGCTGCATCTCGATACGGGTCAGCGCATCCAGCGCGCCCAGTGGCTCGTCCAGCAGCAGCAGGCGCGGCTGGTGGATCAGTGCGCGGGCCAGGGCCACACGCTGTTTCTGGCCGCCGGACAACGCCGCTGGCCATTCATTGGCACGGTCAGCCAGGCCGACCGCCTCCAGGGCATCCAGCGCGCGTTGGCGCCAGTCGCCACGCAGGCCCAGGCCGACGTTGTCGATCACCTTCTTCCAGGGCAGCAGGCGTGCATCCTGGAACATCAGACGGGTGTCCTCGCGGGCATCGGCCAGCGGTGCCGGGCCTGCCAGCAGCTCGCCGGCGCTGGGCTGGTCGAGCCCGGCCAAGAGGCGCAGCAAGGTGCTCTTGCCGCAGCCGCTGCGCCCGACGATGGCAACGAACTGGCCGGCCGGGATGTGCAGGTCGATGCCACGCAGCACCTCACGCTGGCCGAAGGTCTTGCGCAGGCCGTTGGCGGCCAGCGGGATGCCCCGCAGCAAGCGTGGCGGTTGTTCCTTGAGCACGGTCATGCGCCCTCCTTCTTGGCCACTTGGTAGGCCGGGTGCCAGCGCAGCCACACACGCTCCAGGCCGCGAGCGGCGAGGTCGGCGAGCTTGCCGAGCACGGCGTAGAGGACGATCGCCAGCACCACCACGTCGGTCTGCAGGAATTCACGGGCGTTCATCGCCAGGTAGCCGATGCCGGAGTTGGCCGAAATGGTCTCGGCCACGATCAGGGTCAGCCACATGAAGCCCAGGGCGAAGCGCACCCCGACCAGGATCGACGGCAGCGCGCCCGGCAGGATCACCTGGCGGAACAGGCCGAAGCCCGACAGGCCATAGCTGCGCGCCATCTCCACCAGCGCCGGGTCGACGTTGCGGATGCCGTGGTAGGTGTTCAGGTAGATCGGGAACAGCGTGCCCAGCGCGACCAGGAAGATCTTCGCCGACTCGTCGATACCGAACCACAGGATCACCAGCGGGATCAGCGCCAGGTGCGGCACGTTGCGGATCATCTGCACCGAGCTGTCGAGCAGGCGTTCGCCCCAGTTCGACAGGCCGGTGATGAAGCCCAGCACCAGGCCGATGCTGCCACCGATCAGAAAGCCCAGGCCGGCACGCCAGCCGCTGATGGCCAGGTGGGTCCAGATTTCACCGCTGCGCACCAGCTCGACACCGGCGCTGACCACCGCGCTGGGCGCTGGCAGGATGCGCGTCGACAGCCAGCCTGCGCTGACCGCCAGCTGCCACACCGCCAGCAGCGCCAGCGGCAGTGCCCACGGCGCCAGGCGCTGGGTCAGGGTGGAGGACGTTGCACGACTCATGGCCCGGTCCTCAGCTCTGCGACACGGACTTGGGCAGGATGTCGTTGGCCACCATCTCGCCGAACGGGCTCACGTAGCCGCCGCTTTTCGGCTGCTCCGGGCGCTGCACGTCGAGGTGCGGGAACAGCAGCTCGGCAACGCGGTAGGACTCTTCCAGGTGCGGGTAGCCGGAGAAGATGAAGGTATCGATGCCCAGCTCGGCATATTCCTTGACCCGCGCCGCCACGGTCGGGCCATCGCCGACCAGTGCAGTACCGGCGCCACCGCGTACCAGGCCGACACCGGCCCACAGGTTGGGGCTGACTTCCAGGTTGTCGCGGTTGCCACCGTGCAGGGCAGCCATGCGCTGCTGGCCCACCGAGTCGAAGCGCGCCAGCGAAGCCTGGGCGCGGGCGATGGTGTCGTCGTCCAGGTGCGAGATCAGGCGGTCGGCTGCGGCCCAGGCCTCTTCGTTGGTTTCCCGCACGATCACGTGCAGGCGGATGCCAAAGCGCACTTCACGGCCCTGGGCAGCGGCTTTCTCACGCACCTGGGCGATTTTTTCGGCAACGGCGGCAGGCGGCTCGCCCCAGGTCAGGTACAGCTCGACCTGCTCGGCAGCCAGGTCCTGGGCGGCTTCGGACGAGCCACCGAAGTACAGCGGCGGGCGCGGCTGTTGGATCGGTGGATAGAGCAGCTTGGCGCCCTTCACCTGGATGTGCTTGCCGTCGTAGTCGACGTTCTCGCCTTCCAGCACCTTGCGCCAGATGCGGGTGAACTCGACCGAGGCTTCGTAGCGTTCCTGGTGGTTCAGGTGCAGGCCGTCACCGGCCAGCTCGTCCGGGTCGCCGCCGGTCACCAGGTTGAACAGCGCACGGCCGTTGGACAGGCGGTCCAGGGTTGCCGCCTGGCGCGCGGCCACGGTCGGCGAAATGATGCCCGGGCGCAGGGCGACCAGGAACTTCAGGCGCTGGGTCACCGGGATCAGCGATGCGGCCACCAGCCAGGAATCCTCGCAGGAGCGCCCGGTGGGGATCAGCACGCCGCCGAAGCCCAGGCGGTCGGCGGCCTGGGCGATCTGCTGCAGGTAACCGTGGTCGACCGCGCGAGCGCCGTCGGAAGTGCCCAGGTACTTGCCGTCACCGTGGGTTGGGAGGAACCAGAAAATGTTAAGGCTCATTGGAGTTGTCTCCTCAGGGGTGGCTCAAGCCGGGGCGGCGCCCCGGCGCAGGCTGATCGATCAAGGCGCGCTGGCGACCTTGGCCGGGGGTGTCCAGATCACGTCCTTGATGCTCAGCGCCTTGGGAATCAGCTTGAGCGCCGTGAAGGTGTCGGCGATTTTCTGTTGCGAAGCCACGACCTCGGGGGTCAGCGGGCTGGCACCGTAGCCTTGGCGCTTGACCGAGGTCAGGGTGATCTCGGCGGGCAGGCCGAGCAGCGGCGCAACCTGGTCGGTGACCTGCTGCGGGTTGGCCTGGGACCATTGGCCCACGGCGCGCACTTCTTCGATCAAGGTGTTGATCACCGCCGGGTGCTGGGTCGCGTAATTGCGGGTGGCCAGGTAGAACTGGTGGTTGTCGACCAGGCCCTTGCCATCACGCAGGGTCCGGGCCTGCAGCTGCTGCTCGGCGGCGGCCTGGTACGGGTCCCAGATCACCCAGGCATCGACGCTGCCACGCTCGAAGGCGGCGCGGGCATCGGCGGGCGGCAGGTACACCGGCTGGATATCGCTGTACTGAAGGCCGGCGTCCTGCAGGGCGCGGACCAGCAGGTAATGGACGTTGGAGCCTTTGTTGAGGGCGACTTTCTTGCCCTTGAGTTCTTTCACCGACTGGATCGGCGAGCCCTTGGGCACGAGGATGGCTTCGCTGTGCGGCGCAGGCGGCTCGTAGGCCACATAGAGCAGGTCGGCACCGGCGGCCTGGGCGAACACGGGTGGGGTTTCGCCGGTGACGCCAAAATCGATGGAGCCGACGTTCAGCCCTTCGAGCAACTGCGGGCCACCTGGGAATTCGGTCCACTGCACCTGCACGCCCTGCTCGGCCAGGCGCTTCTCCAGCGTGCCCTTGGCCTTGAGCAGCACCAGGGTGCCGTATTTCTGGTAACCGATACGCAGGCTCTCGGCCTGGGCTTGGTTAATGGCGCCGAAGGACACAGCCGCCGCAAACAGGGCGACCAGACCACGACGCAAGAAGACTGTGCGCATGGCGCTCTCCTGTGCAATTGGGTTCGGGTTGCACCTGCTTGCCTCGTTGGCGGGCGAGTAAGGTGATACAGCGGTAGGACGGGGATCAGAGGATCTGTGGAAGTGACAGTACCAATGTTTTTATATATCTAGAAATCATATTTTTTCATTTGTTTATTCCATTTTGCATTTATCGCTCGCGCTCGTTGCAGGCATAAAAAAGGGCCGTCGAAACGGCCCGAATATCCCTGCTATGGCTAAGAGCAATGCAACGAGGAATTCTTCAGCGATTGGGTTGCGGGGTCAGCCGCAGGTACGGCTTGACCGCCCGATAACCTTTGGGGAAGCGCTGCTTGATCTCGTCCTCGTCCTTGAGCGAAGGCACGATCACCACCTCGTCGCCGTCCTGCCAGTTGCCTGGCGTGGCGACCTTGTGGGTGTCGGTCAGTTGCAGCGAGTCGATCACCCGCAGGATCTCGTTGAAGTTGCGCCCGGTACTGGCCGGATAGGTGATGGTCAGGCGCACCTTCTTATTCGGGTCGATGACGAACAGCGAGCGCACGGTCAGGGTGTCGCTGGCGTTGGGGTGAATCAGGTCGTACAGGTCGGACACCTTGCGGTCGGCGTCGGCGATGATCGGGAAGTTGACCACGGTGTTCTGGGTCTCGTTGATGTCCTCGATCCACTTGTGGTGCGAGTCGACCGGGTCGACCGAGAGCGCGATGGCCTTGACGCCGCGCTTGGCGAAGTCGCCCTTGAGCTTGGCGGTCAGGCCCAGCTCGGTGGTGCACACCGGGGTGAAGTCGGCCGGGTGGGAGAACAGCACACCCCAGCTATTGCCCAGCCATTCGTGGAAACGGATCTTGCCTTCGCTGGAATCCTGTTCGAAATCAGGGGCGATGTCGCCGAGTTTGAGGCTCATGGGGTGCGGCTCCTGTGCTGTGTTCTGGCCTTGTGGGGTTCAATGTGCCTGCATCCGAATAAAAACAAAAAGAATAAATACTGATTTATTTATAACCTTATTGCATACCGAATGGCAGGCACAAAAAAGCCTCGCACTAGGCGAGGCTTTCTGTGTGGCTACGACTTACATGAAGGCGTAAGTGTAGTTCACGATGAAGCGAGCCTGATCCTGGTCTTTGGTGAACTCGCTGCTCGAGCCACCGCTACCACGGTAGACACCTTGACGCAGGCTGAAGCCCAGGCCTTTGAGGGTGCCGTCCTGGATGGTGTAGTCGATACGCGCGTCACGCTCCCACTCGTTGTAGGTACCGTGGCCGCTGCGGTAGCGAATGTCGTCACCACGCAGGTAGGCAACCGATGCTTTCAGACCTGGGACACCCAGGGCAGCGAAGTCATAGGCGTACTGGCCGAAGTTGGTGTTCTCACCCGCACGGGCGAACTGGTTGATCATGCTGTCGGTGAACAGGTAGAAGCTGGAGCCACCTGCGCCTTCGGAGCTGCCGTTGTCATTGACCAGGCTGCCCTGGCCCAGCCACACGAAGCCACCGTCGTCACCGACTTGCTGGCGACCGACCAGGAACGAGTGACCACCCAGGGTATAGGTGAACATCGCCGACCAGGTCTTGTTGTCGATCTCGCCAAGGTGCTTGGCGTAGCCGCCGTTGTTGTTGAAGTTGTAGGTGCTGTCGTTGCCATTCTTGCCGTCGCTGCTGCTGTCGAAGTAGCGCAGGTCGGTCTTGAACGACTGGTTGTCAGAAATCTTGAAGACGTGGGTCGCACCCAGGAAGTGCTGCTTGTAGAAGTCTTCCAGGTTCGAGTAGTAGTACTGCAGGGTCAGGTCTGGAGTGAGCTTGTAGTCCAGGCCGCCGTAGCGGAACTTGTTGCTTTCTGCAGTAGCGCCAGCCACGGACAGACCGGTACGGTTGCTCGAGGCGCGACCCATGGCGTGGGTCAGCTGACCGGCGTTGATGGTCAGGTTGTCGATTTCCTTCGACTGGATGGTGCCACCCTCGAAGGTCTGCGGCAGCAGACGACCATCGTTGGAAACCAGGATTGGCAGGTTCGGTGCCAGGGCGCTACCGAAGTGCGCTTCGGTCTTGGAGAAGCGTGCCTTGGCGTTGGCGCCCAGGCGAGCCCATTGGCTTTCTGCCGACTTGTCGTGTGCGCTCGGGAAGAAGCTGCTGTTATCAGGGTGCTTGCCCTTGCCGCCGTCGAGGTGGATGCCCCACAGCGCCTGAGCGTCGACGCCGAAGCCAACGGTACCTTGGGTGAAGCCGGAAATGTAGTCGAGCTTGAAGCCCTGACCCGATTCACGGTTGTCGTTGACGCCACCTTCGCGGGTGTCGTTGTTGAAGTACATGGTGCGCGAGCTCAGCGCCAGTTTGCTGTCTTCAACGAAACCGGCAGCGCCTGCAGTTTGGGCGATGACCCCCAGTGCCACGGCCACGGCCAGGCTGGACTTGTACATGTTTTGCTCCTCTACGTTCTAATTCTTGTGTATCTCTGGCGGCGGAGTCTTCTGCCCCGCTCACCGTGGATGGGCGATTTAGTCCCAAAGCGTGACCAATAAGTCAATCGTTTCTGAACGTTTCGCGACTTTGGTCTAAGGACGCAACCTGCGCTACAGGATAATGACAATCCTATAAATCCAAAATGACCGTTTTATGAATTAGTAAGATTTTTACGGAATATAGGTGAAACCTTTACTGCAAAAAGTTGTATCGACCCCGTCAATCATACCTTTAGGTTATTTGCAAACGTTTGCCGACCGGTTACCCGTCAACCACCCCTGACGAGGGGACAAAGACTAGCAGCGCACAGGTGTTCCGCCAGTGGGCATTTCCCAGGCAAGCCGCGTTAAAGCATTTGGCTCCTAAGCTAATGCGAAAAAGTTATTTATTTTCGATTTCTTAGATCATCTAGTCTTCTCGCCATCCATCACATCGATTGCCTGACGAGAGGTTCACCATGATCCCGCATGCCCCGCTGCGCCTGTTCGCCGCCCTGACTCTCGCCAGCACCAGCTGGTTGGCCCAGGCCGCCGACCTCACGGTCGCCTACCAGACCACCGTCGACCCGGCCAAGGTGGCCCAGGTCGATGGCGCCTACGAAAAGGCCAGCAAAGCCGACATCGCCTGGCGCAAGTTCGACAACGGCGCCGATGTGATCACCGCGGTCGCCAGCGGCGACGTGCAGATCGGCTACCTCGGTTCCAGCCCGCTGGCAGCAGCGGCCACCCGCAAGCTACCGGTGCAAACCTTCCTCATCGCCACGCAGATCGGTGCAGGCGAAGCGCTGGTCGCGCGTGACAGCATCAAGACGCCGCAAGACCTGGTCGGCAAGAAAGTCGCCGTGCCGTTCGTTTCCACCGGCCACTACAGCCTGCTGGCGGCGCTCAAGGGCTGGAACATCGACCCCTCCAAGGTGCAGATCCTCAACCTCGCGCCACCGGCGATCATCGCCGCCTGGAAGCGCGGCGACATCGACGCCACCTACGTCTGGGACCCGGCCCTGGGCGTGGCCAAGGAAAACGGCAAGGTGCTGATCACCTCGGGCCAACTGGCCGAACAAGGCGCGCCGACCTTCGACGCCTGGATCGTGCGCAAGGACTTCGCCGACAAGCATCCCGACGTGGTCAAGGCCTTCGCCAAGGTCACCCTCGACGCCTACGCCGACTACCGCAAGGACCCAAAAGCCTGGCTCGCCAACCAGGACAACGTGGCCAAGCTGGTCAAGCTGTCCGGCGCCAAGGCCAGCGACATCCCGGTGCTGCTGGAAGGCAACGTCTACCCGCTGGCCGCCGACCAGGCCAACGCCCTGGGCGCACCGACCACCAAGGCGCTGACCGATACCGCCACCTTCCTCAAGCAACAGGGCAAGGTCGACGCGGTGCTGCCGGACTACTCGCCTTACGTCAGCGCCAAATACCTGCCCAACTGAACCTGACCCGGAGCCCGTCATGGCCTTGCTCGAGCTGGAGCGCATCAGCGCACAGTACCCCGGCGCCACCACCCCGGTGCTGGCCGACATCAACCTGAGCCTGGGGCCTCGCCAACTGCTGGTGGCCCTCGGGCCATCGGGCAGCGGCAAGACCTCGCTGCTGAACCTGATCGCCGGTTTCGTCGCCCCCAGCGGCGGGCGCATCAGCCTCGATGGCGTGCCGGTGCAAGGCCCCGGCGCCGAGCGTGGCGTGGTGTTCCAGGACGACGCCCTGCTGCCCTGGCAGAACGTGCTGGGCAACGTCGCCTTCGGCCTCGAGCTGGCTGGCGTGGCGCGCAGCGAACGTGAAGCCAAGGCCCGCGAAATGCTCGCGCTGGTCGACCTGGCCGGCTTCGGCGATCGGCGTATCTGGCAGCTGTCCGGTGGCCAGAAACAGCGCGTGGGCCTGGCCCGCGCGCTGGCAGCCGACCCACGGGTGCTGCTGATGGACGAGCCGTTCGGTGCGCTCGACGCCTTCACCCGCGAGCAGATGCAGGAGCTGCTGCTGCAGGTGTGGCAGCGCACCGCCAAGCCGGTGTTCCTGATTACCCATGACATCGAGGAAGCCGTGTTCCTGGCCAGCGAGCTGGTGCTGCTGGCACCCAACCCGGGGCGTGTGGTCGAGCGCCTGCAGCTGGACTTCGGCCAGCGCTACGCCGCCGGCGAGCCGGCCCGGGCGATCAAGTCCGACCCCCGCTTCATCGAAACCCGCGAGCATGTGCTGGCGCGGGTGTTCTCCCAACGCCAAAGCCTGCAGGAGCCCGCATGAGCAGCCTCGATCTGCCGGTCGCCGGCAAGCGCGACGCCCAATCCCGGCCAGCCGTGAACGCCCGCCGCCCCCTTTCAACCCGCTGGATCAGCACCCTGACCCTGGCCAGCCTGCTGCTGGCCTGGTGGCTGGTGACCGCCGCCGGCTGGATCGAGCCGCTGTTCCTGCCCTCGCCTGGCGACATCCTGGCCAAGGGCTGGGCGCTGCTCACCCAGGGCTACATGGACGCCAGCCTGTGGCAGCACCTGGGTGCCAGCCTCGGCCGCATCGGCCTGGCCCTGGCCGCCGCCACCCTGACGGCCATCCCAGTCGGCATCGCCATCGGCTACAACCGCGTGGCCCGCGGCATCCTCGACCCGCTGATCGAGTTCTACCGGCCGATTCCGCCGCTGGCCTACCTGCCGCTGATCGTCATCTGGTGCGGCATCGGCGAGCTGTCCAAGGTGCTGCTGATCTACCTGGCGATCTTCGCCCCGATCGCCATCGCCACGGCCACCGGCGTGCGTACCGTCGACCCGGCCAAGCTGCGCGCCGCGCAGTCGCTGGGGGCCACCCGGGCGCAGCTGATTCGTCATGTGATCCTGCCCAGCGCGCTGCCCGACATCCTCACCGGCATCCGCATCGGCCTGGGCGTCGGCTGGTCGACCCTGGTCGCCGCCGAGCTGATCGCCGCCACCAGCGGCCTGGGCTTCATGGTGCAGTCGGCGGCGCAGTTCCTGGTCACCGATGTGGTGGTGCTGGGCATCCTGCTGATCGCCCTGATCGCCTTCGCCCTGGAGATGGGCCTGCGCGCCCTGCAACGCAAGCTGGTGCCCTGGCACGGGCAAAGCCACTGAACTGGACTGACCACGCCGGCAACCCGGCGCCTAGCACGAGAAAAGCCATGAGCCTGACCATCACCCCACTCAGCCCGGCGCTCGGCGCCCAGATCAGCGGCGTCGACATCAGCCGCGACATCAGCATCGAGCAGCGCGACGCCATCGAGCAGGCGCTGCTCAAGCACCAGGTGCTGTTCTTCCGCGACCAGCCGATCAACCCCGAGCAGCAGGCGCGCTTCGCCGCGCGTTTCGGTGACCTGCACATCCACCCGATCTACCCCAACGTGCCGGAAACCCCGCAGGTGCTGGTGCTCGATACCGCCGTCACCGACGTGCGCGACAATGCCGTGTGGCACACCGACGTGACCTTCCTGCCGACCCCGGCGCTGGGCGCGGTGCTCAGTGCCAAGCAGCTGCCAGCCTTTGGTGGCGACACCTTGTGGGCCAGCGGCATCGCTGCGCTGGAGGCGCTGTCGGCGCCGCTGCGCGAGATGCTCGACGGGCTCAGTGCCACCCACGATTTCACCAAGTCGTTCCCGCTGGAGCGCTTTGGTACCACGCCAGAGGACCTGGCGCGCTGGGAAGAAACCCGGCGCAAGAACCCGCCGTTGTCGCACCCGGTGGTGCGCACCCACCCGGTGAGCGGGCGCAAGGCGTTGTTCGTCAATGAAGGGTTCACCACGCGGATCAACGAACTGAGCGAGCTGGAGAGCGAGGCGCTGCTCAAGCTGCTGTTCGCCCATGCGACCAGGCCTGAGTTCAGCATTCGCTGGCGTTGGCAGGAGAATGACGTGGCGTTCTGGGATAACCGGGTGACACAGCATTTTGCTGTGGATGATTACCGGCCCAATCGGCGGGTGATGCATCGGGCGACCATTCTTGGGGATGCGCCGTTTTGATGATTTTTGGGAGGCCTTTGGCCTCCTTTCGCGACACAAGGCCGCTCCTACAGGGGATCGCTTTGTTCTGTAGGAGCGGCCTTGTGTCGCGAAAGGGCCGCAAAGCGGCCCCGGCGGTCTACCTGACCAGATGCAGGAACTGCATGTGCCGCTCGTACTGGTCGAGGATGTCGTTGATGATCTGCTCCTTGCTGTAGCCCACCAGGTCGTAATTCTGGCTGCCCTCGCTCAGGTGCACCTCCGCCCGGTAATAGCGGCGGTTCTTCAACTCCTGGGTGCCCAACCCACCCAGCGCAAACGACGGCGTGAAGTAGCCACGCATCTGCACCTGGTAGATGAACGGCTGTTCCTCGCCATGGCCAACCTTCAGGCTGACGTTGTCATGGCTCGGGTCATCCTGGGTAATCAGGGTCAGCCCCTTCTGCTCGAACACTTCGCGCACATCGGCAATCGCCGGGCGCACCACGTCGTCCATGAAGCGGTACACCTCATCGCGTGACGGGAAGTGCACGGCCTGGCTCAAGCGCTGGCGCCAGCCGCCACGGCCACGTCGCGACTGGGCGAACGGCGCCAGCGAATGCATCTGCGCGATCTGCCGCTGGCTCTCCAGGTAGAAGGCCTTGTGCAGCCCCCACATCATGCACAGCAGGATCAGCGAGAACGGCAGCGACGTCAGCACCACCGCCGATTTCAGCGAGTCGATGCTGCCGGCGAACAGCAGGCCGCTGGTGATCAGCGCGGTCATCACGCCCCAGAAGATGCGCAGCCAGTTCGGGCCATCTTCGTCGGCGTCGCCGCCCTTGGCCGACAGGGTCGACAGCACCACCGTGCCGGAGTCGGCCGAGGTGACGAAGAACACGAAGCTGATGAACACCGTCACCGCGATGACCGTCTTGCTCCATGGGTAGGTTTCCAGCAGCAGGTACAGGCTCATCGACGGGTTGTCCAGGGCCGACTGGCCCAGGGCGGTCATGCCGTGGTTGATCACCTGGTCCAGGGCGCTGTTGCCGAAGATCGACATCCACGCCAAGGTGAAGCCCAGCGGAATCAGCAGCACGCCGAAGACGAATTCACGGATGGTGCGGCCACGCGAAATGCGCGCGATGAACAGCCCCACGAACGGCGCCCAGGCAATCCACCAGGCCCAGTAGAACACTGTCCAGCCACCCAGCCAGTCGCGGTTCTCGCCATAGGCGTACACGTCGAAGCTCTTGCGCGGCAAGGCCCCCAGGTAATCGCCCAAGTTCTGGATCAAGGTGTTGAACAGGTGCTGGGTAGGGCCGGCGAACAGCACGAACAGCAGCAGCGCGCAGGCCAGGAACAGGTTGATGTCGCTCATCACCCGCACGCCCTTCTCCACCCCGGCGACCGCCACGGCCACCGCCGCGCCCATCATCAGGGCGATCAGCATCACCTGCACCCACTGGCTGTGGCTGATGCCGAACAGGTAGTCGAGGCCGGCATTGAGGTGCAGCACGCCAAAGCCCATGTCGGCGCCCAGGCCGAACACCGTGGCGATGATGCCGAAGCCATCCACCGCATAGCCGATCGGCCCGTTGATGCGCTTGCCGATCAGCGGGTACAGCGCCGAGCGCAGCGCCAGCGGCAGGTTGTGGCGGTAGGCGAAATAGGCCAGCGCCATGCCGACGAAGGCGAACACGCCCCAGCCATGCAGGCCCCAGTGCAGGAACAGGATCTGCATCGCCTGGCGCCCGGCCTCGGCCGTGCCCGCCTCGCCTTGCGGCGGCTGGAGCATGTGGGTCAGCGGCTCGGAGACGCAGAAGAAGAACAGGGTGATGCTGATGCCGGCGGCGAACAGCATGCCGGCCCAGGACAGGTAGCTGAACTCGGGCTCGTCGTGATCGGCACCAAGCTTGATCTTGCCGTAGCCGGACAACGCGGTGACCACCACGAAGACCAGGTACAGGGTCATGGCCAGCATGTAGTACCAGCCGACCGTGTTGGCCGCCCAGTTCTGCGCGGCCAGCAGCCATTCACCGGCAGCTTGCGGGAAGGCAATGACCACCAGGCCGAAGATGAGGATGAAGCTTGCCGCAAAGTAGAACACCGGCGGGTTCATGCGGATCTTGCCAGCGGCAAGTGAAGGGGTCGGTGCACTCATGGGACATGCACCTCGTCGATTGACGTGAGGTTCGGAATGAACGGGTTCAGCAAAGGAATCCTCCTGTTGAACACCGGCAGCGGACCAGCGTTTTTCGTTGAACAAGCGTTCAAGTTAAACATGGATCGGATTTCAATGCGAACCGGGGTGCTGATCGGTGCATGCCTGTACCGGCCCTATCGCCGGCAAGCCGGCTCCCACAAGTACCGTGGGAGCCAACAGCCTCAGTTCTTGTCCTGGCAATCGAGCTGCAAGTTCGCCTGGGTAATGTTGCTTTCAGCCGGCACGCTGCGGGTCAGCCACACATTGCCGCCAATGGTCGAGCCTTTGCCGATGGTGATGCGCCCCAGGATGGTCGCCCCCGCATAGATCACCACGTCATCCTCGACGATCGGGTGGCGCGCCAGCCCCTTGTGCAGCGTCCCCGACTCGTCGCTGGGGAAGCGCTTGGCCCCCAGCGTGACCGCCTGGTAGATGCGCACCCGCTCGCCGATGATCGCCGTCTCGCCAATCACCACGCCGGTGCCATGGTCGATGAAGAAGCTCGGCCCGATCTGCGCGCCCGGGTGGATGTCGATGCCCGTCGCCGAATGCGCCAGCTCCGAGCTGATCCGCGCCAGCAACGGCAAGCCGGCGCGGTACAGGTGGTGGGCCAGGCGGTGGTGGATGATCGCCAGGATCCCCGGGTAGCACAGCAGCACTTCATCGACGCTGCGCGCCGCCGGGTCGCCGTGGTAGGCCGCCAGCACATCGGTATCGAGCATCACCCGCAGCCCAGGCAGGGCCGCAGCGAAATCCTGGATCAGGCGCAGGGCCTGGGCATCCACGGTTGCCAGTTCGCCGTTGCTCTGGCGCGCGGCATAGCGCAGCTCCAGGCGTGCCTGGGCCAGCAGGGAGGTGAGCGCCGCGTCCAGGGTATGGCCGACGTAGAAGTCCTCGCTCTCCTCGCGCAGGTCCACCGGGCCCAGGCGCATCGGGAACAGCGCCCCGCACAGCTGCTCGAGGATCTGGCGCATGGCCTCGCGCGAGGGCAATTCGCGCCCGCCCTGCTCGCCGATGCTGCGGCCATTGCGGCTGCGCCATTGCTCACGGGCGCTGCGCAGGCCGCTGACGATGCTGTGCAACTGCCAATGCGCGGATGAAGGTTGGTCGCTCACGGTGTTCTCCTGCCGGGTGGCATGCAATATTTTGCAATCCACTCTACGGCAAATCCGTCCCTTGGAAAAAACAACGCTTTATTCCATCCTGCGCTAAGTCAGGCATAAGCGGCGATGACGAACCGGGCAACCTCGCCTACCCTCAACTCAGCGTGTGCCTGAGCCTTTTTATAAAAAAGCATAAGAAAATAAGTTTTTATTATTTCCTGGCCTATCAGGCCAACTCTATAGTCGCCACCCACTACTTCCACAACAAGCGCGGGGCCTGACATGTCGAAATTCGCCAAACCGCTTCTCAACGCCAGCCTGGCCATCCTCCTCGGTGCCGGCCTGCTCGGCCAGGCATTCGCCGGCGAGCAGTTGAAGACCATCCAGGAAAAGGGCGTGATCAACGTCGGCCTGGAAGGCACCTACCCACCGTTCAGCTTCCAGGATGAAAACGGCAAGCTGGCCGGCTTCGAAGTCGAGCTGTCGGAGCTGCTGGCCAAGGAGCTGGGGGTCAAGGCCAAGATCCAGCCGACCAAGTGGGACGGCATCCTCGCTGCGCTGGAGTCCAAGCGCCTGGACGTGGTGGTCAACCAGGTGACCATCTCCGATGAGCGCAAGAAGAAATACGACTTCTCCGAGCCCTACACCGTTTCCGGCATCCAGGCCCTGGTGCTGAAGAAGAAAGCCGAGCAGCTGAACATCAAGACAGCGCAGGACCTGGCCGGCAAGAAAGTCGGCGTGGGCCTGGGCACCAACTACGAGCAGTGGGTCAAGCAGGACGTGCCGAAAGCCGAAGTGCGCACCTACGAAGATGACCCGAGCAAGTTCGCCGACCTGCGCAACGGCCGCATCGACGCCATCCTGATCGACCGCCTGGCCGCCCTGGAATACGCCCAGAAAGCCAAGGACACCGAGCTTGCCGGCGATGCCTTCTCGCGCCTGGAAAGCGGCGTGGCCCTGCGCAAGGGCGAACCGGAACTGCTGGCTGCCATCAACAAGGCCATCGACAAGCTCAAGGCTGATGGCACCCTGGCCAAGCTGTCCGAGAAATACTTCGGTGCCGATGTCACCCAATGATCGCTGAAAGCCTGCAACTGGTTGCCGACTCCACGCCCTTCCTGTTGAAGGGCGCGGGTTACACGGTGCTGCTGAGCGTCGGCGGCATGTTCTTCGGCCTGCTGCTGGGCTTTGCCCTGGCACTGATGCGGCTGTCGAAGATCCTGCCGCTGGACTGGCTGGCGCGGATCTACGTGTCGTTCTTTCGCGGCACGCCACTGCTGGTGCAGCTGTTCGTCATCTACTTCGGCATGCCGCAGATCGGCATCGAGCTCGACCCGATCCCGGCCTCGCTGATCGGCCTGTCGCTGAACATGGCCGCCTACATCTGCGAGATCCTGCGTGCAGCCATCTCGTCCATCGACCGGGGCCAGTGGGAGGCCGCTGCCAGCATCGGCATGACCCGCACCCAGGCCATGCGCCGGGCGATCCTGCCCCAGGCGCTGCGCACCGCACTGCCGCCGCTGGGCAACAGCTTCATCTCGCTGGTCAAGGACACCGCCCTGGCGGCGACCATCCAGGTGCCCGAGCTGTTCCGCCAGGCGCAGCTGATTACCGCGCGCACCTTCGAAGTGTTCACCATGTACCTGGCGGTGGCGGTGATCTACTGGGTGCTGTGCAGCATCCTCGCGCACTTCCAGAACCGCATGGAAGCGCGGGTCAACCAGCACGACCGGGAGCCTTGAAATGATTGTCGTAGAAGGCCTGACCAAGCGGTTCAAGGGCCAGACCGTGCTCAACGGCATCGACGTGACCGTGCACCCCGGCGAGGTGGTGGCCATCATCGGCCCCAGCGGCTCGGGCAAGACCACCTTCCTGCGCTGCCTGAACCTGCTGGAAACTCCCGATGCCGGGCGCATCCAGATCGGCGACATCAGCATCGACGCCAACCGCCCGCTGGGTGGCCAGCAAAGTGCGATCCGCCGCTTGCGCCAGCAGGCCGGCTTCGTGTTCCAGAACTTCAACCTGTTCCCCCACCGCACCGCCCTGGAAAACGTCATTGAAGGGCCGGTGATCGTCAAGAAGACGCCCCGCGCCCAGGCCATCGAGCTGGGCAAGCGCTTGCTCGCCAAGGTCGGCCTGGCCGGCAAGGAAGACGCCTACCCCCGGCGCCTCTCGGGCGGCCAGCAGCAGCGGGTGGCCATCGCCCGCGCCCTGGCCATGGAGCCGGAGGTGATCCTGTTCGACGAACCCACCTCGGCGCTCGACCCGGAACTGGTCGGCGAGGTGCTGGAGACCATTCGTGGGCTGGCCGAGGAAAAGCGCACGATGATCATCGTCACCCACGAAATGAGCTTTGCGCGCGACGTGGCGAACCGGGTGATCTTCTTCGACAAGGGGGTGATCGTCGAACAGGGCGAGGCCAAGGCGCTGTTCGCCAACCCCAGGGAAGAGCGGACCCGGCAGTTCTTGCGCAAATTCCTCGGTGCTGCGGCTTCGGAATGACTTACCGGCCTCATCGCGGATAAATCCGCTCCTACAAGGGCCATGTAGGAGCGGATTTATCCGCGATGAGGCCCTCACGCCCCGAGCAATTCACCACTTCTATATATATTCCAAAAGGTTAGTTCATAAACTTTTGATAAGCCTTTAGGGTATATGCACCGGACCACCGGACCAGCAAACGTTTGTCGCCATCAGCTGAAGCGACGCATCCACTTTGTGAGGTTCGGTACTGATGTCTACCCTGCCAGAAACCCAATTCCACAGCGACCTCGACAGCTCGCCCCTGCTGCTGCCGGCCAAGGTATTGCGCAACGACGCCGAAGCCCTGCAAGCCGCCCGCGAACTGGCCGACGCCGCCCGCGAGCAAGCCGCGCGCCGCGACCAGCAGCGCAAGCTGCCCTGGGCCGAAATCGAACAATTCACCCGCAGCGGCCTGGGCAGCATCAGCGTGCCCAAGGCCCATGGCGGCCCCGACGTGTCGTTCGAGACCATCGCCGAAGTGTTCCGCCTCATCAGCGCCGCCGACCCGGCCCTGGGGCAGATCCCGCAGAACCAGTTCGGCATGCTGCAACTGCTGCGCGTGACCGCCACCGAGGCGCAACAGGCGCAGATCTTTCGCAGCGTGCTCGACGGCTGGCGCATCGGCAATGCCGGGCCGGAGCGCGGCACCAAGGACACCCTGACCCTGAAGGCGCGCATCACCCGCAGCGGCGATGGCTATCGCATCAGCGGCGAGAAGTTCTATTCCACCGGCGCCCTCTTCGCCCACTGGGTCGCGGTCAAGGCCCTGGACGATGAAGGCCGTCAGCGCCTGGCCTTCGTGCGCCGCGGCGCGCCGGGGCTGCGTATCGTCGATGACTGGTCGGGCTTCGGCCAGCGCACCACCGCCAGCGGCACCGTATTGCTCGACCAGGTACCGGTGGACGCGGAACTGGTGATCGACAACTGGCGCCAGCGCGACCTGCCCAACATCCAGGGCGCCGGCTCGCAGTTGATCCAGGCGGCAATCGATGCCGGCATTGCCGAAGCGGCGATCGACGACGCCATCCACTTCGTGCGGGACAAGTCGCGGCCGTGGATCGAAGCCAAGGTCGAGCGGGCCAGCGACGACCCTTACGTGATCGCCGACATCGGCCGCCTGAAGCTCGAGCTGCATGCCGCCCAGGCGCTGCTGCGCAAGGCGGCGCGGGTGCTCGACGAGGTCAACGCAGCGCCCATCGATGCGCAAGCGGCAGCGCGGGCCTCGATTGCCGTGGCCGAGGCCAAGGTGCTGACCACCGAGGTTTCCCTGCAGGCCAGCGAGAAGCTGTTCGAGCTGGCCGGCAGCCGCGCCACGCTCGCCGAGTTCAACCTCGACCGCCATTGGCGCAATGCCCGGGTGCACACGCTGCATGACCCGGTGCGCTGGAAGTACCACGCGGTGGGCGCCTACTACCTCAACGGGACCTTGCCGGCGCGGCATTCCTGGATCTGATTTTTGCGCCTTGGGGCTGCTGTGCAGCCCTTTCGCGACACAAGGCCGCTCCTACAGACAACCGCAGCCTCCTGTAGGAGCGGCCTTGTGTCGCGAAAGGGCCGCAAGGCGGCCCCCGAGGCCCCGGAGAACACCATGACGACATCGATCATCACCACCGACACCCAAGCCCTGGAAGTCGCCGAAGAACTCGCCCAGCACCTGCGCCGCGACAGCGCCCTGCGCGACCGCGAACGCCGCCTGCCCCATGCCGAACTGGACCTGTTCAGCCAAAGCGGCCTGTGGGCCATCAGCGTGCCCAAGGCCTTCGGCGGCGCCGGCGTGTCCAACGTCACCCTGGCCAAGGTCATCGCGCGCATTGCCCAGGCCGACGCCTCGCTCGGGCAGATCCCGCAAAACCATTTCTACGCCCTGGAAGTGCTGCGGGTAAACGGCACCCCCGCCCAGCAGCAGCGCCTCTACGCCGAGGTGCTGGCCGGCCAGCGCTTGGGCAATGCCCTGGCCGAGCTGGGCACCCGCACCGCCCACGACCGCACCACCCGCCTGGCCCGCGACGCCGACGGCTACCGCATCAACGGCCGCAAGTTCTACGCCACCGGCGCGCTCTACGCCCAGCGCATCCCCACCTCGGTGATCGACGAGCATGGCGTGCAGCACCTGGCCTTCGTGCCGGCCGACAGCCAGGGCCTGCAGGTGATCGACGACTGGAGCGGCTTTGGTCAGCGCACCACCGGCAGCGGCTCGGTGGTGTTCGACAACGTGTTCGTGCGCAGCGAAGACGTGCTGCCGTTCCAGTCGGCCTTCGAGCGCCCTACCCCGGTCGGCCCGCTGGCGCAGATCCTCCACGCCGCCATCGACACCGGCATCGCCCGCGCCGCCTACGAAGACGCCCTGCACTTCGTGCGCACCCGCAGCCGGCCATGGGTCGACTCCGGCCTCGACAAGGCCAGCGAAGACCCGCTGACCCTGAAAAGCTTCGGCCACCTGAGCATCCGCCTGCACGCCGCCGAAGCCCTGCTCGAACGCGCCGGCGAATACCTCGACCGCGCCCAGGCCGACAGCAACGCAGGCACCGTCGCCGCCGCCTCCATCGCCGTGGCCGAGGCCCGCGCGCTCAGCACCGAAATCGCCCTTGCCGCCGGCACCACGTTGTTCGAACTGGCCGGCAGCCAGGCCACCCTCGCCGAGCACAACCTCGACCGCCACTGGCGCAACGCCCGCGTGCATACCCTGCACGACCCCGTGCGCTGGAAGTACCACGCCATCGGCAACTACTACCTCAACGACGAAAACCCACCACGCCGGGGGACGATCTGATGGCCAAAGAGATCCTGCTCAATGCCTTCAACATGAACTGCATCGGGCACATCAACCACGGCCTGTGGACCCACCCACGGGACACCTCGACCCGGTACAAGTCGCTGAGCTACTGGACCGACCTGGCGCGCCTGCTCGAACGCGGGCTGTTCGACGGGCTGTTCATCGCCGACATCGTCGGCACCTACGACATCTACGGCAAGTCGCTGGACGTGACCCTGAAAGAGTCGATCCAGCTGCCGGTCAACGACCCGCTGCTGCTGGTCTCGGCCATGGCCGCGGTCACCCGCCACCTGGGCTTCGGCCTCACCGCCAACCTCACCTACGAGGCGCCGTACCTGTTCGCCCGGCGCCTGTCCACGCTCGACCACCTGAGCAATGGCCGGGTCGGCTGGAACATCGTCACCGGCTACCTCGACAGCGCCGCCCGCGCCATGGGCCTGGAGCAGCAGCCGGAGCACGACCGCCGCTACGACCAGGCCGATGAATACCTGCAGGTGCTGTACAAGCTGCTCGAAGGCAGCTGGGCCGACGATGCGGTGGTCGAGGACCGCGCGCGGCGGGTGTATGCCGAGCCAGGGAAAGTGCGCAAGGTCCGCCACCACGGCGAGTTCTACAAGGTCGAGGGCTACCACCTGTGCGAGCCCTCGCCGCAGCGCACCCCGGTGCTGTTCCAGGCCGGCAGCTCGCCGCGTGGCCTGGCGTTCGCCGGCAACCATGCCGAGTGCGTGTTCATCAGCGGCCAGGACAAGGCCGCGACCCGTGCCCAGGTCGACAAGGTGCGCACCGCCGCCCAGGCGGCCGGGCGCGATCCACAGGCGGTCAAGGTGTTCATGGGCATCACGGTGATCGTCGCGCCCAGCGAGGGCGAGGCCCAGGCCAAGTACGCCGAGTACCTGCGCCATGCCAGCCCGGAAGCGGGCGTGGCGCACTTCGCCGCCTCCACCGGCATCGATTTTGCCGCCTTTGAGCTGGACGAGCCGATCGGCGCCAGCAAAGGCAACGCCATCCAGTCGGCGACCCGCCAGCTGCAGGAAAACGCCTGGACCCGCCGCCGCCTGCTGGAGCAGCACGCCTTGGGCGGGCGCTACGTGACCTTGGTCGGCGCGCCGGCGCAGGTCGCCGAGCAACTGATCGTCTGGATCGATGAAACCGGCCTGGACGGCTTCAACCTGACCCGCACCGTCACCCCGGAAAGCTTCGAAGACTTCATCGACCTGGTGGTGCCGCAACTGCAACAGCGTGGCCGCTACAAGACCGCCTACGCCGCAGGCACCCTGCGCGAAAAACTGTTCGCCAGCCAGCCGCACCTGCCCGCCGACCATGTCGGCTCGACCTACCGCCACACCCCCACCCCGACTGGAGTCGCACAACATGCTTGAGAAATTGTTCCGGCCCGTCGCGGCCATCGCCCTCACCCTCGGCCTTGCCGGCGCCGCATCCGCTGCCGAGCCGCTGAAGGTCGGCACCACCGCAGCCTTCGCCATCCCGCTGGAAGCGGCGGTGGAAGAAGCCCACAAACAGGGCCTGGAGGTGAAGCTGATCGAGTTCAGCGACTGGATCGCGCCGAACGTCAGCCTCAACAGCGGCGACATCGACGTGAACTACTTCCAGCACATCCCCTTCCTGGAAAACGCCAAGGCCGCCGCAGGCTTCAACCTGGTGCCCTTCGCCCCCGGCATCATCAACAACGTCGGCCTCTACTCGAAACAGTACAAAAGCTTCGCCGAACTGCCCGAAGGCGCCAGCGTGGCTATCGCCAACGACCCGATCAACAGTGGCCGCGGCCTGCAACTGCTGGCCAAGGCCGGGCTGATCACGCTCAAGCCGGGGGTTGGCTACAAGGCCACCGAGGACGACATCATCGCCAACCCGAAGAAGCTCAAGATCCTCCAGGTGGAGGCCGTGCAGCTGGTGCGCGCCTATGACGATGCCGACCTGGTGCAGGGCTACCCCGCCTACATCCGCCTGGCCAACAGCTTCGACGCCACCTCGGCGCTGCTGTTCGATGGCCTGGAGAACAAGGAATACGTGATCCAGTTCGTCATCCGCCCGCAGAGCAAGGGCGACCCGCGCCTGGCCAAGTTCGTCGACATCTACCAGCACTCGCCGGCCGTGCGCGCGGCGCTGAACAAAGCCCACGGCAACCTCTACCAAGCCGGCTGGGAAGGCTGACATGAGCCACGCCAGCGCCCTTGCGGCGCCCACCGCTCGAACCGCGCCGCCACCGGCTCGGGAGCAGGCCTTGCGCCCCGAAGTCAATGAAGCCCATGTGCGCTTCATCGGCCTTGGCAAGACCTACCCGGGCCAGGAGCAGCCGGCCTTGCAAGGCATCGACCTGAACATCCGCCGGGGCGAGATCTTCGGCATCATCGGCCGCAGTGGGGCGGGCAAGTCGTCGCTGCTGCGCACCATCAATCGCCTGGAGCAGCCCAGCCAGGGCCGGGTGCTGATCGACCAGGTGGACATCGCGCCATTCGACGAAGACCGCCTGGTGGCGCTGCGCAGGCGCATCGGCATGATCTTCCAGCACTTCAACCTGATGTCGGCCAAGACCGTGTGGCAGAACGTCGAGCTGCCGCTGAAAGTGGCTGGCGTGGCCAAGCCGGAGCGCCAGCGCAAGGTGCGCGAGCTGCTGGAGCTGGTCGGCCTGCAGGAAAAGCACCACGTCTATCCGGCGCAGCTGTCGGGCGGGCAGAAACAGCGCGTGGGCATCGCCCGCGCCCTGGTGCACGACCCCGAGATCCTGCTGTGCGACGAGGCCACCTCGGCACTGGACCCGGAAACCACCGCGTCGATCCTCGAACTGCTGCGCACCATCAACCAGCGCCTGGGCCTGACGGTGGTGTTGATCACCCACGAAATGGCGGTGATCCGCGACATCTGCCATCGGGTGGTGGTGCTCGAGCGCGGGCAGGTGGTGGAACAGGGCGAGGTCTGGGAAGTGTTCGGCACACCCCGGCATGAGGTCACCCGCACCTTGCTCGCGCCACTGCAGACCAAGCTGCCGGCTGCGCTGCAAGCGCGCCTGCGGGCCAACCCCGCTGGGCGGGACAGTGCCCTGGTGCTCAAGCTCAGCGTGCTCGGCGAGCCATCGCTGTCGGAGCTGTTCCACGACCTCGGCGGGCGGGTTCGCCTGCTCCAGGGCGGGGTCGAAACCATCGGCGAGCATGCTCTCGGGCAGCTGATCCTGGCAGTCCAGGGCTCGCCCCACGACACCCATCAATTGCTTGAACGCGCCCGCCGCTGGGCGCAAGACGTGGAGGTGCTGGGCCATGTGGTTTGATCGCCTGCTCCAAGGCCTGCTCGACACCTTGCTGATGGTGGGCGTGTCCTCGACGATCGCCTTGCTGGTGGGGGTGCCGACGGCGGTGCTGCTGGTCACCAGCGACAAGGGCGGCATCTACCAGGCGCCGCTGCTGAACCGGGTGCTGGGCGCCTTCGTCAACCTGTTCCGCTCGATCCCGTTCCTGATCCTGATGGTCGCGCTGATCCCCTTCACCCGCCTGGTGGTGGGCACCACCTATGGGGTGTGGGCTGCGGTGGTGCCGCTGACCATCGCTGCCACGCCGTTCTTCGCACGCATTGCCGAGGTGAGCCTGCGCGAGGTCGACCATGGCTTGGTGGAGGCCGCACAGGCCATGGGTTGCCGGCGCTGGCACATCGTCTGGCATGTGCTGCTGCCCGAGGCGCTGCCGGGAATCGTCGGCGGGTTCACCATTACCCTGGTGACCTTGATCAACTCCTCGGCCATGGCCGGGGCGATTGGTGCAGGTGGGCTGGGGGATATTGCCTATCGGTATGGCTACCAGCGCTTCGACAGCCAGATCATGCTGACCGTGATCGCCATGCTGGTGGCGTTGGTGGCGCTGATCCAGCTGGGTGGAGATCGCTTGGCCAAAGGCCTGAACAAGCGCTAGTGCTGGGCCCCACAGGCAGGGCGATGGTGAACCTGTGGGAGCCGGCTTGCCGGCGATTGGCCCTCAACCCCAACGCAGATCCTGCGCCGGCACCGGCCGCCCAAACCAGTACCCCTGCCCCAGCTGGCACTGCTGCTCCAGCAGGAACCGCGCCTGCTCCGCCTGCTCGATGCCCTCGGCGTGCACCTGCATGCCCATGCTCCGCGCCAGGGCGATGATCACCCGCACAATGGCGATGTCGTCATCATCCAGCGGCAGCCCGGCCACGAAGCCCTGGTCGATCTTCAGCTTCTGCACCGGCAAGCGCTTGAGCCGCAGCAACGACGAGTAGCCCGTGCCGAAGTCGTCGATCGCCAGGTTCAGGCCCAGCTCACGCAAGCGGTGCAGCTGCTCCAGCGCCACCTCCGGGTCTTCCATCACCGCGCTTTCGGTCACCTCCAGCTCCAGCAACGCCGGGTCCAGGCCGGTGTCGTGCAGCACTTCGGCCACCTGCCGGTACAGGTCGCGCTGGCCAAACAGGCGGCTGGACAGGTTGACCGCGACAAACTCCAGCTTGCGCCCATTCTCCTGCCACTGGACCATCTGCCGGCACGCCCGGCGCAGCACCCAGGCATCGATGTCGGCAATCAGCCCGGTACGCTCGGCGATCGGGATGAATTCCCCCGGCGGCACCAGGCCGCGCAGCGGGTGCTGCCAGCGCACCAGCGCCTCGACACCGACCATGCGCGCGGTGAACAGGTCGAACACCGGCTGGTAGAACACCCGCAGCTCATCCTGCTCCAGCGCTCGGCGCAGCTCGCCTGCGGTTTCCACCCGGTGCTGGGCGTGGGCGGTCAGCTCTTCGGTGTACAGCGCGTAGCAGCCGCGGCCATTGTTCTTGGCCTTGAACAGCGCCGAGTCGGCATTGCGCAACAACTGCTCGGCACCCAGCGCATCGCTGGGGAACAGGCTGATGCCGACACTGGCGCCGATGAACAGCCGATGCCCATCGAAGGCGAACGGCTCGCGCAAACGCTCGATGATGCTCTGCGCCAGCTTGCCCGCCTGGCCGACTTCCTGGCAGTTCTCGGCCAGCACGGCAAACTCGTCACCGCCCAGGCGCGCCAGGGTCACGCCGTTGCCCAGCAGCTCGCGCAGGCGCTCGCCCACCAGCTTGAGCAGCTGGTCGCCGATGGTGTGGCCCAGGCCGTCGTTGATGCTCTGGAAGTGGTCCAGGTCCAGCAGCAGCAAGGCGCAGCCGCGCTTGTTGGCCTCGGCGGCGGCCAGCGCGTGCTCGACGCGGTCGTTGAACAGCAGGCGGTTGGGCAGGCCGGTGAGCGGGTCGTGGTTGGCCAGGTAGGCCAGTTCTTGCTCGGAATGCTTGATCGCGCTGATGTCGCTGAACACGGCCACATAGTGGGTCAGCTCGCCGCTGTCGTCGCGAATGGCGCAGATCGTCTGCCACTGTGGGTAGATTTCGCCGTTCTTGCGCCGGTTCCAGATCTCGCCGCTCCACTCGCCCTTCTCGGCCAGGGTGGCGTAGATCTGCTGGTAGAACGGCACGCCATGGCGGCCCGACTTGAACTTGCTCGGGCGCTGGCCGAGCACTTCGTCCTGCTGGTAGCCGGTGATGCGCATGAAGGCCCGGTTCACGTGCACGATCAAGCCGTCGCGGTCGGTCACCAGCACGCCCTCCAGGGTGCTGTCGAACACTGCTGCGGCCATGCGCAGGCGTTCGCGGTCCTCACGGCGCAGGCGCGCGCCGACACCGATGAAATTGAGCAGGCGCGCGCGGGAAAAGAAGATCAGCAGGGTGCTGAGCAACACCCACACCACCACGTTGATCTGCCGGCCCACAATCAAGGCCTGAAGGTCATCGGTGATGCTCCGCAATACGCATTCTGACAGTGTAAGCCAGACGATCGAGAGAAATAGGTAAAGAGTAGCCATACGCAAAGCGTCGCGGGCGGAAACAGACATTGGGGACCAACGAATGTGCGAAAATTCGTAGCATTATATAGTCGCCATACGAATGAAGTGGGTAGATTTTTGATAGCGGGGTGCTTAGCCGATGGCTGTAGGCATGTGAATAGCCATTCGTGCCACTACCAAATAGCGAACCCGGCCAAGGAAATTACCAACGGGTGCTTTTTCTCCGCACACTCAACGCCTCAGCCTTAACTCTATTAAATTCATCCACCACGCCGAGACCTGGACCGCTTGCATAATTTAACATATCAAGCAAATTGCCATTATCCCCCGGTGACAAATATTCGGCAATGACGATCCCGTCAAGCACACCCCGTTCAAATACCCGCCGCTCTTCAATTTCAACCAATCGATCCAGCGCTGCTTGCCGCTGATCTTGTCGCACCCCGCGCTTAATTCCTTTTAATTTTCCGATTTCCTCCCGAGCAATTACATCCCTATCTAACTGACTGCGCGAGCCAGCCCCCTGATACAGCCCGGAATTGGTATATACATCTTGCTGCTTAACGAGTTCATCTAACTCGGCTTTGAGAGCCGTGATTTTGGCTTTTTTATTATTTTTTACATACCCATTGCCCTTTAACAGATTGAGTAATCGCCTTCCAAACCGACCCGAGGGATCGGATTTATTCACCGGATCACCGCCACAATACATGTAGGCATTGATACCACCCAACCCAAATGGACTGTGCTCATCAGCAGAGCAGAACCGCGCCAACGATGGGTTAAAAGCTCGATGACCATTCCCCAAAAAATACAAGCCCGAGAGATTATCAAAGCGTTGACCCGTGTATAAGAGTAGCGGACTTGCGCCTAAACCGTGAGGCCGCAGGAACCCATAAACCGTATAGCTTCCAGACCGAAGCATCACCGAATTGGCAAAATCCGTTACATACAGCCT
Source organism: Pseudomonas faucium (assembly GCF_021602585.1). Lineage (GTDB taxonomy): Bacteria > Pseudomonadota > Gammaproteobacteria > Pseudomonadales > Pseudomonadaceae > Aquipseudomonas > Aquipseudomonas faucium. The sequence continues at coordinate 78,154 of NZ_BQIP01000002.1, forward strand.
GGCTACTGAGTTCGCATTAGCATTGTGAAGTGCTGCCAGAGGTGTACTGCCCTCGTATAGCCATGACCATACCGATACCTCTTGCAGGACCGATGCAACACTGCCGCCTTTATAAAAATAGCTACTCATCATCTTGTTCACTCCACGAGAGGCATCACCGTTTTCAATGCACCTCCGTTCAACGCACACATGGCATCCTGTGCTGATGATTGATCCACTCGCCTCGGCACAGCAATCAGGGATAACTTTGTTTACGCACAATCTTCACCTTCGACTCGAGGCTTAACTCCCCGCCACGCCAAGTGGCATCCATATAACCAGCATCAATATGATGAGCGAGTTCGTAAAAATTCCTGCGGTTGCCCTGCAACTCTCTACTGGCAACGAGCACACCCGACGAGACACCTTTTCTTCTATAATCACCAAACAACGCTACTTGACGTCGAGCCGCCAATTTCAGATTTTCATTTGAATCTGAATTTGAATTTGAAGTTTCATAAGATGAAAACCTCGGCCTTGGCTTCGGGTTTGGACTTAAAGAAGCAATATCCCCGCCGTCGCGACCCCGTTGGTATTTTAACTCGTTCGCCCAATAGTCTCCGTAGTGGCTTTCTATATAGGCATCAACCTTCACGCGCTCTTCCCCATAACTCTCAACCGCTCTCTTTAAATCATTCAACTCTACACTCTTATCATTTTTTATCCATCCACGGCCACGCAAGAAGTTGAACAACCGCCTGCCAACACGACCAGAAGGATCAGACCGGTTAACCGGATCCCCACCACAATACATGTAAGCATTAATACCGCCCAAGCCAAACGGGCTGTAAGAATCCGCCGAAAAAAAACGCCCCTGCCGCGAACAGAAGGCTCGACGTCCATTGCCCAAAAAATACAATTCAGAAAGGGCATCCAGCCGTTGGCCGACATACAAAAGCTGCGGGCGTGCACCCGCATCTTGAACATGCAAGTATCCATAAGGCGTATAATTTCTAGAATGACCCACTACCGAACTGGCGAAATCCACTGCATAAATTTCGCATGCCGTACGCCCGTTGCCATGGGATACCGATGCCAAGGGCGCACCTTCATTACGAAGCCACGAACGTATTGAACCCCTCAGAACCACGGAAGCCACTCGGTCATTCTGATAGAAAAAATTACTATCCATCCTGCAGCCCTTATGAACATTACCTTGCCTCAAGTTCACAGCACTGCGCGCCAACCCGCAACTGGCAGAAATGATAGGTTTGTCATTCACAGCCAAATTTTGTTACAGGCAGGACTAATCGGCCCTATTTTTTTATAGAAACCTTGGGATAATGCAGCCTTGTATTCTTGCTTTTCCGAGGGCTTGCTCCTATGTGGTATTACGGCCTGCTCGACCTGTCCGCCTGGCAACTGGTCGGCGTTACCCTGCTGATGACTCATGTGACCATCGTCAGCGTCACCATCTACCTGCACCGCTATTCCGCCCACCGCGCCCTGGAACTCAACGGCGCGCTCAAGCATTTCTTCCGCTTCTGGCTTTGGCTGACCACGGCGCAGAACACCCGTGAATGGACGGCCGTGCACCGCAAGCACCACGCCAAGTGCGAAACCCCGGATGACCCGCACAGCCCGGTGTACAAGGGTTTGAGCACCGTGCTGCGCAAGGGCGCCGAGCTCTACCGCGAAGAGGCGCGCAACCCCGAGACGCTGCGCATCTACGGCAAGAACTGCCCCGACGACTGGGTCGAGCGCAACGTCTACTCGCGCTACAAGCTCGGCGGCATCGCCCTGATGGCGGTGCTCGACCTGCTGCTGTTCGGCACCCTGGGCATCACCGTGTGGGCCATCCAGATGATGTGGATTCCGTTCTGGGCCGCCGGCGTGGTCAACGGCCTGGGCCACGCGGTGGGCTATCGCAACTTCGAGTGCCGCGACGCCGCCACCAACCTGGTGCCGTGGGGCATCATCATTGGCGGCGAAGAGCTGCACAACAACCACCACACCTACCCCAACTCGGCCAAGCTGTCGGTCAAGCGCTGGGAGTTCGACATGGGCTGGATGTGGATCCGCGTGCTGTGCCTGCTGCGCCTGGCCAAGGTGCAGCGCGTGGCGCCCATCGCCCACCGCGTCGAAGGCAAGGCCAGCCTGGACATGGACACCGCCATGGCCATCCTCAACAACCGCTTCCAGATCATGGCCCAGTACCGCAAGCTGGTGATCGGCCCGCTGGTCAAGCAGGAGCTGGCCAAGGTCGACACCTCGATGCGCCACCGCTTCCGCCGCGCCAAGCGCCTGCTGTCGCGGGAAACCAGCCTGCTGCAGGACCGCCACCACGTGCGCATCGAGTCGATGCTCGCCCATAGCCAGGCGCTCAAGACCATCTACGAAAAACGCCTGGCGCTGCAGCAGATCTGGGCCCGCACCAGTGCCAACGGCCACGACATGCTGGCGGCCATGAAGGACTGGGTACACGAGGCCGAAGCCAGCGGCATCCATGCCCTGCACGACTTCGCCGCACAGCTGAAAACCTACTCCCTGCGCCCCAACGGCGCCTGATGCCGTTGATCGGCACGCCCTGCTGCGGGGCGTGCCGGCCCGGAACTTCACCCCCTCCGACACACTCGAATCCGGCACATCGCCCGCGTGGCGGGCCGGTTCGTGGCCGCACGCCTTCCCGTCGAGAACCGCTCCGTGCACATGGCCAAGAACATCAATTCATCCCTGCCCGGCAACGCCCCGCCCGCAGCGGCGCAAACCCTGCTCGCCCTGCTCCACGCCCAGGGCGAAGTCGCCCGCCTGAGCGAGCGCGAGCAGCTCTACAGTGCCCTGCTGGACAGCGTCAACGCCGTGCTCTGGGCGTTCGACTGGGAAACCCGCCAGGTGCTCTACGTCAGCCCCGCCTATGAACGCATCTTCGGCCGCCCGGCCAGCCTGGTGCTGGCCGACTACAACGAATGGCGCGACAGCATCTACCCCGACGACCTCGAGTACGCCGAGCGCAGCCTGGCCCAGGTGCTGATTAAGGGCGCCGTGGAAGACCGCGAGTACCGCATCCTCAACGCCAGCGGCGAACTGCGCTGGCTGAGCGACAAGTGCTACATCAACCAGCAGCGCGAGGGTGACCGGGTGATCATCGTCGGCATCGCCGAGGACATCACCGAAAAGAAGCAGCTCGAGGGCGAGCTGCAGCGCTTGGCCACCACCGATGTGCTGACCCAGAGCAGCAACCGCCGGCACTTCTTCGACTGCGCCCGCCAGGCCTTCGACAGCGCCCGCGAGGACGGCACGCCGTTGGCGTTCTTGCTGCTGGACATCGATGACTTCAAGCAGATCAACGACAACTACGGCCACCAGGAAGGCGACCAGGTGCTGCAGCGCATCGCCGACAGCGGCAAGGCCGTGCTGCGCCGCGGCGACCTGTTCGGGCGCATTGGTGGCGAAGAGTTCGCGGCGGTGTTCCCAGGCTGCAGTGCGCAGGTTGCCGAGCAGATTGCCGAGCGGCTGCAGCGGGAGATTCAGCGGCTGAGCTTCAGCCATGGCGAGCAGACGTATGGGGTGACGGTGAGCCAGGGGTTGACGGGGCTCAGCCATGAGGACGAAGCGCTGGACAGCCTGTTTGCCCGGGCCGACGCGGCGATGTACCGGGCCAAGCGGCAGGGCAAGAACCAGATCGTGCGGGGTTAGCGGGGGGCGCTATGCGCCCCGTTCGCGACACAAGGCCGCTCCTACAGGAGACCGTAGGAACGGCCTTGTGTCGCGAAAGGGCCGCGAAGCGGCCCCAGGATCTCAAGTCGAAACAGTTTCGTCAGGCGCAGGCGGTTGTTCATCCCTGATTTCATCTCCCTGCCGTTCATCCACAGGCGCCTGCACCTTGCGCAACCGGCTCAACTCCGGCAGCCCCACCTTGAGCAAGCGCGCCGTCTTGTTGCTGGCCACCTTCTCCAGCCCCTGCGCCGCCGGCAACCGCGCCAACTGCCCGGCCAGGTTCATCGCCAAAATCTCCCGCGAATACACCCCACCGCCCAGCTGGTAGATCGCCGCAATCAGCTCACGCAGGCTCAGCGGCAAGCGCCAGCGGGTGCGCAAGGCCGAGCCGAACGCCGCGCCGAAGTCATCCAGCGAGGCCTTGACCCGCGCCTCGTCCAGCTCGCCACCAGCCAATTGCCACTCCTGCAGGCAGCGCAACACCGCCAGGTCGCCCAGGCAATGCAACAGCCCGGCGCAGTAGCAGCGCTCTTCGTCCAGTTCGAGCATGCGCGCCAGCGAACGGGCGTACTCGGCGGTGTGCAGCGACAGGTTCCAGAAATGCGCAGCCTGCTGCGCCAGCAAGGGGTCGCTCAGGCGTGCGCTGCGCTTGAGGGTCAGGCCCAGGATGAGGTTCATGCTCTGGGTGCTGCCCAGCTTGTTCAGCGCCTGCATCAGGGTTTGCACCGGTGCGTCGCGGTGCAAGGCAGCGCTGTTGGCGGCGGCGATCAGCACGGCGGTCACTTGCGGGTCGCTGCGCACCTCTTCTTCCAGCACCTTGAGGTTCAAGCCCTGGGGGTTGAGCGCGCGCTGGATCGCCTGCTGCACATCGGCGAACAGCGGGCCGCCGTCGGCGCTGGCGCGGCGCTGCTCGAGAAAGGCCGGCAAGCTGGCACCGGGCTGCAGCGGTGGCACCGGGCAGGCGATTTCCTGGCCCACGGCCAGCAGCAGCTCCTCCAGGCGCTTGCGCAGGTTGTCCATGTTCAGCGGCTTGCTCAGGTAGGCCGTGGGGTGCAGGGGCAACGCCTCGCGCACGCTGGCACTGTCGCTGCGGCTGCTCATGAGGATGAACGGCAGGCCCGGCCCCTTGGCGCGCACCTTGCGCAAAAGGTCGAGGCCATCGATACCGGCCAACTCGCGGGCGGCAATGATCAGGTCGGGTTTGCTGGCCAGCGCCGTCAGCGCCTGGGCGCCATCGGCACACACCTGCAGGCGGGCGTCGCAGCGCACGCTCAGCAGCATTTCACGCAGCATGTCGCGTACCCAGGGGTCGCCCTCGGCGATCAGTACGCTAGGTGGTGTGGGGTCTGCAGCGTTCATGGCCAACTCCTGATATCCCTGACACGCAATCCGTCGCAGCTTCCAAGGCAAGTCCTGCCATCACCTTAGCCTCACGGGCCTTTCTTGGGCACAAAAAAAACCCGCCTAGGCGGGTTTTTTTATGAAGCGCGTCACATCAGGCGAGTTCAGCGAAGCACTCTTCGATGATGGCCAGGCCTTTGTCCAGCAGCGCGTCTTCGGCGGTCAGCGGAACCAGGATACGCAGGACGTTGCCGTAGGTGCCGCAGGACAGCAGGATCAGACCCTTGTCACGTGCCTTGGCAACCACTTGGGCGACGGCAGCAGCGTTCGGGGTGTGGGTGCCTTTTTCGAAGACTTCCACAGCGATCATCGAGCCCATGCCACGCACGTCGCCGATGATCGGGTGCTTTTCCTGGATCTGGCGCAGGCCAGCGGTCAGGCGCTCGCCAACAGCCTTGCTGCGGTCCAGCAGTTTCTCTTCCTCGAACACCTGGATGACGGCCAGGGCCGCGGCGCAGGCGATCGGCGAACCGGCGTAGGTGCCGCCCAGGCCGCCTGGAGCGATGGCGTCCATGTATTCGGCCTTGCCGCACACACCGGCCAGCGGGAAGCCGCCAGCGATGGATTTGGCGAAGGTGGTCAGGTCAGGCGCGACGCCCATCTGTTCCATGGCGAAGAAGGTACCGGTACGGCCGGCGCCAGTTTGTACTTCGTCGGCGATCAGCAGGATGCCGTGCTTGTCGCACAGCTCGCGCAGGCGCTTCATCAGCTCTTTCGGCGCTGGCAGGAAGCCGCCTTCGCCTTGTACTGGCTCGAGGATGATGGCGGCGATGTCGCGTGGCTCGGCGTCGTTCTTGAAGATGCGCTCGACCGAAGCGATGGCGTCGTCAACGCTGATACCGTGCAGTTCGCTCGGGAACAGGGCGCGGAAGATGCCGCCTGGCATCAGGCCCATGCCAGCGGAGTACGGCACGACCTTGCCGGTCAGGCCCAGGGTCATCATGGTACGGCCGTGGTAGCCGCCGGTGAAGGCGATCACGCCAGCGCGGCCAGTGGCGGCACGGGCGATCTTGACGGCGTTTTCAACGGCTTCGGAGCCGGAAGTCACCAGCAGGGTCTTCTTGTCGAAGTCGCCTGGAACCAGCTTGTTGATCTTCTCGCACAGCTCTACGTAGGGTTCGTAGGCCAGCACCTGGAAGCAGGTGTGGCTGACTTTGGTCAGCTGCTCTTGCACGGCTGCAACCACTTTCGGGTGCAGGTGGCCGGTGTTCAGTACTGCGATGCCGCCGGCGAAGTCGATCAGTTCGCGGCCTTCAACGTCGATCACGGTCGCGTTCTTCGCGGTGTCGACGAAGATCGGGTGGATCTGGCCAACGCCACGTGGGACGGCGGCTACACGACGTTGCATCAAGGATTCGTTGGTCTTGCTCATAATGCCCTCATTTGCGCCGGTCAGCGGCGCTTTTACTCGGGGGTGGCTGGGTGTGCCTGTGATCAGTATTCGTTGATCGACTGTCACAGGTGCCCAGGCCACCAGGTACTGCATGTCAAAAAGGCCAGCGAGACGTCGCTCTCGCGCCCCGCTGGCAGAGGTAAAACCTTCAGTACATCAGATGCTGATGCACAGGTACTTGATCTCGAGGTAGTCCTCGATACCGTACTTGGAACCTTCACGGCCCAGGCCCGAAGCCTTGATGCCGCCGAACGGCGCGACTTCGTTGGAGATCAGGCCGGTGTTGATGCCGACCATGCCGTATTCCAGGGCCTCGGCAACACGGAACACACGGCTCATGTCGCGGGCGTAGAAGTACGAGGCCAGGCCGAATTCGGTGTCGTTGGACATGGCGATGACTTCGGCCTCGTCCTTGAAGCGGAACAGCGGCGCCAGTGGGCCGAAGGTTTCTTCCTTGGCCACAGCAGCCGACTTCGGCACGTCGACCAGGATGGTCGGCTCGAAGAAGTTGCCTTCGATGATCTTGCCGCCGGCCAGTACCTTGGCGCCTTTGGATACGGCGTCGTCGATGTGTTCCTGGACCTTGGCGACAGCCTTGCCGTCGATCAGCGGGCCAGTGGTGGTGCCTTCTTCCAGGCCGTTACCGATCTTCAGCTTGCCAACAGCAGCGGCCAGCTTCTGGGCGAAGGCGTCGTAGACACCGTCCTGCACGTAGATACGGTTGGCGCAGACGCAGGTCTGGCCGTTGTTGCGGTACTTGGAGATGATCGCGCCCTCGACCGCCTTGTCCAGGTCGGCGTCGTCGAACACGATGAACGGGGCGTTGCCACCCAGCTCCAGGGAAACCTTCTTGATGTCCTTGGCGCATTCTTCCATCAGCTGGCGACCGATTTCGGTCGAGCCGGTGAAGGACAGCTTGCGTACCAGGGAGTTGCCGGTCAGCTCGCCGCCGACTTCGCCAGCGCTGCCGGTTACCACGCTCAGCACGCCAGCCGGGATGCCGGCACGGTTGGCCAGCTCGACCAGGGCCAGGGCGGAGTACGGGGTCTGCGAGGCAGGCTTGAGCACCATGGTGCAACCGGCGGCCAGGGCCGGGCCGGCTTTACGGGTGATCATCGCGGCCGGGAAGTTCCACGGGGTGATGGCGGCGGTAACGCCGATCGGCTGCTTGATGACGATCAGGCGCTTGTCGGCCTGGTGGCCCGGGATGGTGTCGCCGTAGATGCGCTTGGCTTCTTCGGCGAACCACTCGATGAACGAGGCAGCGTAGGCGATTTCGCCCTTGGCTTCGGCCAGTGGCTTGCCCTGCTCGGTGGTCATCAGGCGGGCCAGGTCTTCCTGGTTCTCGATCATCAGTTCGAACCAGCGACGCAGCTTGGCCGAACGCTCCTTGGCGGTCAGTGCACGCCAGGCCGGCAGGGCCTTGTCGGCGGCTTCGATGGCGCGGCGAGTTTCCGCGGTGCCCATCTTCGGCACGGTACCGATGACTTCACCGGTGGCCGGGTTGGTCACCTTGATGGTCTGGCCGCTGTCCGCATCCAGCCACTCACCGTTGATGAAGGCTTGCTGGCGGAACAACTGAGCGTCTTTGAGCTGCATGTCGGCTTCCCGAATTGTTGAATTATTGAAAAGCGCCCAATACAGGGCATCGAGCGTTTGAAATCTCAAACGAATGCTAAGGGGATGCTGGGGTGTAGGACAATAGGCTGTTCGAAAAAAAGAACGAATGGTTGAACACCCGGAGGGGATTTCATGTTTTTTGTAGCAGCAACTGGCCCTATCGCCGGCAAGCCGGCGATAGGGCCAGTACAGGTTAGACGAATGAACTGAAGAAAATGTGAAAGGAGGACCGACGGCCCTCCCGAACAGAATGACTCAGAACGCCTTGGCCAAGTCGATCACCAAAGCCCGGTAACCCACACTCCCCGGCTGGCGGCTATGCACCTTCAGCTCCACCAGCACCTCCTGGGTGCCGCGGCGCACTTCGTTGAGCACGGTGGTGGTGAGCTTCTCCGGCGTGAGGAAGTTCACCGAAGCCGAATAGATGAACTGGGTATCGGTTTCCGGCCGGTAAGCCACCACCGAGGTCACCGGGCTGTACCACTCGTCGCCACGCTCCTTGCCGTACTCCCACAGCTGCTCGACCGTGCCCTTGGCCTCGTCGATCTTGTATTCCACCGCCCGGCTGTAGTTGCCGCTGAGCTTGGTCGGGGCAAAGTCGCGCCCCCAGCCATTGTCGAACACGGTCAGCGTGCCTTTGCCGGTCAACCAGGCGGTGTGCTGGGTCCAGGACCAGTCGAAGCCTTCGCTGGCAATCGGCTTGAGCACCTTGCCCTGCAAGCGCTGCGGCCAGCCTTGCGGCGAGGCCAGGATCCACTTCACCTGCTTGTCGCGGCCGATCTTCGCCACGCCCTGGTGGCGAGCTGAAACGATGATGCTGTCGTCATCGGCGTCGTAGTCGATGGCATTGACGTGCGCCCAGTTGCGCCCGGTGCCCACGCCCGGGGTGTCGCCGAACGGCAGGTCGCCTTCGGCCAGTTCGTTGGCCAGGCGGTCGTCCTGCTTGCGTACCCCCTCAGGCAGTTGCAACGCCGCCTTGCCCAGGGTTTCCAGCAGGTCCCCGCGGTAGGGGTCGAGGATCTGGTTCAGGTCCCAGAAGTCCAGCACATCACCCGCTTCATCGACCTCGATGATGTGGTCGCGGATCGAGCGCACGCGCTTGCCGTCCGGGCGGCGGTAGTCGCTGGTGCCGACGCGCAGCAGGTAGGTGCCGTTGGCAGTCTCGCGGATTTCGTGGGAGAAGTCGGCGAACTTGTCGGGCAGGGTCCGCTGCCAGATGCGCCGGCCGAGCAGGTCGAACTTGGAGTAGGTCTGGCCCTGGCCCCAGATCAGCTTGCCGTCGCGGGTCTGCTGGAAGCCCATGGTGCCGCCCAAGCCGTCGCGGCGGTTGGAGTCGTGGATCTGCTCGATGTCCAGGTACCAGCGCACGTCACCATTGCTGTCGGCGATCCAGTTGTTGCCCACCTGGTCCCACTCGGCGGCGCCGCCCAGGCCGTTCCACTTGAAGGCGCGCGCGCCGGGGATGTCACCTTGCAGGTGGTTGAACAGGTACAGGCGGTTTTCAAAGCCAGGGGCGACCTTGACCGGCTCCACTTCCGGCAACGCGGCCGTCTGCTTGGCCACCACCGGCAGGCGCACGGCAGGCGCGTAGATCTGGTAGCGCTGGCGGATGCGTTCGCCATCGAGCTTGTAGGTCACTTCCACCTGGTTGACGTAGTCCGGGTACAGGCCGAACACCGGGATGCCGCCGTAGGTCCACAGCGAACGGTCGGACACCTCGTAGGCGATGTCGACACCGCGCTCGCCACGGCCCAGCACGCGCACGTGGGCCGAACTCAGGGCGCGCCCGCCGTCGCGGATGATCGCGGTCAGCGGCGCCAGGCGGTACGGGTTGACCAGCACATCGCCGAGCAGCGCGTCGTCATGCTCGGGCACCTTGGCCGTGAGGCAGGCGCCTTCAGGCAATACGGGGTTTTCGGTTTTGGCATTCATGGCAAAGCTCCTTTTTACTCAGAAGTCGTAACGGGCGGTGGCGCCGAAGGTGCGCGGGGTGCCGAGCACACCGGCATAACCACCGTTGGCGGAGTTCCACAGGCTGGTGAAGTAGGTCTTGTCGCCGGCGTTCTTCACCCACAGCGACAGGTCGAGCACGCCGTCGCCCTGGTCCAGGCGCACGCCGGTGGAGAGGTTGACCAGCGCGTAGCTGGGGATCTGGCCGTAGTCGGAATCGTCGATGGTGCCCACCGCCTTGGAGCGGAACGCATAGCTGGCGGTGACGTAGGGCTCGACGTGCTCGGCCAGCTGCCACTTGTACTGGCCGTTGAGGTTGGCGATGTACTTGGAGGCGCCGACCACCTGGTGGCCGGACAGGTCGCAGGTGGCGGCGGCGTTGGCCAGGCTCACTTCCGGCGGGCACGGGGCATCTTCGTAGTCGGTGTAGCGCACGTCGTTCCACGAGCCGTTGAAGTTCACCGTCAGGCCGCGAATCGGCAGCGCCGTGGCTTCGAATTCCAGGCCCCGCGAGCGCACGCTGCCGGCGTTGGCCAGGTACTGCACGCGGTTGGTCTCGTCGTAGACGTTGGCCTGGTAGCCATGTACTTCGGCCCAGAACAGGTTGGCGTTGAGCAGCAGGCGCTCGTCGAACAGCGTGCTCTTGAGGCCCAGCTCGGCGTTGTTGACCCGCTCGCTGCCGACCAGCAACGAATCGGTACCCAGGCGCGGCGCCGCACCCACGGTGAGGTTGACGCCGCCGGACTTCTCGCCATGGGTCAGGGTGGCGTAGCCGAGCAGTTGCTCGTTGAAGCGGTAGCTCAAACCGAGCAGGCCCGAGGGGCTGAAGCTGTACTGGTTGAGGTCGCCCGAATCGTAGGCCCCCACCCGGCCCTGGCGCGCCGCTGCGGCGGCACCGGTTACTGCAGCGCCACCTGCCGGCGCATCGCGGGTTACCCAGGCGCTTTTTTCTTCATAGGTGCCGCGCACGCCGGCGGTGAAGTCCAGGCGCTCGGTGAGGTGCCAGGTGCCTTGGGCGAACAGGGCGTAGCTGTCGGTGTCGATGTGCCCGTCGCCAATGGTGTTGACGTTGTTCAGCGCGCCGGCCGGGGTGAGGTTCCAGACGTCGGCCTGGGGGCCGTAATAGGTGAAGGAGGTGTTGTCCAGGTCCTGCTTGAAGTAGTAGGCGCCGAGCACGTAGTCGAAGGCACCGCCAGTGGGCGAGGCCAGGCGGATTTCCTGCGAGTACTGCTTGTCGCGCACCGAGACCCCGGCGCTGTAGAACACCGGCACGTTGAGGCCGTCGTCGTTGCGCGGGGTGAAGTCCCACCAGCGGTAGGCGGTGATCGAGGTCAGGGTGAAGTCGTTGGGCAGGGTCCAGTTGGCCTCGACCGAAGTGCCGCCCTGGAACACCGTCACTTGCTGGTCGGCGTCGAAATTGACCTTGCGGTGCTTGCCCGATACCAGCGTCGCGCCCGCCTGGGCCGCCAGGCTTTCGTAGCGGTTGACGCCATTGATGGTCGGCCCGGTGCTGTACAGGCTGAGGATGCCGTTGTCGGAGTCCTCTTCGTTGTAGTCGCCGATCCAGCGCAGGTTGAAGGTTTCGCTGGGCTTGAACAGCAGTTGGGTACGAAAGCCCTGGCGCTTGCCGCCGTTGAGGTCGTGGCCGTCGTGGATGTTCTTCACGTAGCCGTCGTCTTCGGTGTGGTAGGCGCTGATGCGCCCGGCCAGGGTGTCGCTGATCGGCCCGGAGAAGCTGCCCTGGGTCTGCAGGTAGCCATCTTCGCCGATCGACTGCTGGATGCTGCCTTCGCGGTGGAAGGTCGGCTTGCGCGTGGTGATGTTGAGCACCCCCGCCGTGGTGTTCTTGCCGAACAGCGTGCCCTGCGGGCCGCGCAGCACCTCGAGCTGCTCGACGTCGAGCAGGTCGAACACCGCCATGCCCGGGCGCCCCAGGTAGACGTTGTCGAGGTAGATGCCGACGCTGCCTTCCAGGCCGTCGCTGGCCGGGTTGTTGCCCAGGCCGCGAATCGAGATGCTCGACTGGCGCGCATGCACATAGGCCACGTTGGTGCTGGGCACCAGCTGTTGCAGATCCTGCACACGGTAGATGCGCTGGGTTTCCAGGGTTTCGCTGTCGAGCACGCTGATCGGCGTGGGCACGTCCTGCGCGGTTTCCTCGCGGCGCCGGGCATTGACCGTGACGGTGCCAAGCTTGGCGTCCTGTTCCACGCCGGGGGTGGCAGTGCTGGGCAGCGCTTCGGCGAAGCTGCTGCCCGAAGCCGCCAGCAACACGCCAGCGGCCAGGGGGTGCAAGGCGGCCCGCGACACGCGCGTTGGCCAACGAGAAACTCGGGTCATGCAAATGCTCCTTGAGGCATGGGCCCTGAGCGAGCATTTCCGTTGGCGGAACCGAATCGCGGTCAGTCGGGCTTATATTCTTTTAAGTGATATAAATATTTGTAATTCATATTTTGTGGAATAAGTAACACCCTTTATAAGGGGGCTCACCCTGTTCATCAATTGCATTCGACCGAAAGTTTCCATGTAGAAAATGCATATCGACCTCCGCCAGCTCCGCCACTTCATCGCCCTTGTCGAGCACCGCAGTTTTGTCGCTGCGGCGGCTGCGGTGAACCTGTCGCAATCGGCTTTCAGCCGCAGCATCCAGACCCTGGAGCACAACGTTGGCTGCCGCCTGGTCGACCGCGCCAGCAAGGAGCTGTCGCCCACCCGCCAGGGCTTGCTGGTACTGGAGCATTCGCGGCGCCTGGTGCACGGGGCGCACAACCTGGTCAACGAGATCCACCAGTTCAACGGCGCCACCACCGGCGTGGTGCGCTTCGGCTCCGGCCCTGCGCCAGCCGGCGGCCTGGTGCCGCGGGCCGTGGCGCGTTTCGTCGCCGAATACCCGGCGGCGCGCACCTGCTTCCAGGTGGATAACTGGCAGGCCTTGAACCGCAAGCTGATGGCCGAAGAGATCGAGTTCTTCGTCGCCGACACGCGCCAGTTCGAGTCCGACCCGGACTACCGCGTGCACAAGCTGACAGCCCAGCGCTGGCACTTCTGCTGCCGCGCCGGCCACCCGCTGACCACGCGCAGCCAGGTCAATGCCCGGGACCTGTTCGATTACCCGCTGGCCACCACCTTCCGCCCGCCAAACATCCGCAAGGTGCTCAGCGACCTCAGCGGCCGGCAGGACTTTCTGCCGACGGTGGAATGCGAGCATGGCTATGCACTGCTGAATGTGGTGATGCACTCGGACACCATCGGCATCGCCTGCAGTGCCAACCTGCGGCCCTACCAGACAGGGCTTGTGGCGCTTGAGTTGGCGGACCTGGCGCCGGAGCAGGAGGAGTCGTTCTACACCCGTTACGGGGTGGTGAGCCGGGTGGGGTATGGCTTGTCGCCGTTGGCGCAGGGGCTGGTCAGGCAACTGATTGCCTGTGATGGCGAGGGGTGATGGGCGGGGGCTTTGCCCCCGTTTCGCGACACAAGGCCGCTCCTACAGGAATACGCGATCCCCTGTAGGAGCGGCCTTGTGTCGCGAAAGGGCCGCAAAGCGGCCCCAGCAATATCAGCCCTTACGCGTAGTCCGGCTCAGTTGCCCATCGACCCCCACCGGCACCTCGCCCGCCAAGGTCACGCGGCGCACGATGCGCGCCTGGGTGCCGTAGTCATCCAACGCATAATGCTGCGTCGCCCGGTTATCCCAGATCGCCACGTCGCCCGCCTGCCAGCGCCAGCGCACGGTGTTCTCCAGGCGCGTCACATGCCCCTGCAGCACCGCGAACAAATGCTGCGAATCCGCCAGCGAATAGCCCTTGATGCGTTTCACGAAATGCCCCAGCTGCAGCGCCCGCTCGCCACTGACCGGGTGCACCCGCACCACCGGGTGCTCGGTCTCGTATACGGTCGAGGTGAACACCTGGCGGTAGCGTTCGAGCTTGGCCGGGTCGACGTCGGGCTTGATGCTGGCGTAGTCGTATTCGTTGCTGTGCACCGCCCACAGTTTGTCCGCCAGCTCGCGCAACGGCTCGGGCAGCTCCTGGTAGGCCGCAGCCGTGTTCGCCCACACGGTGTCGCCACCGGAAGCCGGGGCCACCACGCTGCGCAGGATCGAGGCTTTGGGGTAGGCATCGACGAAGGTCACGTCGGTGTGCCAGGAGTTGGCCCGCTGGCCTTCGGCGCCATCGAGCTGGAGCAGGTACTTGGTGCCGTCGACCACCGGCACGGTGGGGTGCGCCACCGGCTCGCCGAGCAGCTTGGCGAAGCCTTCCTGGCTCAGGTCGTCCAGGTGCGCCTGCTGGCGGAAGAAGATCACCTTGTGCTTGACCAGCGCGGCCTGGATGGCCGCGACCGTGTCGGCATCGAGGTCGGCGGACAGCTTCACCCCGCGGATTTCGGCGCCGATGCGGCCGGCGACCGGGTGGATATCGAGTTCGAGGGCTTGCGGCGCGGTGGCCAGTGCGGCATTGCTCATGGTCGTGGTCCTTTCTCAGTCATGGTCGGGTGTGGGTTCAACGGGCGGCCTGCACGGCCTGTTCCTGTTGCAAGGCAGCATCGAGGAAGCGGGTATCAATCCAGTCGGCCACCTGGAAGCTGCGGCGGATCAGGCGTTCCTTGGCGGCCAGGTCGACGCCTTGCTGCAGCTGGGCGACGAAGCCTGCATCCAGGCGTGGATCGAAGTAGTGGGCGAGGTCTTCCTGGGCCAGGTCGTCGGCGAGGATGCTGCGCGGCCAGTTCGCATTGCTGGCCACCAGGTCGACATAGGCGTCGCGGTTGTGTTCGTCGCGCAGCCACCTGGCGGCACGCTCCTGGGCATTGACCAGGCGCTGCACCAGCTCGGGGTACTTGCCGATGAATTCGCCGGTGCCCAGCAGTACCGCCTGGGTGCTGCCGGCGCCTTGCAGGTCGCGGGAGCTGACCGGCAGCTCGACCAGGCCGCGCTCACGCAGCGACAGCAGGCTGGAAAGGCCCCAGGTGGCGTCGATCTGCCGGGCGGCAATGGCGGCGTTGGCCGCATTGAAGTCCAGGTTGATCACTTTCAGGTCGCGCTCGGACAAGCCTTGGCTGGCCAGCGCACTGGCGAACGACAGCTGGTTGGCGGTGCCGCGAAACACCGCGACACGCTTGCCCTTGAGGTCGTGCAGGGTCTTGATGCCGGAGCCCGGCACCACGCCCAGGTAGCTTTTCACCCCACGCACGCCGGCCGTCAGCACGCGGGTGTCGAGGCCATTGGCCTTGCCGACGATCGCCGCCAGGTCGCCCAGGTAGGCGAAGTCGGCCTGGCCGTTGGCCAGCGCCTCGTTGATCACCGGCCCCGCGCCTTTGAAGAAGTGCCAGTCGATGCGGATGCCGTCCTTGGCGAATTCCTTCTCCAGCAGCTGCTGATCGCGCAGCACATCGACCACGCCGCCGGCACTGTGCTTGCTGCCTGCGCTCAGGTCGGGCACGGCGATGCGGATGGTTTCGGGCTTGGCCGGCTCGGCGGCCTGGGCATTGAGGGTGAACAGGCCGACCAGCCCGAGGGCGTGGATCAGGTGGCGCAATGGGGTTTTCATGGCAAGGCTCCTTGGCAGGCTGCCACCGGCGAGGGCCGGCGCTTTGGCCAGAAGCTAGGCAGGTCTGGTTAGAACCTACAAAGATCAAAACTTCATTTTTTAGTAACCAGAAGACATAAACCAAGCGGTATGCGGCCCACCGGGCAGGTTGCGGAAAACGCATGGAAAATATGAGGAAAACGCAATGGCAGGAGGCTTCCGCCTGCAAGAGCTGCATGCTCTTATCTCTTGAAAGGCACATATGTGAATTTTTCATTCCATAAGTGCATAACCTAGAAACGCTTCGAGAGATGCCTGATGAATGGAGTTCTGAGCAAGGGGCGAGAGGGCATTCGGGGGCCGCTGCTTGGCCCATTCGCGGCACTGGGCCGCTCCCACACCCTGCCGTGGGTGCTGCCGCTGCTGATTGCGCTGCTGTGGGTGGTGGCGAGCCGGCAGCACTGGATGAGCGAGCAGATCCTGCCGGCGCCTTCGCTGGTGTGGCAGAGCGCGCTGGAGTTTGGCTCCGGCGAGCTCTGGGGGCACTTGTGGATAAGTTTGCAGCGGCTGTTCTGGGGGCTGCTCGCCGGTATCGCCAGCGGCCTGTTGCTGGGGACCTGGCTGGGCACTTCGCGGCGTGCGCAAACGCTGGTGCTGCCGACCTTCGTGGCGCTGGCGCAGATCCCCACCCTGGCGTGGATCCCGCTGTTCATGCTGTGCTTCGGCATCGGCGAACTGCTCAAGCTGGTGGTGTTGGTGAAGGCCGTGGTAGTGCCGGTCACCCTGCACACCCTGGTCGGTGTGCGCGATGCCCAGCCCAAGCTACGCGAAGCCGCTGCCGCGCTGCGCCTGCCGCGGCATTTGCTGTTCCTGCGGCTGTTGCTGCCGGCTGCCCTACCCGCCTTCCTCACCGGCGTGCGCCTGGCCCTGGCCACAGGCTGGACCTCGCTGCTGGCCGTGGAACTGCTGGCCTCCAGCGAAGGCATCGGTTACCTGATGGTGTGGGGCCGGCAGCTGTTCATGCTCGACCTGGTGCTGCTGTGCATCCTGGTGATCGGCCTGGTCGGCGCACTGCTGGAGCGCAGCTTTTCGTCCCTGGAAAAGCGCCTGCTGTACTGGCCGCAACCGGCTACCGGCGAACAGCAGCGCGGGCCAGTGCCCAAGGGCTGGCAAAGCCTGCTGCTGCCGGCAGCGCTGCTGGCGCTGTGGCAGGCCAGCAGCAGCTTGGGCTGGGTCGACGCGAACATCCTGACCTCGCCACTTGAAGTACTGCACACGCTGTTCACTGGCCTGGCCGACGGTTCGCTGCCGCAAGCCATGTTGCTGAGCCTGCAGCGCACCCTGGGCGGTTTGCTGCTCGGCGGCGGCGCGGGCTTGCTGATGGGCCTGCTGCTGGGCCTTTCGCACACCGCCGAGCGGCTGTTCGGGCCGAGCCTGTCGGCATTGCGCCAGGTCGCGCTGTTTGCCTGGGTGCCGCTGCTTACGGCCTGGTTCGGCCTGGGTGAAGGCGCCAAGCAGGTGTTCGTCGCCCTGGCCGCGTTCTTCCCGCTGCTGATCGCCACCCAGCGCGGCATCGCCAGCCTCTCGCCGCAACTGGGCGAAGCCGCCCGCACGCTGCGCCTGAACCTGTGGCAACGCCTGCGCCTGCTGGTGCTGCCCGGCGCTGCCCCGGCGATTTTCGCCGGCCTGCGCCTGTCGCTGATCTATGCCTGGCTGGGCACCATCGGCGCCGAATACTTCATGCCCTCGGACGGCGGCATCGCCAGCCTGATGATCGGCGCGCAGCAGCTGTTTCGCATGGACCAGGTGATGGCGGCCATGGTCCTGATCGGCCTGGTCGGCGCCCTGCTCGGCACCCTTGGACAACGCCTCGAATCGCGCGCCACGCGCTGGAGAACCGCATGAACGCTTTCAACACATCGCACTTGCTGGCCGCCAACCAACCCGACAGCACGCCCGCGCTGGTCAGCTTCGACAACGTCGGCAAGGTGTTCAGCGTCGATGGCCAGCCCTTCGAGGCCATCCGCAATTTCAACCTGTCGATCAACGAAGGCGAGTTCATTGCCATCGTCGGGGCGTCCGGCTGTGGCAAGTCGACCCTGCTGCGCCTGCTGGTGGGGCTGGACACCGACTACAGCGGCAACATCCGCGTCGATGGCCAGGCCGTTCGCGGCATTGGCGGCGAGCGCGGGATCGTGTTCCAGGAGCATCGGTTGTTCCCCTGGTTGACGGTGGAGCAGAACATCGCCCTGGGCCTGGTCAACGAGCCGCTGACCCAGGGCGAACGCGCCCGCCGCGTGCATGAATTCGTGCTGCTGGTGGGCCTGGTCGGCTTCGAGTCGGCCTACCCGCACCAGCTCTCCGGCGGCATGGCCCAGCGCGTGGCGATCGCCCGCGGGCTGGTGGCCAGCCCGCGCATCCTGTTGCTGGACGAGCCGTTCGGTGCCCTGGATGCGCTGACCCGCCAGCAGCTGCAGGATGAGCTGCTGGCCATCCGCGAACGGGCCGGGATCACCACCTTGCTGGTGACCCACGACGCCGAGGAAGCCACCTACCTGGCGGACCGGGTGGTGGTGCTGGAGCCGCGCCCGGGGCGGATCAAAGCGGTGGTCGAGATCGACCTGCCGCACCCGCGGCTGCGCACGGGGGTGGCGCTGCATGGGTTGCGCGAGAAGGTGCTGCACCAGATCACGGGGGATGGAGGGTATCTGCCGGCGCCAGCAAGGCGCGTCGAGGGGTTGAGGCCGGAGCTGATTGCCTTGTGAAGGCTACTGGCCCTATCGCCGGCAAGCCGGCTCCCACAGGGACCGCACAGTTCTCAAGCCCTGCGCTGTACCTGTGGGAGCCGGCTTGCCGGCGATGGGGCCGGTCGCTTCAACCCAGATCGTGCAGGTAGGCCCAGGGATAGATCCCCCGCTCATGCCCATCGCTGAACACCAGCTGCACCCCATACCCCTGCACCTCGACCCGCTCCACGCGCACATCCTCGCGGACCACGGCGATGCGCCCGGCAAGCCGCGCCGCACGGCATTGCGAGCACGGGCAGGCGCCGCGCAGGCGAGCGTGGCTGATGCTGCGCTCGCCATCGGCCCACTGCAACACCAACGCCCCAGGCCCACGCAGGTTGCGAATGGCCGCCGGCGCATTCATCACGCTGCCCCGCGCAGTTGCGCCAAGGCAATGCGCACGGCCTTGCGCACCTCCGGGTCGCTGTCTGCCTCGGCAGCCTGCAGCACCGGCAAGGCACGCGCCTGGCCCAGCTCGCCCAGCGCCAGGGCAGCCTCCTTGCGCAGGTTGGCTATGCCATGGCCGAGCAGCTCGCCAAGCGCGTCCAGCGCCGCGGCATGGCGCAGCCGCCCCAATGAGCGCGCAGCGCGCAGGCGAACCTGCCAGAAGCCATCGGCAAGCGCCGCGACCAGTGCCGGGCCGGCCTGCTCCTGGCCTACCTTGCCCAGGGTGGTGGCGGCTTCTTCAC
Source organism: Pseudomonas faucium (assembly GCF_021602585.1). Classification (GTDB taxonomy): domain Bacteria; phylum Pseudomonadota; class Gammaproteobacteria; order Pseudomonadales; family Pseudomonadaceae; genus Aquipseudomonas; species Aquipseudomonas faucium. Next base: position 97,211 of record NZ_BQIP01000002.1, read on the forward strand.
GCACTTGCCAGGCCTCGTCATGCAGCGCGGCGATCAACGCCGGCAGCACGGCGCTGTCGCGGGCAAGGCCCAGCGCGCCAATGGCCGCCCGGCGTACTTCGGTGTCCGGCTCGGCCTCGGCCAGCCGGGCCAGGGCCGGCAACGCGGGCTGATGCTTGAGCCAACCGAGAATCCCCACCGCCTCGCGGCGCACGGCCGCATCGTCATCGGCCAGCGCCAGCAGCGCCGGCGCCGCGGCCTCTTCCAGGCGCAGCTCGCGCAAGGCACGCAGGGCGCTGGCGCGCACGAAGGCATCGGCGTGGCTGGCCCAGGGCAAAATCAGCTGGCCGGCTTCGAGGCTCTTGAGTTCGCTGAGGCTCTGGGCTGCTGCCAGGCGCACCGGCTCGGCGCCATCGGCCAGCGCGGCGCACAAGGCCTGCACCACTTCGGGCTCCTCCCAGGCTTCGAGCAGCCGGGCGGCCTCGCTGCGAACCTCGGCGGCGGCATCGACCAGCAGCGCATCGGTCAGCCAAGGCAAGGCATCCGGGTCTTCCAGGTCGGCCAGCTCGATCAGGGCGATGCGCCGCACGCCAGCGTCGCTGGCCTCAAGGCGCGGCAGCAGGGCAAGGATCTCGGGGTTGTCGGTGTTTCGTTCAGTCATGGCGCGGTCCGTAGTGGCGGGTGGTTCAGCGCAGCAGGTAAGGGATGTCGACCTTCACCGCACCGGTGGGGCAGTCCTTCTCGCAGGGCATGCAGTACCAGCATTCGTCGAACGCCATGTAGGCCTTCTGCGTGGCCGGATTGATCGCCAGCAGGTCCATGGGGCAGACCTCGACGCACACGGTGCAGCCCTTTTCGGCAATGCATTTGTCTTCGTCGATGGTGACCGGGGCGCTGCTGCGAAAGAAGATTTCCTGGGGTTGGTAGGGCATGTCACGGGGTCCTTTGTTCTGGTTATTCGGTGAGGCTGATGGCCCTTTCGCCGGCAAGCCGGCTCCCACACCGATCACCGCTGACCGTGTGGGCGCGGCCCCGGTTCATGCGGCATCGGCCTTGACCCGCAGCCGGTCGTAGGCGGTCTGTTCCTCGGCATCCAGGGCGATCAGGTAGGGTTCGACAGCCTTCTTGAAGCTGGTCATCTGGCCGTCATCGCCCTTCTTCAGGTGGCAATGGCAAAACCACTCGCCATCGTTGCGCTCGGGGAAGTCGACCCGGTGGTGGTACAGCCCCCAGCGGCTTTCCTGGCGAAACAGCGAGGCGCGGGCGGCCATTTCGGCGCAGTCGCGAATCACCGTCACCTCCATCGCGCGCATCAGTTCGTGGGGGTTGCTGGCCTTCATCTGGGCCAGGTCGCGCTCGATGTCGGCAAACCGCGCCAGGCCGATTTCCATCTTCTTGGTCACCTTGGGCGGCTGCAGGTAGTCGTTGACCATGCGCCGCAGCTTGTACTCGACCTGCGCGGGCGGCAGGCCGTGCTCGCGTTGCAGTGGCGCGAACACCCGCTCGCGCTCGCGCTCGACCTGGGCCGCATCGACCTCGGCAAGCGCGCGCCCGGCCACGTACTGCGCGGCGTTGACACCGGCGAACCAGCCATAGGTGAAGGCACCGAGCATGTAGTTGTGCGGCACTGCCGCCATGTCACCGGCGGCGTACAGGCCCTTGACGCTGGTCTCGGCCTTCTCGTTGACCCACACCCCCGAGGCCGAATGCCCGGAACAGAAGCCGATCTCGGAGATGTGCATCTCGACCATGTGCTGGCGGTAGTCGGTGCCGCGCCCGGCATGGAACTGGCCACGGCTGGGGCGTTCGTTGCTGTGCAGGATCTCTTCGATGTTCTGGATGGTTTCCTCGGCCAGGTGGTCGAGCTTGAGGAACACCGGGCCGTTGCCGCCTTCGAGTTCCTGGTGGAACTCCCACATCATCTGCCCGCTCCAGTAGTCGCACTCGATGAAGCGCTCGCCCTTGCTGTTGGCGGTGTAGCCGCCCAGCGGGCCGGTCACGTAGGCGCAGGCCGGGCCGTTGTAGTCCTTGATCAGCGGGTTGATCTGGAAGCACTCCAAATTCGCCAGCTCCGCGCCTGCGTGGTAGGCCATGGCGTAGCCGTCGCCGGCATTGGTCGGGTTTTCGTAGGTGCCCATCAGGTAGCCCGAGGACGGCAGGCCCAGGCGCCCGGCGGCGCCACAGGCAAGGATCACCGCCTTGGCACGCACCACGCGGAACTCGCCGCTGCGGCAGTCGAACCCGAGCACGCCAGCAGCGGCGCCTTCGCCATCGAGCAGCACGCGGGTGCAGACCATGCGGTTGCTGATCTCGACGCGGGCGCGCTTGAGCTGGCGGTAGAGCACCTTCTTGATATCGTGCCCTTCGGGCATGGGCAGCACGTAGGCGCCCATGTGGTGCACCTTCTTCAATGCGTAGTCGCCGGTTTCGTCCTTCTCGAACTTCACGCCCCAGCGGTCGAGCTGCTCGATGGTCTCGAAGCTGTGGGTGGCATAGGCATGCACAGTGGCCTGGTTGACGATGCCGTCATTGGCCACGGTGATTTCCTTGGTGTACTGCTCGGGCGTGGCGTGGCCGGGGATGATGGCGTTGTTCAGGCCGTCCATGCCCATGCTGATGGCGCCGCTGCGCTTGACGTTGGCCTTGTCCAGCAACAGCACGCGCAGCGCTTTGTCATGCTCCTTGGCCTTGATCGCCGCCATCGGGCCGGCGGTGCCGCCGCCGATGACGATGATGTCGTAGTCCTGGGTCTGGATGCTCATGCCGTGCTCCCTTTCTGGCGGTCGATGCGCAGGCGGTACTGGAAGGCATCGCCGCGGTAGTAGAGGTGTTCGAAGTCCAGCGGCGCGCCGTCGGCGGTGTGGGTGAGGCGCTCGATACGCATGATCGGCGCGCCCTCCTGCACCTCCAGCGCCTGGGTCAGGTCGCTGTCGGCCAGCACGGCGTCGATGGCCAGGTCTGCGTGGCCGAGTGCGATGCCGCAGTCGTTTTCCAGCAGCAGGAAGATGTCGCGGGTGACCAGGTCGGCCTTCTCCAGCTTTTCGCCCACGGCCTTGGGCAGCCAGGTCAGCTCCAGCGAGACCGGCTCGCGGTTGATCAGCCGCACCCGGCGGATCTCGGTCACCAGGCTCCCCTCCTCGACCTGCAGCCGCGCCGCCACCAGGGCGCTGGCCGGCACGTGGCGGAAGCTGCGCAGGCGGTTGATCACTTCGTAGCCCATTTGCGTCATCGACTCGGCCAGGCCCTGCAAGGTGCTGACGTTCTGGAACGCCTTGGGCTTGGCGACGAAGGTGCCCTTGCCGTGGATCTTGAAGATCAGCCCCTCTTTCTGCAGGTCACCCAGCGCCTGGCGCACGGTGATGCGGCTGACATCGAACGCCTTGCCCAGCTCGTTTTCCGAGGGCATGCGGCTGTGCGGAGGGTAGGTGCCGTCGAGGATGCGCTCGCGCAGCAGTGCCTTGAGCTGGGTGTAGAGCGGTACGGGGGACAGGGGGAGCAGTTCGGCCATGGGTCTCTTCGCTGTTCGGTGACTTGTTATAACAAGTTGTGACCAGATAGTAGCGGGCATAAGAAACGCGCTGGAAATACTGTTAATGCATATGGATAGATGGGTTTGTCGTGGCCGGCCTGGGCAATCGGGAAAAATGGCCAAAGATCAAGGCGATGGACGACGCCGAATCAGATGGGTATCATGCGTGCGCGTTGCACTCGTAGCTCAGCTGGATAGAGTACTGCCCTCCGAAGGCAGGGGTCGTGGGTTCGAATCCCGCCGAGTGCGCCATATCACGAGAAGCCCTGGGCCTGAGCCCGGGGCTTTTTCATTTGTGCGACATGTCGCACTCCAGGCACTCCCGTGCCACTGCGCATTGGTGATAGCGTGAGCATCCTTTTTCCCGTCTCGCGAAGGAATGCGCACGCTCATGCTCCTGAAAAAACTGACTGCAACGCTCGTGCTGGCCAGTGCCGGCCTGCTCATGCTCCCCGCCCACGCCAACCTCTCGCAGCAACAGTCCGCGGCCATCATCAAGGCCTACGACGGCGCCGATCCTGCCGACTTCAAGGCGTTCATCGGCAAGCTCAACGGCAGTGATCTGGCCAAGGCCGACAACCTCGGCGCAACCCTCGAGGCCTTCCTCGCCAACAAGCCGCTGAGCGCCGAGCAGCAGAACGAGATCAACCGCCTGCTGGGCCTGTACACCCGCATCAAGTACGGCAAGGCTGCCACCGAAACCCTGCGCGAGCTGGTGGCCATCCCCACCTTCAGCGTCGAAGGCGTGCCGCAGCACGAGAACCCCGAGTTCCTCAAGATCGCCGACAAGATCAAGGCCCTGGCCGAAGGCTTTGGCCTGGCCTTCCGCAACATCGACAACCGCGTGTACGAGATTTCCCTCGGCGAGGGCAAGGAAGTGGTGGGTATCCATGCCCATGCCGACGTGGTGCCGGTCAACCCGGACAACTGGAAGCTGGACGACGGCACCCGCCTGGACCCGTTCAAGGTCACCCTGGTCGGCGACCGCATGTACGGGCGCGGCACCGAGGACGACAAGAACGGCATCGTCGTGGCGCTGTATGCGCTGAAGGTGGCCAAGGACGAGAAACTGCCCCTGGCCCGGCAGTTCAAGCTGCTGATCGACACCACCGAAGAAACCAGCGGAGAGGCCATCCCCTACTACTTCGCCCGCAACCCGACGCCCGACTACAACCTGGCGCTCGATGGCGGCTACCCGGTGGTGATCGCCGAAAAAGGCTACGGCACCATCATGGCCAGCTTCAGCAAACGCCCGGCCAGCGGCAAGGGTGCGGAAATCGTCAACCTGACCGGCGGCCTGGCCACCAACCAGATTCCGACCACCTCGGTGGCCACGCTGAAAAGCGACAAGCCGGCGCAACTGGCCGCGCAACTGGAAAAAGCCGGCGCCGACTACGTGCAGCGCAACGGCAACGACTTCAAGATCACCGCCAAGGCCGAAGGCGACAAGGTGCTGCTCACGGTGACCGGTGTTTCGGCCCACTCCTCCGAGCCGGAATCCGGGGTCAACCCGGTGGCGCGCATGCTCGGGTTCATCAACGGCCTGGGCGAGCAGGTGCCGCTCAAGCACAACCAGTTCACCGACGCCGCCCGCTATGCCGCCGACAACTGGGGCCTGGACTACCTGGGCAACAAGCTCGGCGTGGCGTTCAAGGACGACTTCATGGGCCCGCTGACCGCCTCGCTGACCTTTGTCGGCGTGGACAAGAAAGGCCTGAAACTGGCGGTGAACCTGCGCATCCCCAAGGGCAAGCCACTGGCCACGATCAAGGACGAACTGGCCGACAAGCTGGGCGACTGGGCCCGCCAGAGCCACACCTCGGTGGCCTTCAACTACAGCCTCGACGAGCCGATGTACCGCAACCCCGAGGGTGAATGGGTCAAGGCCCTGCTCGATGTTGCCAGCGAGAACCTGGGCATGCAGCACGCGTTCGGCACATCGGCCGGCGCCACCTCGGTGCATGACCTGCCCAACGGCGTGCAGTTCGGCCTGGCCATGCCGGACGTGAAGTACACCGGGCACAACGACAACGAGTTCAAGACCGTGGAGCAGTTCATGCTCGACCTGCAGGTGGTGAGCGAGATGGTGGCGCGGATCGGGCAGATGCCCAAGCTTTGATCGTTTTCCATGAAAAAAGGCGCCTAAGGCGCCTTTTTTCGACAGCATTCCCGATCGATCCATCGGCGCTATTGTTTCGCCACTAACGAGATATTTGCTAACCTCCTGAGCCTGTTCCCACGAACATGTTCGCCGACCGTTTGAAAGGACTCACAAATGGCAATGGTTTTTTGCCGCGGCTGCGCTCGTCAGCTGCACGAATCGGCACCCACCTGCCCACAATGTGGCGCCCCTCAATTTGCAGTGCCTGCAAACACCCAGGCCAGCGGTGGCCAAACACCGTGGCTGGGAGCCATATCCCTGATCCTCGGCGTCAACGGCCTGAGCACGCTGTTCGATGACGGTGAATGGGACAACGACACCCTGCTGGGCCTGAGTTTGTTCGCCGGCATGGGCCTGATCATGGGCATCATCAGCATCAGCCAGAAGAGGCCCGGCAATGGCCTCGCCATCGCCGGCTTGATCTTGTCTGGCATATCGCTGTTCTTCTACATCGGTCTTTCAAGAAGCTAATCAACGGTGAGGGAAAACAAATGAGCATGGTGTTCTGCCGCGGCTGCGCCAAACAGATTGATGAAACCGCCTTGAGCTGCCCGGGGTGTGGCGCGCCCCAGGTTGCCAACGGTGGTGTGGCAGCTACAGCTGTAGCCGACAACACGCCGATCACTTTCGGCAATGTATTCCCTAGGGTGCTGAAGAAATACGCCACGTTCCAAGGGCGCGCCCGCCGCAAGGAATACTGGTTGTTTCTTCTGGTCAGTACGCTGATCTCCCTTGCCATCGCTGTCGTCGAAGCCTTGGCGGGTGATTCACAGATCCTCATCAACATTTACAACTGGGGGCTCTTGCTTCCCACCATCGCTGTCGGTGTACGTCGCCTGCATGACAGCGACCGAAGCGGCTGGTGGCTGCTGCTGCCGATCGTGAACCTGATTTTCCTGATCCAGGACGGCACTCCTGGCGACAACCGCTTCGGCCCCAACCCGAAGGCCACTTCCGTATAGGTAATTTCGCCCACGTGCGGGTACCGGGTACTCAAGCAGGGCAATGACGTTTTTCAATCGACTCCATGCCGTTTCCTGCATTGCCGTGCAGGCCGGCGTGCTGGATGCTTTATTTACTCCAAGAGCTCGGTTTACCACCCGCAGAGGCCTGTATGAAGAACGTCGAACAAATCCTCAAGACCAAGTCCCAGCACCAGACCGTCTACACCATCGGCCCGGATGACTCGGTACTCGACGCCCTGAAAATGCTGGCGGAGAAAAACGTCGGCGCGCTGCCGGTGGTGGAGAACAACCAGGTGGTGGGCATCGTCAGCGAACGTGACTACGCACGCAAGCTGGTGCTCAAGGGCCGCTCGTCGGCGGCAACGCCTGTGCGCGACATCATGAGCGCGCCGGTGGTCACGGTCGAGCCGAAACAGAACCTTGAGTACTGCATGAACCTGATGACCGACCGCCACTTGCGCCACCTGCCGGTGGTCAGCAATGGCGAGCTGCTCGGGCTGCTGTCGATCGGCGACCTGGTCAAGGAAACCATCGCCGAGCAGGCCAGCCTGATCAAGCAGCTGGAGCAGTACATCCGCGGCGAATGAGCCCACTCAGTGATAGGCGCGCTCCAGCTCGTCCAGCTGATGGTCGAAGCTGCGCAGGCGCGCCGACCAGGTGTACACCAGCACTTCCAGGTCACGATTGAGCACTGCCGTGTTGCCATGGCCGGTGCTCGACGGCTCGCACAGGTCGAGCTGGTAGCGCTCGCGCGCCATGGCCGTGGCCACGCTGGAAAGGTCGCGGGCATTGGCCAGCCAGTGGTGATGATGGTCGTGGGTTTCGCGGTCGAGCGCCCGGCACTGGCGCTTCAGGGCATCCAGGCTCTGCTCCAGCGGCGTGCCCTTGAGCTCGCCCATCACCTCCTCGAAGGTGCGCCCCGAATGCCAGTAGCTACCCCAGAAATAGCGGTCGAACACCGTCTCGACGCGGCGTAGCGCAACCTTGGTGTTCCAGATGGTCAGCAACGTTCGCCCCTGGGCCACTTCGCGCCGGTTCAGGTGCAACTGCTGCCAGGCGATCCACGTCAATGCCAGCAACGCCACCGCCGCGGTGATTGCGGCTGCAGCGTAGAGAAACTGCACGGCCTGGTTCATCTGCTGGGTCTGGCGGATGCCGTAGAAGTAACTGGCCGTCAGGGTGCCCAGGATCGTCACGGAGCACCAGAAACCTGGTGCGTAGGGATCTTTCATTGCGCCTATCCCCTTATTGTTTTCCTGAGCATAGCAACGGCCAAATCACTCATCAGGTGCCGCTCGGCGCTTTATTTTCGCGGGCGGCGCAAAGCCTCGTTGAGTTGATCGAAGGGCACGGCCCAATCGGAATCTTCAATGATGCTGTCTTTCAGGAACGCGCGCTGGGCGTCGTTCCAGAACGGCGCGTCCACCAGCTTGATTTCGTTTTTCAAAGGGGAATGGCTGGTGATGAACTGGTCGATGCTCTGCGGATCGTCCGCCAGCCCCAGCTGCTTGAACAGTTCGGCGAATGGATGAATCGGTGCGTCCATGTTTCCTCCTCATGTGCCGGGCAGGCCGTCCACGACGCCCACCCGACATTGGTGTGTGTACATCAGCACAGCTCGCGTACTTCGGCTTGCGGTACCAGTTTCAGGTACTGCTCCATGCTCATGTGGATCAGGTGATCGTGGTCACCCGCCTCCAGGTAGACATCACCTTGGCGGGTAAGGCTCGAATCGAGCAGCATTTTTATCTGGTAGGCGTCGCCCATGGCCGGGATGGCGCCGCGCTCGCAATCACCGAACAGGCTCGGCAGGCCGCTTTCGCGGGTCAGCTGCCAGGCGCCGGACACGCGCACCTTGCTCATGTCCAGGTGCCGGTTGGCCGGGAGCACGGCCATCAGGTAGTTGCCATGGCGGTCATCGAGCATGACCGACTTGGCTACCCGTTCGGCAGGCACCCCGGCCGTGCGCGCCGACTCAAGGCTGGTGGCCGAGTGTGGGTGGGGAATGATGTCGTAATCGCAGTTGGCCTGGTCCAGGCGCTGCTGCAAGGTCTTGGCCATACGCATGATGCACCTCCGGTTTCGCCCCCAATCTTCAAGTTTAGGCCGTACCCCGGCAGCCACAGCTAAACTTCTAGAACACAGGCCCGCGAGGTGACGACAGGTGCTCGCTCGATGTTGCCGCTGGTTGATGCTGATGCTGGTACTTGGCTTCGCCCCGAGTGGCAGCGCCGCGCCCGGCGCGGTGTGGGTGCTGAGCATCGATGACGCCATTGGCCCGGCCAGCGCCGACTACCTGGTGCGCAGCCTGGAGCAGGCCAAGGACCAGGGCGCGCAGCTGGTGGTCATCCGCCTGGACACCCCGGGCGGGCTGGACAGCGCCATGCGCCAGATAATCAAGGCGATCCTCGCCAGCCCCGTGCCGGTAGCCACCTACGTTGCCCCCAGCGGCGCCCGTGCCGCCAGCGCCGGCACCTACATCCTCTATGCCAGCCACGTGGCGGCCATGGCCCCCGGCACCAACCTCGGCGCGGCGACGCCCGTGCAGATCGGTGGCGCGCCCGGGCTGCCCAAGGACGACAAGGCCAGCCCTTCAGGCGATGACGCCACCTTGGCGCGCAAGCAGGTCAACGACGCCGCCGCCTACATCCGTGGCCTGGCGCAGTTGCGCGGGCGCAACGCCGAGTGGGCCGAGCAGGCAGTGCGCGACGCGGTGAGCCTGCCCGCCAGCGAAGCCCTGCGCCTGAAGGTGATCGACCAGCTGGCCAGCGACCTGCCCGAGCTCATGCGCCAGCTCGACGGCAAGACCGTGACCGCCGCCGACCAGCCGCGCCAGCTGCACACCCGCGACGCGAGCCTGGTGGAACACCTGCCCGACTGGCGCACGCGCCTGCTGGCGGTGATCACCAACCCCAGCGTGGCGCTGATCCTGATCATGATCGGGGTGTACGGCCTGCTGTTCGAATTCATCAACCCGGGTTCCGCGGTCGGTGGCGTGGTTGGTGGCATCTGCCTGCTGCTGGCGCTGTACGCCCTGCAGCTGCTGCCGGTGAGCTTTGCCGGCGTGGCGCTGGTGCTGCTCGGCATCGCCTTCATGATTGCCGAAGCATTCCTGCCCAGTTTCGGCGTGGTCGGCTTCGGCGGCATCGTGGCCTTCGTGGTCGGCGCATTGATCCTGGTCGACACCGACGCCCCCGGCTTCGGCATCCCGCTGACGCTGATCGCCACCCTGGCGGTGCTTTCTGCACTGCTGATCGGCGGCGTGCTGGGCATGGCCCTGAAAGCGCGCCGGCGGGCGCTGGTCAGCGGCGATGCCGGCCTGGTCGGCAGCCTGGTCACCGTGACCCAGGTAACCGCGAACGACCCCTTCTGCGGCTGCGTGCTGGCCCAGGGGGAACAGTGGCAAGTGCATTGCGCCACACCCCTGCAAACCGGCCAGCACGTGCGCGTCACGGCACGCCGAGGGGTCATGCTGGAAGTGAGCGCCGCCGCAGCGGCGCAAGGGGAATGACGATGTTCATGCAAGTGGGTTTTGGCGCCGTGCTGGTCGTGCTGGCGATGCTGTTGCTCTCGGCCTTTCGCATCCTGCGCGAGTACGAGCGTGGCGTGGTGTTCCAGCTCGGGCGCTTCTGGCAGGTCAAGGGGCCGGGGTTGATCCTGCTGATCCCGGTGATCCAGCAGATGGTCCGGGTCGACCTGCGCACCGTGGTGCTGGATGTGCCGCCGCAGGATGTGATCACCCGCGACAACGTCTCGGTCAAGGTCAATGCCGTGCTGTACTTTCGCGTGCTCGACCCGCAGAAGGCGATCATCCAGGTCGAGGACTTCCTGGTCGCCACCAGCCAGCTGGCGCAGACCACCCTGCGCGCGGTGCTGGGCAAGCACGAGCTGGACGAGCTGCTGGCCGAGCGCGAGCAGCTCAACCTGGACATCCGCCATGTGCTCGATGCGCAGACCGACGCCTGGGGCATCAAGGTGGCCAACGTCGAGATCAAGCACGTCGACCTCAACGAATCGATGGTCCGTGCCATTGCCCGCCAGGCCGAGGCGGAACGCGAGCGGCGGGCCAAGGTGATCCATGCCGAAGGCGAGTTGCAGGCTTCCGAGAAGCTGATGCAGGCGGCGCAGATGCTGAGCAAGGAGCCCGGGGCCATGCAGCTGCGCTACATGCAGACGTTGGGGTCGATTGCCGGCGACAAGAGCTCGACCATCGTGTTTCCGATGCCGCTGGACTTGCTCAAGGGAATGGTGGACCGGCAGAAATGAAAAGGGGCCTTCACAAGGCCCCTGGCAAGCGGTCAGATCGGCGCGCGGCGCAAGGTCGCGAGGAAGGTGGCAGCGCCAATGAACAACCCGGCAAAGGTACGGTTCAAGCGCTTCTGCTGCTTGGGCGTGCGCAACAGGCGCAGCACCCGCGAGGCAAGGCCGGTGTAGCCCGCCATCACCAGCATGTCGACGCTGATCATGGTGACCGTGATCGCGATGTACTGTGGCAACAGCGGCGCATGCGGGTTGAGGAACTGCGGCAGCACCGCGAGCATGAACACCAGCGCCTTGGGGTTGCTGACGTTGACCAGGAAGCCGCGGAACACCAGGCTCAGCGGTTTGCCGATCGGGCGCACGCCGGATTCTTCGGTCATGTCCATCGGCAGGGCGCGCCATTGCTTGTAGGCCAGGTAGATCAGGTAGGCGACGCCGAACCATTTGATGACCTGGAACGCGGTGGCGGAAGCGGCGAGGATGGCGCCGACGCCGGCGGCAATGATGGCGATCTGCACGATCAGGCCCAGCTGCAGGCCCAGGGCGTTCCAGTAACCGCGCCAGAAACCGTACTGCAGGCCGCTGGACATCGAGGCAATCGCCCCGGCGCCCGGTGAAAGGCTGATCACCCAACACGCGGCAAAGAAGCCCAACCACACTTCCATCGACATCACACACCTCGCTCAACGTATGTTTCAAAACGTTAAGCTAAGGGGTTGGTGAAAAAATGACCAGTGATTTCTACAGAAATCCTTTCGCCTATCGCCGGCTACTTGTGGGAGCCGGCTTGCCGGCGATAGGGCCCGCACTCTCGACACCAAGCGATCAGGACAACGCCTCGAGCTCAGCCTGCATGCTCTCAAGGGTTTCCAGCGCTTCCATCCACCCTTCCTCAAGCTCGCCTTCGCGCTGCTTGAGCTTGGTCTGGCGAGCCAGCAGGTCACGCAGCTCATCCTTGCGCGCCGCCTCGTACAGCCCACTATCAGCCAACGCCGCCTCGATCTCGGCCAACTGCGCATGCACCTGGTTGAGCTCGGCTTCCAGCTTGTCGGCGGCCTTCTTGTGCGGCGCCAGTTGCTGGCGCAAGGCGGCAGCAGCCTGGCGCTGGGCCTTCTTGTCGGTCTTGTCCGGGTTGGCCGAACCCGTGCTCGCCGGCGCGCTGCGCTGGCGGTACTCGACCAGCCAGCGGCTGTAGTCGTCGAGGTCACCATCGAAGGTGTCGACCTTGCCGTCAGCCACCAGCAGGAATTCGTCGGTGGTGCTCTTGAGCAGATGACGGTCGTGGGAAACCACCACCACGGCGCCGGAAAATTCCTGCAAGGCCATGGTCAGCGCCAGGCGCATTTCCAGGTCGAGGTGGTTGGTCGGTTCGTCGAGCAGCAGCAGGTTTGGCCGTTCCCAGGCGATCAGCGCCAGGGCCAGGCGGGCCTTTTCGCCGCCGGAGAAATTCACCACCGGCTCGTCGACGCGGTCGCCATGGAAGTCGAACCCGCCAAGGAAGTCGCGCAGGGTCTGCTCGCGTTCGGCCGGGGCGATGCGCTGCAGGTGCAGCAGCGGGCTGGCCTTGTCGTCCAGCGAGTCGAGCTGGTGCTGGGCGAAGTAGCCCACGGCAAGGTTCTCGCCACGCACCAGGCGGCCCGACAGCGGCTCCAGCTCGCCGGCGAGGTTCTTGATCAGGGTCGACTTGCCCGCGCCGTTGGGGCCGAGCAGGCCGATCCGCGCACCCGGCACCAGCTGCAGTTTGACCTTGTCCAGAATCGCCTTGTCGCCATAGCCCAGGCGGCCTTCGGACAGGCTCAGCAGCGGGCTGGAGATTTTCTGCGACTCACGGAAGACGAAGTCGAACGGCGAGTCGACATGCGCCGCCGACAGCTCTTCCATGCGCTCCAGGGCCTTGATCCGGCTCTGCGCCTGGCGGGCCTTGGTGGCCTGGGCCTTGAAGCGGGCAATGTACTTTTCCATGTGCGCGCGCTGGGCCTGCTGCTTCTCGTAGGCTTGCTGCTGCTGCGCCAGGCGCTCGGCACGGGTGCGTTCGAAGGCGCTGTAGCCGCCCTTGTACAGGTTGAGCTTGCGCTGCTCGACGTGCAGCACGTGGTCGACCACGGCATCGAGGAAGTCGCGGTCGTGGGAGATCAGCAACAGCGTGCCGGGGTAGCCCTTGAGCCAGTCTTCCAGCCACAGGATGGCGTCGAGGTCCAGGTGGTTGGTCGGTTCGTCCAGCAGCAGCAGGTCGGACGGGCACATCAAGGCCTGGGCCAGGTTCAGGCGCATCCGCCAGCCACCGGAGAAGTCGCCTACCCGGCGGTCCATCTGCTCGTTGGTGAAGCCAAGGCCGGCCAGCAGCTTGCGCGCTCGCGCATCGGCGGTGTAGCCGTCGGCACTTTCCAGCTCACTGTGCAGGCGCGCCAGGGCAGTGCCGTCGTGGGCCTGCTCGGCCAGGGCAAGCTCGGCCTGGACCTTGCGCAGGCGCACGTCGCCGTCAAGCACATAGTCCACGGCCAGGCGATCGAGGGTGTCGACCTCCTGGCGCATGTGCGCGATGCGCCAGTCACCGGGCAACTGGCAGTCGCCGCCATCGGGCGAAAGCTCGCCGCGCAGCAAGGCGAACAGGCTGGATTTGCCGGCGCCGTTGGCGCCGATCAGGCCGGCCTTGTGACCGGTGTGCAGGGTCATCTCGGCGCCGTCTAGCAAGCGCTGCGGACCACGCTGTAAAGTGAGGTTGGATAGTCTGATCATGATGGTCGCGGAGTCTACCAGCTTCCTCGGCCCGTAGCGTGAGTGGAATCATGTACACCGACCTGTGGAATCACGCCCTGGCCCTGTATGCACGGCCGGGTGTCGAAGCGGCCTGCTTGCACGTGCAGGCATTGGGCGGCGATGTCTGCCTGCTTCTGTGCGCAACCTGGTTGCAGGCGCGTGGCGTCACGCCGGACCCTGCGCGCGTGCAGGCCTTGCGTGCGCTTGCCGAACCTTGGCAGCAGGAAGTGGTGACGCCCCTGCGCAGCCTGCGCCAGGCGTGGCGGGCAGCCGCGCAGCACGAACCGCACCTGGCGGCGCTGAGGGAGCAAGTGAAAGGGTTGGAACTGCAAGCGGAAAGGACGTTGCTGGAGCGCCTGCAGGCGTGTGCGCAGCAGTGGCCTGCAGGTGGGCAGGTTGGCTCGCAAGATTGGCTGGCCTGGCTTGCGCCAGACCAGGCCCGTGGCCACGACGCGCTGGAGCAGTTGCGCGTCGCGGCCGCAGGGCTTCAGGAGGCCGAAGACGGCGCCTGAGCTGGGGTGCTGGCCGGGGCCGAAGGTGCTGCCGGGGTAGCCGAGTTGGTCGCTGGGGTAGCCGCAGTGGCCGGTTTGGTTTCGGCTGGCTTGCTGGCAACCGGCTTGGCGGCTGGCTTGGCAGCAGGTTTGCCTGCGGACCTGGCTGCTGGCTTGGCTGCGGCTGGCTTGGCGGCCGGCTTGGCTGGAGCTTTGGCAGCGGCAGGCTTGGCCGCAGGTTTTGCTGCAGGCTTGGCAGCTGCAGCTTTGGCCGCTACCGGTTTTGCAGCAGGCTTGGCGGCTGCAGCTTTGGCCGGCGCCGCTTTCGCAGCAGGCTTGGCAGCAGCGGTTTTGGCTGCAGCAGGCTTGGCAGCGGGTTTAGCGGCAGCGGTTCTTGCCGGGGTAGCTTTGGCAGCGGCGGGTTTGGCTGCAGCCGCTTTGGACGGTGCCTTGGCTGCGGCCGGCTTGGCAGCTGCGGTACGCGCTGGGGCCTTGGTGGTTGCTGCGCGGGCTGGCGCCTTGGCTGCAGGTTTAGCAGCCGCTTTGGCCGCAGGCTTGGCGGCCGCTTTTGCAGGTGCCTTGGCCGCTGGTTTGGCCGCAGCCTTGGCCGACTTCGCCGCTACCGCGCGCTGCTCCAGTGCCTTGCCAGCCGACTCGCGTACCTTGCCAACACCCTGGGCCAGTTTCAGGCTTTCCTGGGCATCGCGCTTGAGTTGCTGAATATAAGTACGGGTTTGCGTCTGGCGCTCTTTGAGCGAGTCGAGCAACCCTTCAAGTTCGCCAATGGCTTTCTGCGCTTTGCCCTGGGCCTTGGCTTTGCCTGCCTTGGCCGCGTCCTGCAACTTCAGGCGGCCGTTATGCAGTTTTTCCTGCGCCTTGACGCGTTGCTTTTCCAACTTGGCCAGCAGTTTCTCCGCATCAGCCAGCGCTTGCGTGCAGGCATCTTCCAAGTGATCGAGCAGGCTGCCCGAAAGTTGCTGGAGCAGGTGTAACGGCGTGCTTACTGGCTTCTTTTTGGCCGACATGGTTTACCTCCTGGCTGACGAGATTGCGGCTCATACTATGCTTCTGCTGCTACTGCCGCTAGGGCATGTGGACAGTATCGCTAGCGCCGCGTTGCATGCCTGGGCAAAGTTGTTGTCTTGCAGCTGCGTGCAAGTGTAGTTGCTTAACAAATCGCTGCTGATATTTACGCAGGTGCGCTGGCATACTTCATCGCTCATTGAGCTGGAGTTGCGCATGCCTCGTTATCTTGTATTCGGTCTGAGCCTGTTGGCGCCCTTCGCTCTGGCCGCCCCCGATACCGCCCCAGGCAACGACGCCGACCTGGCCTACAGCCTGGGCGCCAGCCTGGGTGAGCGGCTGCGCGAGGAAGTACCGGGGCTGCAGCTGGATGCGCTGGTAGAAGGGCTGCGCCAGTCCTATCAGAACCAGCCGCTGAAACTCGACAAGGCGCGCATGCAGGCCATATTGCAGCAGCATGAAGAACAGGCGAGCAACACTGCCGAACAGGCCGAGGTGGCGAAACTGCTGGCCATCGAAACACGCTTCATGGCCAATGAACGCGCCCGCGCCGGCGTGCACGAACTGCCCGAAGGCGTGCTGTACAGCGAGCTGAGCAGCGGCAATGGCGCGCAGCCAAAAGCCAATGGCAAGGTGCAGGTGCGCTATGTCGGCAGGCTGCCGGATGGCTCGGTATTCGACCAGAACCAACAGCCGCAGTGGTTCAGCCTGGGCTCGGTGATCGAAGGCTGGCAGGTGGCGTTGCCGCAGATGAAAGTCGGTGCGAAATGGCGCCTGGTGATCCCATCAGCGCAAGCCTATGGCGCCGAGGGGGCGGGTGACTTGATTGCACCCTACACACCCCTGGTATTCGAGATCGAACTGCTGGCTGTCGGCGACTGACGCCACCTTCAGGCTTGCACCGCGCCTTCTTCCTTGTGGGCGTTGTGCAGCACTTCGATCAGGCAGTCTTCGAGCTCGAAGCGCTCGTGCAGCAAGCCACCCAACTTGGTGAGTTTGTCGGCGAAACGCTCAGGGTCCTTGCACTCGCCTTTTTCGCAATGGTCATTGAAGGCCAGTGCAAATTGCGTGCTGTCATCGATGCGCGGGTTGATCTGCGTGGCCAGTTCCAGCCCCCGCGTATCACCAAACGCCTTGGCTTCGCTGACCAGTTGCTCGCTGACCTCGAAATGCCACGCCGAGACGTAGTCGACCAGCAGCGCGCAAAAATCCCCGTTGGTGTCCTTGTCGGCGAAGGCCGGCTTCACGGCGCGCAAGGCGCGGAAAGCCTCCACCAGTTCCTGGCGCTCCTCGAGCCAGCGGTCGATCAGCTTATGGACCCCGCCCCAGCGTTCCTGGGCGTTCTGACAACTATCGAGCATGGCGATCTCTTCCCTTCTGGGTAGATGCCGCTGCACCTCGCACTACGACCGCGCAGCACAAAGGTGACATCAGCAGGACGGCATCGAGCAGTTGTGTTTTCGGTATGCGTGCTGGGAGATTATTCCCGCACGTGCTGCCCATCAAGGTACGCAGCAGACAAAGTTCATACAAGTGTTTAATACCCTGGCGCAGCACCATTGGTCGCGCTGGCGCTCAAGGCTTGCGCTGGGTCAACTTTCACCCAGGCTGCGCAAACGATACGCCAGCAGGCAGGCCATGGGCAGCAGCGCCAGCAGCAGGAACGCCAGCAGGCTCCATTCGGGCAAGGTCAGGTCCAGAAAGCTCCAGGTCAGCGAGCTGCAGCCCGGTCCGCCCAGCAGCAACTGCCAGGCCGCTTCGCCAAAGGGCTGGTCGAACAGCTGCCAGAGCGATGGCGGGCACACATGGCCTTTGTCGTCGGCGCCCTGCAACCACACATGCCGCGCCGCCAGCAACGCGCCAAATGCCGAGCTGGCCAGCGCTGCCCAGGCATAGCGCCGAATGCCGCGCGGGCCTGGCACATGCACCGCCCCGCACAGGCAGATCAGCGCATACACGCCCAGCAGCACACGCTGGCTGAAACACAGCGGGCATGGCGTGAGGCCCAGGGTTGCCTGCAGGTAGAAGGACGCAATCAGCACTGCCAACGAGGCCAGGCAGGCAGGAAGAAAGAACGTGCGCAGACGGGCCGGCATGGGCGTAGAAGGTCCGGAGAGTGAAGTGGTTTGAAACGGTAGAGGAAAGGCGCGCTTTGTTTCAAGGCAAGACAGGCGCGAGAAGTCGCTGAGCAGCAGAGGAAATCTCAAACTGGGTTGTAGGGCTTTTCCTAAGAACGATGGCGCACCTTTAACGTGCTGCGCTGGAGAAGTAACCAGCCCCCGGAGCCCGCGCCTCGGCGCGGGCCCTGGGTCGGTCAGGCGCGCACGCCTTCAGGCAACGGCAAGGCCAGCAGGCGCTCATCGAGCAGGCCCAGGCCTTCCTGGAACAGCTGGTTGCTACGCTCGGTCTCGCCCAGCCCGGCCAGCAGGCGTGCAAGCTCGGCACAGGTTTCCGGGTTGCGTTCCATGCGCAGGCTGCTTTCGAGGTAGTCGCGCGCCTTGCCCCACAGGCGGTTCTGCAAGCTCAGGCGACCGAGCGTGAGCAGCAGGCTCGGGTCTTGCGGGTGGTCTTTGAGCCAGCCTTCGGCAGCCTGCAGCTGGCGCGCCGGGTCATCGCCGCGCACCAGGCCGTACAGGCGAGCGAGGTGGCTTTCGTAGTCGCGCTTGAGGGCGCTGCGCAGCACCTGCTCGGCTTCACCCTGGGCACCGACCTGGCGCAGCTGCTCGGCATAGGCCAGCACCAGCTGTGGCTCCTGGCGCTGCGCCGCGGTCAGCTGCTGCCAGGCGCGTTCCAGCGACTGGCGAGCGCTTTGCGAATCCTCGCCACGGGTGGCCGCCAGGCTCAGGTTCTGGCCCCAGGCACGCTGCTCCAGCGCAGCAAGCTCGCTGGCCGGGAGCACCTTGCTCTTGCGCAGGTCGGGCAGCAGGCGAATCAGTGCCGACCAATCGCCGCGCTCCAGGTACAGGCGCTGCAACAAGCGCAGCACCTGGGTGTTGTGCGGGTGGCGTTCCTGCATGGCGAGCAGGGTTTCCAGTGCGCCATCGCTTTCGCCGCGGTCCATCTGCAACTGCGCATGGGTCAAGGCGATGGCCAGTTCGGCCTGGGGTTGGCGCTCCAGGGCGCGCTCGAGCAGGTCGTTGCTCTCCTGCGTGCGGCCTTGTTCGTTGGCGGCGCGGGCCGCACCCAGGTAATACAGCAGCGGCTGGCGTTCGGCCTCGGCGGCGCGGCGCAGGTGGCGCTCGGCGCTGGCCCAGCGGCCCTCGGCAAGGTCCAGCTGGCCCTGCTCGATGGCGATGCGCACGCGCCGGCTGCGGTTGCGCCGCGACCAGGGGTTGACCACGCCGCTGGAGGTCAGCACCAGGCCGACCAGGTAGCGCAGGAGCCACAGCACCGCGACGATGGCGACCAGCGCGGCGAGCGCGGCCCACAGCCCGGACTGGTAGCGGAAGCTGCCATACGACAGCAGCACGTAGCCACTGTGCTTGGCCACCGCGATGCCCAGCGCCGCGGCGATCACGATCGCCAGCACCGCCAGCAGGTAGACACGCTTCATGGTTTGCCCCCTTCGCTGTCGGCCGGCAGGTGGCGACGCTGGATGTAGGCCTGCACCGCGGCCAGGCTCTCGCTCAGGTCAGGGGTGACCACCGAGACCGGCTGCTCGGCCAGCGCATTGAGGCTGTCGAGCATGGCCTTGCTCTGGGCGTTGTCGGCGTTGAAGTTGGCCAGCAGCACGCTGCGCGCATCGTCCAGGGCCTGGGTGTAGACCTTGGCCTCGCCGTTGAGCGCCGCCCACTGGGCCTGCTCGATGGTCAGGCTCAGGGCCAGGCGCAGCTGGTTGAGCGACTGCCCGGCCAGCAGCGGGCGCACATTGTCGTCGGCGTCGAAGTCGATCTGGAAGTACTTGGAGATCTCGGCCCACCACTGCGACAGGCGGCTGGCGCCATCGCCATCGGCGGTCAGGGCACCGAGCGCATCGGCGTTGCTGTCGAATTCAGGCGACTGGGCACTGAGCTGCTGCACCAGGTCACGCTGGGCTGCCAGCTTGAGGAACAACCCGGTGCGGTCCGGTTGCTGGGTGCTGTTGAGCGTTGCCAGGCTGCGCGCAAGCTGTTCGCGGGCGGCGTAGGCGCCCGGGTCGCTCTGTTCGCGCAGGATCTCGTCGGCGCCTTCGACCAGTGCCTTGGCACTGGTGATGTCCTGCAACGCCGAGAGGCGCAGGGTCGCCAGGCGCAGCAGGTGCTCGGCCTCGGCCAGGCGCCACTCCTTGCGGCTCTCGCCAAGCACGGTTTCCAGGCGCTGGCTGAGCCGCTGCTGGTCGCCTTGCAGTTGCGTCACCAGGCGGCGGCGGTCTTCCAGCTCGCTGGCGGCCGGCAGGCTGGCCAGCTGGGCGCTGATCTGCTGTTCGCGCTGCTGCAGCGCCGCAGCGCGCTGGTTCAGCGCCTCCAGGTGCTGGCCCTGGTTCACTTCACTGCCCTGCAGCTGCCGCACCTGCCAGACACCCCAGCCGCCCACCGCCACCCCAGCGGCGCCCACCAGCAGCGCCAGCAAGGCCAGGCCGCTGCCGGAGCGTTTGGCGGGCGGGGTGGTAACCGGTTGCGCCGGCTCCTGGGCCGACGGCTGATCATTGTTCGACAAGACAGTTTCGCTCACGTATCCATCCTTTGCATGGGGGCGCACCGCTCTGAGCTTAGCGCCTTAAGAGGCAGGTGCAGCGCTGCGCTGCACGGCTGCCAGCAAGGCCGTGGCACTGGCACCACGGCAATCCACAACCTGTTGGGCCCCTGCGGCCCGGGCCTGTTCGGCCACCCGCGGGCTGGGCACGAACAACGCAAGCTGCGCCAAGCGCGGCCAATCGGCACCCGCCAGCTGCTGCAAGTGTTCAAGACCCTGCCCACTGCTGACCACCAGGCCATTGAGGCGTTCCGCTTCGATGCGGCGCAGCAACGTGCCCTGCGGGTAGTTCGGCAGGCAGCGGCGATACAGTTCCAGATAATCGACACTAGCACCTTGCTCTGCAAGACGCTCGGCCAGCAGTTCACGACCTCCGACACCGCGAACGATCAGCGCCCGCGGTGCGGCAACGGCCATGGCTGCTCGTAGCGCCGGCAGGGCCAGCAAGGCTTCACTGTCATCCCCCTGGGCAGGGCAGGCCACTTGCAGGCCCGCCTCCTGCAGCACCGCCGCCGTCGCTTCGCCTACGGTGAACCAGCCCTTTGCCGGGGGCTGCAGCGCGTTTTGCGCCAGGTGCTCGAGAAGCAGCCTGGCGGCCGGTTTGCTGACCACGATCCGCGCCTGGTACTGCCCCAGCGCGGCCAGCGTCTGGCGCTGCGGCGCATCCAGCTCGACCGGCTCGATGGCCAGCAACGGCAAGCTGCTGCTGGCGACCCCGGCGGCGGCAAGGCTCTGGGCCAGTGCCGCGCAATCATCGGCGGGGCGCGTCAGCAACAGCCGCCACTGGCTCACGGATGCCCGGCCTCGCCATAGACTTCCTTGAGGATGGCCTCGGCGCCCTGCCCCAGCAGGTCTTCGGCAACCTGCACACCCAAGGCTTCGGCGTTGCTGCGCGGGGCACGGGCGTCAGCCACCAGCAAAGTGCCGCCGCTCGGCTGGCCGACCAGGCCACGCAGCCACAGCTGCTCGCCTTCGAGCACGGCGTAGCAGGCGATCGGCACCTGGCAGCCGCCATTCAGGCGCTTGTTCAAGGCACGTTCGGCCACGACCCGGTCGGCGGTATCGAGGTGGTGCAGCGGCGCCAGCAGGGCGTGGATCTCGCTGTCGGCGCTGCGGCATTCAATGCCCACCGCGCCCTGCCCGCCCGCCGGCAGGCTGTCGTCGACGCTGATGCTGTCGGTGATGCGCTGCTCGAAGCCCAGGCGGATCAGCCCGGCCGCCGCGAGGATGATCGCGTCGTACTCGCCGGCATCGAGCTTGGCCAGGCGCGTGTTGACGTTGCCCCGCAGGAAGTGGATTTTCAGGTCCGGCCGGCGCGCCAGCAGCTGGGCCTGGCGGCGCAGGCTGGAAGTGCCGACGATGCTGCCTGCCGGCAGGGCATCGAGGCTGGCGAAGTGGTTGGAGACAAAGGCATCGCGCGGGTCTTCGCGCTCGCAGATGCAGTACAGGCCCAGGCCTTCGGGGAAGTCCATGGGCACGTCCTTCATCGAATGCACGGCGATGTCGGCTTCGTTGTCCAGCAGGGCGGTTTCCAGTTCCTTGACGAACAGGCCCTTGCCGCCGATTTTCGCCAGCGGCGCATCGAGCAGCTTGTCGCCGCGGCTGACCATGGGTACCAGGGTGACCAGCAGGCCAGGGTGCGCCTGCTCGAGGCGGGCTTTGACGTATTCGGCCTGCCACAGGGCCAAGGCACTTTTACGGGTGGCAATGCGGATTTCGCGAGTGGACATGGAGCGCCCCAATGCTTAGGAATGCCGCCGATGATAACAGCTCCGTCGGCGCCTGTAGGAGCGGCCTTGCGTCGCGAAAGGGCTGCGCAGCAGCCCCGGGGCCTATGAGATGAAGCATCAATTCTGGGGCTGCTGCGCGCCCCTTTGGCGACGCAAGGCCGCGCCTGCCAAAGGTGCGCAGACCCTGTTCAGAGGGTCTGCATCATCTTGCGCACGCCCGCCACGTGCCGGCGGCTGACGGTCAGGGCGTCACCGTCCAGGCCCTTGAGGTACAGCTGGAAATGCCCGAGCGGCGTGCGCTGCAGGCGTTCGATCCGTTCGCGGGCGACCAAGGCGTTGCGGTGGATGCGCACGAAACGATCGCCGAACTCGTCCTCCAGGGCCTTGAGCGGCTCATCGAGCAGCACCTCGCCGGCTTCGTGGCGCAAGGTCACGTATTTGTGGTCGGCGATGAAATAGATCACCTGCGGCAACGGGATCAGTTCGATGCCCTTGCGCGTGCGCGCACTGATATGGCTGCGCGGGCCGCCGCCTTCGCTGCCTGGCCGGGTCAGCGCGGCAAGCTGGCCACGGTTGGGTTTTTCCGCTTTGCGCAGCGCATCGCGCAGCGCCTGGGGCTGGATCGGCTTGGTTACATGGCTGAGGGTACTGTCCTTGAAAGCCTCGGCACCGTATTCGTCGTCACCGGTGCAGAACACCACCGACGGCGGCGCCTCGCGCTCGCACAGGCGAGCCGCGACCTGCAGGCCATCCAGGCCTGGCATGCCGATGTCCAGCAGAACTACATCGGGCTTGTGGCTTTCGATCAGTGCCAGGGCCTCCTCGCCGTTGGTGGCGCTGGGCTCCAGCACGGTGTACCCCTCCAGTTCCCCGAACAACCGCGTCAGGCGTTCACGGGCTTGGGGTTCATCATCAACGATCAGGACATTCATAATTGCTCTGGATTCCTGAGTGAGTCTCGCACAGGTATAGCGTAGACAGATGCAGGTCGAGCGACACTGCGGTCACGCTCTAGACCGATACGAAGGCCAAAGATTCACTGAGCCGGCAGATTCACTGCCAGTCCTTTGTCCAACTGTAGACGGTCCGTGGAACACTGCCGTTCAATCGGTGAATATCCTCATCCCCCGCCATTGCTACGGTTTGCCGCAGATTTCTGTCGACCGGTGTCCTTCGGCGGCGCGCCCAACCCTGCTATTATCGGCGCCACTTTTTCGTTCACGCCTTCAACGAGTGAATCCATGAGCACCGACAAGACCAATCAGTCCTGGGGCGGCCGCTTCAGTGAACCCGTCGACGCCTTCGTCGCCCGCTTCACCGCTTCGGTCGACTTCGACAAGCGCCTGTACCGCCACGACATCATGGGTTCGATCGCCCACGCCACCATGCTGGCGCAGGTCGGCGTGCTCAGCGATGCCGAGCGCGACACCATCATCGACGGCCTGAAGACCATCCAGGGCGAGATCGAGGCCGGCAACTTCGACTGGCGCGTGGACCTCGAAGATGTGCACATGAACATCGAAGCGCGCCTGACCGACCGCATCGGCATCACCGGCAAGAAGCTGCACACCGGCCGTAGCCGCAACGACCAGGTAGCCACCGACATCCGCCTGTGGCTGCGTGACGAGATCGACCTGATCCTGGCCGAAATCACCCGCCTGCAGGAAGGCCTGCTGGAGCAGGCCGAGCGTGAAGCCGACACCATCATGCCGGGCTTCACCCACCTGCAGACCGCCCAGCCCGTCACCTTCGGCCACCACCTGCTGGCCTGGTTCGAAATGCTCAGCCGCGACTACGAGCGCCTGGTCGACTGCCGCAAGCGCACCAACCGCATGCCCCTGGGCAGCGCCGCGCTGGCTGGCACCACCTACCCGATCGACCGCGAGCTGACCTGCAAGCTGCTGGGCTTCGAAGCCGTGGCCGGCAACTCGCTGGACGGCGTTTCGGACCGTGACTTCGCCATCGAATTCTGCGCCGCGGCCAGCGTGGCGATGATGCACCTGTCGCGCTTCTCCGAAGAGCTGGTGCTGTGGACCAGCGCGCAGTTCCAGTTCGTCGACCTGCCCGATCGCTTCTGCACCGGCAGCTCGATCATGCCGCAGAAGAAGAACCCGGACGTGCCGGAGCTGGTGCGTGGCAAGAGTGGCCGCGTGTTCGGTGCCCTGACCGGTTTGCTGACCTTGATGAAGGGCCAGCCGCTGGCCTACAACAAGGACAACCAGGAAGACAAGGAACCGCTGTTCGACGCCGCCGACACCCTGCGTGATTCGCTGCGTGCCTTTGCCGACATGATCCCGGCGATCAAGCCACGCCATGCAATCATGCGCGAGGCGGCCCTGCGCGGCTTCTCCACCGCCACTGACCTGGCCGACTACCTGGTGCGCCGTGGCCTGCCGTTCCGCGATTGCCACGAGATCGTCGGCCATGCAGTGAAATATGGCGTCGATACCGGCAAGGACCTGGCCGAAATGAGCCTGGACGAACTGCGCCAGTTCAGCGACCAGATCGAGCAGGACGTGTTCGCCGTGCTGACCCTGGAAGGCTCGGTGAATGCGCGTGACCACATTGGCGGCACTGCACCGGCTCAGGTGCGTACTGCCGTTGTGCGTGGCAAGGCGTTGCTGGCTTCGCGCTGATCTGGAAGTTGGGGCCGCTGCGCGGCCCTTTCGCGACACAAGGCCGCTCCTACAGGGAATCGCGTAACCCGGTAGGAGCGGCCTTGTGTCGCGAAAGGGCTGCAAGGCAGCCCCCAACGATCAGCGCTTGCCGCTGCGAATCATCTCCTGAAACGCCGGCATCGCCGCGTCCTTGTCTGCCACGATCCGCGCCATGTGCGGGTTCTCGCGCATTTTTTCGAGCAACGCCGCCGCCTGCGGGAAGTCCGCCAGGAAGTCGATGTTCAGCACCTTCTTGCCCACCGCATACGCAAGGTCCACCGAGAAGCAGAACATCAGGTCGGCCACCGTCAGCTCTTCACCTGCCACATAAGGTGCGAAGCGGCCATTGCGCTTGAGCGTGGCGAACCCCGCCAGCAGCTCGGCACGTGCACGCTCCTTGACCACCGGCTCCACCGCCGTGCCGAAGAATGCCTCGGCATAGCAGGTCCGCGCCGGCAACTCGATGTACAGCTCGATCTCCTTGAGCAGCTCGCGCACCTTGGCCTGCTCGAACGGGTCGGCCGGCAGCAGCGCCTTGCCACCCCGGGTCTGCTCGATGTAGTCGAGGATCACGCTGGTCTCGCTGAGAAAGCCATGTTCGGTCTCCAGCACCGGCACCTTGCCCCGCGGGCTGACCGCCAGGGCCTGGGGCGCCTGGCCGCCATAGAAGGTGACCTCCTCGAACGGCAGGCCTTTTTCCAGCAGCGCCAGCTTGACCATGTTGTAGTAGTTGCTGACCGCGAATCCGTGAAGCTTGAGCATGGGTAACAGCCTCCAGGCCGTGTGGGGATGGCCCGGCTTTTATAGACCGATCGGCAAGCCATGACCAGCGCGGGCGTGGCAAACTGTACGCCCCCTATCAGGAGTAGCGCCATGAGCGAGCCCACCGACATCGACAACGACGACGAAGCCTTCGCCGAGGCAACGCTGACCCAGGCCATCGAGAACCAGATCGAAAGCGGCGAGCCAGCGGCTGCCAAGGCCACCTTCAACAAGCTGACCCTGGTCGGCTACGAGCGCGAAGACATCCTCAACCTCATGGCCCATGTACTGGCCATCGAGATCGACAACATGCTCGCCGAAGATCGCCCGTTCGACGCCCAGTGGTACGAAAACGCCCTGCGCGCCCTGCCCGAGCTGCCACCTGAGGCAGATCAAGGCGAGGACGAATAACCCGGCTACACTCCAGGGTCAGGCACCGCTGGCGGTGCCGCCATCCTCGTCTGGAAGTCAGGAGTCGCCATGTCCTTCACCCCCGATTTGATCGCCGAACTGGAAGTGCTCGCGCTGTTCAACCTGGACAGCAGCCAGGAAGGCATCAAGATTCACGCGAACGCCTCCCCCGCCCTGGTCGCTGCGGCCAAACGCCTGCACGAAAAGCAATTGACCGATGAGCCTGATGGCGGGTACCTCACCAGCCTTGGCCACGACGCGGCCGAAAGCGTGCAACTGCTGCTGAACATCCTCAAGGCCCCGCAGCCTGCCTGAACCTGAACCGGCCTTGTCGCCGGCGTGCCGGCGACAAAGCCAAACGGGCGCTAGAAAAATGGCGCCAAAAAGCCAATCGCAGCTTATCCGAGTGCTCCACTCAGGCTAAACTCGCCAAAGCTTCCCCGGCCTGCCCCTGAGTGCGCAATGAACCACCCCCACGAAATCCGCCCGGACCTGGACGACGGCATCGACCGCAAGGTGCTGGCGAAGCTGCGTGCGCGCTTCTTGCAACTCAACCAGGGCCGCCTCGAGCGTGCCATGGAAGGGCTTTCGACCCGCCAGCAGCAAGTGCTGACCCTGCTGCCGCTGCTGTTCCACGTCAACCATCCGCTGCTGCCAGGCTATGTCTCCGGCAGTACCCCGGCCGGCATATCGGGCTTCGAGCCGGCTGCCGGGCTGGTCGCCGAAGGCCAGCGGCTGGCCCGCTCGTTCACCTACAAGACGCGCCTGGGCAACCCTCACCGCCCGATCCACGGGCTGTTCCTGATGGGCAGCCTCGGCTCCCTGGCCCAGGCCGAACAGAGCGACATGGACCTGTGGGTGTGCCATGCCCCCGGCCTGGACGACAGCCAGCGCGAAGAGCTGCAGCGCAAGTGCCAGTTGCTCGAGGCCTGGGCCGCCAGCCTGGGCGCCGAGGCGCACTTTTTCCTCATCGACCCGCAGGGCTTCGCCCAAGGCCTGCGTGACGGCCAGCTCAGTTCCGACGATTGCGGCACCACCCAGCACTACCTGCTGCTCGACGAGTTCTACCGCACCGCCATCTGGCTGGCCGGGCGCACGCCGCTGTGGTGGCTGGTGCCGGTGTATGAAGAGCAGCACTATCAGCGCTACAGCGAAACCTTGCTGAGCAAGCGCTTCATCCGCAGCACCGACGCCCTCGACCTCGGCCACCTGGCCCACATCCCGGCCGGCGAGTTCGTCGGCGCCGGCCTGTGGCAGCTGTTCAAGGGTATCGACTCACCCTACAAGTCGCTGCTCAAGCTGCTGCTGACCGAGGTCTACGCCAGCGAATATCCCGCCGTGCGCTGCCTGAGCCTGGACTACAAGGAGGCGGTGTTCGCCAACCGCCTGAACCTCGATGAGCTGGACCCCTACGTGATGGTCTACCGCCGCATCGAGCGCTACCTGCAGCAGCGCGGCGAGACCACGCGCCTTGAACTGGTGCGGCGCAGCCTGTACCTGAAGGTCAACAAGAAACTCAGCGGCCTGGAGCGCAGCCGCAGCAATGGCTGGCAGCGCCAGTTGCTGCAGCGCCTGGCAGACGAATGGGGCTGGGATGAGCGCCAGCTGGCCCTGCTCGACAGCCGCAGCCAGTGGAAGGTGCGCCAGGTTGCGCTGGAGCGGCGCGAACTGGTGGCCGAGCTCAACCACAGCTACCGCTTTCTCGGCCAGTTCGCACAGAACCAGAACGCCAGCAACCGCGCCGACCAGCGCGACATGAATGTGCTCGGCCGGCGCCTGTACGCGGCATTCGAGCGCCGCGCCGGCAAGATCGAAGTGATCAACCCCGGCATCGCCCCCGACCTTGCTGAAGACACCCTGACCCTGGTCCACTCACCCAACCGCAAGGAGCCCGGCAGCCACCACTGGAGCCTGTACAACGGCAACCTGGGCGTGCACGAATGGGAGCATTTCAGCCCGATCAAGCGCTGCCGCGAGCTGCTCGAGCTGCTGACCTGGGCCCACCGCAACGGCGTGATCGACAGCAGCACGCGCCTGGCGCTGCACCCCGGGGTAAGCGACCTCAGCGAATTCGAGCTGTTCAACCTGCTCGGCAGCCTGCAGCAGAGCATCCCCTTGCCGCTGGAGCCGGTCAGCGAAGTGCGCCTGCTGCAACCCAGCGTGGCCGACGAGATCCTGTTGCTGGTCAACGTCGGCATCGACCCGCTGCGCCAGCACCGCGACCTGAACATCCTGATGACCACCGAGCGCACCGACTCGCTGAGCTACGCCGGGGTGCGCGAAAATTTGGTGCTGACCTTCGACCAGGTCACCCTCAACAGCTGGAACGAAGTGCTGGTGCAGCGCTACGACGGCGAACACGCCCTGCTGCGCTGCCTGCGCGATTTCCTCAACAGCCTCGGCCAGCGCAGCCACCGGCCGCGCGTGCGGGTGCGCTGCTTCTGCCACAACCGCGCGCAAGCCATCAGCCAGCGGGTCGAGGACATTTTCGATACCGTGCAACTGCTGCTCGACCAGGGCCGCAACCACCGCTACCTGCTGCAAGTGGCGCAGTACACCCATGTGCTGGAGCTGTTGCCTGGCCAGGTCAGCCTGGCGACGCTGAGCGGGCATGCCGCCGTGCTCGACTACCTGGCCGAAGAGCGCAGCGTCTACAGCCCCCTGCACCTGGATGCCAACGCCCTGCAGGACCACGACCTGCCGCTGGTGCTGGAGCAAGGCCGCGCCGACTGCATCCAGGTGTTCTACCGCCTGTTCGACGGCTGGGCCGACCTGTATGTGCTGGATGAATACAACGCCCTGTGGCAGCAGCGCCTGCCGCTGCACGACGAAAGCCACCTGTTGCTGCCGCTGCAGCGCTTTCTGCGTTCGGTGGTGATGCGCCGCGATGCGCGGCTGCCGTTGGACTATGTGCAACAGGCCTCGCTGCAGATCCACTACGCGCAGCTGCTGCCCTCAGGGCCAGGCAAGGCGCGCAGCAGCGAGGCGCGCCCGGCGCCAGTCGATGGCGACGGCCTGCCGTATTACGAGGTGCAGGCCATCGTGCAGGCGGGCGCGGGGGATGAGGTGCATGTGACGTTGTACTGCGACCAGCAGGAGTTCTCCGAGCTGGAGCATGGCGACGAGCTGTATGCCGTGGTTGCCCGGCAGATCCTCGGCCAGCGCCGCTGTGCCGGGCACTACCGTTGCTACATCACTGACCTGGACTTGTCGGAACTGCTCGAGGATGAGCAGGGTTCGACCCTGCTGTACCTGCGCTACAAGCGCGAGCTCGAGCAGGCGCTCAACGATGGCCTGGCGCAGCTTCAGGCGACCCTGGAGCCCTGAGGCTCAGAGGTCGAAATCGCCCGCCGCTTCCGGCTGGTACTCGACCGCCAGCAGCTTGAGCTTCAGGGTCTTGCCGCCGGGGGCGGGCCAGTCGATCTGGTCGCCGACCGACAAGCCCAGCAAGGCGCAGCCGATAGGTGCCAGGATCGAGACGTTGCCCTCGGGGCCTGCGTCCTTCGGGTACACCAGGGTCAGGTGATAGTCCTTGCCACTGGCCTCTTCGCGGCAGTGCACGCGCGAGTTCATGGTCACCACGCCGGCGGGCACGTCCTCATGGCCGACCACCTGGTCGGCACGGTCCAGCTCGTCCTGCAAGGCGAGCACACCCGGGGTACTTTCGTCGAGGCTGTCGAGCAGGCGCTCCAGACGCTGTACGTCCAAGCGGGTGAGGATGAGGGAAGGCTTGGTGCTCATGATCCAGTCAGGCTCCTTTGAACAGGTGGTTTTCGATGGGCAGATAAAGCAAAACCCCGCCCAAGGGCGGGGTTTGTGAATGCTCCGGCGTCAGCGACGCATGCCTCGACACTACCACAGCCGGGCAAATACTCAAGCCCGTGCGCGCAGGGCCTCGGCTTCGCGGCAGATCTGCCGGCGCCGTTCATCGTCGGCCGCACGCCATTCGCGAATATGCTCGACGTGGCGATGGCAACCGGTACACACCTTGTGCTCATCCAGCCGGCACACGCTGATGCACGGCGAAGGCACTGCGGGGCTGACGTTGCTGTACAGCGGCTTGGCTGGCCGCGCCTGGGCAGTCATGTCAGATCTCGTCGAAGTCCAGCTTCTCGCCGGCCCGCTCCCAGACAATGCGCTCGAGCATTTCGCCAAGCAGCTCTTCGCTCTTCTCGCACACCCACTTGCCGCTCTCTTCGTCGTAGTCGAAGTGGAAGCCACCGGAGCGGTCGGCCAGCCACAGCTGGCGCAGCGGCTCCTGGCGGCTGAAGATCAGCTGGCTGCCGTTGTCGAACTTGATGGTGAGGACGCCGGCGGAATTCTCCATGTCCAGGTCCAGGCCGCTCTCGTCGAACAGGTCTTCCAGGGCCTGTTGGGTGGCGTCGACCAGATCATGGAAACGCGCTTCGCTCAAACTCATTGCAGGAACCTCGAAATTGGCTGCATTACAGGCAAGCCGGGCAAGATACGGGCGCTTGGCGCCGAATGCAAAGGTTAGCCGCTGGCCCACAAGCATAGCCCGCCCGACGGACCGGCTCTTGCATAGGCAATCCGCCGGTCGCTCGGTATACTCGGGCGCAATACTGCATATTTCAAAGGATTTCACCCATGAAGCGCCTGATTTCCTCACTTGCGGCGCTGGTCGCGGTTGCCTGCCTCGTTTCGGCCTGCGGTCAGAAAGGCCCCCTGTACCTGCCCGAAGACGGCAAGGATGGCAAAGGCAGCCAGAAGTCGCATCAGCACAAGCACGCACCGGCGGTACAGCCGCAGGACGAGCAGCCCATCGAGCCCGAGCAGTCGCCTGCGCAGTAAGGAAATCTCATGAACGCTTTCAACTACCGCGACGGTGAACTGTTCGCGGAAGGCGTGGCCCTGCAGGCCATCGCCGAACGTTTCGGCACCCCGACCTACGTCTACTCGCGCGCCCACATCGAAGCCCAGTACCGCAGCTATACCGATGCCCTGCAAGGCGTCGAGCACCTGGTCTGCTTCGCGGTCAAGGCCAACTCCAACCTCGGCGTGCTGAACATCCTGGCGCGCATGGGTGCAGGTTTCGACATCGTTTCCGGCGGTGAGCTGGAGCGTGTGCTGGCCGCTGGCGGCCGTGCCGATCGCGTGGTGTTCTCCGGCGTCGGCAAAACCCGCGAAGACATGCGCCGCGCCCTGGAAGTCGGCGTGCACTGCTTCAACGTCGAGTCCACCGACGAGCTCGAGCGCCTGCAGGTCGTGGCGGCCGAGATGGGCAAGGTTGCGCCGATCTCGCTGCGGGTCAACCCGGACGTCGACGCCGGCACCCACCCGTACATCTCCACCGGCCTCAAAGAGAACAAGTTCGGCGTCGCCATCGCCGACGCCGAGGCCATCTACGTGCGTGCCGCGCAGCTGCCGAACCTGGAAGTGGTCGGTGTCGACTGCCACATCGGCTCGCAGCTGACCACCGTCGACCCGTTCCTCGATGCCCTCGACCGCCTGCTGGTGCTGGTCGACCGCCTCGCCGAATGCGGCATCCACCTGCGCCACCTGGACCTCGGTGGCGGTGTCGGCGTGCGTTATCGCGACGAGCAGCCGCCGCTGCTGGCCGACTACATCAAGGCCATCCGCGAGCGCGTCGGCGACCGTGACCTGGCCCTGGTGTTCGAGCCGGGCCGCTACATCGTGGCCAACGCCGGTGTCCTGCTGACCCGCGTGGAATACCTCAAGCACACCGAACACAAGGACTTCGCCATCATCGATGCGGCGATGAACGACCTGATCCGCCCGGCCCTGTACCAGGCCTGGATGGGCGTCAGCGCGGTCACCCCACGCGAAGGCGAAGGCCGTGCCTACGACCTGGTCGGGCCGATCTGCGAAACCGGCGACTTCCTGGCCAAGGACCGCCAGCTGAACCTGGCCGAAGGTGACCTGCTGGCCGTGCAGTCGGCAGGCGCCTATGGTTTTGTCATGAGCTCCAACTACAACACCCGTGGCCGTTGCGCGGAAATCCTGGTCGACGGCGACCAGGCTTTCGAAGTACGCCGTCGCGAGACCATCGCCGAACTGTACGCTGGCGAAAGCCTGCTGCCGGAGTGACCCCATGCTGCTGCGCTTTACCAAGATGCATGGGCTGGGCAACGACTTCATGGTCCTCGACCTGGTCAGCCAGCACGCTCACATCCAGCCCAAGCACGCCAAGCAATGGGGTGACCGCCACACCGGCATCGGCTTCGACCAGCTGCTGATCGTCGAGGCGCCGAGCAACCCGGAAGTGGACTTTCGCTACCGCATCTTCAACGCCGACGGCTCCGAGGTCGAGCAGTGCGGCAACGGCGCGCGCTGCTTCGCCCGTTTCGTGCTGGACAAGCGCCTGACCGCGAAGAAGCGCATCCGCGTGGAAACCAAGAGCGGCATCATCGTGCTGGACGTGCAGAACGATGGCCAGGTCAGTGTCGACATGGGCCCGCCGCGCTTCGTGCCGGCCGAGATCCCGTTCGTGGCCGACGAGCAGGCGCTGAGCTACCCGCTGAAAGTCGACGGCCAGGTCCATTCGATTGCCGCCGTGTCCATGGGCAACCCGCATGCCGTGCTGCGCGTCGATGACGTGCGCAGCGCACCGGTACACACCCTGGGCCCGAAAATCGAACACCACCCACGCTTCCCGCAGCGGGTGAATGCCGGTTTCATCCAGGTCATCGACCGCCATCGCGCCAACCTGCGCGTCTGGGAACGCGGCGCGGGTGAAACCCAGGCCTGCGGCACCGGCGCCTGCGCCGCTGCGGTGGCCGCCATCAGCCAAGGCTGGATGGACTCCCCGGTATCTCTCGACCTGCCCGGTGGCCGCCTGCACATCGAATGGGCCGGCCCCGGCAAGCCCGTGCTGATGACCGGCCCGGCCGTGCGCGTCTACGAAGGACAGGTTCGTCTCTAAGCGAGTAACCGCCATGACCGATCAGCCCAAGGTTGTACCCCAGCAGTCCAACGAGCTCGATGCCGAAGCGGTGGTCGCCTACCTGCGCGCCCACCCAACCTTCTTCGCCGAGCACGACGAACTGCTGGTCGAACAGCGTATCCCCCACCAGCGCGGCGACAGCGTGTCGCTGGTGGAGCGCCAGCTCACGCTGCTGCGCGATCGCAACATCGAAATGCGCCATCGCCTGTCGCAATTGATGGACGTGGCCCGGGACAACGACCGGCTGTTCGACAAGACCCGCCGGCTGATCCTCGACCTGCTCGACGCCGGCAGCCTGGAAGAAGTGGTGATGGCCGTCGAAGACAGCCTGCGCCAGGAGTTTCAGGTGCCCTTCGTCAGCCTGATCCTGTTCGGCGACAACGCCGCGCCAGTCGGGCGCTGGGTCAGCAACACCGAGGCCCAGCAGGCTATCGGCGGCTTGCTCGGTGGCGGCAAGACGGTCAGCGGCAACCTGCGCGAGAAGGAGCTGGCCTTCCTGTTCGGCGAGGAGCAGCGCCTGGAAGTGGGCTCCAGCGCCGTCGCCGCACTGGAATACCAAGGGCTGCATGGCGTGCTGGCGATCGGCAGCCGTGACCCGCAGCACTACAAGAGCAGCGTCGGCACGCTGTTCCTCGGTTACATCGCCGAAGTGCTCGGCCGTGTGGTGCCCCGCGTGACCCAGACCCTGCGTCCGGTGCGCTGATGGAGCGCCAGCTGGAGGCTTATTGCGCACACCTGCGCAACGAGCGCCAGGTGTCGGACCACACCCTGCTGGCCTACCGGCGCGACCTCGACAAGGTCATCGAATACTGCAACGCCCAGGGCATCGCCGGCTGGGGCGCCCTGCAGATCCAGCAACTGCGCCAGCTCATCGCCCGCCAGCATCACCAGGGCCAGTCCTCGCGCAGCCTGGCGCGGCTGTTGTCGGCCGTGCGCGGCCTGTATCGCTACCTCAACCGCGAAGGGCTGTGCAATCACGACCCGGCCAGCGGCCTGAGCGCGCCCAAGGGCGAGCGCCGGCTGCCCAAGGTGCTGGACACCGACCGCGCGCTGCAGCTGCTCGATGGCGGCGTCGACGACGACTTCATCGCCCGCCGCGACCAGGCCATCCTCGAGCTGTTCTACTCCTCTGGCCTGCGCCTGTCCGAACTGACCCAGCTCGACCTCGAACACCTCGACCTCAGCGCCGGGCTGGTCCAGGTGCTCGGCAAGGGCGGCAAGGCGCGCGTGCTGCCGGTGGGGCGCAAGGCCCGCGAGGCGTTGCAGGCCTGGTTCAGGCTGCGCGGCATCGGCGGCCCACGCGACAGCGCCGTGTTCATCACCCGCCAGGGCAACCGGCTCAGCCCACGGGCCATCCAGATGCGGGTCAAGGCGGCCGGCGAGCGCGAACTGGGCCAGCACCTGCACCCGCACATGCTTCGCCATTCCTTCGCCAGCCATGTGCTGGAATCGTCCCAGGACCTGCGCGCGGTGCAGGAAATGCTCGGCCACGCCGACATCAGCACCACGCAGATCTACACCCACCTGGACTTCCAGCACCTGGCCGCGGTGTACGACAGCGCCCACCCTCGGGCCAAACGCAGCAAAGGCACAGACTCATGAGCATCAAGCTGATCACCTTCGACCTCGACGACACCCTGTGGGACACCGCGCCCGTGATCGCCAGCGCGGAAGTCGTGCTGCGCGACTGGCTGCAGGCCAACGCCCCGGTGCTCGGCGGCGTGCCGGTTGAACACCTGTTCGCCATCCGTGAACGCCTGGTGCAGGCCGAACCGGGCCTCAAGCACCGCATCAGCGCCCTGCGCCGGCGCGTGCTGTGCCACGCGCTGGAAGAGGTCGGTTACAGCGAAAAGCAGGCACAGGCGTTGGCCAACGAAGGTTTTGAGGTGTTTTTGCATGCCCGGCACCAGGTCGAGGTGTTTCCCGAGGTGCAGCCGGTGCTGGAAATTCTGCGCCATCACTACACCCTGGGCGTGGTCACCAACGGCAATGCCGATGTGCGCCGCCTGGGGCTTTCGGATTACTTCGCGTTCGCCCTGTGTGCCGAAGACCTGGGGATCGGCAAGCCGGACCCGGCGCCGTTCATGGAGGCGCTCAAGCGCGGCGAGGTCGAGGCTGGTGCCGCGGTGCATGTGGGCGACCACCCTGGCGATGACATTGGCGGGGCGCAGCGGGCCGGGCTGCGGGCGGTGTGGTTCAACCCGCAAGGCAAGGCCTGGAGTGGCGATAAAGCGCCCGATGCAGAAATTCAGCGGTTATCCCAGCTGCCTGAAGTGATTGCGCGCTGGCGCTGACAGGGGCTGATTTGCAGCCCATCGCCGGCAAACCGGCTCCCACAGAGGGCATTAGCGACCTTTGTGGGGAAACCACCAGGCACAAAAAAGCCCGCAGCGACGGCGGGCTTTTTTGTGCTCAGCCACTCAGATAGGGCGGCTGCCGTACTTGTTGTCCGGCTTCTTGGGCGGGTCGGCGACCACGTTGGCCTCGACTTCCTGCACCTTGCCACCGCGAGAAAGGAACTCTTCCATCGCCTTGGCCAGGGCATCACGCTCCTTCTGCTTGGCTTCCATGCTCGGCATCTCGTCTACCGAGACAGCCGCCTTGGACTTGCCCTTGGCAGTGGGTGCCGGGCTGCTGTCGTCATCGCCAGCATCTTCAGCGCCATCTTCGGCTGCCGCTTCGAGGCCGTCATCCGCCTCGTCTTCGTCGCCTACTTCGAGGTCATCATTTTCCAGATCGTCGTCGCTCATGTTCTACCTCATGACTTGCGAAAAGCAGGTTAGTTATAGACCAGTGCAGCCGTAGACCGGCAGCCACCAGTGAAAATTCAACTGGCCGTGGGTTAGGCCACTGCCCTTGGGTCGGCGCTCCTGATGGGAGTCGGCACCCAGCAGACCCTGCTCCTGGCAGGGCCTGACAAAACCTTGATCCCCTGCTGGCCACACGCTATTGGCAAGCCTAGCAAAGGCTGAGCGGGTGCGCGGACATCTCGTCTTACACCCCTCGGCGCGCATTCTAGCGCGCCCGTGGAAAAAGCAAAGCTCCATAAACGCCCTGCCCGTTGTAAGTTTTCGCCCTACGTCGCGAACGTGAGTGATAAACCGTTTGCCCTGCGGGAAATGGCAAAAAACAGGCAAAAAAATGCCCGGCAAGCCGGGCAAGTTTTCCAGCGTCGCAGTTACAGGTTGTAGCCGCGTTCGTTGTGTTGAGCCAGGTCGAGGCCGACCGACTCTTCTTCTTCGTTGACCCGCAGGCCCATCACCACATCCAGCACCTTGAGGATCACGTAGGTGACGATGGCGGTGTAGGCCACGGTGAAGATCACGCCCTTGGCCTGAACCCAGACCTGAGCCCCGATATCGGTGACCGCGCCGAAGCCGCCCAGGGCCGGTGCCGCGAACACACCGGTGAGGATGGCCCCCACGATGCCGCCGATGCCATGCACGCCAAAGGCGTCGAGCGAGTCGTCATAGCCCAGCTTGCGCTTGAGGCTGGTGGCGCAGAAGTAGCAGATCACGCCAGAGGCCAGGCCGATCACCAGGGCGCCCATCGGGCCCACGGTGCCCGCTGCCGGGGTGATGGCCACCAGGCCGGCCACCACGCCGGAGGCGATGCCCAGGGCGCTGGGTTTGCCGTGGAAGATCCACTCGGCGAACATCCAGCCCAATGCCGCAGCAGCAGTGGCGATCTGCGTCACCAGCATGGCCATGCCGGCGGTGCCGTTGGCCGCGGCGGCGGAGCCTGCGTTGAAGCCGAACCAGCCGACCCACAGCATGGCTGCGCCCATCAGGGTGTAGCCCAGGTTGTGCGGGGCCATCGGCGTGGTCGGGTAGCCTTTGCGCTTGCCCAGCACCAGGCAGCAGACCAGGCCGGCGATACCGGCGTTGATGTGCACCACGGTGCCGCCGGCGAAGTCGAGCACGCCCCAGTCCCACAGCAGCGCGCCGTCACCGCTCCAGACCATGTGCGCGATCGGTGCGTAGACCAGGGTGAACCAGATACCCATGAACACCAGCATCGCCGAGAATTTCATGCGTTCGGCGAAGGCACCGACGATCAGCGCCGGGGTGATGATGGCGAAGGTCATCTGGAAGGTGATGAAGACGGCTTCGGGGAACAGCGCGGTGGCGGAAGTCAGCCCAGACGGCGTGACGCCGCTGAGAAACGCCTTGGAGAAGCCGCCGACGAAGGAATTGAAGTTGAGCACGCCCTTTTCCATACCGGTGGTATCGAAGGCCATGCTGTAGCCGTACACGACCCAGAGAATGCTGATCAGGCCCGTGATGGCGAAGCACTGCATCATCACCGACAGCACGTTCTTGGAACGCACCATGCCGCCATAGAACAGGGCCAGGCCCGGGATGGTCATGAATAGCACCAGCGCCGTGGAGGTGAGCATCCAGGCGGTGTCGCCGGAGTTCAGCACCGGGGCAGCATCCTCTGCCAGGGCAAGGCCCGGCATTACGAGGGACAATAGGGCTCCTAGCCCTGCGATCTTACGCAGAGTCATGTTGTTTTCTCCTGGGGCGTTGGGTTTGGTGAGGCGTTGTTCGGCGCTTAGATCGCGTCGGTATCGGTTTCGCCGGTACGGATGCGGATCGCCTGCTCCAGATTCACCACGAAGATCTTGCCGTCACCGATCTTGCCGGTGTTGGCTGCCTTGGTGATGGCTTCGATCACGCGATCGAGGTCCTTGTCGTCGATGGCCACGTCGATCTTCACCTTGGGCAGGAAATCGACCACGTACTCCGCACCGCGATACAGCTCGGTGTGGCCCTTCTGCCGGCCGAAGCCTTTGACTTCGGTGACGGTAATGCCCTGCACGCCGATTTCCGACAGCGACTCGCGCACGTCGTCCAGCTTGAACGGCTTGATGATGGCTGTGACTAGCTTCATGAAACTCTCTCCCGATTTGGTGGACTTGCCCCAGGAAAACAAACCCGTCTCAAGTCTAAGCGCAGCGCTTGGCTTTGTAACGCGTCGTCGGCATCCGGCTCCGCGTGCGCACTGCCTGGTCACAAGGAACTGCATCAGTGCATGGCTCAGTCAGGTCTTTGCAGAATCCTTGCCAGTTCCGTTAATGCACGGGAAAACAGTGCCTTGCATGTAGCAGCGGGCATTGGCCAGTCGCCAGTACGAAAAAGATGCACAACTTCGGTGCGCGCAGGCGCGGCAGGCTGCTCGAAAAACGTGCAATCAGAAGGGCCATTTGCACCGTGCTACACTGCGGGCCATTTCTCAGATTCAGTGGACAGCCGCACATGCTCGCGCCCAAAGCCCTTCTCGACGCCCTGAGCGACCAGGCCTCGCGCCTTTTCAGCAGCGACACCGCCCAGCCCCGCGCCGAACTCGAAAGCCAGTTCAAAGTGCTGATGCAAGGTGCCTTCAGCAAGCTGGACCTGGTCAGCCGCGACGAATTCGACAGCCAGATGGTGGTCCTGGCGCGCACCCGCGCACGCCTGGAAGCCCTGGAAAAGCAGGTTGCCGAGCTGGAAGCCCGGCTGGCGCCAGCCCCGCAGGAATAAAACCCGCCAAAGGAGTGCCTCACCATGAAAGTCAGTGCCCGCAATGTCTTTGAAGGGACCGTCAGCGCCGTTCAGCCCGGCGCGGTCAACGCCGAGGTCGAACTGACCCTGGGCGGCGGTGAGAAGCTGGTGGCCGTGGTGACCATGGCCAGCCTGCACAACCTCAACATCAACGTCGGCAAGCAGGCGGTGGCGCTGGTCAAGGCGCCATGGGTGGTGCTGATGACCGATGCCGCCGGCTACCGGCTCTCCGCCCGCAACGCCCTGGAAGGCGAAGTGGTGCGCGTGGGCGACGGCGCGGTCAACGCCGAAGTGGTGCTGAAGCTGGCCGGTGGTACCGAAGTGTTCGCCATCGTCACCCGCGAGGCCGTGCAGGAGCTGGGCCTGGCGCCTGGCGTGAAGGCCACCGCGCTGATCAAGGCGTCGCACATCATTCTTGGCGCCAAGCCGTAAGGCGGCGGCGCCTCAAGCAGACGCCCGCTGGCGGTCCGTTGCAGGGCCGCCGGCTTTCGGCGGCAGCTCCCGGGCATGCAGGTCGCCGCGAAACAAGGTGGCGCCGCACACCGTGATCAGCGTCTTCACCACACTGTGCGAATTGAGTATCTGCGCATGTATCTGCTCGATGGCCACATCTTCAGGTTGCAGCGCCAGCGCCCGGTTGGCCCACTCGATGGCGGCAAAGCGGCTCTGCTTGCGGGTGCCCTGGCCATGCATCCACGCCAGCGCCAGTTCCGCGCAGGCGCGCCCGGCGACTGCCACATCGGGAAACTCGACCAGCCCCAGCAGGTAGGCGACCCCTTCCGCATGCTCGCGCTCATCGCCGAATGATCGTTGCAGCACGCCCAGCTGCAGGCGTGCCCGGGCATCGAGCTGCTCGTTGCCCAGGCAGTCGAGCAGCAAGCGCCTGACCGCCAGCATCGCACCACGCTCGCGCAGCGCCTGGCTGTCGCGCATGCGCTGGCAGGCCAGGTCGTACTTGGCCAACTGGCTGCCTGACTGCGCCGCGCACACCAGCCAATGCTGCGCTGACGCCGCATTCTGGTAGTGCTCGGGCGTGTCGGCCATGTGCCCGCAGTGCAACGCATACAGCGCGGCGGCGGCGTCTGGCAGCTTGCGCTCGGCGCACTGCTGGAAAAGGAAATACGCCGCCTCGTGCTGCCTGGCGGCCCAGAGCAGGCGAGGCACTTCCAGCACATCGAAACCCAGGCCCTCGCGCCCGCACTGGCGACTGACCGCAGCCTGCAACCAGGCGCTTGCCTGCTCGCTGCATGGCTGGAAACCCCACAGGCCGAACTGGTGCCCTACCGCCCGCAGTGCGCAGGCTGCGGCCTGCCTGCGGCTTTCACAGAGGCGCTCGATGGCGGTACGAAAAGCGGGGATGATCTCTGGCTTTCCCTGGAACAACACCAGGCAGACGAAGCTGTAGAACGGCTGGCCGATGGTCGATACGAAACCCTGGTCTGGGTAGAGCTCGACGCTGTCGATGAAGTCCTGCTGCGCACCCGGGTAATCCTGCAGCGATGCGTAGCGCAGGGCACCGCGCAAGGCCAGCAAAGTCGCGCGCTCCTTGGCCCTGAGGTCCCGCTTCGCCCAGGCCTCGATAGTGTGCTGCCAAGCCTCGATGTGTGGCGACTGCTCCGAGCCCGGAAGCCAGAACGCGTCTTCCACGGCCAACCAGCGGATGCCATTGCGCAGCGGCTCATCCCAGCGCTGGCACAGTGGGCCATTGGCAAGATCATCGATGGCTTGGTAGCTGCCGCCCCATTGCGGCGTCAGGTAACGTGCAAACGCTTCTATCGCCTCGAAGCAACCGGGCTGCCAGGCCAGCGCATGGCGCAGCCAGTAATCCTTGGCACCCTCCCCTTCAGGCAGGCGCGCCTCAAGGCAGCCAGGCAATGACTGCGGCAGCTCCACCAGCGGTGCCAGGCCGTATTTGACCAGCAGCGGCGCTGCCGCCTCCTGCACTTCCACATCGGCGTGGGCGCTGGGTCGAAAGCGTGCCACCTGGCCCAGAAACAGTTCGACCAGCCAGCCCGGCTCATGGAAATGCCGGCTGATCTGCAGCAGCCCGATGGCCGCCGCCACCGGTTGCGAGTTGCGCTCCATGGCCCGCAGGAAGTGCGCCGCAGCCATCTCGCAGGCCTGCTCGGCCGCCAGCCTGCGCGCTTGGGAAATGGCATTGGCGCCAGCGCTGTCACGGATGTGGCAGGCACGGTTGAGGCAATGGAAGCCCATCGCGACTTGCGGGTGATAAGCCTTGGGGCAGGCGTCGACCCACGCCCTGAGCAGCTGGGTCAGCGCCTTGCTGCCGTGGCTGTCCCAGTCGAGCAGCATATGCCCCTGCACGGCTTCCATGTAGGCCGGGCAGGCACCGGGCGGCGCCTGCTGCCAATGCACCTGAAGGCTATCGAAGAAGCGGCTGAGTTCGGCGAATTCATTGGCTTGCACCCGTTCGCGAATCTGCTGGCGGGTGTGATTGAGGGTTTGCACGGGCAGTACCTTAAGTCCATTTTCTGGATCGCGTTGTCGTCCGGTGGCAACGGCAATAACCTTTGAACACTAAGCCATAGTTCGGCGCTGCGCAAAGATATTGGATCCATTATTTGTCAGATTGTATGAATGCGCAGGGAAAATCCCTGACCGGAAAAACCCCGACGCATTCTTGTTGCGTTGCCGCCCCTGCGCCTCGCTATGCTTGCCAGGGCCGCAGGAAGCGGCGCCCTCATCCGCGACAACGGAGCGTCCATGTCCCTTGCCCTCGTTCACAGCCGCGCCCAGGTAGGCGTGCAGGCGCCGGCGGTCAGCGTCGAAACCCACCTGGCCAACGGCCTGCCCCACCTCACCCTGGTCGGCTTGCCGGAAACCACCGTCAAGGAAAGCAAGGACCGGGTGCGCAGCGCCATCGTCAACTCCGGGCTGAACTACCCGCAACGGCGCATAACGCAGAACCTCGCCCCCGCCGACCTGCCCAAGGATGGCGGGCGCTACGACCTTGCCATCGCCCTGGGCATCCTTGCCGCCGACGCACAGGTGCCGGTGGCGGCACTGGTCGACCTCGAATGCCTGGGCGAACTGGCGCTGTCCGGCAAGCTGCGCCCGGTACAGGGTTTAGGCGGACCGAAAGCCATGCATTCATGCTGGGTCTTAAGCAATGGAGACTTACTACGTGAATCACGTTCTTCGCTATGCAGTCACGCTCTGCCAAGCTACAGCTGCAAATAGCATTGTCCGACGATGCCAGAACAGTCGGGGTCTTAGCCGCTCATGCTAGATTCGCGAGTTTTGAACCTCATAGCCGCTGAACCAGCCCAAGATTTCTAACAAGGCAATGCTGCCTGGGGAGCCTCTACGAGGCCCCTTCAGAGCATCGGTGTAAACCTGTTTTTTTCACTGTAAACCACTGTGGTTTACAGTGAAAAAAACTAGTTTACAACGCCCTATTTGCGGGGGTTTTCGGCGATTTCACTCCTGCCAGGGCACTCAATCCACCCCACTTTCTCCTCCCAAAAAGCTTACTGGCGTTGAGCAGAATCTCTATTGATGTTTGCGCCCTGTCTTGTCCAATCCCGGCTCAGCGCCTAGCTAAATATTACCCAGGCAGCTGACTCCTTGATCAGCAGACCTCGTAAAGCCACCGACTAGGGGTTTCTCCCGTCTGTCGAAACGCCTCTTGCATGCTAGCATTCCAGTAATGCATGATGACTTTATAACTACAAACAAGCGGTGCCCATCATGGTCAGCATTGCGTGCAAAGACTCCTTTCCCTTCTCGTCACACTGGCATGTGACGCGATCCCCTGAAGCCTGCCAGCAAGGCAGATCTTCTCCGACTCGTTTTCCCAAGCAGATCAATCCCTTCGCTTTCGCGAGCTAGAGGGGTCTCTCTGTTTAGCGCCCACGGCCTCTGGCCCAATGAAAATAAGGAAAATAGAAATGAGCATGATGAAAGCTGCCCGTCTGCATGAGGTTGGTCCGACCTTCCAACTCGACTCGATCGAGGTCCCTAGACCCCGTGCGCATGACGTGGTGGTAGAGGTGAAGGCTTGCAACTTGGTACCTAACCTTCGCAATGTCATCGAGAGCTACTCCACCTGGTTCCCCTACCTCCCGCTTCCGAAGCTACCGGCGGTTTACGGCTTGGATGCTGCTGGTATCGTTAAAGAAGTGGGCGAAGGCGTGCACGGCATTAAAGTCGGAGACCGCGTGTACGTGAACCCCGGACGTAGCTGCGGCTCCTGTCATGCCTGTCTGCGCGGTCAGCACATCAACTGCACTGCATTCACTTTCCAGGGCTACTTCGGGTTTGGCCCTGGCTCCCAAGAAATCTTCGAAGACTACCCCTACGGCGGACTGTGCCAATACATGACCGCGCCGGCGTCGGGCTTGGTCAAGCTCCCTGAAGCAATCTCCTTCGAGCAAGGATGCCGGTTTGGCTATCTCGGCACCGCATATTCGGCCCTTCGAAAAGCAGGTGTGTGTTCTGGTCAGTCTGTGTTGATCAGTGGCGCCACCGGAACGCTAGGGCTCGGGGCAGTCCTGCTTGCCCTGGCCATGGGTGCTACAAAAATCTTCGCGATGGCCCGAAACCGCCAATTGCTGGAGCGCGTACGTGCTCTCGCCCCAGATCGCATTTTCACGATTTCCGTCGGCGATGAGCCATTGGGTGATTGGGTTCGGAAGCATACCGATGAGCTCGGTGCTGACGTCTTCATCGATGCGGTTGGCCCGGGTGCTCCTCATGAGCTTACCGTTGAGGCAATTGGTGCGCTTCGCCGCGGCGGCCGCATGGTAGATATCGGCGGGATGTCTGAGGACCTGCCGGTACCGATGTTCAAACTCATGTGCTTCCAAATCAGCGTCATCGGCTCCCTCTGGTTCACTGTGGCAGAAGGTCAGGACATGGCCGAAATGGCTGCCGCCGGCACCTTGGATCTGTCGGTATTCGACCAGGAGGTCTTCGCCATCGAACAGGTCAACGAGGCGATGGACGCAATAGCAGATCGCAAAGGCGGTTTCACCAACGTTGTTATCAATCCCAGCCTGACCTGAAGTGCAGCGCCGCTCGATCGGGCGGCGCTCAATCGGAGACCGAACATGAAAGTGAGACGAGTGGTTGCGGGTACGCAGAACGGTAAAGCGGTATTCCTTGCCGACGGTGTGGCGCCTCAGACGTATGAGTACAAAAAGATTCCAGGATTCGCTACCTCTTTGATCTGGGAAACGGTGGCATCTCCGACCCTTCCTGAAGAATTTCACGACCCGGTTCAAGCCACCTCTTCTCTGCTGCCACAGCCTGGAGAAACTAAGTGCCTGGCGGTGAGCTTCCCGCCTGACTCAATCTTCCAGTCCTCGGATTTCAATCCCGAGGAAGCTCATGCTGAGCAGCAACGCCGCCTGCTTGGGCTTTATGAATGCTTC
This sequence comes from Pseudomonas faucium, assembly GCF_021602585.1. Taxonomy (GTDB): domain Bacteria; phylum Pseudomonadota; class Gammaproteobacteria; order Pseudomonadales; family Pseudomonadaceae; genus Aquipseudomonas; species Aquipseudomonas faucium. The sequence goes on from NZ_BQIP01000002.1 coordinate 140,474, forward strand.
GACCCAGCGCGACCAGGTATGCACGCCTCCCCGACGATCGACTACGGCATTGTGGTCAAAGGTCCACTCGTTCTTGAACTGGATGACGGCCAGATCAGGGAGCTCGCGAGCGGAGACATCGTTGTGCAGCAAGGCAACATTCATGCTTGGCGGAACCCTGGGACCGAACCTGCACTGGTTACATTCGTTCTGATTGGTGCCCACTCTCAGCGGTAAAAATTACATAGGATAATAACAATGAAAAGTTATGTAACACGCGCTGGCGCTGTCAGCGCGCTCGGCTGCTCTTTGCTCGTTTCTTCGCTATGTTACGGCACTGAAAATGGGGATACCGTTTGGCCGCTGGGCGTACAGACCGTTCTTCCAGCAATATTGCCTCTCCCAGGTGAAACCTCTTTGTACAGTTATACCGCCTACTACAAGGCGGATAGCTTCAAAGACAACAGTGGCAAATCTTCTGTCCCTGGATTCAGCCTCGAAAACTTTGTTCAGGCTATTCGTGTGGTACATACATGGGATGTGAAGTTTGATAGCGGCGTTACACTCAGCAGCGGAATCATCGGATCAGCAAACAAAATTAAGGTTGGGGCGTTCGGAAATAGCGATACAGACTCAGGCTTCAGGCAGCTGTACCTAACCCCTCTCTATGTCGGCTACTCGCCTTCAGAAAATTTGCACTTACTGACTGGATTCAGTGCCTTCGTCCCGTTGGGAAATTATGACGGTAATAAGTTAGCTAATAGCCCGACAGGCAATGCGAGCTATACCCAAGAATTCGACCTAACCTGGTTCCCCCATCCTAACTGGGAGGTCTCGATTGCACCCACCTTCACCATCAATGCGAAGAATGACGATACCGACTATCGCTCGGGCAACGTGTTCAACGTCGACTACCTGCTCGGCTACAGGCTGCAGTCGAATCCCAAGATTCAGCTGGGCTTGGTGGGGTATTACACAAAACAGGTCACCGATGATCGCTACGACCATGGTGACCTCGATGATGGGAATCGGCTGAGCAAATTAGCCGTTGGCCCCCAGATTTTCTATGCGTTTGATCAGAAGTCAGGGGTCGTGCTCAAGTGGATGCGTGAGACCGCGGTCAAAAACGGCCCTAAAGGCGACTCAGTATGGCTTGAGTTCGCTTTCCCACTATGAGGCTAGCTTCGCTTCCTCAGGCATTTTAGATACGACATCCTTGGCCACACTGTGAATATGGCTCGCAGCCGCATTGGCTGCGGCCTTTCTGTTTCTGGTTTTTAGCGCTGCAAGAATCTCATCGTGCTCGTCAGTAGCAGCATCCAAATGCACTTGGAAGCCACAGGTCTGCACGATAAAAAAGTCGGACAGCTCAAAATTTGCTACTTGGCGTGCCGAGAGTATTGGCGATTTTGCCATTGCGTGCAGCAGGCGATGGAATTCGACGTTCAATGTCCGATAGCTGTCGGCGGCATCGCTGTGAGCTGGATTGATACTTCTAATTTTGTCGTTGATTTCAGACATACGCAGCACATCATCAGGGGCCCCACGTTCAGCAGCAAGCCCTGCGATTAACGCTTCGTTGTTCGCAAACATTTGGTAGAAGTCATCAACTTCCAAACGTGTAGGATGCACAACCTCACATCCAACCTGGGCTGTGATCACAACAAAGCCCCTTTCCTGCAGGCTGTTCAGCGCGGTCATGATCGGCTGACGACTGACTCCAGTCTCTTCGCCAATTTCTTTTACCAGAATCTTTTCACCGAACGCGTATCTACGATTCAGTAGGCGTTCCAAAATGTGCTGGTAGATAGCGGTCTTCTTGTTTGCCACTTGCATCGTTGTGGTTTTCCTAGGACTGAATGCGCGGTTCAACATTTCGCTAACTGGCTTGCATACTAGCATTTCGGATAGTAAACCAGATTTTTGCATCCATCGCTTAGTCATCCGTCGCGCCCCATCCGAAGGCGAGGAAACGCTCGACGATGAGCGGGCATCGCCAAGCTTGCATGCTAGCATTCTAGCGTGCATGATGATTAGGCAGACAAAAACAAATCTACCTGCATGGCGTTGCTTCTCTGCCTAGGCATTGAGGAAAGCGCTCATGCCGTCCCAGTGCGAGGCGGCCTGCACTGGGGCACGACGTGAAGGTTTCGTATCGATGAACGCTTACCTGCATTGCCTATCGCACACGCCCCTCATTGGGCATTTCGATCCGCCCAAGAACGTGCTCGATGAAGTGGATGAGGTGGTCCGCGCTGCCCGTGCACGCATCGCCGAGTTCGATCCTGAGCTTGTGGTGCTTTTCGCTCCAGACCATTACAACGGCTTCTTCTACGATGTCATGCCCCCTTTCTGTCTGGGCATGGCCGCTGAAGCCATCGGCGATTTCGGCTCGCTCGCCGGCACCCTTTCTGTCCCCAAATCCATCGCTGAAGCTTGCGCTGAATCTCTGCTTAGCAATGGCATCGACATGCCTGTTTCGTATCGCATGCAGGTCGACCACGGCTTCGCTCAACCGCTCGAATTCCTTCTTGGCGGTTTGAACAAATATCCGGTCTTGCCGATCTTCGTGAACTGTGTGGCCCCACCTCTGCCTACCTTCGAGCGAGTCAGGTTGATGGGTGATGCGGTTGGTCGATTCACCCGCACTCTGAACAAGCGAGTGCTGTTCCTAGGATCGGGAGGCCTTTCGCACCAACCGCCAGTTCCAGAGTTAGCCAAAGTTGATGCCCGGATTGCTGATCGGCTCATGGGCAGTGGACGCAATCTGCCAGAAGATGAGCGCACCGCCCGCACTCAACGAGTGGTCATCGCAGCTGAGCGGTTTGTCGAAGACCAGAACACCCTGCACCCGCTGAATCCCGAGTGGGATCAGTACTTCCTCGACGTTGTTGAGCAGGACCTTTTGAGCGACCTGGATCACCTCCCCAACGCACATCTTTCCGAATTGGCCGGTAAATCCACGCATGAGGTCAAGGCCTGGGTCGCAGCCTTCTCAGCGCTCGCTGCCCACGGCGCATACACCGCGACAGATCGCTATTACCGAGAGATCCCAGAGTGGATCGCAGGCTTCGGCTCAATCAGTGCGCACTCTCAGCGCTAACACACCTTCACGGAGATTCAATCGTGACTGCAATTACTGAAAAAGGCACCAGCAAATTCGTTCGCATCCAAGACGGCGAGCTGGATCTGAATATTCATTACAACGACTGCGGTGAAGGCAAAGAAACGGTTGTCATGCTGCACGGTTCTGGCCCTGGTGCGAGCGGCTGGGCCAACTTCAATCGCAACATCGAGCCGCTTGTAGAGGCTGGCTTCCGGGTCATCCTCATGGACTGCCCTGGCTGGAGTAAAAGTGATTCGATCGTCAGCACCGGCTCTCGCTCCGATCTCAATGCCCGCGTTCTGAAAGGATTGGTCGATAAGCTTGACCTAGACAAGGTGCACTTGCTCGGCAATTCCATGGGTGGCCATACAGCCGTAGCTTTCACGCTGACCTGGCCTGAGCGCGTAGGCAAACTCGTGCTTATGGGCGGTGGCACCGGTGGGGTCAGCCCATTCGTATCAATGCCGACTGAAGGCATCAAATTGCTCAACGGTCTGTACCGCGAGCCAACGATCGAAAACCTCAAGAAGATGATGAACATCTTCGTCTACGACACCAGCGACCTCACCGAGGAACTGTTCCAAGCGCGCCTGGACAACATGTTGGCTCGAAAAGACCACCTCGAAAACTTCACCGCGAGCCTCGCTGCGAACCTCAAGCAGTTCCCTGACTTCAGCCATCGCCTCGGCGAGATTCAGGCCGAGACCCTCGTAGTTTGGGGTCGCAATGACCGCTTTGTGCCGATGGACACCGGTCTGCGCCTGGTTGCCGGCATTCCCAACTCACAACTGCATGTCTTCAACAAATGCGGCCACTGGGCCCAATGGGAACACGCGGACACGTTCAACCGCATGGTTCTCGACTTCCTCACCCACTGATCGAGGTCACGATGAACATCACACAAGAGACCCTTGAGCGCTTGGCGGCAGATCTGCGCAGAGCTGAAGGAAAGGGCGAGCCAGTTGGACCACTGCGTGACGTCATCGGCGCCACAAACGTGGAAAGTGCCTATGCGATTCAACGCTTGAACCAAGCCTACGCCATCGCCAATGGACAACGCCTGGTTGGCCGCAAGATCGGTTTGACCAATCCCAAAGTCCAGGCCCAGTTGGGCGTAGACCAGCCGGACTTCGGATGCCTGTTCGCTGACATGGCTTACGGCGACAACGAAGTGGTTCCGTTCGAACGTGTTCTGCAGCCCAAAATCGAGGCAGAAATTGCACTGGTTCTGGAACGCGACCTCCCTAGCGCTTCCACAACCTTCGCAGATGTCATCGCTGCTACCGGCTGGGTACTCCCGGCGCTTGAAATTGTCGGCAGCCGCATTGAGGGCTGGAACATCAAGTTCGCCGACACCGTAGCAGACAACGCATCAAGCGGATGCTTTGTGCTCGGTGGTCCTGCACAGCGCATCGACGGGCTTGACCTGCGGGGTGCAACGATGCGCCTCTCGAAAAACGGTGAACTTGTCAGCTCCGGAAGTGGCGCTGAATGCCTGGGTAACCCGCTGAACGCGGCCGTTTGGCTCGCCCGCAAAATGGCTGAGTTTGGTGAGCCACTGAAAGCAGGTGACATCATCCTCACCGGTGCATTAGGGCCGATGGTTGGCGTAAGCCCAGGTGATCATTTTGAAGCCGAGATCGATGGCCTTGGCCGAGTCGGCGTGTCGTTCAGTGTCGAGTGATGGAGATCTAAAATGACAACAAAACGCAAAGTCGCCATCGTCGGCTCCGGAAACATCGGCACCGACTTAATGATCAAGATTCTGCGCAATTCCAAGCACCTGGAAATGGCCGTGATGGTTGGTATCGACCCTGCATCTGATGGCCTGGCCCGCGCAGGCCGAATGGGCGTGGCTATCACTCACGAAGGGGTCGCCGGCCTGATCAAAATGCCAGAGTTTGCTGACATCGATTTCGTCTTTGATGCAACCAGCGCCGGTGCTCACGTCAAAAACGACGCCATGCTGCGTGAGTGCAAACCGGGCATCCGTGTGATCGACCTTACTCCGGCAGCTATCGGCCCATACTGTGTGCCGGTGGTGAACCTCGAAGAACACGTCAACGCGCAGAACCTGAACATGGTCACGTGCGGCGGGCAAGCAACTATTCCGATGGTCGCTGCAGTATCGCGTGTTGCCAAAGTGCATTACGCAGAGATCGTCGCATCAATTGCCTCCAAATCGGCAGGCCCTGGCACCCGTGCGAACATCGACGAGTTCACTGAAACCACCTCGAAAGCCATCGAAGTAATTGGCGGCGCAGCCAAAGGTAAAGCCATCATCATCATGAACCCGGCTGAGCCTCCTCTGATGATGCGGGACACGGTCTACGTGCTGTCTGAAGCAGCGGACCAGCATCAGGTTGAGGCCTCCATTGAAGAAATGGTTGCCGCAGTGAACGCATATGTCCCTGGCTACCGCCTCAAGCAGAAAGTGCAGTTTGAAGTCATCCCTGAATCTGCCCCACTGAACATTCCCGGCCAGGGCAAGTTCAGTGGACTGAAGACCTCCGTGTTCCTTGAGGTCGAGGGTGCTGCCCATTACTTGCCGGCGTATGCAGGCAATCTCGACATCATGACTTCCGCTGCGCTGGCTACCGCCGAGCGCATGGCGCAGTCGATGAGCCAGGCCTGAGGAGCGCAGATATGAACGGTAAAAAGCTCTATATCTCCGACGTGACCCTGCGTGATGGTATGCACGCAATTCGTCACCAGTACTCACTGGATCAGGTCCAAGCGATCGCTCGTGCCCTGGATGCCGCCAAGGTCGATTCGATCGAGGTCGCCCATGGGGACGGTCTCCAGGGCTCCAGTTTCAACTACGGTTTTGGTGCGCATACCGATATCGAGTGGATCGAAGCTGCCGCTGACGCGGTGAAGCACGCCAAGATTGCAACGTTGCTGCTCCCCGGCATTGGTACTCTGCACGACCTCAAAGCGGCCTATAGCGCGGGCGCTCGTGTCGTCCGTGTCGCCACCCACTGCACCGAGGCAGACGTCTCCAAGCAGCACATCGAATACGCCCGTGCACTCGGCATGGACACGGTTGGCTTCCTGATGATGAGCCACATGCAGACCCCCGAAGGGCTCGCGCAGCAGGCAAAACTGATGGAAAGCTACGGTGCCACCTGCATTTACGTCGTCGACTCCGGCGGCGCAATGAATATGGATGACATTCGTGCGCGCTTCCGCGCAGTGAAAGCGGTGCTCGATCCGGCCACTCACACCGGTATCCACGCGCACCACAACCTGAGCCTAGGCGTAGCCAACTCGATCGTCGCCGTCGAGGAAGGCTGTGACCGCATCGACGCGAGTCTTTCAGGGATGGGCGCCGGTGCTGGTAATGCACCACTGGAAGTTTTCATTGCAGCCGCAGATAAGCTGGGCTGGAACCACGGCACTGACCTGTACGCCCTGATGGATGCAGCAGATGACCTGGTTCGCCCACTCCAGGACCGCCCGGTACGTGTTGACCGAGAGACTCTCGCGCTCGGTTACGCCGGTGTGTATTCGAGCTTCCTTCGCCATGCAGAAGTTGCAGCTGCTCGCTACGGCATCAAAGCAGTAGACATCTTGGTCGAGCTGGGCAAACGCCGCATGGTTGGCGGCCAGGAAGACATGATCGTCGACGTCGCATTGGATCTGCTGAAGCGCTGAGGTTCGCAGACAGCTCCACGCAAGCTGTCTGCAGCAATCCCCTCCCGTAAGGGAGGGGATCTATGACACAACAATAAGAGAGATCACCAACATGAATGCCTCGCAGAATCCCTACTCACAGCACCTCCGAACACGCAGTGATCAGCCCAACTACTCACTCTTTCTTGAGTGATTGCTGTGCTGATGTAGCTCTGCATCACTGGCGTTACTAAAACCAAAATCACGTGTTTTCTGAAGACCGCCCAAAGGTCTTTGGAGGGGGTCGCTATGACTGAAAAAACTGATAAGACCAAACTTTTCATCACAATCGCGCTTTGTTTCCTTGTTGCATTGATGGAAGGCTTGGATCTTCAAGCCCCAGGAATCGCTGCTCACGGCATGTCTGCCGACTACAGCTTGGATAAGCTGGAAATGGGATGGGTCTTCAGTGTCGGCGTCCTTGGTATGCTCCCAGGCGCTTTCGTTGGCGGCCGCCTTGCTGATCGCTATGGCCGGAAGAAAGTACTCATCGTCTCTGTTGCCCTATTCGGCATCTTCTCCCTCGTCACTACTGTTGCCTGGAGCTTCAGCGCGTTGCTGTTCGCTCGACTCCTGACAGGCGTGGGACTAGGCGCATCGCTGCCCAACCTGATCGCACTTGCCTCTGAAGCCGCTGGTGAGCGCATGCGAGGCACGGCAGTAAGCTTGATGTATTGCGGTGTACCGCTGGGGGCCGCGTTGGCAGCCGCCATTGGTCTGCTGGATTTCGGGGCGGGTTGGAAGCTCGTCTTCTACGTCGGCGGCGTGGTCCCTTTGGTCATCGTTCCCTTGCTGGTTCTCTTCCTGCCCGACGTGTACAAGCAAGCAATTGCAGCCACCGCAACGATCGAAGTTCCCTCCACTAAAGCCATCTTGGTTGAAGGCGGCGCGCTGAAGAAAACTCTGCTCCTGTGGGTCAGCTTCTTCTTCACACTGATGGTCACCTACATCCTGATCAACTGGCTGCCAAGCATCTTGATTGGACAGGGATTCAAACCAAGCGAAGCAAGCGTCGTCGTGTTGGCCATGCAACTCGGCGCGGCCGTGGGTACGTTGATGCTTGGTGTTGCTATGGATCGCCTTCCTATCTGGGCCATGTCGGCGCTGGTTTATGGGGGTATTCTGATTTCCTTGGCCTGCCTCACCGTGGCGGCCTCACTCCCTACCATGATCGGTGCAGGATTCTTGGCCGGCATCTTCACAACGGGTGGCCAGTGCGTGCTTTACGCCCTTGCTCCTCAGTTCTATCCCGCCAATGGTCGGGCTACCGGGACCGGTGCAGCACTCGCAGTCGGTCGTGTTGGTGCCATGACCGGCCCACTCGTCGTAGGAAAAATGATGGTCCTGGGAGCCGGTGCGGGTGGTGTGATGTTGGCGTCGGCGCCGGGCATCGTTCTGGCGGCTATCTCGCTGCTTTATCTCTCGTCGCTAAAAAGACGCCCTGAGCTGAGTGCCTCAGTGGTTTGACCAGCCTTGCGTTATTACAAAAACAAGAAAGAAGAGACGACATGAGCAAATCAACAAAAATTGCATTCGCAGGACTGCTGGCTGCACATGCTGCTTCACTCCAAGCGGCCGGCTTCGTGGAAGATTCGAAAGCCAAGGTAACACTGCGCAACTACTACTTCGATCGCAACTACATCAACCAAACACCGCAAGCTGCAGCGCGAGAGTGGGCCCAGGGTTTCATCGTCACCTTCACTTCGGGCTTCACCGAGGGTGTAGTCGGCTTTGGACTGGATGCTCAAGCCATGATGGGGTTGCGCCTTGACTCCTCGCCAGATCGTGTCGGCACCGGTCTATTGCCGTTCTCTACCTCCACCAGGGAGCCAGCCAAGGACTACTCCGAGCTAGGGCTGACAGCGAAGGTCAAGGTTTCCAAAACTGAGCTTCAATACGGAACCGTGAGCACGTTCTTGCCAATCGCGTTCGCAAGTCCAACACGGCTGCTGCCACAAACGTTCCGCGGCACCTACCTGCGCTCGCAAGACATCACAGATCTATCTCTGCATGCGGGGTGGCTCGACCGAATCAACCTGCGGGATTCTACTGACTACCAAAAAATGCGAGTTTCAGCGCCAAACGGACGCTTCAACGGCGCAGCCGAGTCTGATGCGTTTTATTTCCTTGGCGGCGATTACGCCTGGTCGAAGAACCTCACGCTCAAGTATTACTACGCTGAGCTTGAGGACATCTACGACAAGAACTACCTCGGTTTCGTCGACAACCGTGAGCTGGGCCCAGGTCGGCTCACCTCAGACTTCCGTTTCTATGATTCCAAAGACAACGGATCTGCAAAGGCTGGGAAGATTGACAACCGCAACACCGCCTTGATGTTGACCTACCAGCTCGGCGTCCATCGTCTCGGCGCTGGCTACATGCAGCTGACCGGCGATACCGCAATGCCCTATCTCTTTGGTACCGAACCGCTGGTGATCACGGAAGGCACATTGAGCTCGGAGTTCCTAAACCCCAAGGAGAGAAGCTGGCAGGTCAAATACGACTATGACTTTGTCGGCGTTGGTGTTCCTGGCCTGAAGGGGATGTTGCGTTACGTCAGCGGGGACAACATTGACCTTCCGAACCTCGGCGGCAACAAACTCAAAGAATCGGAAAAAGACATCGAGATCTCCTATGTGATTCAAAGCGGCACGTTCAAGGACGTTGCATTCCGGGTCAGACATGCTTGGTACCGAAATGATTTTGGCCCTGGCGCTACACACCGGGATGACAATGAACTTCGTGTGAACATTGATTACACCTTTGCCCTTTGGTGAAGCCGACGTAGCTCCACTCACTACGCGCTGCACCTTTAGCCACGAACTCACCTCGTGGCTTTTTTTGGCGTGACGAAAGGCATTTCCAGATGATTGCGACCGCTATTCTTGCATGCTAGCATGCAAGTACAAATTGAGTGATCTCCCTGCCGGCTAGTTCCGGTGAACCAGACACTCTGATGGCCTGAAAAAAAATACAAGATCAGGAGGTACCATGAATCTCTTCCCCCTCATTCGCATCGCTCGCCCGAGCAGCGGGTTCAAGTAGAGCCCGCCGATTCCCCAATTTTTTAACGTCTCGAATGTCAGGTCGGTGCTGCTTCGTGCTGGCTGGCTTCGGGATTTGTCGGATGTGTTCCGGGCTTGCGTGCAAGTTCAGAGCATCACTATGTAATGCCTGGAGAATAAGAAATGACTACCTCCACTAGCTTCGATACCGACGTACTGGTGATCGGCACTGGCCCAGCTGGTGCAACTACTGCCTTGGCGCTCGCCACCTACGGTGTGCGGGTCAAAATGGTCACCATGTTCAATTGGCTGGCGAACTCGCCGCGAGCCCATATCACGAACCAGCGCGCCATGGAGGTCGTGCGTGATCTTGGGTTGGAAGAGGAAGTCATCAGAGCAGCCACACCTTGGGAGCAGATGGGTGATACGCTTTTCACCACCAGCCTAGCCGGTGAAGAAATCGCACGTATGCGCACCTGGGGTACTGGCGACAAACGCAAGGGCGACTATGTCCAAGGCAGCCCATGCACCATGCTGGATCTCATCCAGCCCGAGATGGAATCAATCCTTCTCAAGCATGCCGCGATCCGCGGTGCTCAACTCAGCTTCAACACCGAGTATCTGAGCCATGTGCAAGATGCCGAAGGTGTGACTGCTCGCATGAAAGACGTTTTGACCGGTGTCGAATACGAAGTCCGAGCGAAGTACCTGGTGGGCGCCGATGGAGCTAACTCCAAAGTAGCTAAAGACATTGATCTACCGATTGTGGGCGAGATGGCCAGGGCCGGAACCGCATACGTAATCTTCAACGCAGACCTGAGCAAGTACGTCGAACACCGGCCGAGCATCCTGCAGTGGATCGCAACTCCAGAAGCTGGTTTTGGCGAAATCGGGATGGGCTTGCTGCGCGCCATTCGCCCATGGGACCAGTGGATTGCCGGCTGGGGCTTCGACATGGCCAAAGGCGCCCCCGATCTGTCACCAGAAGCAGTTTTGGAGAAAATCCGACTCTTGGTCGGCGATCCTAAATTGGAAGTCCAGGTTGAGCGTATGTCGACCTGGTATGTAAACCAGGCGCATGCCACCGAATACTCCCGTGGTCGCGTGTTCTGTGCCGGCGACGCTGTCCACCGTCACCCGCCATCCAGCGGTCTGGGCTCCAATACATGCATGCAGGACGGTTTCAACCTCGCCTGGAAACTGGCTTACGTCCTCAAAGGATTCGCCAATCCGAATCTACTGGAAAGCTACACCGCAGAGCGCGCTCCGGTGGGCAAGCAGATCGTGGCTCGTGCCAACCAGTCTCGTAAGGACTATGCCCTGCTGAAAGAGTGCTTCAACTTCGGCAATGGCGTGGACACCATCGCCAAACTGCTTGATCGCATGCGCGACCCGAGCCCGACGGGTGTAGAAGTTCGCATGAACCTGCAGAAAGCGTTGGAAATCAAGAGTCGCGAGTTTAACGCTCAAGGCGTCGAGCTGAACCAGCGTTACGTGTCTTCTGCCGTTAAGCCGGACCCAAGAGACGGTGTGGAACTCTGGGCCCGGGACAAAGAACTTTACCTACAGGCCACCACTCGCCCAGGTGCCAAGCTTCCTCACGCCTGGCTGGTTAACGAGAACGGGCACCGAATTTCTACACTCGATGTCGTGGGTAAAGGGCAAATGACCCTTATCACAGGCCTTGCCGGTCAGGCTTGGGTGGCTGCTGCAGAAGGCTTGAATCAGCCATTCCTGAAAACCGTTGTCACAGGCGCAAAAGGTACTGCGGACCTTTACTGCGATTGGCAATCGATTCGTGAAACTCACGAGGCAGGTGCGCTTCTGGTTCGACCTGATGGCTATGTTGCCTGGCGGCACAGCAATGCTGTTTGGTCTACCGACGAGGCCACCGCAGAACTGCAGCAGGCGCTCCAAAGCGTCCTCGGTTAAGCATTTCCTCAAAGGCCCGGATCTAGACCGGGCCTTCTTTTTATTTGCCTCAACAGCGTAGGAGCCCACTCGGCCCTTGCGCTGCAAACGCTAGAAACAGAAAACCAACCGATAAAGGTCCCTGGGTAGAGCGGCGCACCTGCTCCTACGCCTCACTCTATGGACCCAAACTGCCTCGAGTGCGATGAGGGTGAAATATGGCTAAGGCCGCTGATGTCGTTGTGCAATGCCTGGAAAACGAAGGTGTCGAGTATGTGTTCGGCATTCCTGGTGAGGAAAACCTCGACTTGCTGGAATCCCTGCGCAAGTCGAAGATCAAGCTGGTACTGACCCGCCACGAGCAGTCCGCGGGCTTCATGGCCGCCACCTATGGCCGCCTGACCGGCAAGACCGGCGTCAGCCTGTCGACCCTGGGCCCTGGCGCAACCAACCTGGTGACCGCCAGTGCGTACGCCTACCTGGGCGGCATGCCGATGATGATGATCACCGGCCAGAAGCCGATCAAGAAGTCCAAGCAGGGCCGCTTCCAGATCATTGACGTGTGCGGCATGATGGACCCCATCACCAAGTACACCCACCAGTTCGCCTCGGCCGACAACATCCCGGCGCGCATGCGCGAAGCCTTCCGCCTGGCTGAAGAAGAGAAGCCGGGCGCCGTGCACCTGGAGCTGCCGGAAGACATCGCCGCCGAACAGACCGACGCCTTGCCGATCCCGCGCAGCCTGCACCGTCGCCCGCTGGCCGAGCACGTGGCCATCGAGGCCGCTGTAGAAAAACTGCAGAAGGCCCGCAGCCCGATCCTGGTGATCGGCGCCGGCGCCAATCGCAAGATGACCGCCAATGTCCTCAAGCAGCTGATCGACAAGACCGGCATCCCGTTCATCACCACGCAGATGGGTAAAGGCGTGGTCGACGAGCGGCACCCGCGCTTCCTGGGCAACGCCGCGCTGTCGTCCGGTGATTTCGTTCACCGCGCCATCGAAGCCGCCGATCTGATCATCAACATCGGCCACGACGTGATCGAGAAACCGCCATTCTTCATGGTCCGTGGCGGCACCGAAGTCATCCACATCAGCTTCCGCTCCGCCGAAGTCGATGCCGTGTACTTCCCGCAGGTCGAAGTGATCGGCGACATTGCCAACGCCGTGTGGCAGATCAGCGAAGCGCTGAACGACACTTCGCACTGGGACTTCGGCCGCCTGATGGCGATTCGTGAAGCCAATGAAGCGCAGATCGCCGAAGGCGCCGACGACGACCGCTTCCCGGTCTACCCGCAGCGCCTGGTGGCCGACATCCGTCGCGTACTGCCGTCCGAAGGCATCGTGGCCCTGGACAACGGCATCTACAAGATATGGTTCGCCCGCAACTACAAGGCGCACAAGCCAAACACCGTGCTGTTGGATAATGCCCTCGCGACTATGGGCGCCGGCCTGCCATCGGCCATGGCCGCGCACTTGGTGTACCCGGACCGCCCGGTGATTTCCGTGTGCGGCGATGGCGGTTTCATGATGAATAGCCAAGAGCTGGAAACCGCTGTGCGCCTGGACATGCACATTACCGTGGTGATCTTGCGTGACGACGGCTACGGCATGATCCGCTGGAAGCAGGCCAATATGGGCTTCACCGACTATGGCCTAGACTACGGCAACCCGGACTTCGTCAAGTACGCCGAAGCCTACGGTGCCCACGGTCACCGGGTGGAAAGCGCGGATGCCTTGCTGCCACTGCTCGATCACTGCATCGCCAACCCGGGCGTGCATGTAATCGATTGCCCGATCGATTACAGCGAGAATGATCGCATCCTGAACACCGACCTTCGAGAGCGTGCATTGGCAACCTGATAGACCGAGGCCCAATAGCTCAATACCTAGGCATTTACGGGTGCCTAGGTATTTTTAGACGCATCGTCACTTGTGCATCGAACGAGGCATTTCTCCGAACCGCTGCTCCTAGCCAGAGGCAAGCGGACCGAGCGGGTAATAGCGCCCATGGCAAGAGCTATGACTCTCTGTGGCCGGCCCGAGTACGTGAGCATGACCAACCAACAAACATGCCTTACATTGACTCACTCTGACTGCAACAGATTTTTAAAGCTTGGAGTATACTCGGCTGAACAAAACCTTGTAGGAACTAGAAGATGAAGTTCGCAGCTTTCGACCTATCTCGCAATGGTGTTGGCTTCTATCTAGCAGCATTGCCTGCCAGCCAGCTTTTCCAAATTTCCCGCGTAGAGCGCATCAGCGAGAATCCAGAAGAGGGCTTCCAGCGGCAACTGGACGTACCTAAATCGAGAAAAATTGCGGCATATCTTCGAGAAAAAGTCATCCCCGGCGCGATTATCCTAAGCGCTCAGCAAGACACAGACGTAACCTATCATCGAGACTCAAGTGAGCTGGAGCTGAAAAATCCTGACCGCTCACTTCTGGTTATTGATGGCCAGCATCGCCTCTATGGCGCTCATTTTTTGGCGAGCGAATATGGAGATGATATTCTTCTACCCGTCTGCATCTTAACCGACCTCTCGCTGCTTGCTGAAGTTCAATATTTTATTGATATTAACTCTACACAGAAAGGTGTTCCAAAGACGCTACGAATAGAACTAACAAAGTTCTTAGTCGAACAGGGATCGATTGAGCAGACTCGACTTCGGCTATTCAAAGAGCTTAATTCTGACCCTGAGTCAGTTCTATTCGGAAAGCTCAGCGCAGAGCAGCGCGGCCCTGGCTACCTCTCCCATGTACCATTTGAAATTGCCATCAACAAAGTACTGGATCTTCCTCGGCTAAAAGGAATGCAGTATGAGGAGCAAAAAGCGCTGATTTCAAACTACTTGTACGGAGTTGACCACAACCTAAAAGAAGCCAACGTTCCTAACAAGCTGACACAGTCAGCATTTTTCCAAGCGGTTTTCCGGGTGTTTAATAGCTTTTGCGAGCAGGCATTGATTACCGGTCAAAACTACAAAAAAGAGACTTTCGTTAAGGTTTTTGAGTGCCTGAACAAGATCGACTTTGAACTGCATTCCGGCACAAACGAAGACGCCATCAGCCGACTAGAGAAAGACTTGTTGGATAAGCTGGAGATCTCCCGATACTCGACCATGGCAAAATCTCTATTCTAATGAAACTAATCAGCCACCTTGAAGACAACTGTGTTGCTGTAATTGCCCGTCTCGCAGAGATTTCGCAGAGGACTGATTATTCCAGCATCACTTACAATGACGGGCTTAAATACTCCATACTGTATGACCCTCTAGTTGAGGTCACAGTCGAAACGCCAACCAGCTTCTCCATATCTGAAAGAATAGATGGCGACCTTATTCTAGAGGGCCCATCAATATGTGAAGGCAGGCTTGTAGATTTCGTGCTGGGAGCAAAAAGAGTAAAAGCACAGCACGCAAACTTATTGGCAAGCAAGAATTCGAACGTAAATACTGGCTGGTTAATTGTGACAGCCTACTACTCTGCGTTCTTTGCGGCCATTGAAATGGCCCGCCTTCATGGCTTGCTGCCTATGTCGCTCGCATCAGAGGATATTGGAGCGCTTCTGTCAAAAATGACTGGACCTTCTAATTTAGTTCAACAATTCTCCGACTCCCCGCCGCAGAACTTTATCGGAGAAATATCGGGCAATAAAATAGTTTATCGATCAAGCGGCGCAAAACCTCATGTTGCCGCATGGGACCAAGTCAGAAAACATGTGCTTAAGGGGGTCGTAGATAAGACCGGCTGGATAGAGGCAGCGATTTTGATGTATTTCTTATCAGGAGAGAGGAGTTGGAAGCACCCTAGTGAACTCCGCAATGACTGGAACTACAAGCGCGCAGATTTATTTATCAAAAACAACCGAGGCATACAGTTCAGAAAGCTTATAGGCAATGCGGACGGCGGACAAAAATGGCTGATGCAGATCAAACATGCCGATGAAGAAAATCAAATCAGCATTCTCGCGACGTTAGCCGAAACTCTTTGCACGCCAATCACTAAATCTCTGGAGCGCGTGCGCAACTCTGGGATCATGGAGAGAAGCTTCTAAAAATTTCGGCCACCGGCTCACCGGCGCCTCACTGTAGCTGAGGGTGATTCTCCGAATCTCTGTTTGTACTCCGCGGAAAAACGACCTAAATGGGTAAAGCCCCATTTCAATGCTATAGACGACACCTGAAGGCCCGTTAAACTCTTAGTTTCCAGCTCTATTCGAATGCGCTGTAGACGAATCTCCTTCAAGTACTGCATCGGTGATAATCCGCGGAAGCGTAGAAAGCTCAGCTGGACTGTTCTAGCAGTCACGCCAGCGTACCGTGCAATCTGCGAGATTGTGAGGGGCTCCTGAGCGTGCTCTTCCATAAACGCCTCAACTTTCCGAACAACCGCAGGCACTACCATTTTTTCGGATGACTCTCGTAGCGCCTGGCTGTGGTTGCTTTCATGAAACTCGAGCAAAGAAGAAGCCAGCACCTCACCAATCTGGCGTTGTAGATGCGAGGAAATTAAAGAGCTGGATGATAACTGGCTGTAAGCCCACCCCAGCGTCTGAAGCCAGTTCTGGCCAGCGGACGTATCCGTGGGCAGGTGAGGCTGAAAGTAAATGTCTTGCTTGATACTCCTCCCCAGCTGACGTTGAAGCGCGGCTTCCAGCAGCGTTCGATCAATGCGAACGAGCAGCTTGTCAGTGCCAGGGAAATGATTGAAGAAGGAGTTTCGATGGTAGTTAAAAACCGTAGCATGTCCTGGGTTGCAGCTGAGGCGCAATTGATCACTGATCACGTGCTCATGGCCTGTGAGGACCGACTGGATCAGTACGATGTCATCCAGCTTTCCTGGGTTGATGGCGATCTCCCCCCCGAATGACATTCTGGCAACCCCTGCCTCGCCGGCCGATCGATAAAAAAATCTAGCTTTAAAGTCGACTCCCTTTTTCTCAAGCCGGTTCTTGCAGAACATCCGCTCACCGCAAAGCACCGCCTCTTCTAGGTCGGACGACTCGCACACACTGAAATCAGCGAGGACCTCATCTGAAGGTATGAACGGGGCGACGTTGGGCCAGGTCATGGGAAAGCCCTCAAAAACGGCAGTAAGTTATACGAGCAACCTAGCAACAAAACGGAGTCGAGAACAATGTCATGGCGACGATCTGTGTCGTCGCCATGATCCGCCGTTAGTCGTGCACGATGTGGTAGTTCAAGAAGCCGCTGGCATCGGTTTGGATGTCTTCGAGGGCTTGGTTGAGCTGGTCTAATGTATAAGGCCGAGACGCCCACTGATTAGTGTCGAGCAACCCCGCTCTGATCAACGCCATCAACTCCTGCGCTTCTGCGGTGGTGAACCACAATGAGCCGATGTACTGAAGCTGGGTACACATGAACGGGTGTGGATCGATAGGAATAGGTCCGCTTACACCGCCGATCTGCACGATTTTTCCTCCCGACTTGACGGCATTCATCGACGAAACAGAAAGCTCCGCGGGAGCTTTCGCGCCGAGCGTATCAACGACCGCATCAACTCCTAACGGAGCCATTTCGCGGATGCTGTAACGCAAATCGGTACTCGTAATCTGCAGGGTACGAATGCGCTTTGGGGCCAATTGTCGAAGCCGTTCGAGTACACTCCCATCTCGTGCAGCCACGATGATGTCTGTCACGCCCATCGCTACTGCGGCAAGCGTCGCACCGATACCCAGGGTTCCAGAAGCTCCCAGTACCAGCAAGCTCTTACCTGGCGTGAGTTCGAGCTTTTTCAACGCAGAGTAAGCAGTACATAGGTATCCAAGGCGCGTGGCTACTGCGAACGGCAAATCATCAGCCAAAGTGATCAGGTTGCGCGCAGGTGCACGGAGATATTGGGCGTACCCTGCATGACGATACTCGCGAAATACCTCTTTCGAGAGCGGGCTAAATCCAAAATAACCCATGAAGGTGTAGCTCGCGCATCGCGTCGGAAGGCCGGCCAGGCACTGTTTGCAGCCACCGCAACTCAGTCCTGGATTAACATAGACCCGGTCACCTTCCTTGAAATCTTTCACAGAGCGCCCAACCGATACCACAGTACCTGCGGCATCCAACCCGAACACAGCAGGCAAGTCAGGAAGAGGTAGGAAAGGGTACCACTCAGGGAAATTTGTGACGACGTTACGCAGATTTGGGATAACGCCACAGGCGGCGGTTTTGACCAGGACGTCATGCTCGCCAACTTCAGGAAGCGGAATTTCGTCCACGGTAAATTTGCCACCAACTTTGTGGAGGCGAGCAGCCAACATCGTACCTGGCATGAAGCAAACCCTCTTTTTTTCTTTGTCAGGGCTGTGAGGCTCTTGAAAGCCGTTGAGGTGTGACCGGCGCATCGGCCACAGCTCCAATTATCCGCTCGGCTTCGAGCGTGACTATCCAAGCCCAGTAGCCGCTATCCAGATAACGAAATTATTTGGCATCGCTCGGTGAGATTTGAAGTGGTGCGGCCAGATTTTGAGCTAACTGACGCAGCCAGAGAATAGCCGCGTCAGCATCATCCCTCGGATGCCAAGCCATCATGAGTTGGAAAGGCTCGCTTTCAAATGGCAACTCAAACGTCAGGATGGCATCGTTCTGGGACTGAATAAGCATGCGAGGCATCGTACAGACCAAGTCCGTGGACATCAGAATCCCTGGGACCATCCCGGCGGTCGGTACGGTAAGGTAGATCCTTCGGCTCATGCCGGCGGAGCGTAAATACTCATCCATATAGCCCCTAAAGCTCTCCCGCTCTGGCGATACGACAAGATGATTGAGATCACAGTACCCATCCAGGGTAAGAGGCTCGCCTCCACGAGGGTGCCCTTTGCGCTGCGCCATGACGAACTCATCGGTCCTAAGTGCCGTGCATCTCATCCCCAGAGGAACGCCGCGGCTAGAGTCGATCAGCAGATCGAAAATACCTTCCTCCATCTGCCTTCCTATGAGCCCAGGATCAACGGCATTGAGAGACACCTGAATTTGGGTACCAGCGTGCTTGGCGATCGATGCAATCAAGGGCTCACAAATGGTGCTTAAGGCGGTATCACAGGCGGCTATGCGGAAGACTCTCTTGTCATTCCAAGGATCGAATCCCAACTCACTCTGAATGACTGAACCGAGAGTCATCAGGGCTGCACGTAGAGGTCCCCGCAGCGCCAATGCCCGGGCGGTGGGGGTCATGCTCCGGCCTTTCTGAATCGGGACCAACAGCGGATCGCCCAGCAGTTCGCGCAAGCGAGAAAGCTGTGCAGACAACGCGGGCTGGCTGATATGAAGGCGTGATGCTGCCTTGGTCACGTTCAACTCAGCCAGTAGCGTGTCCAGCGAAACCAAAAGGTTGAGATCAATACGCGACAGGTCCATAACCAATCCACCCCGATGATAGGTCGCATAACGATAAACAATTTCATGGATAGCTCCGCAAGATTTTAATGTTCTGGCAGACCTACGCTATGGGGATCAATCATGAGAAAGCAGAAAGTACTGATAACGGCGGGAGCATCTGGTATTGGATATGCGATCGCTCTGGCCTTCAACAGCCGCGGTGCTGACGTCACGGTAGTGGACATCGACACCGTGAGCTTAAGTCGCATTCATGTAGAGCATCCTGGTATTCGCACTGCAGTATGCGATGTATCTGATCGCCGAAGCCTTGAACTCGATATTCCGGTCATTATCGAAGCCATGGGGGGTCTAGATGTGCTCGTCAACAACGCCGGGACATCCGGTCCCACCGCTCCCGTTGAGCAACTTGATCCCGATGAGTGGGACAAGGTCATGCAGATAAATTTGAATGGGACCTTCAACGTTACGCGCTTGGCCGTCCCTGCTCTCAAGCGTTCATCCCAACCCACAATCATTAACATGTCTTCTGTTGCGGGACGACTGGGCTACCCAGATCGCTCCCCCTATTCGACGAGTAAATGGGGACTGATTGGCTTCACCAAGAGCCTTTCACGTGAGCTCGGCGCGTATGGCATTCGTGTTAACGCCATTCTGCCCGGAGCTGTCCAAGGGGAACGCTTTGAGAACGTGCTCAAAGGCAGGGCCAATCTCAGCGGCAACTCCGTGGAGGAAGAACGTAGCAAGGCGCTTTCTGTTCAATCCCTCCAACGCCTGGTGGACCCGAAGGACATTGCAGAACTAGCAGTTTTCCTAGCATCAGACGCAGGCAAGTCCATCTCTGGACAGCTTTTGCCCATCGACAACGACATGCAGCAGACGATGTGAGGTACGACCATGAGCATGCGTGAAAAACTGATTGGAACCTGGGTTCTCGAAACCTACACAGAATACCCAGTGGACGGATCTGCCCCTGTATATCCCTTCGGTGAAAATCCTGAAGGATTCATAATCTACTCGGCAGATGGCTATATGTCGGCTCAGTTGAGCATGCCGAATCGGGCGTTGTTTTCCTCAGGTGACTGGTTCCAGGGCACTGATGCGGAGTACCGCTCTCAAGGCCTGTCGTACATTTCCTACAGCGGCCCCTTTAATGTAGACGAGCACTCGGGTGAGCTCACCCACACCATCGCAGTCTCGATGTTTCCGAATTGGATAGGCCAGGTGCAACCGCGAACGGTGAAGCTCGCAGGAGATACCTTGGAGCTGGGGAATACCAGTCAATATCGGTCGCTAGGACGTGCGGTGAATGCCCGCATCCTCTGGCGTCGAGCAAGTAGCATTCTTGGCTGAAACGCTGAAAGGCGATTTGGAGAGCTACCTTAGGCTGCCAAGTACGGCTTGCCTTGCACGTCCGGCCGGACGAGGAGTTAACTCTGATGAGTACAGGATGGGCGCGTTTTCTAGCGCGTTAAGGCGCGGCCCTCCAATTTGACTGACACGCCTGCCAGTTTGTGTATGCTTACAGCTGAGGACTGCAACTGCGCATCCGTCGGGACTGGCTACCAGCAAAAGCCCCCCGCAATTTTGGCAGCAGAGGAAGCTGGTTTCTCTGCGGTAGTGACGGCGGGCATAGCCGGTCGGATTCTGAACCCAATGCCGCAAGGCTGGGAGCTAAAGGATCGCTGCGACTACCCCTCAAAATTTGCTCGCCCTTTGGCAACACCACCGGCGTCCTATTCCTGTCTAGATTTTTACGATTCACCCACGGGATAGGCGGCAACCTCGTCAGTGAATGGGCTTCGAGTTAAAGACTGCAGCGCGAGTGAGGTAGACGAGGTCGCAAAGCGAAGTCCGCGAGGGCCTAAAACCGAGCAAGAGCTAGTAATCAATGGACTGGCTTTGACTGCATTCCCCAGGCACTAAGCTGGTAATCGCTAAGCGCCTGGAATTGCGCCTCAGCGATTAGCCTCAAGCGCTCGACTGCTTGCTCAGGTAGCCCCGCTGCTTTCGCCTCGTAGTACAGACGCATAGCTTCTACGGCATCCGTATACGCTTGATGATCAGGCGGGAGAATGTCTTGTGGCGAAGGCATCGAACGTTAACCTCCTTGCCTCTGATTTCGACGCGCAATGGCTACGCAGTCAACGCTGCCTTATGAATTCCGGGCATCGCGACGACCGTCTGCCGGCACTGAGCGGTAAATGACTTTTGAATAGCCTTCCCGACTGATTGGCTTGGCATCTGGGAAAAACAATACCCTGCCATCCTGAAGAGACAACCTCGTCTCACCATTCTGAAGATTTTGGGCTATCTCCGTCAGAACATCCATTTCCCAAGATTGTTTTCCATTCAGCCACCCAGGTGAAACCAGCTGGAGAGACTCCAAGCGCACCTCGCCCTCCACCTGCTCAATCCAAAAACCGAGGGTGGGCAAAGAGTCGATAAACACCACATGACGGGATTCGAAGCCCTCATCCCTTCTGATCACCGTGGCGTGAAACCATGGTGAAATTTGTGGCTTCAGCATGACGTGCCAACCCTGCTGGCCGGGCTCAAGAAGCGGAGCCAACCCTCTGACTTCCGCCCTGCTGTCAGAAACGAACATACCAAAATGCCTCAAAATGAACAGTATACTGTGTAGCGATATACTATTCAAAACGGCTTCATCGTTCCTTTTGCGGATTGTGCAAATGGAACTGAAAAAGGCTTTCGGGAAGGTGTTCCGCTGGTTCCGGACCCGTAATGGACTCAGTCAGGAGGATTTTTCGGATGTCAGTGGTCGAACGTACATCAGTACGCTCGAACGGGGCATACATTCTCCCACCATCGACAGACTCGAAGCTCTCGCACCGATGCTAAGGGTTCATCCGATCACGTTGCTCGTGTATACCTATGCTGCCAAAGATGGTGTATCTCCGGACGTTTTGTTGCAGAGGGTGCGAGAGGACATTGACGGTATGCAGTCGCCCTTCACTTCTCCCGAGTGAGCTTTACCCCTGATATCGCATGTGACGGCCTAGTGACGGTTAACCTGATCGCTGTTGACGAAGCCGGGTGTTGATCAAAGCAAGCTTTTGGCATTCGGCACGGTAGTAATCGGCATCAGCTTCGTACACGGCGATTTTGGATAGCGCCAGGTCCCTCTCGGCTGTTAGTACCTTGATCTGTTTCTGCAGCTCGCGATTGGCATCTCTCTGTGTCCGGCGCTGAGCCAATACCGGAGGCCCCTGTTCAATCCTTTGCTGAACCTCAGCATTGTGCGCGTCGATTGCACCTCGCACGCTTACATTCCATGGGCTTGAGAGTGGCACATGGCTTTTGAGCCCGGCACCCTGCCACACCTCTTTGTAGCTCCAGACAACCGACGACTTTTCCTTTCGAAGTCGTTGAATCACAGCCCACATGGCGGAAGTATTTTTTGCCTTCGTGTCTTCCCTGTTCTTTTTCAGACCAACCTGGCTTCCTCTCGGTTTGTTTTTCATCACGTACCTCCGACGCCTTCGAGTTGACTCAACAATTTGGTAAGCTCACCGATACGATCGTCTAGATGCGCAATCTTATGCGGTTCATTACTGAAGAATGTTCTTAACCTAGCATTTTCACTCAAACGCCATTTAATTGTCCGCTTGAGACTCAGCGCTGGTATCACAGAGTTGTTGCAATCGGCAGGGCGACAATTTCTCCGATCCCCCCCACACATAGCCTTGCTCGGACGATACATGCAAAGGCCATCGTCGGTCTGCTCAATCAATGCCTTTTTGGGCAATTCGGCCAGGAACTCCTCTTTTTCAGAGGCGATCATTCCCGAGAATATCTTGCGTATCTCACTTATATCATCCGCACCGCCTCCGATTATGGGCAACTGACTACCTATCAGCTCAGCATATTTTTCAGATGACATAGCAAATTTTTCTTGCTGAAGCTCAGTATAGAGGCTTAAATCACCGTAGCCTTTGGTCATTTCAACATCCCAATGCTTAAGTTGATCCTTTAGCCACATCAAACCCAAACCCTGGCGAATCATGAGTCGCGCGTGTTTTTTCCGAAACTGATGGGTTGCCAACGACCACAACTCACCATTGAAACGAATATCATGCAACT
This sequence comes from Pseudomonas faucium, assembly GCF_021602585.1. GTDB lineage: Bacteria > Pseudomonadota > Gammaproteobacteria > Pseudomonadales > Pseudomonadaceae > Aquipseudomonas > Aquipseudomonas faucium. The sequence goes on from NZ_BQIP01000002.1 coordinate 163,605, forward strand.
CAACAAAATTTTTCAATCGAAAATTGATAGTACTTATACCTAGGCGGCTTCCTCCCTCACGAGAACTGAACAGCCACGAGCTAATTTCAGTAGAGCTATGACGGAAACATCGCCTCAAAGCATCAATGACATATTCGATAAAAGGTACCGTTTGCCACTCAGTGACAACAGGCACAGCTTCGAGCTTGGTGGTAGTCGACTTGATAAAGCAGAACGACCTCATAGCATCGTTAATATTAACCGTGCTTTTAATCCAGCAACCATGTTTTCTTATATTAATAATTTCGTGGAACCGCATTCCTGTCAGAAATGCAATTAGTATGTAACCCGACGTTTGAACTCGCTGCACAAGCGCATGAAGATCCCATTGTGACGACAGTCCGTACTTATTCCATGGGAATTTTCGCGTGTCGCACATCACCTTGCCATACGTTGTCTGGATGATCATCTTGCGCCCAGTTATCTTCTGGCTTTCTTGGGCGCGCCTGACCTCCTCGATGAAATAGGAAATTTCTATTTCTTCAACCGCTTTTTGGATGATTTTGACTGCTACCTCATCTGGCATTTCGGGCGTGGTAAATACCGTCCGATCCATAACTTTTTGCGCGTTTGCTTTACTCCATTCACTACCGGACTCGCAATCGCCGAAAGGCCATACAGTCAATCCATCAGACAGCTTCCTCGACCTGGACTGCTCATACAGCCAAGGCAAGCCATAGATCCGTGTTCTTAAAGTACGGTCTGTCAATGGGCCACCAGAACCATTCGACTTTCCTGCGATGGAGCAAGTAAAGGATTGCATATCCGCTTGAGTAAGATCCGAAAATCTCTGCACACCGGTTCGCCACATGTAAAGCAACAAGTTCCGAATACCTTTTCTCATCGACTGGCATATTGATGACAAAGTCGGCCTTGTGTATGGCGGGTTCACAATCAAAGAATAAATATACTCTTTAACGGCGATCAAGTAATGCCGATTACTGGCGCACGTTAATCTCGTTCCATCCTCAAAGCTGAGATTTGCGAAGGTGATAACAGCCGACTTAGCTGACAGATACGGATTTTCCTCGGAGAAATCCCATACGTGATCCGCATAGAGAGATTTACGTGAGACCCTAATCTCATTTCGAACTTCTTCAGCCATCAGGACTAGCGTCGACGGGCGAAAACTCTCTGCCTTAATTGAAGCCAATTGGGCTCCTGCACTAGGGAATCTGCTTATCTTGCTCATATTTATCAATATCCCAGGCTTCGATAGGGGAACGGCGTGCGTCAGTGGCTATGCGCTGAACCAAATCTTCAGGATATCTTGGAAAAATATATGTTTCCCAAAAGTACCTTTTTTCACTAACTGCTTGAGAATATTCCGCATCATTGATATCACCCGCACGTAACAAATGATCATGAAACGCGATAAAACACATATACTTCTTGATATCTTCGAGGGTAATAATAAGGTTCTGACAACCCAAGCAAACCTCATGACCACTGGTACAAATCACGCCGATTTTTTGCCCGTGCTGAGGCGAATTCAACTGGTCCCTACAGTGATTCAAGACGCACTCGGATGTGATCATCGACCCTGACGATTTATCCAGCGCGTTGAATTCGCCTGTCAGCAATCCTAGAAACATTGCATCCTGGTGGATTCCGCGCCTAGTGCGAAGAACGGGGTCTTCAACGCGCCTAATATATTCAGCCGTTGTGGACATTTTAGTATGCCCTAACAACTGATTTAAGTAATTAAGATCCTCAGTTCTCACGTACTCGTGCCAGGCTAGCGTCGGCCTGAGTAGACCTGCATGAATACTCATAGGCTTTTCATTACGATCACGCAAGTCGTGCTTGCGTGAGAATTCTTGCAAGCCCCGTTTGAAGGCGCTATTTTGTAATGGCAGGGTTCTCTTGTGTCTGTTTGCATTCCCAATCCACAATTCAACCTGACCAGGTTCACGGATGCTTTCGGTAATCTGGATAACGCGTTTAATTATCGACACCGGCCACTTATCATTACCCAAACCAGAAGGAATGGTGGCACCACGTTTGGATGAACGGAACTTCTCCCAATTAATGAAAAACTTTTCGTTATCCGTAGGGTCTTGGCTCAGACAGTAAATCGTCAACCTCTGGATCGTGGATGGATTCAGCCCCGTACGGATTAATAGCATCAAGTAATACGGAATTAGATCCGATGCTCCTATCCACTTCCCAACACCCAGCGAATTAAAAAATTGCTTGATACGGCCATTGAAATTATCTGAGATGGCCCGAAGAAATTTGTATGTTTTTTTATTAACATCCTTACGAGTCAGGGGACGGCAATCGAGATGATTTTCCCAATACCATTCTAAATACTCTTTTTTTGCCCAGGGCGTTCTATATTTAATAGGCGACGGCGCGCCAAGATAGCGCGGTTCGTACGCTTTTCCTGCGCCAATTTCGTCATAGAATTTTTCCAGCAATGCAACCGACCCGCGCCCTTCTGGCGACATACCACTAAGAAAATCTTGCCCTTGTGCTTTACCGCGCAAAAAAGCAGTGTTTACTCTCTGGAAGCCACAGTTATTCTCCCACCACCAAATCCTATGTTCTTTACTCTGCCAAATGGAATGTCTCCCCCTGACATTCTGTGGAGCCACATCATCCAAAGGAGGTGGGAATCCGATCCACTTCGGCTGATAAGCTCGCTCTAGTTTCGCAGCACTCTCGCGCACGCCCAGCACCGCGGCTTTCAAAATAGCTTTCAGCTCATGTTCATCATAACCCTGAGATGTCATTACCTGGCTTGACGCTTTAGGGAATGAATTCTTTTGAACAACAAATTCGCTAGAGACCTTAGGATGACGGCTCATTTCCTTGAAAGTTGTAGTTAGGCTGCGATACGTATTAGCTGCAGTAGGGTAACTCTGTCCAGATTGCGTCTTTAACCAATGCGAAAATTCAACCAACGTGGCATCACTTAGCTCTTCAGGCAAAGTAATGTTTGAAACCGCCAAAAACTTAAAAAAACAACTTGCTCGCTCTGCTACTGCCACCCTGGATGTATGCCCTAGTGAGTCTCGACGTCTATACAGTGCCCAGACAAAAACCTCGCAGATACGGCGGCACTCGCGAGCATATTTCTTGGAGTTAAAATCGTAGCTGTATTCCCTACCGGTATTTTTACAAACGGCTGAAAATCTGAGTTCCTCCTGGACCACTGCCTCAGCGCGCTTGATAAATCCCAGTGTTTTATACTTATCCGACAAAGCCACTGCCTCCTATGAGTCGATCAATCTCGGCTTGGAAAGCACTGTAGGTACCGGCATACGATACGAGCATTGCAGTATGAACGTAGAATCTGCGGGTTGTGTTCTCGCTGGCATGGCCCATAAGATTTGCAAGACTGGGCAAATCCTTATTTAGCAGATAATGATATGTTCCGAATGTGTGCCTGAGAGAGTGCGGGGTCGACTTAATGCCAAGCCTCTTGCTGATTAGGGCGAATTGTTTTTCCATCCAGTTACGAGTAACAGCGTTTCCTTCAATACTCAAAAATAAAAAGCCCACTGAATCGGGCCTTACAAGCACCGACTCACATATCTTCTCGCGAGTAAAATCCACATACTCCCAAAGCTTCAAGAGTAGCGAATTCGGAATCAAAACGCATCGGGCTTTCATACCCTTCCCGACGACCCTTGCTGGAGTAAAATACCCACGAGCATTCACCTCAGGAAGATCTTTTAGTGGGAAATTGATAACCTCAGAAACTCTAAGCCCAACCTGGAGCATCAAGGAAGCCATCAGCTTGTTTCGGAACCTAATTCCGGCATCAACTGTGCTGTCACAATCCGCCAAATATTCGACAAACTTGATTGCTTCGCTCAATTGCAAGAATCGAACTGGCTCTTCGAGCTTTTTCGCTGGGTGTCCTCTCATAAGGTATTTCTTACGCGAAGAGCGGTATGAATTTTCCACATCGGTATCTTTGAGGTCTGCGCAGTGACCATTTTTTAAGGCCCATCTTAAGAATCGATACGCCCCACCAACACGAGCGTTCACCGTATTCCAACTTAGAGGACAACCAGTCCGACGGCGATATGTACACAGAGCGTCCACGTACGCATCAAAGTAAACTTCGGTCATATCCTCGACGTCCAGCCCAGAGCCTTCAAGCCAACTTGATAACTCTTTGAGATGCTCCGCCAATGTATTCAAACTCTTTGGCAACATTCGCCTAGAACAATTCCGCAGATATCTGTTGGCTGACGAAAAAGGCTGCATATCACTCAGAAAGAGCTGGGGGACGGAATGAGGGATTTCAGATATTGTTGGATTTAACGAACTGGTGAAATCAACGTTCAGAAGAGTAGTCATGAGTACCCACCTCAGATAGTGGATCTCAGGATAGCCATATATGCAAATTAAGCCAGTAGTGGGTTTTCCAATACAGGCCTCTTACAGCTACATGTTATGTATTGAATCGCACCTACAGCACATATCTATAAACACCGCGTTGTGTCTCTCCACTTCAAGCTCTCTATCTAAAGACTTTCAGGCGTGCCCCGCACACTCACTAATGCGACCTTCCCTATAACTAGCAAAGCTCACATATATTAAGAGCCCCTGGCCAACTATTTGATATTTATCAGAAAAAATAATCGGCATTCAAAATACTATCTGCATGCGACCATAAAACTAATAACCCGCTACATAAATCATGTGCAGAGTCCAGGTCCGACTAACAAGGTGTGCTGCCCGCCGCGTTGGCAGCACGCGAAGCCGGCCGGGCGCTGGTGGTGCCCCGGGAGAATGCCGAGGAGGCAAGCCTGGCGGGCGGGCTGGTGGTGTATGCGGTCGGGCACCTGCTGGAGCTGGTGGCGCACCTGAACGGGCAGGTACCACTGCCGCCCTTTGCCGCCAATGGCTTGATACTGCAAAGCCAGCCCTACCCGGACCTGAGCGAAGTACAAGGGCAGATCGCCGCCAAGCGCGCCTTGCTTCTGGCTGCGGCCGGGGCACACAACCTGCTGTTTACCGGCCCTCCGGGCACCGGCAAGACCCTGCTCGCCAGCCGCCTGCCGGGCCTGCTGCCGCCGCTGGATGAGCATGAAGCGCTGGAGGTGGCGGCCATCCAGTCGGTCAGTGGGCGGGCACCGCTCAACAGCTGGCCGCAGCGGCCCTTTCGCCACCCGCACCACTCGGCGTCGGGCCCCGCGCTGGTGGGCGGCAGCAGCAGGCCGCAACCCGGTGAAATCACCCTGGCGCACCATGGCGTGCTGTTTCTGGACGAATTGCCGGAGTTCGAACGGCGCGTACTGGAAGTGCTGCGCGAACCGCTGGAGTCCGGCGAGATCGTGATCGCCCGGGCGCGGGACAAGGTGCGCTTCCCCGCCCGCTTCCAGCTGGTGGCGGCGATGAACCCCTGCCCGTGCGGTTACCTCGGCGACCCTACCGGGCGTTGCCGCTGCAGCACCGAGCAGATCCAGCGCTACCGCAACAAGCTGTCCGGCCCCTTGCTCGACCGCATCGACCTGCACCTGACCGTGGCCCGTGAAAGCACCACGCTCAACCATCAGCCCAGCGGCGAAACCAGCGCCGCCGTGGCCGCCCGCGTGGCCACGGCGCGCGAAGTGCAGCAACGCCGCCAAGGCTGTGCCAACGCGTTTCTCGACCTTGAAGGGCTGCGCTGTCACTGCGCCCTGCAGGCCGCCGACCAGGCCTGGCTGGAAAATGCCTGCGAGCGCTTGAGCCTGTCCTTGCGCGCAGCGCACCGGCTGCTGAAGGTGGCGCGAACGCTTGCTGATCTGGAGGGAGCGCCAGCGATTGCCAGGCCGCACCTGGCCGAAGCGCTGCAATACCGCCCTGCAAGCCCCTGAACTGTCACCCGTGACAGGACGATGTGTCTCCCGGCTGGCAGATTGTCTGGGCCGGCCGCATTCCCCAGAATTGTGCTCCACACTGTTCTAACGCTGCCCCGGCAGCTCATGGAGTACGAGCCAATGCCACACGAAGGCAGCCTTCTGCAAACCGCGGTGATCTTCCTGCTCGCCGCTGTCCTCGCCGTGCCCCTGGCCAAACGCCTGCAACTGGGTGCCGTGATCGGCTACCTGCTCGCCGGCGTGGCCATCGGCCCCCAGGCCCTGGGCCTTATCCGCGACACCGAGAGCGTGGCGCACATCTCCGAACTGGGCGTGGTCCTGCTGCTGTTCATCATCGGCCTGGAGCTGTCGCCCAAGCGCCTGTGGCTGATGCGCAGATCGGTGTTCGGCGTCGGCACCGCGCAGGTGCTGCTGACCGGCGCGGTGATCGGCGCCATCGCCTGGTTCGGCTTCGGCCAGTCACTGCCGGCCGCCGTGGTGCTGGGCCTGGGCCTGGCGTTGTCGTCCACCGCCCTGGGCCTGCAGAGCCTGGCCGAGAGCAAGCAGCTGAACGCGCCCCACGGCCGCCTGGCCTTCGCCATCCTGCTGTTCCAGGACATCGCCGCGATTCCACTGATCGCCCTGGTGCCTTTGCTGGCGGCGAACGGCCCGGACACCAGCCACGGCGACAGCCTGCAGCACGGCCTGAAGGTGTTCGCCAGCATTGCCGTGGTCATCGTCGGCGGCCGCTACCTGCTGCGCCCGGTGTTCCGTATCGTCGCCCGCACCGGCTTGCCCGAGGTGTCCACCGCCACCGCGCTGCTGGTGGTGATCGGTACTGCATGGCTGATGGAAGAAGCCGGGGTCTCGATGGCGCTGGGGGCGTTTCTCGCCGGCCTGTTGCTGGCCGACTCGGAATACCGGCATGAGCTGGAGTCGCAGATCGAACCGTTCAAGGGCCTGCTGCTGGGGCTGTTCTTCATCAGCGTCGGCATGGGCGCCAACTTGCGCCTGTTGCTGGAAATGCCCCTGGTATTGCTGGGCCTGACCCTGCTGCTGGTGGCGGTCAAGCTGGTGCTGCTGATCGCTATCGGGCGCCTGGCCGGCGGGCTGAACAGCGCCAGTGCGCTGCGCCTGGGCATGGTGCTGGCGGCCGGTGGCGAATTTGCCTTCGTGGTGTTCAAGCTGGGCAAGGACCAGGGCTTGTTCGACACCCAGACCTACGACCTGCTGTTGATGACCATCACCCTGTCGATGGCCATCACACCGCTGCTGATGCTCGGCTGCGCCCGCGCCCTCAAGCGCCCGCAACCGCCGCGTGAAGTGCCCGAGCAGTACAAGGCCATCGACGCCGGCACCCCGCGCGTGGTGATCGTCGGCATGGGCCGCATGGGGCAGATCGTGTCGCGCATCCTGCGGGCGCAGAAGATCCCGTTCATTGCCCTGGAAACCTCGGTGGATGCCATCGAGATGACCCGCATGTTCGAACAGGCGCCGGTGTTCTACGGCGACCCGCTGCGCGCCGAAGTGCTGCATGCGGCCAAGGTCGGCGAGGCGGAGTATTTCGTGATCACCACCGACGACCCGGAAGTCACCACGCGCACGGCGGAGCGGGTCAAGCGCCTGTACCCGCACCTGAAAGTGCTGGCCCGCGCACGCAACCGCCAGCATGTGCACAAGCTGGTGGACGTGGGCGCCGAGCCGATCCGCGAGACGTTCTATTCGAGCCTGGAGATGACCCGCCGGGCACTGGTGGGCTTGGGATTGAGCCGCGAGCAGGCGGCAGACCGGATCGAGCGCTTTACCCAGCATGACGAGGAAGTACTGGTGGCCCAGGGGCAGGTGCGCAATGACCGGGCCAAGGTGATGCAGACGGCGAAGGAAGCGCGGCTGGAGTTGGAGCGGTTGTTCGATTCGGATGCGGATTGAGTGTCAGGCAAACACCAGCCGCACGATCTGAGGATGTTCACGGTGGGCGGCCTGCCAGAGATCGTACGCCGCCTGCTCGGCAAGGTACTGCCGAGCTTCGCCGAGGCCCGCCAGCTCAAGGCGATAAGCCAGATCAGCGGATATCGCGGCACGCCCATTGAGTACAGTGGACAGCTGCCCTCGCGAGTAACCTAAGTGACGCGCCAGCCCCGAGACACTCATGCCGATAGCAGGCAAGACATCTTCGCGCAAAGACTCGCCGGGATGAGGAGGGTTGTACATAGGCATGGTTTTCAGTTTCCTAGTGGTAGTCCAGATAGTCGACAAGCTCCACGTCAGTACCCACGAAGCGGAACACCAGACGCCAATTGCCCGAAACATTCACTGCCCAGAATCCATCCAGCCTGCCCCGCAGCAAATGCAGCCGATATCCGGGACGATCAAGGTTTGAAGGCGTTTGCGCCACCTCTAGCGATGCGAGCAGCCTTCGCAAACGGGCAACATGATCCGCGCGCACTCCAGATGCATCTCCTCGCTGATGAAGAAGCCTCAGGCCCTTGTGCCTGAAAGTCTTGATCATCGATGACTGAGTGTAAGGCCATGCCTTACACACTGCAACTGGGCTAATGAATGCCGCATACCTTGCTCCTGAAAAATTTCCGGGTTGACCAGTCTGTTCTCAGGAATTTGATTGTGCGCGGTGACGTCGTCCGCTAACTCCGTGGGATTTTTCTCAAAGTTCGTGCAGCTCAAAGGCCACACTGAAATCCGTGAATCGGCTACCTCGAGCAAAGACTAAAATCACCACCTTTGCTGCGGTAGACTGCGAAAATTGCCTTTCGCGTTCCGTCCGGAGAACGATCAGTGGAAGATTTGAACTCCCTCTACTACTTCACCCAAGTCGTCGAACATGGCGGCTTCGCCCCCGCCGGGCGGGCGCTGGACATGCCGAAGTCAAAGCTCAGCCGGCGTATCGCCGACCTCGAGGAGCGCCTCGGCGTGCGCCTGCTGCATCGCACCAGCCGGCACTGCTCGCTGACCGAGATCGGCCAGGCCTACTACAACCGCTGCCTGGCCATGCGCGTGGAAGCCGAGGGCGCGGCGGAGATCATCGAGCGCAACCGCAGCGAACCCCGCGGCCTGGTGCGCATCAGTTGCCCGACCACCCTGCTCAATGCCTGGGTCGGGCCGATGCTGACCCGCTACATGCTCAAGTACCCGCAGGTGGAACTGTTCATCGAGAGCACCAACCGCCGGGTCGACCTGCTGCACGAGGGCTTCGACCTGGCGCTGCGGGTGCGCTTCCCGCCGCTGGAGAACACCGACATGGTGATGAAGGTGCTGAGCAACAGCACCCAGTGCCTGGTGGGCCACCCGCAGTACCTCGAGCAACTGCCGGCAGGCTTCGACCCGCAACTGCTCGGCACCTTGCCCAGCGTGCATTGGGGCAGCGCCCAGCGTGAATACCAGTGGGAGTTGTTCCAGGGCGAGGGAAGCGGCAGCAGCATCGTGATCCCGCATACGCCGCGCATGGTCACCGATGACCTGTTCGCGCTGCGCCATTTCGTGGTGGCCGGGGTTGGCATTGCGCACTTGCCGCGCGTGGCGGTGCGCGAGGACCTGGCCGAAGGCAGGCTGGTGGAGTTGTTGCCGCAGTGGCATCCGCGCTGCGGCATCGTGCATGCGATCTTCCCGTCGCGGCGCGGGTTGCTGCCGTCGGTGCGCGCGCTGATCGATCACCTGGCCGAGGAGTTCGCGGTCAGCGACATGGCGTGAATGCACCATGGCCCCATCGCTGGCAAGCCAGCTCCCACAGGTAATGCACTGTCCCTGAGTGCAGCGCGGTACCTGTGGGAACTGGCTTGCCAGCGATGGGGCCAGCAGGATCACCTCACTTCAAAACGCGAAGCACGAACACCCCAGCGCCCCCCAGAACCCCTGGAAGTCATTCACCGGCACACTCGACTGCCGCGCCTTGTCATGGCTGTGCGCATGCACCCCGCAAGGCCCGCTGCACTGGTGCACGGCCGCCGCCAGTGACGGCGCACCCGCACGCCAGTGCCCCGGCACCTTGGCCACCGGCGACCACTCCGGCAGCACCGGCATCGGCGCCGGGCCAAGCTTGTCGAATTCGGCGGCGCCATACACCACCTTGCCATCGACGATGGTCAGCACCGACTCGATGCCCTTGATCGCCTCTTCCTCGACACTGAAGAAGTCCAGCGACAGCGCCGCCAGGTCCGCCAGCTGGCCAACCTTGAGCTGGCCTTTCTTGCCCTGCTCGCTGGAGAACCACGCACTGCCCTGGGTGAACAGCTGCAGCGCGGTGTCACGGCCCAGGCCCTCCGGATACAGCTCCATGCCGCCGACGGTCTTGCCACTGACCATCCAGTACAGCGACGTCCATGGGTTGTAGCTAGAAACCCGCGTGGCGTCGGTACCGGCGCCAACCGGCACGCCCATCTCGAGCATGCGCTTGATCGGCGGGGTGTGCTCGGCGGCCTTGGCGCCATAGCGATCGACGAAGTACTCACCCTGGAATGCCATGCGGTCCTGGACGGCGATGCCGCCGCCCAGCGCCCGCACGCGTTCGATGTTCTGCGGGGTGATGGTTTCGGCGTGGTCGAAGAACCACGGCAGGCCATTGAACGGGATGTCGCGGTTGACCTTCTCGAACACGTCGAGCATGCGCGAGATCGATTCGTTGTAGGTGGCGTGCAGGCGGAACGGCCAGCGCTGCTCGACCAGGTGGCGGACCACCGGCTCCAGCTCTTCTTCCATGGTTTGCGGCAGGTCCGGGCGCGGTTCGAGGAAGTCCTCGAAGTCGGCGGCGGAGAACACCAGCATTTCACCGGCGCCGTTGTGGCGCAGGAAGTCGGTGCCGCTGTGCAGCTTGACGCTGGAGGTCCACTTGCGGAAATCGTCCAGCTCTTCCTTGGGTTTTTGCGTGAACAGGTTGTAGGCGATGCGCACGGTCAGCTGGCCGTTGTCGGCCAATTCCTGGATCACCTGGTAGTCATCGGGGAAGTTCTGGTAACCGCCGCCGGCATCGATGGCGCTGGTCAGGCCCAGGCGGTTGAGCTCTCGCATGAACTGGCGGGTCGAGTTGACCTGGTACTCCAGCGGCAGCTTCGGCCCCTTGGCCAGCGTGGCGTAGAGAATCGCCGCGTTGGGCCGTGCGATGAGCATGCCGGTCGGGTTGCCGAACTTGTCACGCTGGATTTCCCCGCCCGGCGGGTTGGGCGTGGCCTTGTCGTAGCCCACCGCCTTGAGCGCGGCGCGGTTGAGCAGCGCGCGGTCGTACAGATGCAGCAGGAACACCGGGGTATCGGGGGCGGCCTGGTTGATTTCTTCCAGGGTCGGCATGCGTTTTTCGGCGAACTGGAATTCGTTCCAGCCACCCACCACACGGACCCATTGCGGAGAGGGCGTGCGCGCCGCCTGGTCCTTGAGCATGCGCATGGCATCGGCTACCGAGGGCACGCCTTCCCAGCGCAGCTCCAGGTTGTAGTTCAGGCCGCCGCGGATCAGGTGCAGGTGCGAGTCGTTCAGGCCCGGGATCACCGTGCGCTGCTTGAGGTCGATGACCTGCGTGCCAGCGCCCTTGTGGGCCATGGCCACAGCGTCGGCGCCCACGGCAATGAAGCGGCCATCCTTGATGGCGACAGCGCTGGCGGTGGGCTGCTCACGGTCCACCGTGTGCAGCTTGCCATTGAACAGGATCAGGTCGGCAATCATGGAACCTCCTTGGAGCGATGCAGGATGGTTGGGGTTGTTCAAGCCTAGCAACCGCCAGCGCTGGTGCTGGCTGGCTCAGCCGCGCAGCCAGTTGGCGCAGCGGCGGGTGACCCAGGGCATGATGTAGAACACCACGGGCAGAATGATGAACAGGTTGACGATCAGGTTGCCGAGGATCCCCCAGCCCAGCTGCGGGAAGCGCGCGAACAGCGGCGCCAGCAGTTGCGGCACGATAAGGGTCATCGGGCAGATCACCAGGTAGGTCAGCAGCGCCTGCTTCCAGCGCGGCGGCTGCGGGGCCCGAGTGCTCGGCGGGGTGAACCAGAACTCCGGGTCTTCATGCACCTGGGGGTTGTCGCCGCCTTCGAGCAGCGGCAGCACTTCGCTGACCAGCGCCTGGCGCTCGGCCGAGTTGAGCCAGGCCTGCAGCAGGCTGGCATCGGCGAAGCGCACCACGGTGGTGAAGTGCAGCCCATCGCCATCCGGGCGGATCACGTTGACGTCCAGGTGCCCCGGCTGTTGCCGCGCGGTGCTGACGGTGCGCTTGAGCCAGGCTTCATAGCTCGCCAGCGCCGGGGCGCGGACTTTGTGCTGGATCACCAGCGTCACCACGTTGCGGTTGTCTTGGCCTGAAGTGTTCATCGGCGTTCCTTGGGATGAGCGAGGGGTTGGCGGGCGCTGCCGCGCGTGCCGGGCACCGTTGCGGGTGCCCGGCAGGGCCGCTTACTTGCCGGCGTTGAAGGCGTTGTAGCTGGTGATCAGGTTGCGGTAGTCCGGGATGTGGTTGGAGCACAGCGCGGCCAGGCCTTCGATGTCGTTGCGCCAGTCGCGGTGCAGCTCACAGGCTACGCCGAACCAGGTCATCATCTGCGCACCGGCCTGGGTCATGCGGTTGTGGGCCGCATCGCGGGTCATGGCGTTGAAGGTGCCGGAGGCATCGGCGACCACGAACACTTCGAACTCTTCTTCCAGCGCGGCCAGCGCCGGGAACGCCACGCACACCTCGGTCACGACACCGGCGATGATCAGCTGCTTCTTGCCGGTGGCCTTCACGGCCTTGACGAAGTCTTCGTTGTCCCAGGCATTGATCTGGCCTGGGCGAGCGATGTACGGGGCATCCGGGAACAGCGCTTTGAGCTCGGGCATCAGCGGGCCGTTGGGGCCTTGCTCGAAGCTGGTAGTAAGGATGGTCGGCAGGTTGAAGAACTTGGCCAGGTCGGCCAGGGCCAGCACGTTGTTCTTGAACGCGTCCGGCTCGATGTCGCGAACCAGGGACAGCAGGCCGGCCTGGTGGTCGACCAGCAGCACGGCGGCGTCATCTTTGTTCAGGCGGTTGTATTTGAACGAGGTCATGGCGGTGCTCCTTGAGGTGGTGATTCAGTGTGTGTGTTGGGTGTTTCGCGTTGATGGACACACATTAAAATCATCACCTTTGAAGCGGTAGACTGCGAAAATCGGCCTTAGCGTTCTATTTTGTGAACGATGCCTCGCACCCCTTTTCAAAGACAGCCGCCTGGGCCCCCACACCATCAAGGGAAGTTAAATATTTAACTTCCGCAACTTTGTTTCCACATTGAAATAATTAACCACCACTAGCTTATTCACCTAAACCTTCCGTCACAAGTGCACCCTGTCGACTTGCACCGTTAATTATCGCCCCTATAATGGCCGGCAATTTTCACAACGCGCGATGTGATACATGAGCCACTATTTTCGATTAAAAAATAGCGCCCTTGTGGAGTTTGATCCTGATCAATACACGCTATCGATAAAACCTCTACACACCCCGCCAGAAGAAATAACCCTGGCCCGCGCAGACGCTCGAATACTCGAACTGCTGCTGCTCGAACCCGGGGAAATCTGCTCGCGCGAGGCCATCATGGCCTTCGCCTGGGATGATCGGGTGGTCTCGGCCGGCAGCCTCAACCAGTCCATCTTCACCCTGCGCAACATCCTTGGCGACAGCAAGGACCACGACCTGCTGGTCACCGTGCCGCGCCGTGGCTATCGCTTCAACAGCGATCACCTGCTGTGCCCCGACGACGCTGCCGCCGAGCCGGCCTGCGAGCCAACGCCTGCCCAGGGCCCTGCGAGCACACCCCCACCGGCTCGCAGGCAGCGCCTGAGCAAGCCGCTGCGCCTGGGTTATCTGGCAGTGGCACTGTTTGCGCTGTTTACCCTGTGGCAACTGTATAGCGGTTACAAGCCCACCCATGATCTGCATGTGATAACCATTCTGACCGAAGGTGAACTCTCAATCACCGCCGTCGGCAAAAGCAAACAGGATGTCGACGCACTCAAGGCCGATATCTTGAGTTCGGGTATTACTACCCAGCCGCTATTAGGCGAACTGTTTATCAGCCGTACCGGCTCGCGCACCAATCTTTCCTGCATTCAAAAATCCGGGGACGCCTACAACCTGGAATTTTCCTATCGCGAGGAGCGGCTCATCAGCATGATCAACCAGTGCCTGGGGGTTAAAGATGAATAACGACGCTGCGCCCTGGCGGCATGCACTGATCATCGCGGCGGTTTTCGCGGCCTGCCTGGCTGCGCTGTGCTTCGCCTGGTCCGTGCCCTACGAAAACAGCCAGCCCTATCGCTCCGAAGGCCATCACTTCATGGGCGACGACACCCTGGACTTCAAGGAGCGGCTGACCATCAGCGAACCCAGTGCGGTGATCAGCCTGCTCGAGCGCCTGGGTGACAAGGAACGGCATATCGCCGTGGGCGCGGCCGTGGTGCAAACCTCGCGCTGGCGAATCAAGCTCAAGGTCGAAGATATCCAGGCCAGCAGCGAGCAGCAGTTGTTCAACGTCAGCCGCCATTCCGAACTGCTGTTCTCCCGCCAGTACTTCCGCCTGGGCTCGATGCTCAACCTGGCAATGCTGCCCAGCCGCGGCAACGCGCTGTGCTACTACATCCTCGAACTGGACCGGCTGCGCTGCATGAACGACTGATGACCTGTGGCAAGTGGCGGGTACAAATGACGATTTTTGATTCCTGTTTTCTTCAGCCAACGCGCAGATTGCGCCGAGGTTTGCCGCCTCGATGTGAGGTCAACAGGAGTCACTATGCCGCTCAAGCAACTTTCGATTTTTCTATGCACGCTCACCTTGTTCGGTTGTTCGATGGCGCCCAGCATCGACACCGAAGTCACGCCCAAGGAACAAGCCAACACGGATCTGCAGGTCATCGAGCACGATGACAAGACACTGGCCTGGAAGCGCTCTGCCGCGCCGCTCTCTGCCCAGCATGAGAAGGTCGTGTTCATCAACCTGCCAAAAACCTTCTCGCTCGACAGCCGCGACCCGCGGGTTGCCAAGTTCGACGGCGACGCCGAAAAGCTGCGCCAGCGCTTCCGAGGCCAGCTGGAAAAACAGCTGACCGACGCAGGCTACCGTCTGGTCGACAAGCCCACGGCAAAGTCCCTGTCGCTCAACGTTTCGATTGCCGATATCGAACGTGCCCCGCGTGATCCCAATGTCACCGAATACATCCCCATCGGCATGCTGGTCGGCCTTTCCCTGCATGCCACCGGGGTTCGCGATGAAACCCTGTACCTGTTCCTGAAAAGTGAAGTCAGCGACAGCCAGACCGGCGAAATGCTCGCCCGCGCCCTGGACCGCGTGAGCGGCAAGAACATCGGCCAGTCCAAGACCCCGGTGGTCGAGGACTTCTATCCCGCCCTGGATAGCGCCGCCCAGCAGATTCGGGAACGCCTGGACCGGGAGTTCCAGCCGAGCAAACCGGCCTGACCTGGCCATCCTCCTCCCTACTCAAGCCCTTGGATGACTGATGAAACTCGCAAAACCGCTTGCTGCTGCCCTGTTCATGCTCAGCACCTTCAACGCCTTGGCCGATGACCGCGGCCTTTATGTCGGCGGTGGCCTGACCCGCGTTGAAATCGACGAGCACCAGATCAGCGACGACGACACCGCCTACAAGGCCTTCGTCGGCTACCGCGTGAACCCTTACCTGGCGTTCGAAGGTGCCTGGGTCGACCTGGGGCATTTCGATGGCGACCACGGCAACTTCGATGGCCACTCGGTGCAGGCCACTGCTCACCTGGGCATGCCGATCGGGCAGCGGGTGCGCCTGTTCGGCAGCCTCGGCGTGCATGCCTGGGACGCCGACCACGACATCGCCGGCGACAGCAACGACCTGGACATGACCTACGGCCTGGGTGTCGAGGTGGACGTGCTGCGCAACCTGGGCGTGCGCCTGGAGCAGGAAGTACTCAAGGTCGGCGACATCGACCTGGACCAGACCAGCGCCAGCGTCTACTTCATGTTCTGATGCCCCTGCGGCTCCTGCGCTTGCAGCGAGCCGCACCCTCCCCTTGCAACCGCTGCGCGTCGCGCGCCTGGCCAGTAGTAATTGCAGCCAACCTGCTCTTTACTAGCAACAGCCCTCTGCGACGAGACCCGCATGCTCGCACTCATCCAGCACTACCCCTTGCTGATCGGCTTTGTGCTGATCGCGCTCGACATGCTGCTCTGGCACCTGATCGCGGCTGGCCGGCGGGCGCTGCGCATCGGCCTGCGGGTGGGCCTGTTCCTGCTGTTCACCGGGGTGCTGATCAGTGCCGGCGTCAGCCCATTGCAACCGGCGCCCTGGGCAGAGGATGTGGCGCGCAACCTGCTGGCCACGGTGCTGGGCATCGCCTGGTGGCTGTTCGCCGCGCGCGTGGTGACAGTGGTCACCGGCGTGCTGCTGGTGGCGCGCAGCAGCCACACCGGCCGGCTGCTGCAGGATGTGCTGGGGGCGGTGACCTTCCTGGTCGCCATCGTGGCGGCCGCCGCCTACGTGCTCAACCTGCCGGTCAAAGGCCTGCTGGCCACCTCCGGGGTGATGGCGATCGTCATCGGCCTGGCATTGCAGAGCACCCTCAGCGATGTGTTCTCCGGCATCGTGCTGAACACCACCCGCCCCTACCAGATCGGCGACTCGATCAGCATCGATGGCACCGAGGGCAAGGTCATCGACATCGACTGGCGCGCGACCCGCCTGCTCACCGGCAATGGCAGCCTGGCGGTGATCCCCAACTCGGTGGCGGCCAAGGCCAAGCTGCTCAATTTCAGCCAGCCCAATGATGTGCACGGGGTATCGATCAGCATCGTGGTGCCCGCCAGCGTGCGGCCACGGCGCGTCATCGATGCCCTGGAAAAGACCCTGCAGGGCACCCGCGCGCTGCTGAGCAACCCGCCGCCCAAGGTGGCGATCAAGAGCGCCAGCCTTGAGTCGGTGGAGTACGAGGCCAGCGGTTTCGTGGCCAGCATGGGCCAGAAGCTCGAGGTGCGTAACCACATGTTCGACCTCGCCCACCGCCACCTGGAGGCCAGCGGCGTGATCTGGAATGCCGACACCCAGCCGGCACGCGCCTGGAACCGGCAACGCGCGCTGCTCGAGGATGTGCGGATTTTCCGAGCGCTGAGCAGCGACGAGAAGGACAGCCTGAGCCAGCGCATGACCTCGGTGGAGTACCTGGCAGACCAGGTGATCCTGGGCGTGGGCGACACCTCGGACTACCTGCTGGTGATCGGCACCGGCGTGGTTTCGGCGGCCATCCGCGACGGCGACAAACTGATCGAGGCCGGGCGCATGGGCCCCGGCGAGGTGCTGGGCGTCGAGGGCTTGCTCGATGCTGACCAGTCCAATGCCGAGTTTCGCAGCCTGACCAGTTGCCTGCTGTTTCGCATCGACAAGGAGCAGGTGCGCAGTTGCCTGGAGGAGCGCCAGGAGGTGAAGACTGCGTTGACCAGGCTGCAGCGAACCCGGCAGCAATCGAGCCAGTCATTGCTGGAGCAGAAGCCGGCAGTCATCAAGAAAGGTGGGTTCCTGAGCTGGTTGCACAAATAGCACTGGCCTCATCGCCGGCAAGCCGGCTCCCACAATGGTTCACCACCCATCCCTGTGGGAGCCGGCTTGCCGGCGATGGGGCCAGCGCCTACAACACAACTCTCAAGCATTGCCCCGCGTGATACAGCGAGAACCCGGACTCATAGAACGCCGTGCGCAACGAAGGCGCACTGACGCCCGTCATCGGCGAGAACGGAATCGGCAGGCTGCCCTCCTCCCCCTTGAGCAGGAATTCGGCAAAGGCCCGGCCAATCACCGTGCCGGTGGTATTGCCGCGGCCGTTGTAGCCGGTCACCGCCACCAGCCCCGGCGCCGGTTCGAACAAGCGCATCAGGTGGTCGGGGGTGAAATCGATGCAACCGGTCCAGTGCATCTCCCACTCGACCTTGCCCAGCTCCGGGTAGTAATGGCTCTGGATACGATCGGCCCAGCTGCGCACGAACCACGCAGGCTTGTTGTCGACCCGGCCGAGGCTGCCGAGCAGCAGGCGGCCCTGGTCGTCGCGGCGGATGCTGCTGAGCACGGTGCGGGTGTCCCACGAGCCTTGGCCGTGTGGCAGCACCTTGTCGGCTGCGGCGCCCTGCAGGGGCTTGGACGCCACCTGGTAGTAGTAGCCACGGAAGAACTGCTTCTGCAGGTTGCTCCAGTCGCCTTCGGTGTAGGCGCCGGTGGAGATCACCACCTTGTCGGCGCGCACCGAACCGCGTGCGGTCTTCACCCGCCAGGCGTCGCCGTCGCGCTCAAGGCCCTCGACGGAAGACTGCTGGAACAGCTTGCCACCCAGGCGAGCCACGGCCGAGGCCAGGCCCTGGGTGTAACCCATGGGGTTGATGGTGCCGGCGCGGCGGTCGAGCAGCGCGGCGGAAATCTTGTCGGTACCGCAGTATTCCTGGCATTGGGCGCCGGTCAGCAGCTCGACGTCGGCACCGCGGCGGCGCCACTGTTCATGGCGGGCTTCGAGGTCGGCAATGCCGGTGGCGTTGTGCGCCATGTGCAGGGTGCCTTTGTGCTGGGCCTGACAGTCGATGCCCAGACGCTCGATCATGGCGAAGACTTCGCCCGGGGCATCGCCAAGCACTTTGTTCAGGCGGCTGCCCTGCTTCTGGCCCAGGGTCGCCTCGACGTCGTCGGGGCGGATCCAGGTGCCGGCGTTGACCAGGCCGACGTTGCGTCCGGAGCCGCCGTGGCCGATCTTCCAGGCCTCCAGCAGGATCACCGACTTGCCCTGTTCGAGCAGGTGGATGGCCGCCGACAGGCCGGTGATGCCGCCACCGATCACGCACACATCGGCCTTGTGCTCACCGGCCAGGGCCTGGGCGGCGACGGTCGGTTGGCTGACGTGTTCCCACAAGCATTGTTGACGCAATTCGGACATGGCCGGCTCCAGCATATTGTTCTTGTTGGGGCTGGCGTGCAGCCCATCGCCGGCAAGCCGGCTCCCACAAGGATCGCATGCTCGGCGCGATCACTGTGGGAGCCGGCTTGCCGGCGAACCGGGGGCAGCGCCCCCGGCCATGCAGCATCAGTCGAACACGATACCCTGCGCCAGCGGCAGCTCGCGCGAGTAGTTCACGGTGTTGGTCTGGCGACGCATGTAGCCCTTCCAGGCATCGGAACCCGACTCGCGACCACCGCCGGTTTCCTTCTCGCCACCAAACGCCCCGCCGATCTCGGCACCGCTGGTGCCGATGTTGACGTTGGCAATGCCGCAGTCGCTGCCCGAGGCGCTCTGGAAGCGCTCCGCTTCACGCAGGTCGGTGGTGAAGATGCACGACGACAGGCCTTGCGGCACTTCGTTGTTCAGGCGCAGCGCCTCTTCGAAGTCGTCGTAGGCCAGCACGTAGAGGATCGGTGCGAAGGTTTCATGGCGCACCACGTCGCTTTGCCCCGGCATCTCGGCAATCGCCGGCGACACGTAGTAGGCATTGGGGTACTGGTCGGCCAGCTGGCGCTCGCCACCGAATACCTGGCCGCCCTCGTCGCGGGCCTTGGCCAGGGCGCCTTGCATGGCGTCGAACGACTGCTTGTCGATCAGCGGGCCGACCAGGTTGTCCTTGCGTGGGTCACCGATGCGTACCTTGGCGTAGGCGGCTTTCACCCGGGCAACCACTTCGTCCTTGATCGAACGGTGCACGATCAGCCGGCGCAGGGTGGTGCAACGCTGGCCTGCGGTGCCCACGGCGGAGAACAGGATGCCGCGCACGGCCAGGTCCAGGTCGGCGCTCGGGGCCAGGATCATGGCGTTGTTGCCGCCCAGTTCGAGGATGCTGCGGCCGAAGCGGGCGGCCACGCGTGGGCCGACTTCACGGCCCATGCGGGTGCTGCCGGTGGCGCTGACCAGCGGCACACGCGGGTCGTCGACCAGCGCTTCGCCGGCTTCACGCCCGCCGATCACCAGTTGCGCCAGGCCAGCCGGGGCGTCGCCGAAGGCTTTCAGGGCTTTTTCGAACAGCGCCTGGCAGGCCAGGGCGGTCAGCGGGGTCTTTTCCGACGGTTTCCAGACCACGGCGTTACCGGCCACCAGCGCCAGGGTGGTGTTCCAGGCCCACACCGCCACCGGGAAGTTGAAGGCGCTGATCACGCCGACCACGCCCAGCGGGTGCCAGCTTTCGCGCATGTGGTGGCCAGGGCGCTCGGAGGCGATGGTCAGGCCGTACAGCTGGCGCGACAGGCCGACGGCGAAGTCGCAGATGTCGATCATTTCCTGCACTTCGCCCAGGCCTTCCTGGGTGATCTTGCCGGCTTCGATCGACACCAGCTCGCCGAGCTCGGCCTTGTGTGCGCGCAGCACTTCGCCGAACAGGCGCACCAGCTCGCCACGGCGCGGGGCCGGCACGCTGCGCCAGGCTTCGAAGGCGCTGTGGGCCTGATCGATGCGGGCGGTGGTCTCGGCTTTGCCGAGCAGTTTCACCGAGGCGATCTGGCTGCCGTCGATCGGCGTGTGAACAGGGTAGTCGCCCTGGGTGTATTCCGCGGCGGCAACGCCAAGGCGCTCGAGCAATCCAGCAACCATTTGTGCTTCTCCTACATCGGGTGATGGGGTGGAAAAATGATGTGGATCAGTATTAATCCGATCGCACCGGTGCAACAAACGACCTTTATTCCGCATATCATTCCGTCAGGTAATGATTTGAGCCACTGAGACCGCTATGTCCAAACGCCTGGTGCCCTCCATGACCGCCCTGCAGTGCTTCGAAGCTGCGGCCCGTCACCTGAGTTTTACCCGTGCCGCCGAAGAGCTGCACCTGACCCAGAGCGCCGTCAGCAAACAGGTGGCGCAGCTCGAAGACATGCTGCGCCACCACCTGTTCCTGCGTATCCGCCGGCGCCTGCAACTGACTCCGGCGGGCAGCCTGTACCTGGCCGAGGTCAACAAGATCCTCACCCAGGTGGACATGTCCAGCCGCTACGTACTGACCTACGGCGAGCAGACCGAGATATTGAAGGTAGCCACTCAACCGAGTTTTGGCGTGCGCTGGCTGATCCCGCACCTCAAGGGTTTTGGCAAGCGCCACTCGAACATCCACCTGGACATCCGCAACGAGATGGAGCCGTTCGCCTTGCTGCAGGGCTCGGCGGACGTGGTGTTCTTCTATGGCCAGGGCACCTGGCCGGGGGCTACTTGCATCGAGCTGTTCCGCGAGCAAGTGGTGCCGGTGTGCGCGTCGGAGTTGCTGGGCGGGCGTGAACTGCAGGATGCCGGGGAGCTCGCCGAGCTGGTGCTGCTGCAGAGCACGTCGCGGCCCGAGGCCTGGCACGAGTGGTTCCTGGAGCTGGGGTTGCACAGCGTCAGCGCCTACCACGGGCCGCGCTTCGATACCTTCTACATGGCGCTGAGTGCGGCGCAGGCAGGGTGTGGGGTGGCGCTGGTGCCGCGGTACCTGGTGGCCAAGGAGTTGAGCGAGGGGAGCCTGGTCATTCCCTGGAACCATGCGATGAACAGTGCCGGGGCGCATTACCTGGCGTATGCCGAGCACGCGGCTGAAGTGCCCAAGGTACGGGCGCTCGTGGGGTGGATTCGGGAACAGCTGCAGGGTTGAGCATGCTGGGGCCGCCTTGCGGCCCAATCGCCGGCAAGCCGGCTCCTACAAGGTTCTGTGCAAACCTTGAGGTCGATCAAAAAAGGAATGACACAGCCACTTTTTTTCGCTTGTGGCCATAGTGCATTCCCAGCTTTCATGTAAACGTCCGAACCCAACCAGGAAGCTAGCGATGCCCGCCCACGATTTCGTCAGCCCCGACAGCATCCGCGCGCAGTTCTCTGCCGCCATGTCGCTCATGTACAAACAGGAAGTGCCGCTGTACGGCACGCTGCTGGAGCTGGTGAGCGAAATCAACCAGCAGGTCATGGCCCAGCAGCCCGCCGTGGCCGAGGCCCTGCGCTGGACCGGCGAAATCGAGCGCCTGGACCAGGAGCGCCACGGCGCCATCCGCGTCGGCACCGCCGAGGAGCTGGCCACCATCGCCCGGCTGTTCGCGGTCATGGGCATGCAGCCGGTCGGCTATTACGACTTGAGCTCGGCCGGCGTACCGGTGCATTCCACCGCTTTTCGCGCGGTGCATGAGCAGTCGCTGCACATCAGCCCGTTCCGCGTGTTCACCTCGCTGCTGCGCCTGGAACTGATCGACAACCCGCAACTGCGCGAGCTGGCGCAGAGCATCCTGGCCAAGCGCAAGATCTTCACCCCCCGCGCCCTCGACCTGATTGCCCAGCACGAGCGTGACGGCGGCTTGAACGCCACGGATGCCGCGGCTTTCGTACAAGAGGCGCTGCACACCTTCCGCTGGCACCAGGACGCCACCGTCACCGCCGAGCAGTACCAGCAACTGCACGATCAGCACCGCCTGATCGCCGACGTGGTGGCGTTCAAAGGCCCGCACATCAACCACCTGACCCCGCGCACCCTGGACATCGATGCAATCCAGCGCGGCATGCCGGCCAAGGGCATCCCGCCCAAGGCTGTGGTCGAAGGCCCGCCCACCCGCCGGCACCCGATCCTGTTGCGCCAGACCAGCTTCAAGGCGCTGCAGGAAAAGGTCGCGTTCATCGACCGGCAAGGCAGCGAAGGCAGCCACACCGCGCGCTTCGGCGAGATCGAACAGCGTGGCGCGGCACTCACGCCCAAAGGGCGCCAGCTGTATGACCGCCTGCTCGATGCCACCCGCGCAGCCTTGGGTGGCGTACCTGCCGAGGCCAATGCCGAGCGCTACATGGCGCTGCTGCAGCAGCACTTTGCGCCATTCCCGGATGACCTGGCGCAGATGCGCGAGCAGGGCCTGGCCTACTTCCGCTACTTCGCCACTGAAAAGGGCCTGGCGGCGCGTGACCAGCAAGGCCGCCCGACCACCCTGGCGGGCTTGATCGAGGCAGGCCATGTGCACTTCGAGGCGCTGGTGTATGAAGACTTCCTGCCGGTGAGTGCGGCGGGCATCTTCCAGTCCAACCTGGGTGACGAGGCCCAGGCCGAATACGGCAGCAATGCCAACCGCGAGGCGTTCGAGGCGGCGTTGGGGCTACAGGTGCAGGATGAGCTGGCGCTGTATGCGCAGAGCGAGCAGCGGTCGCTGCAGGCTTGTGGCCAGGCGTTGAACCTCCAATTGGTGTAAGGCTCAGGATCGCTGGGGGCGCTTTGCGCCCCATTCGCGGGCAAGCCCGCTCCCACAGGGTCACCACAGTTCTTGATTTTTGCGCTGTACCTGTGGGAGCCGGCTTGCCGGCGATAGGGCCCGTTCAGGCAATCAAAGGGCCGGCAGGATTTGCACATCCGGCAGGTTCATCGCCGCCGCCTCTTCCTGCAAGAACGCACTCAAGCGCCGCAAGCGCTCGCCCCCCGGCCTTGTGCGCGGCCACACCAGGTAGTAGTCCATGCCGCTGGGCACCGCGGTCGGCCAAGGCAGGCTCAGGCGCCCTTGCGCCACATCCTCGGCCACCATCAGCAGGTCGCCCATGGAGATCCCGTAGCCACGGGCCGCAGCGATCATGCCCAGCTCCAGGGTGTCGAACACCTGCCCGCCCTTGAGCGACACCTTGTCGGCCAGGCCCATGCGCTCCAGCCATTCCCGCCAGTCGCGTTTGTCGGGCGTGGGGTGCAGCAGCTCGATGCCGGCCAGCCGGCGCACGTCCAGCGGGCCGTCCTCGAGCAGGTCCGGGGCGCCCACCGGGATCAGCAGCTCGGCAAACAGCGGGCGCACCTCCCACTCCGGCGGAAATACGCCATCGCTAAGCAGCACCGCACAGTCGAACGGCTCCTGGTTGAAGTCGACGTGGTCGACGTCCATCCAGGCGCTGGTCAGTTGCACCTCGTTGCCCGGCTGCAAGTGGCGGAAATGGCTCAACCGCGCCAGCAACCAGCGCATGGTCAAGGTCGAGGGGGCCTTCATGCGCAGGATGTCATCTTCACCGCGCAAGGTATCGCAGGCGCGCTCCAGCGCGGCGAAGCCTTCGCGCACACCGGGCAGCAGCACCCGGGCGGCCTCGGTCAGCTGCAGGCTGCGGCCGCTGCGCACGAACAGGCGGCAGGCGAAGTGGTCCTCGAGGGTGCGGATGTGCCGGCTGACCGCGCTCTGGGTAATCGACAACGCTTCACCGGCACGGGTGAACGAGCTCAGCCGAGCGGCCGCTTCGAATGCGCGCAGCGCATACAGCGGAGGGAGCTGACGGGACATGGGGTACCTGGTATTCGGGGGCAAGATGGGAAAAGCCGGAATCATATATGCATGAGTCCAACTCATGCCAACCATCGCTATTATCCTTTTGTACAAAGCTGACCAAAGCTTCAGAATCCACCCTCGCTCACCGAGTCAGTCACAAGGACACCCCCATGCACGTCGCGCCCACCACAGAACTCAAGGCTTTGCTGCGCCTGGCCGGGCCGCTGATCGCCTCGCAGTTGGCGCACATGCTGATGGTGCTCACCGACACCCTGATGATGGCCCGCATCAGCCCGCAGGCCCTGGCCGGCGGCGGCCTGGGCGCGGCGGGCTATTCGTTCGTGTCGATCTTCTGCCTCGGCGTGATCGCCGCGGTCGGCACGCTGGTGGCCATCCGCAAGGGCGCCAACGACATCGAGGGCGCCACCCGCCTGGCGCAGAACGGCCTGTGGCTGGCCTGGGGCCTGGCGGTGCTGGCCGCGCTGGTGCTGTGGAACCTCAAACCGGTGTTGCTGCTGTTCGGCCAGCAGCCGGAAAACGTCGACTCCGCTGCCCAGTTCCTCACCTTGCTGCCGCTGGCGCTGCCCGGCTACCTGACGTTCATGGCCCTGCGCGGCTTCACCAGCGCCCTGGGCCGCTCGACCCCGGTGATGGTCATCAGCCTGGTCGGCACGGTGCTCAACTACCTGTTCAACCACGCGCTGATCGAGGGCATGTTCGGCCTGCCCAAGCTCGGGCTGATGGGCATCGGCATGGTCACTGCGGTGGTGTCGATGGGCATGGCCATCGCCCTGGCGCTGTACATCCGCTGGCACCCGGCCTACGACGCCTACCCGCTGCGCAAGGGCCTGTCGCGCCCTTCCCTGCCGGCGTTGCGCGAGCTGTGGCGCCTGGGCCTGCCGATTGGTGGCACCTACATGGTGGAGGTCGGCCTGTTCGCCTTCGCCGCCCTGTGCATGGGCGTGCTCGGCAGCACCGAACTGGGCGCCCACCAGATCGCCCTGCAGATCGTCTCCACCGCGTTCATGGTGCCGACCGGCCTTTCGTATGCGGTGACCATGCGCGTGGGCCTGTACTTCGGCGCCGGCAACCTGCTGGCGGCGCGCAGTGCCGGGCGGGTCGGGATCGGCTTTGGCGCCAGCATCATGTTTGGCTTCGCTGCGCTGTTCTGGCTGCTGCCGGAGGCGCTGGTGGGGCTGTTCATCGACCGCCACGACCCGGCGTTCGCGGCGATCTTCCAGCTGGCGGTGCAGCTGCTGATGGTGGCGGCGTGGTTCGAGCTGTTCGATGGCGTGCAGACCATTGCCATGGGCTCGATCCGTGGGCTGAAGGATGCCAAGACCACCTTCCTGATCGGCCTGTGCTGCTACTGGCTGGTCGGGGCACCGAGTGCGTGGCTGTTCACCTTTACCCTGGGCGGCGGTGCTGTGGGGGTCTGGTGGGGGCTGGCACTGGGGCTGGCGTGCGCTTCGGTGGCGCTGACCCTGGGCTTTGAGTGGCGGATGAAGCGGATGCTGGGCAAGGCCAAGGTTGCGGATGAGGCAGCTGTTTCGGCCTGACTTGGGGCCCCTGTCGCCGGCAAGGGCTGCTGTGGGAGCCGGCTTGCCGGCGATGAGGCCCTAGAGGACGCTTGCGAGCTTGGGCCCTGCCACCTGCTGCAGGTATGCCACCAACTCTCCCACCGGCAGCGGCTTGCTGACCAGAAAGCCCTGCACCTGATCGCAGCCAAAGCCGCGCAGCAAGGCCATCTGCTCCTCACTCTCGACACCTTCGGCCACCACCTCGAGGTTGAGGTTGTGCGCCAGGTTGATCATGGCATGCACCAGCTTGCGGTTTTCCTCGCGCATTTCCATTTCGGCGACGAAGCTGCGGTCCACCTTGAGCAGGGTGATCGGCAGGCTGTTCAGGTGCACGAACGAAGAGAAGCCGGTGCCGAAATCATCCAGCGAGAAGCGCACGCCCAGGCGCCCCAAGGCGTCCATGGTCTGGCGCACCAGCTCGTTGCGGCGCATCACGGCGGTTTCGGTCAGCTCGAATTCCAGCCAGCGGGCGTCGACGCCGTGCTCGATGATCAGCCGGCTCAAGGTGGCCAGCAGCTGGCTGTCCTGGAACTGGCGAAAGCTCAGGTTCACCGCCATGTGCAGGGGCCCCAGCCCGCTTTCGCGCAGGGCCTGCATGTCGCGCAGGGCGCGCGAGATGACCCAGTAGCCCAGCGGCACGATCAGCCCGCTCTGTTCGGCCAGCGGCACGAATTCGCTCGGCGGCAGCAGCCCGCGCTCGGCATGGCGCCAGCGCACCAGCGCCTCCAGGCCGACGATGCGCCCATCGGCGAGGTTCAGCCGCGGTTGGTAGTGCAGCTCCAGCTCGTCGCGGCGCAAGGCCCGGCGCAGTTCGCTTTCCAGGTCCGCCAGGCTGCGGGCGTTGCGGTTGATCCGCTCGTTGAACACATGGAAGTTGCAGCCCTGGCTGCTCTTGGCCTGACGCATGGCGATGTGCGCGTGCCACATCAGCGGGTCGGCGCCGCCCTGGGCGCGGGCATGGGCGATGCCCAGGCTGCAGCCGAGCAACAGGCTTTCGCCATCGATCCAGTACGGTTCGGCCAGGGCCTCGACGATGCGTTCGGCGATCCACTCGGCGCGGTTGGCATCGCGGCGGGTGTCGATCAGCAAGGCGAACTCGTCACTGCCCAGGCGCGCCAGCTGGTCGCCCGCTTCCAGTTGCAGCTTGAGCCGCGACACCACCTGCAGGATCAGGCGGTCGCCGCCCTGGTGGCCGAGGGCGTCATTGACGTGGCGGAAGTTGTCCAGGTCCAGGTGGCCAAGGGCAACGCCGCGGCCTTCGTTCTCGGCCAGGCGCGCGGTGAGCAAGGCCTGGAAGCCCTGGCGGTTGGCGATACCGGTGAGGGGGTCCTGCTCGGCCAGACGCTGCAAGGTGGCCACCAGCACGCCGCGCTCGCGCACGTGGCGCAGGCAGCGGCGCAGGGCGTCGGCATTGAGCTGGCCCAGCACCAGCCAGTCGCTGACGCCGGTTGGTGGCACCGCTGGCTCATGGTCGAGCAAAAGGATGGTCGGCAAGTCGCAACGCCCCGGCGCCGGCTGCAGGGCCGGGGTCGCCAGGATCACCGCCTGGCGGTCGTGGCTGAACAGGCTATCGACCGCGGCCCAGTTCGGTGCGGTCAGCAATACCGCCGTGTCGCCCAGCGGCAACAGGCACTCGCGCAGCAAGGCAGCCCATTCCGGCTCATCAGCCAACAACAGCAAACGCAGAGGTTCGACAGGCGTGGACAAGCGGGCTCCTTAGGGCTTGAACGGTGACACGGGGGAGGTCGGCTATGCTACTGCATAAATGAAAATGATTTTCACTTTTAGACATATCCCTGCCCACAGCGTACCGACGCATTTTGACGTGCATCCTGCGCGAAAGTCGCGAAACCGGCAAATCCGATTTTTTCCATGAATAGCATTAGTCTGGCTAATGCTATGCGTCGATAAAACGTTGACTCAGACGTCAGACGGTCGCGCCACAACCGCCCCATGCCTGTTAGAATGCGCGGCTATTTTCTGGCGACCCCCGGTTTCTAGCATGTCCCGACTCAATCCCAGGCAACAGGAAGCCCGTGACTACGTCGGCGGCCCTCTTTTGGTGCTCGCCGGTGCAGGCTCCGGCAAGACCAGCGTGATCACGCGCAAGATTGCCCACCTCATCCAGAACTGCGGCATCCGCGCCCAGTACATCGTGGCGATGACCTTCACCAACAAGGCCGCGCGCGAGATGAAGGAGCGGGTCGGCACCCTGCTGCGCCCGGGGGAAGGCCGGGGCCTCACGGTGTGCACCTTCCACAACCTGGGCCTGAACATCATCCGCAAGGAGCACGACAAGCTGGGCTACAAGCCGGGCTTCTCGATCTTCGACGAGTCCGACATCAAGGCGCTGCTGTCGGACATCATGCAGAAGGAATACTCCGGCGACGACGGCATCGACGAGATCAAGAACATGATCGGTGCCTGGAAGAACGACCTGATCCTCCCCGCCGAAGCCCTGGAAAAAGCCCGCAACCCGCGCGAGCAGACCGCCGCCATCGTCTACACCCACTACCAGCGCACGCTCAAGGCGTTCAACGCGGTGGACTTCGACGACCTGATCCTGCAGCCGGTCAAGCTGTTCCAGGAGCACCCCGAGGTGCTCGAGCGCTGGCAGAACCGCGTGCGCTACCTGCTGGTGGACGAATACCAGGACACCAACGCCAGCCAGTACCTGCTGGTGAAGATGCTGATCGGCATGCGCAACCAGTTCACCGTGGTGGGCGACGACGACCAGTCGATCTACGCCTGGCGTGGCGCCCGCCCGGAAAACCTCATGCTGCTCAAGGAGGACTACCCCTCCCTGAAGATCGTCATGCTCGAGCAGAACTACCGCTCCACCAGCCGCATCCTGCGCTGCGCCAACGTGTTGATCGCCAACAACCCGCACGCGTTCGAGAAACAGCTGTGGAGCGAGATGGGCGTGGGCGACGAGATCCGCGTGATCCGCTGCAAGAACGAGGAAGCCGAGGCCGAGCGCGTGGCCATGGAAATCCTCACCCTGCACCTGCGCACCAACCGCCCGTACAGCGACTTCGCCATCCTCTACCGCGGCAACTACCAGGCCAAGCTGATCGAACTGAAGCTGCAGCACCACCAGGTGCCCTATCGCCTGTCCGGCGGCAACAGCTTCTTCGGCCGCCAGGAGGTCAAGGACCTCATGGCCTACCTGCGCCTGCTGGTGAACCCCGATGACGACAACGCCTACCTGCGGGTGATCAACGTGCCGCGCCGCGAAATCGGCTCGACCACCCTGGAAAAGCTCGGCAACTACGCCACCGAGCGCGGCATCTCGATGTACGCCGCCAGCGAGGAAATGGGCCTGGGTGAACACCTGGACGCCCGCTACACCGAGCGCCTGCAGCGCTTCAAGCACTGGCTCGACGGGGTGCGCCACAAGGTCGCCCTGGAAGACCCGATCGCCGCGCTGCACGAGATGATCCGCGACATCGACTACGAAAACTGGATCCGCCAGCAGACCGCCAGCGACAAGGCGGCGGAGTTTCGCATCAGCAACGTCTGGTTCCTGGTCGAAGCACTGAAGAACACCCTCGAGAAGGATGAAGAGGGTGACATGACCATCGAGGACGCCATCGGCAAGCTGGTGTTGCGTGACATGCTCGAGCGTCAGCAGGAAGAGGAAGAAAACGCCGAAGGCGTGCAGATGATGACCCTGCATGCCTCCAAGGGCCTGGAATTCCCCTACGTGTTCATCATGGGCATGGAGGAGGAAATCCTCCCCCACCGCTCGAGCATCGAGGCCGACACCATCGAAGAGGAACGCCGCCTGGCCTACGTGGGCATCACCCGCGCGCGCCAGACCCTGGCCTTCACCTTCGCGGCCAAGCGCAAGCAGTACGGCGAAATCATCGACTGCACGCCCAGCCGGTTCCTCGACGAACTGCCGCCGGACGACCTGGCCTGGGAAGGCCTGGACGATGCGCCAGTGGAAGTGAAAGCCGCGCGCGGCAACAACGCCCTGGCCGATATCCGGGCAATGCTCAAACGCTGATCAACCATTACTCTTTAACTTTGCCGCTATTTGCGGCCACCTTTGCTACATCGAGGAAACAACAGTGGAAGCACTGCAGCAGAAGATTCGCGAAGAAGGCATCGTGCTTTCCGATCAGGTTCTCAAAGTCGATGCGTTTCTCAACCACCAGATCGACCCTGCGCTGATGCAGCTGATCGGTGACGAGTTCGCCCGCCTGTTCGCCGATGCCGGCGTGACCAAGATCGTCACCATCGAAGCGTCGGGCATCGCCCCGGCGGTGATGACCGGCCTGAAGCTGGGCGTGCCGGTGATCTTCGCGCGCAAGCACCAGTCGCTGACCCTGACCGAGAACCTGCTGACTGCCACGGTGTACTCCTTCACCAAGCAGACCGAGAACACCGTGGCCATTTCGCCGCGCCACCTCAACAGCAGCGACCGCGTCCTGGTGATCGACGACTTCCTGGCCAACGGCAAGGCGTCGCAGGCACTGATCTCGATCATCAAGCAGGCCGGCGCCACCGTGGCGGGCCTGGGTATCGTCATCGAGAAGTCGTTCCAGGGCGGCCGTGCCGAGCTGGACAGCCAGGGCTACCGCGTTGAATCGCTGGCCCGGGTGAAGTCGCTGGAAGGTGGCGTGGTTACCTTCATCGAGTGATGGCTTTTGGGGCCGCTTTGCGGCCCTTTCGCGACACAAGGCCGCTTGTAGGAGCGGCCTTGTGTCGCGAAAGGGCTGCAAAGCAGCCCCGGCACTCACCGGGTCGCCGCCAACCCCGCCAGCAGCAACCGCTGGTAAAGCTCTTCCTTCAACCCCTGCGGATCATCCAGCCGCATCCGCGCCAAGTGCGCCACATACCCCTCAGGCCCCGGTGCATCCAGCGCCGCCTTGCCCAACTCCAGCACCTCGCTGAGCTTGAACTTGCTCTTCAGCCAGTTCAGCGCCCGCAACAGGTCCCGTTCTTCTGCCGTGAAGTCAGTGCCCAGCGGATACTCCGGGAACAGACGTGCATGCCGCGCCCGTATGGCCTCCAGCCGCTCTGGGGTGTTATCCGTGAACCGCGCATCCAACTGGAAATCCCTCGCCAGCTTGCCAGCCTTCTTGGCCTGCTCGATCAGCTCTGCCTGGAAACGCGAGTCGCTGATCGCCAGCAACCGTGCAATCACCTCGCTGTCGGTCTGCCCACGCAGGTCGGCGATGCCGTACTCGGTCACCACGATATCGCGCAGGTGCCGGGGGATGGTGCAGTGGCCGTAGGCCCAGAGCAGGTTGGAGCTCACCTCGCCGCCCGCCTCGCGCCAGCTGCGCAGCAGCAGTATCGAGCGCCCGCCTTCCAGGGCGTGGCCCTGGGCGACGAAGTTGTATTGGCCGCCGACGCCGCTGAGCACGCGGCCGTCTTCGAGCTGGTCCGCCACCCCGGCGCCCAGCAGGGTCATGGTGAACACGGTGTTGATGAAGCGTGCATCGCGGCGCTGGCGGCGCTTGAGCGCTTCCTGCCCGTACAGCTCGTTGATGAAGCTGATGCGCGTCATGGCGAAGCGTTCGCGCTGCTCCAGCGGCATCTCCCGCAGCCGCTGGTAGAACGCCCGCGGGCCAAGGAAGAAGCCGCCATGCACCAGCACCCCGCGCTCGTCTGCCGGGCGCCGCACCACGCCGGCCTCGGCCAGCGCCAGCAGGCCGTTGACGAACATTTCGCTGCAGCCGTACAGGCCCTGGGCGAAGGGTGCCAGGCCACCTTCGCGATCGATCAGCGCCTGCCACGGGCCCACGTCCAGCTCATCCAGCAAGGCCCGGTAGCCGCCATTGTCGCCCTGGCGCGCCAGCAGCGCGGCGGCGACGGCATCGCCCATGGCGCCGATACCGATCTGCAAGGTGCCGCCATCGCGCACCAGCGAGCTGGCATGCAGGCCGATGCAATGGTCCTGGGTGGTGACCGGCATGTTCGGCGTGGAGAACAGGCGCCGCTGCTCCACCTCATCGATCAGCAGGTCGAACGCATCGATCGGCAGCTCGGCGTCACCGGGCATGTACGGCAGCTCGGCGTGGACCTGGCCGAGCATGAGGATGGTTTCGCCGGCGGCGCGGCGCTTGGCGATCATCGGCAGCAGGTCGAGGGTGATGTCGGGGTTGCAGGCCAGGCTCAGGTGCACGGGCTTGTCCGGCGCCGCGGCCACCAGCTGGGCGACCAGGTTCAGGCCCTTGGCGTTGATGTCGCGGGCTGCGTGGCTGTAGTTGCTGCTGACGTAGTCCTGTTGCGCGGCGTCGCTGTGCAGCAGGCTGCCGGGCTGCATGAAGAACTGCTCGACGCGGATGTTCGGCGGCAGGCTGTCGTTGCGCAGGTCGGCGAGGTAGTCGAGCTCTTGGTAGTCGGCGAACACGCGTTCGATGAAGGGTTCGAGAAAGCGCCGCTGCAGG
Source organism: Pseudomonas faucium (assembly GCF_021602585.1). Lineage (GTDB taxonomy): Bacteria > Pseudomonadota > Gammaproteobacteria > Pseudomonadales > Pseudomonadaceae > Aquipseudomonas > Aquipseudomonas faucium. The sequence goes on from NZ_BQIP01000002.1 coordinate 195,609, forward strand.
CCATCGCCCAGGGGCGGGCGGCCGAGGCTGAGGGCGGTGTAGAGGGTCAGGCGGCGCTCGGGCAGTTGGCGAACGCGCTGGTACAGGGCATTGACGAAGGCATTGGGTTTGCCAAGGCCCAGGGGCAGGCCCATGTGGATGTGGGCTGGCAGGCGCGACAGCACTTGCTCGACGGCCTTGTCGATGGAGCAAAGGTGCATCTTGGCCTCCTGAGTTTGCGTAGGGTCAGGGCGTTTGACATGAGGCCGAGCTCATTCGTTGCCTGAACCGGCCTCATCGCCGGCAAGCCGGCTCCCACAGGTACTGCACAAGCCTCAAGGTACCCTGTGGGAGCCGGCTTGCCGGCGATGAGGCCAGCGCAGACAACGCAAAAACAAAGCCCGCCAAAAAAGGCGGGCCTCGTGCAATTCGATGGCGGCTTACAACCCGGACATCTTCTTGATTGCCCCTTTCAGGTCATCATCCGAGCAGTCCGCACAGGTGCCCTTCGGCGGCATGGCGTTGATCCCGGTAATGGCCTTGGCCAGGATGCCATCGAGGCCGCCCTGGTGATCGGCACGCTCTTTCCACGCCGCGGTGTCGCCGATCTTCGGCGCGCCCAGAAGGCCCGTGCCATGGCAGGCATTGCAATGCTTGGCGATGACATCATCCGGCGTCTTGGCGCCGCCACCCCCGCTCGCCGCGGCGGCCACTTCCATGCCCTTGCACTCCTGGCCCTGGACACACACCTGGCCAACCGGCTCCAGGCGTTTGGCAAGTTCATCGTTGGTCGCTGCGGTTGCGCTCAGTGCCCAAAGGGCGAATACGGCTGCTGGTACGGCCAGCATCTTCTTGATTTGGTTCACGCGTACACCCTCATGGTGGCTAATCACGCCCGCGGCCACGGTAATGCGAGCGTTGAAAAGTATAGCGGCAACCTGGAAGCCGTGAAACGACCCCACTGGGGAAAGGGGTATTGCAACAGCAATGCACTGCGCTGGATCAAAAATTCGACGGCGTGGCGGCGCTGATCAGTCGGGCAGGCTGGTCGAACGGGTTGCGAAAGCGGTGCGGGCGGGTGCTTTCGAAGTAGTAGCTGTCGCCCTCTTCGAGGACGAAGATTTCGTTGCCCACCACCAGCTCCAGGCGGCCTTCGAGGAGGATGCCGGTTTCCTCGCCATCGTGGGTGAGCATCTCTGCGCCGGTGTCGGCACCCGGCGGGTACACCTCGGTCAGAAACGCAATGGCCCGGTTGGGGTGCGACTTGCCCACCAGCTTCATGGTCACCGCGCCGTCCGAGATGTCGATCAGCTCGTGGGCCTTGTAGACGATCTGGGTGGGGCTTTCAGGTTCCAGCTCGACCGAAAAGAACTCGACCATGGACATGGGAATGCCGCTGAGCACCTTGCGCAGTGAGCTGATCGAGGGGCTGACGCTGTTCTTCTCGATCATCGAGATGGTGCTGTTGGTCACACCCGCACGCTTGGCGAGTTCACGCTGGGACAGGCCCTTGAGCTTGCGGATGGCTTGCAGTCGTTCGCCGACGTCCAAAGCTGGAGCCTCCTGAAACGGTGTGATGGGGGGGTGGATGTGAACGATATCATGGCAATGCCGTTCAGTATTTACAACACACCGCCCCTCACACTGTCCGCATCGGCGCCTTATTCGCCGTAATAGTCCAGCGGCACGCGTTTCAGGTTGCAGAAGATCTGGTAGGGAATGGTCCCGGCATGCATGGCCACTTCGCTGGCCAGCACCTGCTTGCCCCATAGCTCGACCGGGCTGCCGACGGTGGCTTCGGGCACATCGGTGAGGTCGATGCAGAGCATGTCCATCGACACCCGGCCAATCAGCTGGCTGCGCTTGCCGGCGACCATCACCGGCGTGCCGGTGGGTGCCTGGCGCGGGTAGCCGTCGGCATAGCCCATGGCGACCACGCCCACGCGGGTGGGGCGCGGGCTGATGAACTTGGCGCCATAGCCCACCGGCTCGCCGGCAGGCAGTTCACGCACGCTGATCACCCGCGATTGCAGGGTCATCACCGGCTGCAGGCGCTCGGCCTGGGCCTGCTCGACCTCGAAGGGCGTGGCGCCGTACAGCATGATGCCAGGGCGCACCCAGTCGCTCGGGGCCTGTGGCCAGGCCAGCACGCCCGGGGAGTTGCGCAGGCTGCACTCGGCGGCAAGGCCCTGGCGAGCGGCGTCGAACACGGCGATCTGCTGGGCGGTGGCATCGGCGTCGAGCTCGTCGGCGCGGGCGAAGTGGCTCATCAGCACGATGCGCGAGACCTTGCCGCTGGCCAGCAGGCGCTGGTAGCTGTCGTGATAATCCTTGGGGTGCAGGCCCACCCGGTGCATGCCGCTGTCGAGCTTGAGCCAGATGGTCAGCGGCTTGCTCACCTGGGTTTTCTCGATGGCCTCCAGCTGCCACAGCGAATGCACCACGCACCACAGGTCATGCTCGGCGATCAGCGCCAGCTCGCTGGCTTCGAAAAAGCCTTCGAGCAGCAGCACCGGCGCCTTGATGCCGGCCGCGCGCAGTTCCAGGGCTTCTTCGATGCAGGCCACGGCAAAGCCGTCGGCTTCGGTTTCCAGGGCCAGGGCGCAGCGCACGGCGCCATGGCCGTAGGCATCCGCCTTGATCACGGCGAGGGCTTTGGCGCCGGTCAGTTCACGGGCAAGGCGGTAGTTGTGGCGCAGGGCCTGGAGGTCGATCAGGGCACGGGCGGGACGCATGGCGGCAGCCTTATGGTGGTTCGGGTTGAAAACGGTGTGGTGTTCATCGCCGGCAAGCCGGCTCCTACAGAAGCCGGCTTGCTGGCGATGAGGCCGGAGCAGTCGCCTTACTGCTGGTGAGCAGGCGCGGTCTGGCCGTGCTTGGCCACTTCCGGGCTGTTGCCGTAACGGGAAATGTCCAGCCCTTCGGCACTGATCTGCGGCTTCTTGCGCGCAATCAGGTCGGCCAGCAGGCGACCGGAACCACAGGCCATGGTCCAACCCAGCGTACCGTGGCCGGTGTTGAGGAACAGGTTGCGGAACGCGGTGGCACCCACGATCGGCGTACCGTCCGGGGTGGCCGGGCGCAGGCCGGTCCAGAAGCTGGCCTGGCTCAGGTCGCCGCCGCGAGGATAAAGGTCGTTGACGATCATCTCCAGCGTTTCGCGCCGCGCCGGGTTCAGCGACAGGTCAAAACCGGCGATCTCCGCCATGCCGCCCACCCGGATGCGGTTGTCGAAACGGGTGATGGCGACCTTGTAGGTCTCATCGAGGATGGTCGAGGTCGGGGCCATGTCGGCGTTGGTGATCGGCACGGTCAGCGAGTAACCCTTGAGCGGGTACACCGGCGCCTTGATGCCCAGCGGCTTGAGCATCTGCGGCGAGTAGCTGCCCAGGGCCAGCACGTAGCGGTCGGCGGTTTCCAGCTTGCCGTCGATCCACACGCCATTGATGCGATCGCCGGCGAAGTCCAGGCGCTGGATGTCCTGGCCGAAGCGGAACTCGACGCCCAGCTTCAGGGCCATGTCGGCAAGCTTGGTGGTGAACAGCTGGCAGTCGCCGGTCTGGTCGTTGGGCAGGCGCAGGGCGCCGGCGAGGATACCCTTCACCCCGGCCAGGGCCGGTTCGACGCGGGCAATGCCGTCGCGGTCGAGCAGCTCGTAGGGCACGCCCGATTGCTCGAGTACGGCGATGTCCTTGGCCGCGGCGTCTACCTGGGCCTGGGTGCGGAACAGCTGGGTCGTGCCGAGGCTGCGGTTTTCGTAGGCGATGCCGGTTTCGGCGCGCAGTTCGTCGAGGCAGTCGCGGCTGTATTCGGACAGGCGCACCATGCGCTCCTTGTTCACCGCGTAACGGCTGGCGGTGCAGTTGCGCAGCATCTGCGCCATCCACAGGTACTGGTCGACGTCGCCGGTGAGCTTGATGGCCAAAGGCGCATGGCGCTCGAGCAGCCACTTGATGGCCTTCAGCGGTACGCCTGGGGCAGCCCAGGGCGAGGCATAGCCGGGCGAGATCTGGCCTGCGTTGGCGAAGCTGGTTTCCATGGCCACCGCCGGCTGGCGGTCGACCACGGTCACTTCGAAACCTTGCCTGGCCAGATAATAGGCACTGGCGGTTCCGATTACACCGCTACCAAGTACCAGAACTCGCATCGTTTATCCCTCGCACGCGGATTACCGCAAAATTTTGTTGATATGGCATGGATGCGCGCAGTATATGAATTCGAAGCCAGTGCAATTCACTATATAAAAGCCTATATTTGGCGAGAATTCTTGGCAAAAACGCCTTTCACGGAGGGGCATCCCCTATGAGAACCCAGCACCAGAGCAAGCGTGAACTGGACAAGATCGACCGCAACATTCTGCGGATTCTGCAGAATGACGGGCGCATTTCCTTCACCGAGCTGGGCGAGAAAGTTGGGCTTTCCACCACCCCTTGCACCGAGCGCGTCCGCCGCCTGGAGCGCGAGGGCATCATCATGGGCTACAACGCCCGGCTCAATCCGCAGCACCTGAAGGGCAGCCTGCTGGTGTTCGTGGAAATCAGCCTGGACTACAAGTCGGGGGACACCTTCGAGGAGTTCCGCCGCGCGGTGCTCAAGCTGCCCCATGTACTGGAATGCCACCTGGTATCGGGCGATTTCGACTACCTGGTGAAAGCGCGTATCTCGGAAATGGCCTCGTACCGCAAGCTGCTCGGCGACATCCTGCTGAAGCTGCCGCACGTGCGCGAGTCGAAGAGCTACATCGTGATGGAGGAGGTAAAGGAGAGCCTCTGCCTGCCGATCCCGGACTGACCCTAGACCAGCACCTGGCGGGTGCTGGCGATGAACCGGTGGACGATCAGCTCGGCCTGTGGCTCGAGCATCTGTTCAGGGCCGCGGCCACGGGGGCAGGCCATGCTCGGCGTGGTGCCGAACAGGCGGCAGATCATCGGCCGCTCCTCATAGACCGTGCAGCCGTTGGGGCCCAGGTGCACGCAATCCAGGCGCTCCAACGCGGCGTCCTGCTCGGCTTGGGTCTTGCGCGGCAGGCGGGCCATTTCTTCCGTCGAGGTGGTGACTGGGCCGCAGCAGTCATGGCAGCCGGGCTCGCACTCGAATGAAGGGATGAGTTCGCGCAGGAACTGGATCTTGTGGCGGTTGCAGGACATGGCGGGGTACAGATTGAAGGGTGAGGGTGAATTATAGGGCCAATCGCCGGCAAGCCGGCTCCCACAAGTAGCCCGCTGGTCTTGGCAAGGTGATGGTCCTGCGGGAGCTGGCTTGCCAGCGATGAGGCCTGTTGCCCCACCACAAAACCCCGGCTTATCCTCCCCTTCCGTCTAAATGCCCAGGACCCGCCCCATGATCCACAGCGCGCAGCACGCCGCCTCCTACTACGCCGCCAGCAGCGCGCCACACCCCGATCATGGCTACCTGCAGGGTGAACACAGCGCCGACGTGTGCATCGTCGGCGGTGGCTATTCGGGGCTGAACACCGCCATCGAACTGGCCGAGCGCGGCCTTTCGGTCATCCTGCTGGAAGCTCGCAAACTCGGCTGGGGCGCCAGCGGGCGCAACGGCGGGCAGCTGATTCGTGGTGTCGGCCATGGCCTGGAGCAATTTCTGCCGGTGCTGGGTGAAGAAGGCGTGCGCAGCCTGAAGCTGATGGGCCTGGAAGCGGTGGAAATCGTCCGCGAGCGGGTCGAGCGCCACGCCATTGCCTGCGACCTGACTTGGGGCTATTGCGACCTGGCCAACAAGCCCGGCGAGCTGCAAGGCTTTGCCGAGGATGCCGAGGAACTGCGCAGCCTGGGCTATCGCCACGAACTGCGGCTGGTGCAACCGGGCGATATCCACAGCGTGGTCGGTTCCGAGCGCTATGTCGGCGGCCTGATCGACATGGGCTCCGGGCACCTGCACCCCCTGAACCTGGCGCTTGGCGAAGCGGCCGTTGCCAGCCGGCTTGGCGCACGGCTATTTGAGCAATCCGAAGTCACCCGCATCGACTATGGCCCACAAGTGAAGGTGCACACCGCCCAGGGCCTGGTGCGCGCCAAGACCCTGGTGCTGTGCTGCAACGCCTACCACAACGACCTCAACCGCGAGCTGGGCGGCAAGGTGCTGCCCGCCGGCAGCTACATCATCGCCACCGAGCCGCTCGGCGAAGAACGCGCCCGCCAGTTGCTGCCGCAGAACATGGCGGTGTGCGACCAGCGCGTGGCGCTGGACTACTATCGCCTGTCCGCCGACCACCGCCTGCTGTTCGGCGGTGCCTGCCACTATTCCGGCCGCGACCCGCGGGACATCGCCGCCTACATGCGGCCGAAGATGCTCAAGGTGTTCCCGCAGCTGGCCGACGTGCGCATCGACTACCAATGGGGTGGCATGATCGGCATCGGCGCCAACCGCCTGCCGCAGGTGGGCCGCCTGGCCAGCCAGCCGAACGTGTATTACGCCCAGGCCTACTCGGGCCACGGGCTCAACGCCACCCACCTGGCCGCTCGCCTGCTGGGTGAGGCGATCAGCGGCCAGCAGAGCGGGCGCTTCGACGTGTTTGCCAAGGTGCCGCACATGACCTTCCCTGGCGGCAAGCACCTGCGTTCGCCGCTGCTGGCGCTGGGGATGCTCTGGCATCGGCTGAAGGAGCTGATGTAGGAGCGGCCTTGTGTCGCGAAAGGGCTGCGCAGCGGCCCCTCGATTGCTGTAGCGCTGCTCAGGACTGGGGCTGCTTTGCAGCCCTTTCGCGACACAAGGCCGCTCCTACAGGTCAAGGCTTCCAGAAGGGTTTGCGCCCTTCTTCCCGGGCCTGCTCCCGGCTCAGGCCAATATCGCGCAGCTGTTCGTCGCCCAGCTCCAGCAAGGCCCGGCGGGTGTGCCAGCGATGCAGCATCAAGCCCCAACGGCCCAGGCCTGCCGGCGCATTGAAGACCTTGGTCCGCTGCTCATCCTCCAATTCCCGGGCCATCAGTTGCACGCGCACATCGCTCATGCCAGCCATTGCTGCATCCTCCCACTCAGTTGATACCGTGGGCTAAGCATGCCCGCAGGCAACCTTGGCAATACAGATCCAAACGCGGCTTATTATTCCCATACAGAATTGGCGAATAATCAGCTGAATGCTGTAATTTCTGCGCAACTGTACTGGTCGTTTCCTACAACTTGCCGCGGAGTATGCCGTGACCCTCTACCTGAACCTCGCCGAGCTGCTCGGCGCACGCATCGAACAGGGCCTCTACCGCCCCGGCCAGCGCCTGCCTTCGGTGCGGGCGTTGAGCATGGAGCACGGGGTGAGCCTGAGTACCGTGCAGCAGGCCTACCGCATGCTCGAGGACAGCGGCATGGTGTCGCCGCGCCCCAAGTCCGGCTACTTCGTCAGCGACCACCGCCAGCTCCCTGCCCTGCCCGCCGTCAGCCGGCCGGCCCAGCGCCCGGTGGACATTTCCCAGTGGGAACAGGTGCTGGAGCTGGTACGCAGCACCCCGCGCCAGGATGTGATACAGCTCGGCCGCGGGATGCCCGATGTCGACAGCCCGACCCTCAAGCCCTTGCTGCGCAGCCTCGCCCAGCTGAGCCGCCGCCAGGACATGCCGGGGCTGTACTACGACAACATCCACGGCAACCTGGCCCTGCGAGAGCAAGTCGCCCGCCTGATGCTCGACTCCGGCTGCCGCCTGGGCCCGAACGACCTGGTGGTGACCACCGGCTGTCACGAGGCGCTGTCGTGCAGCATCCGCGCGGTCTGCCAGCCGGGGGACATCGTTGCGGTGGATTCGCCCAGCTTCCACGGCGCCATGCAGACCCTCAAGGGCCTGGGCATGAAGGCCCTGGAGATCCCCACCGACCCGCTCACCGGCATCAGCCTGGAGGCCCTGGAACTGGCGCTGGAGCAGTGGCCGATCAAGCTCATTCAGGTCACCCCGAGCTGCAACAACCCACTCGGCTACATCATGCCCGAGGCCCGCAAGAAGGCCCTGCTGAGCCTGGCCCAGCGCTATGACGTGGCGATCCTGGAAGACGATGTGTATGGCGACCTGGCCTACACCTACCCGCGCCCGCGCACCCTCAAGTCGTTCGACGAAGACGGCCGGGTGCTGCTGTGCAGCTCGTTCTCCAAGACCCTCGCCCCCGGCCTGCGCATCGGCTGGGTAGCGCCTGGCCGCTACCTGGAGCGGGTGCTGCACATGAAGTACATCAGCACCGGCAGCACCGCCTGCCAGCCGCAACTGGCGATCGCCGACTTCATCGCCGGCGGCCACTACCAGCCCCATGTGCGGCGCATGCGCAGCCAGTACCAGCGGGGCCGCGACCTGATGAGCGACTGGGTGACCCGCTACTTCCCGCCCGGCACCCGCGTCAGCCGGCCCCAGGGCGGTTTCATGCTGTGGGTGGAATTGCCCGAAGATTTCGACACGCTTCGGCTGAACCGAGCTTTACTGGAGCAGGGCGTGCAGATTGCGGTTGGCAGCATCTTTTCGGCTTCGGGCAAGTTTCGCCACTGCCTGCGCATGAACTTCGCGGCGCGGCCGAGCGCGCAAATCGAAGCCGCGGTGCGCAAGGTGGGTGAAACCGCCCTTCGTCTACTGGATCAAGCGCGTAACCCGGCGTAACTTTGCGCCGCCCGCCACGGTCCAACCCCTTAGGCCTTTGCTGTACAGGACGATCCACCCTTGATACTCCAGCGAGCCCTGCCTCTGCTGATGCTGCTCGCCCTCGCCGGCTGCGCCAGCGTCGACCTGCCTCGGGACACCAGCCAGGCCCTGCCGGCCAGCGATTCGGCCTTCGGCCGCTCGGTGCTGCGCCAGGCCGCGCCCTATGCCGGGCGTTCGGGCTTTCGCCTGCTGCCCAACAGCAACGAGGCGTTCCGCGCCCGCGCCGAGCTGATCCGCCATGCCCAGGCGAGCATCGATTTGCAGTACTACATCGTCCACGACGGCCTGAGCACTCGGGCGCTGGTCCACGAACTGCTGCGCGCCGCCGACCGCGGGGTGCGCGTGCGCATCCTGCTCGACGACACCACCAGCGATGGCCTGGACACCATCATGGGCACCCTGGACGCCCACCCGAACATCCAGATCCGCGTCTTCAACCCGCTGCACCTGGGGCGCAGCACAGGTGCCACGCGGGCCGTGGGGCGCCTGTTCAACCTCTCGCGCCAGCACCGGCGCATGCACAACAAACTGTTCCTGGTCGACAACAGCATGGCCATCGTCGGCGGGCGCAACCTGGGCGATGAGTATTTCGACGCCGAGCCCAACCTCAATTTCACCGACATCGACCTGCTGGGCGTGGGCCCGGTGGCCGAGCAGCTTGGCCACGGTTTCGACCAGTACTGGAACAGCGCCCTGAGCCGGCCGATCGGCGACTTCCTCTGGCGCCAGCCGGACGCTGACGACCTGCGGGCCAGCCGCCAGCGCCTGGAAGTGTCGCTGGCCGAGGCGCGGGTGCGGCGCAAGGCGCTGTATGACCGGCTGATGGCCTACCAATCGCAGCCGCGCCTGGATGTGTGGCGCAACGAGCTGATCTGGGCCCACAGCCAGGCGCTGTGGGATGCACCGAGCAAGGTCTTGGCAGACGACGAGCCCGACCCGCAGTTGCTGATGAGCCAGCAACTGGCGCCGGACCTGGCGGCGGTGCACAACGAGCTGATCCTGGTATCGGCCTACTTCGTGCCGGGCGAGACGGGGCTGCTGTACCTCACCGGCCGCGCCGACGCCGGCACCTCGGTGAAGCTGTTGACCAACTCGCTGGAAGCCACCGACGTGCCGGCCGTGCATGGTGGCTATGCACCTTACCGGCGGGCACTGTTGGAACACGGCGTGCAGCTGTTCGAGCTGCGTCGCCAACCGGGCGACCCCAGCGCCGGGCGCCTGAATTTCCATGGCAGCTCGGACTCCAGCCTGCACAGCAAGGCGATCGTCTTCGACCGGCGCAAGACCTTCATCGGCTCGTTCAATTTCGACCCCAGGTCGGTGCTGTGGAACACCGAAGTGGGGGTGCTGGTGGACAGCCCGGAGCTCGCCGAGTACACCCGCGAGCTGGCCATGCAGGGCATGGCGCCGGCGCTGAGTTATCAGGTCAGGCTGGTGAATGACAAGCTGGTGTGGGCGACCGAGGACAATGGCCAACGCCACCTGCTGACGTCGGAGCCGGGCGGGCTCTGGCGGCGCTTCAATGCCTGGATCAGCAAGGCGGTTGGCCTGGAGAAGATGCTGTAGCCGCTGGCGAGCCAGCTCCCACAGGGCTGCAGGTGCTCCTACGTTTGTGGGAGCCGGCTTGCCGGCGATGGGCTGCGCAGCAGCCCCAAATGGCCTCAGGCCGAAGCCGGCTCGAAAGCGCCTTGCCGGCGGGTCAGCAACACCAGCCCCGCCGCGCCCGCCGCCATCAGCCACAGCAGCGCATGGCCACTGACCCACTGGCTCCCGGCACCGGCCAGCAACGGCCCGAGCAGGCAGCCAATGCCCCACAGCTGCGCCACGTGGGCGTTGGCCCGCACCAGCGCATCATCCCGGTAGCGCTCGCCGATCAGCACCAGCGACAAGGTGAACAGGCCACCGGCACTGGCCCCGAACAGCACCCACAACGGCCAGATCACCGGCGTGTGCAGCAGCAGCGGAATCGCCAGGCTGGAGACCAGCAAGGTCACCGCACAACCGGTGAACAAGCTGCGCCGCGACATGTGATCGGCCAGCGCGCCGATGGGCAGTTGCAGCACCGCGTCACCCACCACCACGGTACTGACCATGAACAGGGCGATTTCGGTGGTGAAGCCTTGCTGCAGGCAATACACCGGCAGCAAGGTCAGAATCATCGCCTCGAAGGAGGCGAACAAGGCGATTGCCCAGGCGATCACCGGCAGGCGTCGACAGAAGCCGAACAGGTCGCCGAAGGTCACGCTGCAGGCCTCGGTGCTGGGTGCGCCACCCCGGCCCAACAGCAGCAGGGGCGCACACAGCAGCAGGCCGGTCGCGGCCCAGAAGCCGAAATCGTCGTCAGACCCCAAAAAGCCCAGCACCAGCGGCCCAGCCAGCTGGCTCAGCGCATAGCTGCTGCCATACAGCGCCACCAGGCGGCCACGCCATTGCTCGACCACCAACTGGTTGATCCAGCTTTCGCCGAGGATGAACACCACGGTCAGCGACATGCCGATCAGCAAGCGCAGCGCCAGCCACAAGGGGTAGCTGGGCAGCAACGCCAGCAGGCCGATCGACAAGGCACCGCCCCACAGGCACAGGCGCATGGCCGACGGCACACCGACCCAGCCGGCCAGGTGGCTGGCAAGGCTGGCCCCCACCAGCACGCCCAGCGCCGGCATCGCAGCCATCACGCCGATGGCGAAGCTGCCGTAGCCCCAGGCCTCCAGGCGCAGGGACACCAGCGGCATGCTCACGCCGAGCGCGAGCCCGACACTCAGCACCGATGCCAGTACGGCGAAGTAGGTACCCCAGCGCATTGCAGCCTCCCAGGCAGAATTCTTGAACAGCAGAAACGACGAAGCCGGGGCGGCATGAACCGCCCCGGCTAATGTTGGGGCTGCTTTGCAGCCCATCGCCGGCAAGCCGGCTCCCACGAAGGTTCAGCGAAATCCTTGTGGGAGCTGGCTTGCCAGCGATTGGGCCGCAGGGCGGCCCCTCTGGATTACAGCTTGATCCAGGTCGCCTTCAGCTCGGTGTACTTCTCCAGTGCGTGCAGCGACTTGTCACGGCCGTTGCCCGACTGCTTGAAGCCGCCGAACGGAGCGGTCATGTCGCCGCCGTCGTACTGGTTGACCCAGACGCTGCCAGCGCGCACGGCACGGGCGGTCTTGTGGGCCTTGGAAATGTCCGAGGTCCAGATGCCAGCGGCCAGGCCGTATGGCGTGTCGTTGGCAATGGCGATGGCTTCTTCGGCGGTGTCGAAGGCGATCACCGACAGCACTGGGCCGAAGATTTCTTCCTGGGCGATCTTCATGGCGTTGGTCACGCCGTCGAAGATGGTCGGCTCGACGTAGGTGCCGCCGGTTTCTTCCAGGGTGCGCTTGCCACCGGCAACCAGTTTGGCGCCGTCCTGGTGGCCGGCGTCGATGTACGACAGCACGGTGTTCATCTGCTGGGTGTCGACCAGCGCGCCCACGGTGGTCTGCGGGTCCAGCGGGTTGCCTGGCTTCCAGCCCTTGAGGGCCTCGATCACCATCGGCAGGAACTTGTCCTTGATCGAACGCTCGACCAGCAGGCGCGAACCTGCGGTGCAGACTTCGCCCTGGTTGAAGGCGATGGCGCTGGCGGCGGCTTCGGCAGCAGCTTGCAGGTCCGGTGCGTCGGCGAAGACGATGTTCGGGCTCTTGCCGCCGGCTTCCAGCCAGATGCGCTTCATGTTCGACTCACCCGCGTAGATCATCAGCTGCTTGGCGATCTTGGTGGAGCCGGTGAACACCAGGGTGTCGACGTCCATGTGCAGGGCCAGGGCCTTGCCCACGGTGTGGCCGTAGCCTGGCAGCACGTTGAGCACGCCAGCCGGGATACCGGCTTCGATCGCCAGCTGGGCGATGCGGATGGCGGTCAGCGGGGATTTCTCGGACGGCTTGAGCACGATCGAGTTACCGGTGGCCAGCGCCGGGCCGAGTTTCCAGCAGGCCATCAGCAGCGGGAAGTTCCACGGTACGATGGCACCGACCACACCCACGGCTTCGCGGGTCACCAGGCCGAGCTGGTCGTGCGGGGTTGGCGCGACTTCGTCGTAGACCTTGTCGATGGCTTCGGCGGTCCAGTGAATGGCTTGCGCCGCGCCCGGCACGTCGATGCTCGACGAGTCGCCGATCGGCTTGCCCATGTCCAGGGTTTCCAGCAGGGCCAGCTCTTCGACGTTCTTGCGCAGCAGGTCGGCGAAGCGAATCAGCTTGGCTTTGCGCTTGGCCGGGGCCAGTTGCGACCAGACGCCGGAATCGAAGGTGGCGCGGGCGTTTTCCACGGCGCGGTTGGCGTCGGCCAGGTCGCAGCTGGCGACCTTGGCCAGGAAGCGTCCGTCGACCGGGCTCAGGCAATCGAAGGTTTCACCGGATGCGGCGTCGGTGTATTCGCCGTTGATGAAGGCACGCCCTTCGATCTTCAATTGCTGGGCACGTTGTTCCCAGTCTGCACGAGTCAGGGTGGTCATACGAAACTCCTCCTCTTGTTTAGGTGCAACGCCGCATTGAGGACTCACAGGCGTTGTCAGAATTCGGGCCGGGCAACACGCGCACACCGGCAAGCGATACCCTAAACCAGGCGGGGTAAACTATCAATATATTTGACACGAAAGGCTCAAAAGCCTACTGATGTTCATTTTATTAAACAACAACAGGAGCCGCACCATGGATATCGCCAACATCATCGACTTCGCCCAGGTCCTCACCGAAGCCGAACGCTACCGCCCAGCGGCGGAAAAAATCCTCAAGGGCGAGCCGGACCAGGCGGTCTACAACCACTATTCCAGCCCGTGCGGCCAGTTCGCTGCAGGCGTGTGGGAAGGTGAGATCGGCCAGTGGACGGTGAACTACACCGAACACGAGTACTGCGAGATCGTCCAGGGTGTTTCGGTGCTGCGCGACCAGCAGGGTGGCGCCAAAACCCTGCGCGCCGGTGACCGCTTCGTCATCCCGGCGGGCTTCAAGGGCACCTGGGAAGTGCTGGAGCCTTGCCGCAAGATCTATGTGATGTTCGAGCAGAAATAATCAGCGCAAGCCAGCTCCTGCACCTGTGGGAGCTGGCTTGGCGGCGATCGGGCCCTGACGGGCAAAAAAAAACCCGCTTCCTTACGGATGCGGGTTTTTTCTGGTCGCCGGGATCAATTACTTGATCTTGGCTTCCTTGTACACCACGTGCTTGCGAACAACCGGATCATATTTCTTGATCTCGATTTTGTCCGGAGTGGTGCGCTTGTTCTTGTCGGTGGTGTAGAAGTGGCCAGTGCCAGCACTCGAAACCAGACGGATCAATTCACGCATGACGTTCTCCTTAGAACTTTTCGCCGCGAGCACGCAGCTCGGCCAGCACTACGTCGATACCACGCTTGTCAATGACGCGCATGCCTTTGGCAGAAACGCGCAGACGCACGAAACGCTTCTCGGACTCAACCCAGAAACGGTGGTGTTGCAGGTTCGGCAGGAAACGACGACGGGTTTTGTTGTTTGCGTGGGAAATGTTGTTCCCGGTTACTGGACCCTTACCAGTAACTTGACAGACTCTCGACATGACTCAGCCCTCTAAAACCACATGCCCAACCCGGCATGGGTTGGCCGCTTAATCTCTCAGTCTTTGGCGCCAGGCGCCGTGATTCTGGAGGTCTTATCGACCGGATCCGCTGATGCGACAGGCCGAGCCCCTAGAAAAGAGCGCTGCTTTATACCAGAAAGACTACGCCACAACAACAGAATATGAGCATCTGCTTGCTGCAAATGACGCGCGAGCAGCATAGCGACTAGCCCGGCGCGCTGTCGACCGCTCGTCGCCGACGCACTGAAAAAGAGGGTGGTCATTTCCTCAAGCGCACACTAGGGTAGGACGTTTCCAGACTGCACTGGCAGATGGGCCACTGACAGCCAAGGAGTCACGATGCGTGCCGCCGCCCTTTCCTTATTGTTCACCTCCCTGTTCGCCGCCGGCCTCGCCCAGGCTGCACCGCTGAGTGTCTGCAGCGAAGCCAGCCCGGAAGGCTTCGATGTGGTGCAGTACAACTCGCTGACCACTACCAATGCCTCGGCCGACGTGCTGATGAACCGCCTGGTGGAATTCGACGCAGCCCAGGGCAAGGTGGTGCCGAGCCTGGCACAGCACTGGAAGGTGTCGGCCGACGGCCTGGTCTACGACTTCACGCTGCGCGAGGGGGTCAAGTTCCACACCACGCCCTATTTCAAGCCGAGCCGCGAACTGAATGCCGATGACGTGCTGTTCAGCTTCCAGCGCATGCTCTACCCCGCCCACGCCTGGCACAAGACGGCGCCGGGCGGCTACCCGCACGCGCAGTCGCTGCAGCTGGGCAGCCTGATCAAGTCGATCGAGGCGCCCGAGCCCAACACCGTGCGTTTCACCCTGAGCCACGCCGACGCCACCTTCCTGGCCACCCTGAGCATGGGCTTCGCTTCGATCTATTCCGCCGAATACGCCGACAACCTGCTCAAGGCCGGCACCCCGGAGAAGCTCAACAGCCAGCCGGTCGGCACCGGCCCGTTCGTCTTCCAGCGCTTTCAGAAGGACGCCGTGGTGCGCTATCGCGCCAACCCCGACTACTTCGACGGCAAGCCTGCGGTCGACCCGCTGATCTTCGCCATCACCCCCGACGCCAACGTGCGCCTGCAGAAGCTCAAGCGCGGCGAATGCCAGGTGGCCCTGTCGCCCAAGCCGCTGGACATCGCCGAAGCGGGCAAGGACGGCAACCTCAAGATCGCCAGCACCCCGGCCTTCATGACCGCATTCGTGGCCATCAACAGCGAACACCCTCCGCTGGACAAGCCTGAAGTGCGCCAGGCCATCAACCTGGCCTTCGACAAGCAGGCCTACCTCAAGGCCGTGTTCGAAGACACCGCCACCGCCGCCAATGGCCCCTACCCACCCAACACCTGGAGCTACGCCAAGGACCTGCCCGGCTACCCGCTGGACCTGAACAAGGCCAAGGCGCTGCTGGCCAAGGCTGGCCTGGCGGACGGTTTCAGCACCACGATCTGGACCCGCCCCCAGGGCAGCCTGCTCAACCCCAACCCGAGCCTGGGCGCGCAAATGCTGCAGGCTGACCTGGGCAAGATCGGCATCAAGGCCGAGATCCGCGTGGTCGAGTGGGGCGAGCTGATCCGCCGCGCCAAGGCGGGCGAGCATGACCTGCTGTTCATGGGCTGGGCCGGTGACAACGGCGACCCGGACAACTTCCTCAGCCCGCAGTTTTCCTGCGCGGCAGTCAAGTCGGGGACCAACTTCGCGCGTTTCTGCGACAGCCGGCTGGACCAGCTGATCAGTGCCGGGCGCACCACCAACGACCAGAGCGTGCGCAGCCGGCTGTACCAGCAGGCGCAGACGTTGATCCAGCAGCAGGCGCTGTGGGTGCCGCTGGCGCACCCGACGGCGGCGACCTTGCTGCGCCAGGGGGTCGAAGGGTACCAGGTGAGCCCGTTCGGGCGGTTGGACTTCAGCAAGGTTTCGGTGAGTCGCTGAATTCAGGCATTGCAGGACTGGCCCAATCGCCGGCAAGCCGGCGATTGGGCCAGTCCTGACAGCACATTCAAGGCACCATCCACCCCTGCTCGACCATCGACAGCGGCTCGCCATCCCCGATGATGATGTGGTCCAGCACCCGCACATCGATCAACCCCAGTCCCCGCTTCAACGACAGCGTCATGTGCACGTCATCCTGGCTCGGCTCGCTGTTACCCGAAGGGTGGTTGTGGCACAGGATCAACGCCGCAGCGTTATGCATCAGCGCACGGCGCACCACTTCGCGC
Source organism: Pseudomonas faucium (assembly GCF_021602585.1). Taxonomy (GTDB): domain Bacteria; phylum Pseudomonadota; class Gammaproteobacteria; order Pseudomonadales; family Pseudomonadaceae; genus Aquipseudomonas; species Aquipseudomonas faucium. Next base: position 212,008 of record NZ_BQIP01000002.1, read on the forward strand.
GGGTAGATGCTGGCCCGGTCGATGGTGCCCCTGAACAGAATTTCGAACGCCAGCGGCCGGTGCTTGCTATCCAGAAACAAGCAGCCGAACACCTCGCTGGCCTCATGACGCAACATGGCCTTGAGGTAACGCCGCACCGCCTCCGGGCTTTCCATGGCGGGTGTGCGCTCGATGCTTTCGTCCAGATAGCGCCGGCCGATCTCCAGCAGCGCCTGCAGCTGAGCGCACTTCACCGGCCCCAGGCCCGGCTCGCGCAAAAGAGCTTGGCGATCGGCCTCAAGAAACTGCCTGAGCCCGCCAAAGCGCACCAGCAGCCCGCGCGCCAGATCCAGCACGTTTCGCCCGGCAACGCCCGACCCCAACAGCACGGCGAGCAGTTCGGCATCCGACAACACCGCCGCCCCGCGCAACAGCAACTTCTCCCGAGGCCGCTCATCCGCCGGCCATTCCCTGATATTCATCCTTGCTCCTTTGGCCCCACTACGGCAGGTTTCGGCCCTGTGTTAATCTATTTCGCCTCGTACATGCGACGTTCTGCCGCAGGCAGTTTTTTCGTCGCCGCCCGCTCTCACTGGAAAAAGGCAAGCCTATGCAGCGGCTGTATCGCAAGCGCATCGTTCTCGGCGTAGGGGGCGGCATTGCCGCCTACAAGAGCGCCGAGCTGATCCGCCGACTCCTGGAGCACGGCGCGCAAGTGCGCGTCGTCATGACCCGCGGGGGTGCCGAGTTCATCACCCCGCTGACCCTGCAGGCGCTGTCCGGCCACCCGGTGCACATGGATCTGCTCGACCCTGCCGCCGAAGCGGCCATGGGCCATATCGAACTGGCCAAGTGGGCCGACCTGGTGCTCATCGCCCCCGCCACCGCCGACCTCATGGCGCGCATGGCCCAAGGCATGGCCGACGACCTGCTGACCACCCTGGTGCTGGCCACCGACGCCACCGTGGCCGTGGCCCCGGCCATGAACCAGGCCATGTGGCGCGACCCGGCCACCCAGGCCAACCTCGAACTGCTCAAGAGCCGCGGCATCCAGGTGTTCGGCCCGGCCTCCGGCAGCCAGGCCTGTGGCGACGTGGGCCTGGGGCGCATGCTCGAGGCCACCGACCTGGCCTGGTGCGCCGCCGAGAGCTTCCAGCGCCAGGCGCTGACCGGCAAGCACGTGCTGATCACCGCCGGCCCGACCCAGGAAAACATCGACCCGGTGCGCTACATCACCAATCATAGTTCCGGGAAGATGGGCTTTGCCCTGGCCGAAGCGGCCGCCGAGGCGGGGGCTCGGGTGACCCTGGTCACCGGCCCGGTGCACCTGCCGACCCCCGACCGGGTCACGCGGATCGACGTGGTCAGCGCACGGGACATGCTCGCGGCCTGCGAAGCAGCCATGCCATGCGACCTGTTCATCGCCTCGGCAGCGGTCGCGGACTACCGCCCGGAAGTCGTCGCCACGCAAAAGCTGAAGAAGGATCCTACGACCGGCGACGGCATGCTGCTGCAGATGGTGCGTAATCCCGATATCCTTGCGACCATCGCTGGCCGTGACGACCGCCCGTTCAGCGTCGGCTTCGCCGCCGAGACCGAACACTTGCTCGATTACGCCACGCGCAAGCTCAAGGACAAGAACCTCGACCTGATCGTCGCCAATGATGTGGCCAACCCCAGCATCGGCTTCAACAGCGAGGAAAATGCCCTGACCGTGATCGACCGTCAGCAGCACCAGACCCTCTTCGCGCAGACCAGCAAGGGCAAGATCGCCCGGCAACTGGTCGCCTTCATCGCCGAACGGCTCAATCAGGTTCAATAAGTTACATGCACGCTCTTCAAGCCAAGATCCTCGACCCTCGCCTGGGTACCGAATTCCCCCTGCCGCAGTACGCCACCCCCGGCTCCGCCGGCCTGGACCTGCGCGCCCTGCTCAAGGAGGACACTGTCCTCGAGCCCGGCCAGACCCTGCTGATCCCCACCGGCCTGTCGATCTACATCGGCGACCCGGGCCTGGCAGCCATGATCCTGCCGCGCTCGGGCCTGGGCCATAAGCACGGCATCGTGCTGGGCAACCTGGTCGGCCTGATCGACTCGGACTACCAGGGCGAGCTGATGGTGTCGTGCTGGAACCGCGGCAACACGCCGTTCACCATCGCCGTCGGCGAGCGCATCGCACAGCTTGTGCTGGTACCTGTGGTACAAGCGCACTTCGACATCGTCGAGCAGTTCGACGAGAGCCAGCGCGGCACCGGTGGCTTTGGCCACTCCGGCAGCCACTGAGCCGACTGACTACCGTTCAGGCCAAGGATGGCGAACTCTCTGACGAAACCACCGTCCAAGCGTTCAGTTTGCGCCTGCCCAGAAAGCCTTTGACTAATGGAGCTTCCAGAGATGAACGACATGGCCCACCTGGTCCCCGCATTGCCCGACAGCATCTTCCGCGCCTATGACATCCGCGGCGTGGTCGGCAAAACCCTGCACGCCGAAACCGCCTACTGGATCGGCCGCGCCATCGGCGCCCAGACCCTCGCCCAGGGCGAGCCGCAGATCTCGGTAGGCCGCGACGGTCGCCTGTCCGGCCCGATGCTGGTCGAGCAGCTGATCAAGGGCCTGGTCGACGCCGGTTGCCAGGTCAGCGACGTCGGCCTGGTGCCGACCCCGGCGCTGTACTTCGCCGCCAATGTACTGGCCGGCAAGTCCGGGGTGATGCTCACCGGCAGCCACAACCCGTCGGACTACAACGGCTTCAAGATCGTCATCGCCGGCGACACCCTGGCCAACGAGCAGATCCAGGCCCTGCTGACCCGCCTGAAAACCAACGACCTGACGCGCGCCGAAGGCAGCGTGCAGAAGGTCGAGATCCTCGAGCGCTACTACCAGCAGATCGTCGCCGACGTGAAGCTGGCGAAAAAGCTCAAGGTCGTGGTGGACTGCGGCAACGGCGCGGCGGGCGTTATCGCCCCGCAACTGATCGAAGCCTTGGGCTGCGAGGTGATTGCGCTGTTCTGCGAGGTGGATGGCAACTTCCCCAACCACCACCCGGACCCGGGCAAGCCGGAAAACCTCGAGGACCTGATCGCCAAGGTCAAGGAAACCGGCGCCGACCTCGGCCTGGCCTTCGATGGCGACGGCGACCGCGTGGGTGTGGTGACCAACACCGGCAGCATCGTCTACCCCGACCGCCTGCTGATGCTGTTTGCCCAGGACGTGCTGTCGCGCAATCCGGGCGCCGAGATCATCTTCGACGTCAAATGCACCCGCCGCCTGACCCCGCTGATCGAACAGCACGGTGGCCGCGCCCTGATGTGGAAGACCGGCCATTCGTTGATCAAGAAGAAGATGAAGCAGACCGGCTCGCTGCTGGCTGGCGAGATGAGCGGGCACATCTTCATCAAGGAGCGCTGGTACGGTTTCGACGACGGCATCTACAGCGCCGCCCGCCTGCTGGAGATCCTCAGCAAGGCCGAGCAGGACGCCGAGCGCCTGTTTGCCGCGTTCCCGAACGATATTTCCACGCCGGAAATCAATATTGATGTGACCGACGAGGGTAAATTCAGCATCATTGATGCACTGCAACGCGACGCTGACTGGGGCGAAGCCAGCCTGACCACCATCGACGGTGTGCGGGTCGACTATGCCCACGGCTGGGGCCTGGTTCGCGCCTCCAACACCACGCCGGTGCTGGTGCTGCGCTTCGAGGCCGAAAGCGACGCCGAGTTGCAACGTATCAAGGATGTTTTCCGCGCCCAGTTGCTGCGGGTTGCCCCTGAGCTGCAACTGCCGTTCTGACCGACTATCTGTTCCTGACAGGAGCCCTGCATGACCCTCGATCGCGATGCCGCTTCCCATGTAGCCGAGGTTTTGTCCGAAGCACTGCCTTACATCCGCCGCTTTGTCGGCAAGACCCTGGTGATCAAGTACGGCGGCAACGCGATGGAGAGCGAAGAGCTCAAGACCGGCTTTGCCCGTGACATCGTGCTGATGAAGGCCGTGGGCATCAACCCGGTGGTCGTGCACGGCGGCGGCCCGCAGATCGGCGACCTGCTCAAGCGCCTGTCGATCGAAAGCCACTTCATCGACGGCATGCGCGTTACTGACGCGGCGACCATGGACGTGGTGGAGATGGTCCTCGGCGGCCAGGTCAACAAGGACATCGTCAACCTGATCAACCGCCACGGCGGCAGCGCCATCGGCCTGACCGGCAAGGACGCGGAGCTGATCCGCGCCCGCAAGCTCACCGTGAGCCGCCAGACGCCGGAGATGACCCAGCCGGAAATCATCGACATCGGCCATGTCGGCGAAGTGGTCAGCGTCAACACCGACCTGCTGAACATGCTGGTCAAGGGCGACTTCATCCCGGTGATCGCGCCGATTGGCGTGGGCGCCAACGGTGAGTCGTACAACATCAACGCCGACCTGGTGGCCGGCAAGGTGGCCGAAGCGCTGAAAGCCGAGAAGCTGATGCTGCTGACCAACATCGCAGGCCTGATGGACAAGCAGGGCCAGGTGCTCACCGGCCTGACCACCGAGCAGGTCAATGAACTGATCGCCGACGGCACCATCTACGGCGGCATGCTGCCGAAGATCAAGTGCGCGCTCGAAGCCGTGCAGGGTGGCGTGAACAGCTCGCACATCATCGACGGCCGCGTGCCGAATGCCGTGCTGCTGGAAATCTTCACCGACAGCGGCGTGGGCACCCTGATCACCAACCGCAAGCCGCGCTGATCTAGCTGGCTCCCGCTGTGCGATACCTGTGGGAGCCGGCTTGCCGGCGATAGGGCCGGTAAAGGCAACACAAACAAAAAAGGCGACCCGCAAAGGTCGCCTTTTTCGTTTACCAGGCCGGAATCAGATCCCGTACTGCGCCCGGTAGGCCTCCACAGCCGGCAGATGCTGCTTGAGCTGCGGATCATCGGCCAGGAATTCCAGCACCTGGGTCAGCGAAACGATGCTGACCACCGGAATACCGAAGTCGCGTTCCACTTCCTGGATCGCTGACAGCTCGCCATTGCCGCGCTCTTCGCGGTTCAGCGCGATCAGCACGCCGGCGGCCTTGGCCTGCTGGGCGCTGATGATCTGCATGACCTCGCGGATGGCGGTACCGGCAGTGATCACGTCGTCGATGATCAATACCTCACCGGCCAGTGGCGCGCCAACCAGGCTGCCGCCTTCGCCATGATCCTTGGCCTCTTTGCGGTTGAAGCACCAGGGCACGTCGAGCTGATGCTGGTCAGCCAGGGCCACGGCGGTGGTCGCCGCCAGGGGGATACCCTTGTAAGCCGGGCCGAACAGCACGTCGAACGGGATCTTGCTGTCGACGATGGCCGCCGCGTAGCAACGGCCCAGCTGCGCCAAGGCGGAACCGGTGTTGAACAGGCCGGCATTGAAGAAATACGGGCTGGTACGCCCCGATTTCAGGGTGAATTCACCGAAGCGCAGCACGCCGCGATCGATGGCAAAACGGATGAAGTCGCGCTGATACGGCTGCATGTAAAGTCCCGGACACCACGGATTTAGCTAAATGGGTTGAGCTCGGGTATCATACACGCACGAGATTTTTGGGGCCATTTATGCGGATCATCAGTGTGAACGTGAATGGCATTCAGGCTGCAGCCGAGCGTGGATTGCTCAGCTGGCTGCAAGCCCAGAATGCCGACGTCATCTGCCTTCAGGATACCCGCGCCTCGGCCTTTGAACTCGACGACCCAGCTTTCCAGCTCGATGGCTATTTCCTTTATGCCTGCGATGCGGAGGTACCCGCCCAAGGTGGCGTGGCACTTTACTCGCGCATGCAGCCCAAGGCAGTCATCACCGGCCTGGGCTTCGAGACAGCCGACCGCTACGGGCGTTATCTGCAAGCAGATTTCGACAAAGTCAGTATTGCAACCCTGCTGCTGCCTTCGGGTATGAACGGCGACGAAGACTTGAACCAGAAATTCAAGTTGATGGACGACTTCGCCAAGTACCTGGACAAACAGCGTCGCAAGCGTCGCGAATACATCTATTGCGGCTCGTTCTACGTGGCGCAGCAGAAGCTCGACATCAAGAACTGGCGTGACAGCCAGCAGTCGCCGGGCTTCCTGCCGCCTGAACGCGCCTGGATGGATGCGATCACCGGCGACATGGGTTATGTGGATGCCCTGCGCGAAGTCAGCCGCGAAGGCGACCAGTACAGCTGGTGGCCGGACAACGAACAGGCCGAGATGCTCAACCTGGGCTACCGGTTCGACTACCAGATCCTGACCCCGGGCCTGCGCCGTTCCGTGCGTGGCGCTCGCCTGCCGCGTCAGCCGCGCTTCTCGCAGCATGCGCCGCTGATCGTGGACTATGACTGGACGTTGACCATCTAAAAAGCATTGGGGCCGCTTCGCGCCCCATCGCCGGCAAGCCGGCTCCCACAGGTACGGCGCATGACTTGAGGTCTACGCGGTCGGTGTGGGAGCCGGCTTGCCGGCGATGGGCCGCAAGGCGGCCCCAATTGCTATCTATCAGTCAGCGAGCGCGGCCTTCTGCAGCTCGAAGAGCTCATCCATGCCCTTCTGCGCCAGCGCCAGCATGGCGTTGAAGTCTTCAGGCTGGAACGGCTTGCCCTCGGCAGTGCCCTGCACTTCGATGAAACCACCGGCGCTGGTCATGACCACATTCAGGTCGGTCTCGGCGGCGGAGTCTTCGAGGTAGTCCAGGTCGAGCACGGCTTCGCCCTGGTACATGCCCACCGACACCGCGGCGATCATGTGCTTGAGCGGGTTGCCGCTCTTCAGGCCACCGCGCTTCTTGATCACCGCCAGGGCGTCGCACAGGGCGACCATGGCACCGGTGATCGAAGCTGTGCGGGTACCGCCATCGGCCTGGATCACGTCGCAGTCGATGTACAGGGTGATGTCACCCAGCTTGCTCATGTCGAGCGCGGCGCGCAGCGAGCGGCCGATCAGGCGCTGGATTTCCAGGGTGCGGCCACCCTGCTTGCCACGGCTGGCTTCGCGCTGGTTACGCTCGCCGGTGGAACGCGGCAGCATGCCGTATTCGGCGGTCAGCCAGCCTTGGCCCTGGCCTTTGAGGAAGCGGGGAACACCATTTTCGACGCTGACCGTGCAGACGACCTTGGTGTCGCCGAACTCGACCAGTACCGACCCCTCGGCGTGCTTGGTGTAGTTGCGGGTGAGGCGGATCGAGCGGAGCTGATCGGCGGCGCGACCACTTGGACGTTTCATCTGGGATACCTGTACTGGGACTTTGAATCTGCCAGCATTATAGAGCCCGGCGCCCGGCGAGGACACGCCTAATGTCGTGCCCCCGGACAGCCTGTCGCCTTTTCTCACCGTTTTAGCACGCCTCTGTAACATGGGCGGATTGGGCGCCGCGGCCCCACTGCGCTACAATCCTGCGCCTTGCAGCCGAAAGGCTTCCCCGTTCACCCATCTACGCGAGGTACTCCCCATGGTGCACAGCATGACCGCTTTTGCTCGTGTCGAGCGCGCAGGCAGCCAAGGCACCCTGGTCTGGGAACTGCGCTCGGTCAACCACCGCTACCTGGAGCCGCACCTGCGCCTGCCCGACGCCCTGCGCGACCTGGAAGGTGCGGTCCGTGAAGGCCTGCGCCAGGGCCTGTCGCGCGGCAAGGTCGAATGCACCTTGCGCCTGCACGAGGACAGCAGCGGCAAGCCGCTGAAGGTTGACCGCGAGCGCGCCGCGCAGCTGGTCGCCGCCGCCGAGGAGGTGGCCGGCCTGATCAAGCAGCCCGCGCCGCTCAACCCGCTGGAAGTGCTGTCCTGGCCCGGCGTGCTGGTGGCCGATGCCAATGACCCGCAGGCCCTGAATGCCGAGGCCGTGGCACTGTTCGACGAGGCCCTGGCCGAACTCAAGGCCGGGCGCCTGCGCGAAGGCCAGGAGCTGGCCCGGCTGATCAACGAGCGCCTGGACAACATGGCCAGCGAGGTCACGACCCTGCGCGCCCTGGTGCCGCAGATGCTCGCCGCCCAGCGCCAGAAGATCATCGACCGCTTTGGCGACCTGAAGGCCGAACTCGACCCGCAGCGCCTGGAGCAGGAGATGGTGCTGCTGGCGCAGAAGAGCGATGTCGCCGAAGAGCTGGACCGCCTCAGCACCCACGTCACCGAAGTGCGCCGGGTGCTCAAGTCCGGCGGTGCTGCCGGCCGGCGCCTGGACTTCCTGATGCAGGAGCTCAACCGCGAAGCCAACACCCTGGGCTCCAAGGCCTTCGACCCACGCAGCACGCAAGCGGCGGTCAACCTGAAGGTATTGATCGAACAGATGCGTGAACAAGTACAGAACATCGAGTAAGGCCTCCCCTACCATGAACCACAGCAGCGGCACCCTCTATATCGTTTCGGCACCGTCCGGCGCCGGCAAGACCAGCCTGGTCACCGCCTTGACCAAGGACGACCAGCAGATCCGCGTCTCGGTCTCGCACACCACCCGCGCCATGCGCCCGGGCGAGCAGCACGGGGTCAACTACCACTTCGTGGTGCATGAAGAATTCAAGGCACTGATCGAGCAAGGTGACTTCCTCGAGCACGCCGAAGTGTTCGGCAACTTCTACGGCACCTCGCGCAGCGCGCTGCAGCAGACCCTCGACCAGGGCTTCGACCTGATCCTGGAGATCGACTGGCAAGGCGCCCAGCAAGTGCGCAAATTGATGCCCGAGGCGTTGTCGGTGTTCATCCTGCCGCCGAGCCAGGAAGCCCTGCGCCAGCGCCTGGATGGCCGTGGTCAGGACAGCGAAGAGATCATTGCCGGGCGCATGAAGGAAGCGGTCAGCGAGATGGTGCACTACGACGAGTACGAGTACGTCATCATCAATGACGATTTCGACGTGGCGCTGGAGGAGTTGAAGGCGGTGTTTCGCTCGAACCGCTTGCTGCTGAAGAAGCAGCAGGCGCGGCATGGGGCGCTGCTCAAGGAACTGCTTTGCTGATAGACCGCAAGGGGCTGCGTTGCAGCCCAATCGCCGGCAAGCCGGCTCCCACCAGGTTTGCATTGCTGCGATAACTGAGGGAGCCGGCTTGTCGGCGATTGGGCCGCAACGCGGCCCCTTTCAATTATTCCTGCAGCTGCAGGGTCGCCTGCTGACGCAGGGTAGCCCCCAGGAAGTAAGCCGGCGCACGCATCCGCGACAGCAGCATCAGTACGATCCCCAGTACCGAAATGATCGCCGCGATCACGAACACCAGCCCCACCCCACCTACATGCGAGCCGCTGCCGAAGTCCGGCGAGGCGCTGTCGATCGCCGTGCGCACGAAGATCACCGACAGGATCACCCCACCCACCAGCGGGCACAGGCCACGCATGAAGAAGTGGCGCAGGCTGTCGAACAGGCTGCTGCGGAAGTACCAGACGCAGGCGAACGCGGTCAGCGAATAGTAGAAGCAGATCATCATCCCCAGCGCGGTGATGGTATCGGCCAGCACGTTTTCACTCAGGGTACGCATGGTCACGTAGAACACCCCGGCAGCCACACCGGCACAAATGGTCGCGTAGCGCGGCGTCTGCGAACGCGGGCAGACACTGGCGAACTTCTGCGGCACGGCGCCGTAGTAACCCATGGCCAGCAAGGTGCGCGCTGGCGACACGAAGGTCGATTGCAGCGAAGCGGCCGTGCTGGCCAGCACCGCGATGGACATCAGGATCGCCAGCGGCCCCATGACCGGCCCGGCCAGGTGGGCGAAGACGTTTTCCTGGATGCGCGGGTTGTTCAGCCCCAGGCCTTCCTCGCTGATGCCGGCGAACTGCAGGGTAGCGATGGCGGTGAGCAGGTACAGGCCGAGAATCAGCAGCACGGTCCAGGTTGCCGCCTTGCCGGGGACTTCTTCACTGCCGATCGACTCTTCACTGACCGTCAGGCACACGTCCCAACCCCAGAAGATGAAGATCGACAACGACAACCCGGCAGCAAAGGCCGAGAACGACTCGACGCCAAACGGGTTGAACCAGGCCATGTCGAACGCCAGCGGAGGCGGCGCGGTGGTTTCGCTGAAGGCGGCAAAGGCAAAGCCGATCAACACCAGAAGCTGCAACGCCACCAGGCCATACTGCACGGTCATGGTGGTGGTCATGCCCCGGCAACAGATCCACACCGCCAGCGCAATGAACACGCAACACGTGGCGATGTTGACCAGCAGGTTGTCGGCCAGGGCTGACAGTTCGAGATTGCCGGTGATCTGGGCGAGGAACAGGTAGAAGAAGTCGACCGCCACCCCTGCCAGGTTGGAAAGCACGATGGTGGTGGCCACCACCAACCCCCAGCCGCCGATCCAGCCAATCATCGGCCCGAAGGCGCGAGCAGACCAGGTGAACGAGGTGCCGCTGTCCGGCTCTGCCGAGTTCAGCTCGCGGTAGCCCAGGGCCACCAGCAGCATGGGCAGGAAACCAACGATGAAGACGGCTGGAAGGTGAGCACCGACCTCCCGCACGGTGGGGCCGAGGGCGCCGGTCAGGGTGTAGACCGGGGCAATGGTGGAAATGCCCAGCACCACGCTGGCCAACAGGCCAAGACGGCCTTTGGCCAGGCCTTTGCTGCGTTGAGTGCTGCCCGAGTCGGCCGCGTCGGGTGGGCGGCCGGCTTCTGTGTAATTGCTCATGAGAAAATGCCGTAACTATTGGAATTGTTGTCACAGGCCTTGCAAGCAAGGCGCTTTCACTCATTGAAAGCTTGCGAGTCGGAGTTGGTCATCCAAGACCTTCGGGTAATATCCCTACCGTGCAGCATGGGCAATGCAAGCCTCGCGAAACGCCTGGAAAAGGCTCCGCGAGACCGGGTTTTCGGCGTAACGCCATTCCGGGTGCCACTGCACGCCGAGCACAAAGCCCGGCGCGTCAGGCATCGACACCGCTTCGATCAGGCCATCCGGTGCCCGAGCCTCGACCCGCAGGCCAGGGGCCAGGCGGTCGATGCCCTGGCTGTGCAGCGAGTTGACCTCGAACTGCGCCGCCAGGCCCAGGCGCTCGAACACCCCGCCAGGTGCAACGCTGACAGGGTGACGAGGGCCGTATTGCTCCTCCAGGGGTGCGTCCTCAGGTTCGCGGTGGTCCAGGTAGCCCGGCAGCTCCTGCACACGCTGGTGCAGGCTGCCACCCAGGGCCACGTTCAATTCCTGGAACCCACGGCAAATGCAGAACACCGGCACGCCGGCGGCAATCGCGGCCTGCAGCAATGGCAGGGTCAGCCGGTCACGCGCCAGGTCGTGCCGGGTCCCTTCCACGCTGGGGGCGCCATTGTAATGATGCGGCTCGACATTTGAAGGCGAGCCGGTAAAAAGAATGCCATCGAGCTGGGCCAGCAGCGCCTGAGCATCGCTGCCCCCATCGCGCGCCGGCAGAATCAGCGGCAACCCGGCGAACGCGGCCGCCTCGACGTACTTGTCGCCCACTGTGTGCGACGAGTTCTTCCCAACCTGCTGGCGGCAGGCGCTGACACCGATCAAGGGGACCGCATTTGCGCTCATGGGCTTACACCGTGTGCAGGTACCAGTTGTACTCGAGGTCGGAGATCGACACTTCGAACTCGGCCAGCTCGCTTTCCTTGCAGGCGACGAAGATGTCGATGTAGTCGGGGCTGATGTACTGGTTGAGCACTTCGCTGTCATCCAGCGCGCGCAGGGCGTCACGCAGGTTGTTCGGCAGGCTCTGTTCCAGCTGCTCGTAGGAGTTGCCTTCGATCGGCGCACCCGGCTCGACCTTGCTGGTCAGGCCGTGGTGGATGCCGGCGAGGATGGCCGCCAGCATCAGGTACGGGTTGGCGTCGGCGCCGGCCACGCGGTGCTCGATGCGCACGTTCTCGCTGCTGTCGGTCGGCACGCGAACCGCCACGGTGCGGTTGTCCAGGCCCCAGCTTGGCGCATTGGGCACGTAGAACTGCGCGCCGAAGCGGCGATAGGAGTTGATGTTCGGGCAGAGGAAGGCCATCGACGCCGGCATGGTCTCAAGCACGCCGCCGATGGCGTGGCGCAGCTCATCGCTTTGCAGCGGGTCGTCGCTGGTGAAGATGTTCTTGCCGGTTTTCTTGTCCAGCAGCGAGATGTGCACGTGCAGGCCATTGCCCGCCTGGCCCGGGTAGGGCTTGGCCATGAAGGTGGTGTCCATTTCATGGTCGTAGGCGACGTTCTTGATCAGGCGCTTGAGCAGGATCGCGTAGTCGCAGGCCTTGAGCGGGTCGGCCACGTGGTGCAGGTTGACTTCGAACTGCGCCGGGGCGCTTTCCTTGACGATGGCATCGGCCGGCAGGCCTTGCTCCTTGGCCGCTTCCAGCATGTCCTGCAGGCAGTCGGCGTATTCGTCGAGGTCGTCGATCAGGTACACCTGGGTCGACTGCGGGCGCTTGCCGGAGATTGGCGAACGCGGCGGCTGCGGGCGACCGTTGAGGTTGTCCTGGTCGATCAGGTAGAACTCCAGCTCGAACGCGGCGCAGATGTCCAGGCCCAGGTCGTCGAACTTGCTCACCACCTGGCGCAGCACTTCACGCGGGTCGGCAAAGAACGGCGCGCCGTCCAGTTCGTGCATGGTCATCAACAGCTGCGCGGTCGGGCGCTTCTGCCACGGCTCGTCGGACAGCGAGCCAGGGATCGGGAAGCAGATGCGGTCGGCATCGCCGATGTCCAGGCCCAGCCCGGTGCTCTCAACGGTCGAGCCGTTGATGTCCAGGGCGAACAGCGACGCCGGCAGGTTGATACCCTTCTCGTACACCTTGTGCAGGCTGGCCCGCTCGATGCGCTTGCCACGTACCACGCCATTCATGTCGGAGATCAGCAGATCGACGTACTGAGTGTCCGGATGGGCCTGGAGGAAGTCTTTCATCTCGCTGGAAGAACTGGCGCACGGGGTGACCGACGTCATGGTGTACATCCTTTGATGTGCTGCGGCGATGTGGGGATACGGCTGGCGCCACACGGGCGACGATGGTTGCAGCTGTTGTTCTTTTCACTTTCCCATCGTGGGGATTGGTTACCCGACCGGGCGCATTGATTCCCAGGGGCGGTTCCACTATAAAATGGCCTCAACGCAACAGACATTGGCAATTCAGCAAGCAGAGCGTGCATCAATGCAATATCAGATCACCCACGCCGACCTCTCCCTGGTCCTGGCCCTGGAGCGCGGTCGCTCGCTGGCCAAGGCCGCCGAGCTGCTGAAAGTCGACGTTTCCACGGTATTTCGTTCGATCCGTCGCCTCGAGTCGGCGCTGGGCACGGCGCTTTTCGTCAAGAGCCGCAAAGGCTACCTGCCGACCGATACCGCCCAGGCCCTGGCCGAGCAGGCCGAACGCGCCGAACAGGCGCTGGATGCCGCACGCATCGCCATGAGCAGCGGCGAGCAGGTAGTCAGCGGCACCGTGCGCCTGACCTGCACCGAAGCGGTAATGCACAGCCTTCTGCTGCCGGCGCTGGCGGCCTTCATGCCGAGTTATCCGGCCTTGTCGCTGGAGATGGGCACCTCCAACACCTTCGCCAACCTCAGCCGGCGCGATGCCGACATCGCCTTGCGCCTGACCAACACGCCGCCAGAGCACCTGGTCGGGCGTTGCCTGGGCTCCACATCCTATGTGATCTGTGGCCAGCCGCAATGGCGCGAGCGCCTGGCCGAAAGCGCCGGCAGCGTGCCCTGGATCGCCCCGGACGACTCGATGCAGGACCACCCCACGGTGGTCTGGCGCAACCAGCAGTACCCGGGGCTGAGCCCGCGCTATCAGTGCAGCAGCATGTCGACCATCGCCCAGCTGGTGAGCACCGGCCTGGGGGTGGCGGCGTTGCCTGACTATATGGTCGACCCGTTGCCCGGGGTAGAAGCGCTGAGCGGGCCGCTGCCCGGCTGCGACACCCAGCTATGGCTGCTGACACGGCCCGATTGCCGGGCGTTGCGTTCGGTGCAGACGCTGTTCGAGGAGCTGACGCCGCGCTTGCGCGACGCCATGCTCTGAGGGTGTTGTGTTCCCGAGGTGGGAAGCGTTATCGTCGGATTCAATGACTCGATGCGTCTGTTCCGGCCCTTTCGCCGGCAAGCCGGCTCCCACGGGGATGGCGGCGCCTGAGGTATCGGTGGTTACTGGCTTGCCAGCGATGCCGCCACCACAGGTCTGCCGGGTAAAACAGCGCTTCCCTATTGGCTGGTGATTTTTTAAACTATCGAGTCCGCCTGCCCATCTTGGGCTGCACGCCCATCGCATTTGCTACTGAGGAAGACCATGGCCCGCGTAACTGTTGAAGACTGCCTGGAACACGTGGATAACCGTTTTGAGCTGGTCATGCTCTCGACCAAGCGCGCCCGTCAGCTGGCTACCGGCGGTAAAGAGCCGCGCGTAGCGTGGGAAAACGACAAACCGACCGTGGTCGCCCTGCGCGAGATCGCCGAAGGTATCGTCACCCCTGAGTTCATCGCCGCCGAAGAGATCGTCACCGAGGATCCGGTCTTCGCCGCGTTCGAGGACGAGTCCAACGAGGCTGTCTGATCCATGCCTGGTCGACGTTGCGCGGCACAAGGCCCTCTTCCTCGGCAAGAGGTGAAATCATGCCGGGCATAGAAGCCTTAGCCGAACGGCTGTCGACCTACCTGGGCCCCGAACAGGTCAACCTGGTTCGCCGGGCCTACTTCTACGCCGAACAGGCACACGATGGGCAACGCCGCCGCAGCGGCGAGCCCTACGTGACCCACCCGCTGGCCGTGGCCAGCATCCTCGCCGACATGCACATGGACCATCAGAGCCTGATGGCGGCCATGCTGCACGACGTGATCGAAGACACCGGCATCGCCAAGGAAGCCCTCAGCCAGCAGTTTGGCGAGACGGTGGCCGAACTGGTCGATGGGGTCAGCAAGCTGACCCAGATGAACTTCGAAACCAAGGCCGAGGCGCAAGCCGAGAACTTCCAGAAGATGGCCATGGCCATGGCCCGCGATATCCGCGTGATCCTGGTCAAGCTGGCCGACCGCCTGCACAACATGCGCACCCTGGAAGTGCTGTCGGGCGAGAAACGCCGGCGCATCGCCAAGGAAACCCTCGAGATCTACGCCCCCATCGCCAACCGCCTGGGCATGCACACCGTGCGCGTGGAATTCGAAGACCTCGGTTTCAAGGCCATGCACCCGATGCGCTCGTCGCTGATCCATCGGGCGGTCAAGAGCGCACGCGGCAACCGCAAGGAAATCGTCGCCAAGATCGAGCACTCGCTGGCCAACTGCCTGGCGGCCGACGGTATCCAGGGCGAGGTCAGCGGCCGGCAGAAGCACCTCTATGGCATCTACAAGAAGATGCGTGGCAAGCGCCGCGCCTTCAACGAGATCATGGACGTGTACGCCTTCCGCATCATCGTCGACAAGGTCGACACCTGCTACCGCGTGCTCGGCGCCGTGCACAACCTGTACAAGCCGCTGCCCGGGCGCTTCAAGGATTACATCGCGATCCCCAAGGCCAACGGCTACCAGTCGCTGCATACCACCTTGTTCGGCATGCACGGGGTACCCATCGAGATCCAGATTCGCACCCGCGAAATGGAAGAGATGGCCAACAACGGCATCGCCGCGCACTGGCTGTACAAGTCCAACGACGACGAACAGCCCAAGGGCAGCCATGCCCGCGCCCGCCAGTGGGTCAAGGGCATCCTCGAGCTGCAGCAGCGTGCTGGCAACTCGCTGGAATTCATCGAGAGCGTGAAGATCGACCTGTTCCCGGACGAGGTCTACGTGTTCACCCCGAAAGGGCGGATCATGGAGCTGCCCAAAGGCTCCACCGCCGTCGACTTTGCCTACGCGGTGCACACCGACGTCGGCAACAGCTGCATCGCCTGCCGCATCAACCGGCGCCTGGCGCCCCTGTCCGAGCCGCTGCAGAGCGGCTCCACGGTGGAAATCGTCAGCGCCCCCGGCGCGCGGCCCAACCCGGCCTGGCTCAACTTCGTGGTCACCGGCAAGGCGCGCACGCACATTCGCCACGCGCTCAAGCAACAGCGCCGCTCCGAGTCGATCAGCCTGGGCGAACGCCTGCTGAACAAGGTGCTGACCGGCTTCGACAGCAGCCTGGAGCAGATCCCCCAGGAGCGCGTGCAGTCGATCCTTGCCGAGTACCGCCTGGAGCTGATCGAAGACCTGCTCGAAGACATCGGCCTGGGCAACCGCATGGCCTACGTGGTGGCCCGCCGCCTGCTGTCGGCCGAAGGCGAACCGTTGCCGGCACCGGAAGGCCCACTGGCGATCCGCGGCACCGAAGGCCTGGTGCTGAGCTACGCCAAGTGCTGTACGCCGATTCCGGGCGACCCGATCGTCGGCCACCTGTCGGCTGGCAAAGGCATGGTCGTGCACCTGGAAAACTGCCGCAACATCAGTGAAATCCGCCATAACCCGGAGAAGTGCGTGCAACTCTCCTGGGCCAAGGACATCACCGGCGAATTCAACGTCGAGCTGCGCGTGGAGCTTGAACACCAGCGCGGCCTGATCGCCCTGCTGGCCAGCAGCGTCAATGCCGCCGACGGCAATATCGAGAAGATCAGCATGGACGAACGCGACGGCCGTATCAGCGTTGTCCAACTGGTGGTCAGCGTGCACGACCGCGTGCACCTGGCTCGTGTGATCAAGAAGCTGCGTACGCTGACCGGCGTGGTTCGCATCACCCGCATGCGTACGTAGTCCGCCAACCGCAAGGAGTCATCATGAGCAAGACCGTCATCAACAGCGACAAGGCCCCTGCCGCCATCGGTACCTACTCGCAAGCGATCAAGGCCGGCAATACCGTGTACATGTCAGGCCAGATCCCGCTGGACCCCAAGACCATGGAACTGGTCGAAGGCTTCGAAGCCCAGACCGTGCAAGTGTTCGAGAACCTCAAGTCGGTGGCCGAAGCCGCTGGCGGTTCGTTCAAGGACATCGTCAAGCTGAACATCTTCCTCACCGACCTGAGCCACTTCGCCAAGGTCAACGAAGTCATGGGCCGCTACTTCGAGCAGCCTTACCCAGCCCGCGCCGCCATTGGCGTTGCTGCGCTGCCTAAGGGCGCCCAGGTCGAAATGGACGCCATCCTGGTCATCGAATGATGCCACTGGTGACGGGCGCCCTGCCCGTCACCTTCCTGCTCAAGGTTACCCATCATGCGTCAAGCACTGCCCCTCGCGCTGGCAGCCCTGCTTCTGAGCGGCTGCGCCAGCCACAAACCTGAAGATTTCAACGGCACCTGGATCAACCAGGCCGCCATCAAGGCCGCCGTCAAGGATGGCAGCCTGCGCCAGGCCCTGAACGAGCACGGCCCGGTATTCGAGTGGAAGCTCGACGTGGCCAACCAGCAGGCCAGCTACAGCAACGGTTTCGAGGCCGCCGACGGCCAGCTGAGCGCCAATGACAAGCAATGGCAGGCCAGCTTCCAGGGCGGCCAGACCGAGCAGCTGGCGCTGGACGGCGACGAGCTGAAAACCACCGATGCCAGCGGCGCCGAGCAAGCCTTCGTGCGCGTCAAGCAGCCCGGCAATGCGCCACTGGGCGGCAGCTTCGAGAAAGCGCTGTACCAGGCGTACCTGGGCGGTGAGTGGAAGATCATCGAAGGCCAGGGCACCGGCAGCGTGGTGCGCTTCGCCGACAACGGCAGCGTGACCGGCCTGCCCGGCCCCGACCGCTATGCCCTGTGCCTGGCCGGCGACTGCGCCAGCATGGGTGGCAGCAACGACAGCCTGTGGCTGGAGCGCAACCAGCGCGGCGCGCCGTTCATCTTCAAGCGAGATGGCGACAAGCTGGAGATTTTCCAGGCGGTGAACCGTGCACAGCCGGATGAGATGCCGCAATTGGCGGCGGGTAACCGGCAGTGGGTGCTGGAGCGCGACTGACTTCAAGGGCCCTGATCGCCGGCAAGCCGGCTCCCACAGGACTGTGCAGCCCTTGAGGGCAGTGGTGTACCTGTGGGAGCCGGCTTGCCGGCGATAGGGCCATCAGCTTCATCCCTTGCCCTGGAGAATCTCCGCGTACCCTTCCTTGTAGCTCGGATACGCCGGCACCCAGCCCAACGCCCGCACCCGGGCATTGCTGCAGCGCTTGCTGCCGGTGCGCCGCACCCGCTGCTCCTGCGACCACTCGGTAACCCCCATGTACGCCCGCAGCCAGGCCACCACGTCGGCCAGCGGCGCCGGGTCGTCATCCACGCCGATATAGCAGTCATCCAGCGCGACGCCATCGGCATCCTTGTGCAGCAAGAACGCCAGCAGGCTCGCTGCATCCTCGGCATGAATGCGGTTGCCATAGAGCGGCGGCTCTTCAGCCACCCGATACCCCTGGCGCACCTGGCTCAACAACCATTCGCGACCGGGGCCGTAGATCCCGGTCAAGCGCACGATGCTGGCCGGGATGCCGCTTTCCAGCGCCAGCCGCTCGGCCTCCAGCATCACCCGCCCGGAATAGCCCTCAGGCTCGGTGGCGGCCGTCTCGTCGATCCACTCCCCGTCCTTTTGCGCGAACACGCTGCTGCTGGAGACGAACAGCAAGCGCCGAGGGCGCTGCCCACGCGCGGCCAGCCACGCCAATACATTGCGCAACCCCTCGACATAAGCCGCCTGATAACCCGCCTCATCGTGCTGGCTGGCCGCCACGCAGTACACCAGGTAATCCGGTGAACGCTGTGGCCAGGCCTGGGGCATGCGTGCATCGCCGAGGTCGGCGGCGATCGGGTCGACGCCTGGCGGTAGCTGCTCGACCGAGCGCCGCAGCCCGCGAACCTGCCAGCCTCGGGCCAGCAGTTGCTGGGCCAAACGCCCCCCTACATCACCACAACCTACGATCAAAGCAGAAAGGTCTGACATCACAAAACTCCCTAGACCAAAGAATCAGGCTAGCCGGATTACACGATAAGCGGCTAGACCATAGGCGAAAAAAGCAACAAGATTACTTTTGTTAACAAGAATTACTTGCAATAATGGCACCCCTATCTGTTCTCGGCCTATCTCGAGGCCTTGGAGAACGCTCACATTTTTTCTTCATCAGGTCCGGCCAGCATGACACGTACTCAACCTTCCGCTTCGCCAACCCCGTCGCGCGCCTGGCGCGCCATCGCCGCGCTGATGTTCAGCCTGGTGCTGGCCCCAGTGGCCATGGCCGATGAGCCAACCACCGCCGCCAGCGCTCCAGCCGCCGCCACCGCACCGGCTGCCCCGGCCGCCGAAGGCCAGGCACCTGCCGCCGACGCCCAGGCCGCTGTACCGGTAGCGGTCGACCCGGCCACCGAAGCGCTGGTTGAGGACACTTCCCTGGGCATGGCCCACGACCTGTCGCCATGGGGCATGTACAAGAACGCCGACGTGGTGGTGAAAGCGGTGATGATCGGCCTGGCCATCGCCTCGATCATCACCTGGACCATCTGGATCGCCAAAGGCTTCGAGCTGATGGGCGCCAAGCGTCGCCTGCGCGGCGAAATCGCCCAGCTGAAGAAGTCCGCCACCCTCAAGGAAGCCAGCGACGTCTCCAACAAGGAAGGCACCCTGGCCCACACCCTGGTCCACGACGCCCTCGAAGAGATGCGCCTGTCGGCCAACGCCCGCGAGAAAGAAGGCATCAAGGAACGCGTCAGCTTCCGCCTGGAGCGCCTGGTGCACGCCAGCGGTCGCAACATGAGCAGCGGCACCGGCGTACTGGCCACCATCGGCTCCACCGCACCGTTCGTCGGCCTGTTCGGCACCGTGTGGGGCATCATGAACAGCTTCATCGGCATCGCCAAGACCCAGACCACCAACCTGGCCGTGGTTGCCCCAGGCATCGCCGAAGCCCTGCTGGCCACCGCGCTGGGCCTGGTCGCGGCAATCCCCGCCGTGGTCATCTACAACGTCTTCGCCCGCTCCATCGCCGGCTACAAGGCACAGGTGTCCGACGCTTCGGCGCAGGTACTGCTGCTGGTCAGCCGTGACCTGGACCACCAGGGCAGCGAGCGCGCTGCCCCGCACATGGTGAAAGTGGGGTAAGCCATGGGCCTGCATCTCAACGAAGGTGGCGACGACCTCGCCGAAAACCACGAAATCAACGTCACGCCGTTCATCGACGTGATGCTGGTGCTGCTGATCATCTTCATGGTCGCCGCCCCCCTGGCCACGGTCGACATCAAGGTCGACCTGCCGGCCTCGACCGCCAAGCCGGCGCCGAGGCCCGAGAAACCGGTGTTCGTCAGCGTCAAGGCCGACCAGAAGCTGTACGTCGGCGACGATCAGGTGCCTGCCCCGGAACAGCTTGGCCCGATGCTCGACGCCAAGACCAAGGGTGACAAGGAAACCACCATCTTCTTCCAGGCCGACAAGGGCGTGGATTACGGTGACCTGATGGAAGTGATGAACAACATGCGCGCGGCCGGCTACCTCAAGGTCGGTCTGGTAGGTCTCGAGACGGCAGCCAAGAAATGACGAAACCGCGCTCAAACATGGCGCGCTACGGCGGCAGCCTGGCGATCGTGCTGGGCGTGCACGTGGTCGCTGTGCTGCTGACGCTCAACTGGTCGGTGCCCCAGGCCATCGAGCTGCCCCCGGCAGCCATGATGGTCGAGCTGGCGCCGCTGCCTGAGCCTGCACCGCCACCACCTCCGAAGGCCGCCCCACAGCCGCCGGCACCGGTCGAGGAACCACCGCTGCCCAAGCTGGTCGAGGCGCCGAAACCGAAAATCGCCATCGCCAAGCCGCCCAAGCCAAAGCCCAAGCCACAGCCGCCCAAGCCCGAGAAAAAGCCTGAGCCGCCGAAGGATGAGCCACCGGCCAAGGAGCAGGTAGCGGACACGCCGCCAAGCAACTCGCCACCGCAGAAGTCGGCGGCACCGGCGCCGAGCATTGCCTCCAACAGCCAAGCGTTGCCGACCTGGCAGAGCGACCTGCTGCGCCACCTGGCGAAGTACAAGCGCTACCCGGAAGACGCTCGCCGTCGTGGCCTGCAAGGCATCAACCGGCTGCGCTTCGTGGTCGACGCCGAAGGCAAGGTGGTGTCGTACTCGATGGCCGGCGGTTCCGGTAGCGCAGCGCTGGACCGGGCGACCCTGGAGATGATCCGCCGCGCCGGCACAGTGCCCAAGCCTCCACCGGAGCTGTTGAACAACGGCACGATCGAGGTCGTGGCACCGTTCGTCTACTCGCTGGACCGTCGCTGATACTTTTGTTTCTGTCACAAATCAGCAAGTCTGATAACGTGCGTCTATCGATTGCAGCCGCTATGCTGGGCCGGCAACTTCATGGACGCACGTTATGACCCTCACTGAACTTCGCTACATCGTCACCCTTGCCCAAGAGCAGCATTTCGGCCACGCGGCCGAGCGCTGCCATGTCAGCCAGCCGACCCTGTCGGTGGGCGTGAAAAAGCTTGAGGACGAGCTTGGTGTGCTGATCTTCGAGCGCAGCAAGAGCGCGGTACGCCTGACCCCGGTCGGCGAGAGCATCGTCGCCCAGGCGCAGAAGGTGCTGGAGCAGGCCCAGGGCATTCGCGAACTGGCCCAGGCCGGCAAGAACCAGCTGACCGCACCGCTCAAGGTCGGTGCCATCTATACCGTCGGCCCCTACCTGTTCCCCCATCTGATTCCGCAGCTGCACCGCGTGGCGCCGCAGATGCCGCTGTACATCGAAGAAAACTTCACCCACGTGCTGCGCGAGAAACTGCGCAATGGCGAACTGGACGCAGTGATCATCGCCCTGCCGTTCAACGAGGCCGACGTGCTGACCCTGCCGCTGTACGACGAACCCTTCTGCGCGCTGATGCCCGCCGACCACCCATGGACGGCGAAAAAGACCATCGACACCGCCATGCTCAACGACAAGAGCCTGCTGCTGCTGGGCGAGGGCCACTGCTTCCGCGACCAGGTCCTGGAAGCCTGCCCGACGCTGAACAAGGGCGGCGAAGGCTCCAAGCACACCACGGTCGAGTCCAGCTCGCTGGAAACCATCCGCCACATGGTCGCCTCGGGCCTGGGCGTGTCGATCCTGCCGCTGTCGGCGGTGCACAGCCACCACTACGCGCCCGGGGTGATCGAAGTTCGCCCGCTGACCGCGCCCGCGCCGTTCCGCACCGTGGCCATCGCCTGGCGCGCCAGCTTCCCGCGGCCGAAGGCCATCGAGATCCTTGCCGACTCGATCCGCCTCTGCTCGGTGGCCAAGCCGCCCGTGGAACAGCCGGCCTGATCCATGACTGAGCTGTCGAAGGTCTCGGTCACCGCGCTCAAGGGCGTTGGCGAAGCCATGGCGGAAAAGCTCGCCAAGGTCGGCCTGGAAAACCTGCAGGATGTGCTGTTCCACCTGCCCCTGCGCTACCAGGACCGCACCCGCGTGGTGCCCATCGGCCAATTGCGCCCTGGGCAGGATGCAGTAATCGAAGGCGTGGTCAGCGGCGCCGATGTGACCATGGGCAAGCGCCGCAGCCTGGTGGTGCGCCTGGGTGATGGCAGCGGCGTGCTGAGCCTGCGCTTCTATCACTTCAGCAATGCGCAGAAGGAAGGCCTCAAGCGTGGTACCCACCTGCGCTGCTACGGCGAGGCCCGCCCCGGCGCCTCGGGCCTGGAGATCTACCACCCCGAGTACCGTGCGCTCAATGGCGACGAACCGCCTCCCCCGGTCGAGCAGACCCTGACGCCGATCTACCCGTCCACCGAGGGCCTCACCCAGCAGCGCCTGCGCCTGCTCTGCCAGCAGAGCCTGGGCATGCTCGGCCCGCGCAGCCTGCCGGACTGGCTGCCCGACGAACTGGCCCGCGACTACCAGCTGGCGCCGCTGGACGACGCCATCCGCTACCTGCACAACCCGCCGGCCGATGCCGACCTCGACGAGCTCGCCGAAGGCCATCACTGGGCCCAGCACCGCCTGGCTTTCGAAGAACTGTTGACCCACCAGCTGTCCCAGCAGCGCCTGCGCGAGAGCCTGCGCAGCCTGCGCGCGCCCGTTTTGCCCAAGGCCAAGCGCCTGCAGGCGCAGTACCTGGCCAACCTGGGCTTCCAGCCGACCGGCGCCCAGCAGCGGGTGGCCAACGAGATCGCCTACGACCTGAGCCAGGCCGAGCCGATGATGCGCCTGGTACAAGGCGATGTCGGCGCCGGCAAGACCGTGGTCGCCGCCCTCGCCGCGCTGCAAGCCCTGGAAGCCGGCTACCAGGTGGCGCTGATGGCGCCCACCGAGATTCTCGCCGAGCAGCACTACATCACCTTCAAGCGCTGGCTGGAGCCGCTGGGCCTGGAAGTCGCCTGGCTGGCAGGCAAGCTCAAGGGCAAGGCCCGCGCCAGCGCGCTCGAACAGATCGCCGGCGGCGCACCGATGGTGGTCGGCACCCATGCATTGTTCCAGGAAGAGGTGCAGTTCAAGCACCTGGCCCTGGCGATCATCGACGAACAGCACCGCTTCGGCGTGCAGCAGCGCCTGGCCTTGCGCAAGAAGGGCGTGGCCGGCGAGCTGTGCCCGCACCAGCTGATCATGACCGCCACGCCGATCCCGCGCACCCTGGCCATGAGCGCCTATGCCGACCTCGACACCTCGGTGCTCGACGAACTGCCGCCAGGCCGCACGCCGGTGAACACCGTGCTGGTCGCCGACAGCCGCCGCTTCGAAGTGGTCGAGCGCGTGCGCGCCGCCTGTGCCGAAGGGCGCCAGGCGTACTGGGTGTGCACCCTGATCGAGGAATCCGAGGAGCTCACCTGCCAGGCCGCCGAAAGCACCTATGAAGAGCTCGGCAGCGCCCTGGGCGAGCTGCGCGTGGGCCTGATCCACGGTCGCATGAAGCCTGCAGAAAAAGCCGCGGTGATGGCCGAATTCAAGCAAGGCAACCTGCAACTGCTGGTGGCCACCACGGTGATCGAAGTGGGCGTCGACGTGCCCAACGCCAGCCTGATGATCATCGAGAACCCCGAGCGCCTGGGCCTGGCCCAGCTCCACCAGCTGCGCGGTCGGGTCGGCCGGGGCAGCGCGGTGAGCCACTGCGTGCTGCTGTATCACCCGCCACTGTCGCAGATCGGCCGCGAACGGCTGGGGATCATGCGTGAAACCAACGATGGCTTCGTCATTGCCGAAAAGGACCTGGAGCTGCGCGGCCCCGGGGAGATGCTCGGCACACGCCAGACCGGGCTGTTGCAGTTCAAGGTCGCCGACCTGATGCGCGACGCCGACCTGCTGCCGGCCGTGCGCGACGCCGCGCAAGCCTTGCTGGCGCGCTGGCCGGACCACGTCAGCCCGCTGCTCGACCGCTGGCTGCGTCACGGCCAGCAATATGGCCAGGTGTGACGCCAGTCCCAGAATGGATCCAGCTTTGCGGTCAGGCTGGTTATACTTCGCGTTTAAAAGAATTAGTGGATACAGACCATGACTGAAGTTGCTTTGGACACCGCAACCCCCCACGCACCGTCTGTCATCCGGCTGTTGCTCGAAAAACTGGGCGTGGCCTACCGCGAAGTGGCGGAGCATCCGCAGCTGCCCGCCGCATCGCGGGTGCAGGCGATCCTGCTCGACGACGAGATCGGCGCCCTGATGGTGCTGTTCCCGCAGAGCAAGCTGCTGGACCTCAACCGCCTGGAAGAGTTGACCGGCCGCAAACTCAAGGCCGTGCCAGTGGCCCGCCTCAAGCAGATGCTCGACAAGCACCAGCTCAAGGCCCTGCCTGCCATTCCGGCACTGACCAGCTCGCCGTGCCTGTACGAAGACAAGTTGCTCGCTGCGCAAAAACTGTATGTCCAGTCTGGCGAAGCCGGGCTGTTGCTGGAAATCCAGCAGGATGACTTCAAGCGCATGCTGAAAAAGGCCAGCGCCGGCAGTTTCGGCCAACCGGTCAGGGACATCCGCCCCAACCTCGACCGGCCAGACGACGACTCCCGGGAAATCACCCAGGCCGTCCAGGCCTTCACCGCGCGGCGCATCCAGAAGCGCCTGGAAGAAACCATCGAGATCCCGCCGCTGGCCGACACCGCGCAAAAGATCATCAAGCTGCGCGTCGACCCCAATGCCAGCATCGACGACATCACCGGCGTGGTCGAAACCGACCCGGCGCTGGCCGCACAGGTGGTGAGCTGGGCCGCATCGCCCTACTACGCCTCACCCGGCAAGATCCGCTCGGTGGAAGATGCCATCGTCCGCGTGCTGGGCTTCGACCTGGTGATCAACCTGGCCCTGGGCCTGGCCTTGGGCAAGACCCTGAGCTTGCCCAAGGACCATCCGCAGCAGGCGACGCCGTACTGGCAGCAGTCGATCTACACCGCGGCGATCATCGAGGGCCTGACCCGCGCCATGCCGCGCGCCGAGCGCCCGGAAGCGGGCCTGACCTACCTGGCCGGGCTGCTGCACAACTTCGGCTACCTGCTGCTGGCGCACGTGTTTCCGCCGCACTTCTCGCTGATCTGCCGGCACCTGGAGGTCAACCCGCACCTGTGCCACACCTTCGTCGAGCAACACCTGCTGGGCATCAGCCGCGAACAGATCGGCGCCTGGCTGATGAAGCTGTGGGACATGCCCGAAGAGCTGTCCACGGCGCTGCGCTTCCAGCACGACCCGGCGTATGAGGGTGAGTACGCGGCGTACCCGAACCTGGTGTGCCTGGCGACTCGCCTGCTGCGCATGCGCGGGATTGGCTCGGGGCCGCAGGAGGCGATTCCCGATGAATTGCTGGAGCGCCTGGGGATTACCCGGGACAAGGCTGAGGATGTGGTGAACAAGGTGCTCGAGGCCGAGACCTTGTTGCGCGAACTGGCTTCGCAGTTCAACGCGCCGCATTGAGGCCTTTGGGGCTGCTTTGCAGCCCTTTCGCGACACAAGGCCGCTCCTACAGGAGATCGCATGCCCTGTAGGAGCGGCCTTGTGTCGCGAAGGGCCGCTACGCGGCCCCAACCATTTCAGCCCTTCTTCTTCTTCGGCTTCAGGTACTTCATCAAGCCCTGGAACCACATCACCAAAGCCGGATTGCCCTTGATCTGGATGTTCTTGTCCTGAATCCCCTGCATGAACGCCAGCTGCTTGTTGCCCGCCTGCATCGTGGCAAAGCCATAGGCGGCGTCCTTGAAGGCGACGGCAAAGGCCGGCTGCGGGTGCATGCCGCCCTTGCTGCTGATGCGCTCGCCACTGACGATGAAGTGCCGGGCCACCTTGCCGTCCAGCGTCTGCATCTGGAACACCAGGTCCTTGTCCTTGAGTTGCTGCTGGAACGCCGGGTTGTTGCGGCTGGCCCTGGCCATCAGCAGCCCCATGGCCCAGAGAAGAAAGCGAAACTTCATCAACGCGCCTCGAATGAAATATGACTGAAGCGCGCAGTTTATCCTTTTCTTGAACTATTAATGCAAGTTCGCCGCACGTTGGCCGCAGAAAGCACAACGGGCGCCCTCGGGCGCCCGCTGAACCGACACTGGGGATGTCAGGAATCGATCACTTGGCCTTCTTGGCCGCCTTGGCAGGCTGCGTGTTGACGCTGTCGCGCAGGTTCTTGCCAGGCTTGAAGGCAACGGTGTTGCTGGCCTTGATTTTCACCGGCTCGCCGGTTTGCGGGTTTTTCCCGGTGCGGGCACCACGATGACGTTTTTCGAAGGTACCGAAGCCGACCAGCGTGACCGTGTCCTTGTCTAGGGCACCGGTGATGCTGTCGAGAATCGCATTCAGCACCTCGTTGGCCTTTTCCTTGGTCAGATCGGCCTTTTCGGCGATGACGGCGGTGAGATCTGGTTTACGCATAGTGAAGCCTCTTTGACGGGATTTCTTGTTGTTATGCCGTGCTGCCATTGAAGCAGCGTTCAAGGCACCGCAGGCTCTAATCTGCGGCAGACGGAAGTGAGGATGGCACGCTCCCCGAGGCCGCGCCAGTATCAGGGCGGCCATTGTGCGGGCAACAACAGGATAAATCCGACAGAACGCCCGCTATTTACGCCATGAGCGCGGGTAACTGCCTGTTCAGCGCCAGCTTCTCCAGCACCGCGCTGCCGGTCAGGGCGTAACCCAGCAGCTGGCCGTCAGCCGCGTGACAGAGCACTTTCAGGTCGCTGCCCTGCCCCTCTACCTGCCAAGTGCCTTCAAGGCCCTGGGGCACAGGCGAAACCACCAGCGGGCACGCCGGGGTTTTCACGGTGATGGGCATCGGGCCGTAGCTGACTTGCGCCGGGTTGCCGGCCAGGGTCTGGGCCAGCGCGCGGGCGCAGGACATCAGCGGCATCACGTAGAGCAGGTTGATGCCGTCGACCTCGGCGCAGTCGCCCAGGGCGTAGATGTTGTTATGCGAGGTCCGCAGGTGGCGGTCCACCACCACGCCCCGGTTGGTCTGCAGCCCGGCGGCGGCGGCCAGGTCGATACGCGGGCGCAGGCCGATGGCCGAGACCACCAGGTCACAGGCGAGCTGCGTGCCGTCGGACAGATGCGCCAGCAGCCCCTCACCCTGCCGCTCCAGGCGGGTCAGCACCGGGCCCAGGTGAAAGCGCACCCCCAGCCCTTGCAGCCCGGCCTGTACCGCGGCCGCGGCAGCAGGGTGCAGGAGGGTCGGCATGACCTGTTCGCAGGGTGCCACCACATCGACCTGGAACCCGCCCAGGCTCATGTCGTTGGCGAATTCACAGCCGATCAGGCCGGCACCCAGGATCAGCACGCGCTGCCGGCCAGCGGCGGCGGCGCGAAAACGCGCGTAGTCCTCCAGGTCGTTGATCGGGAACACCCGGTCGGCACCGTCACCTTCGACCGGTACCTGCACGGTCTGCGCGCCCCAGGCCAGCACCAGGTCGCGGTACGCCACGGCCTCTTCACCGATCCACAGGCGCTTGTGCCCGGGGTCGATGCCGCTGATGCGGGTGTGGGTGCGCACCTCGGCCTTGAGTTGCTCGGCCATGGCGCCCGGCTCGGCCATGCACAGGCCATCAGCGTCCTTTTGCTTGGCAAAACCGGTGGAGAGCATGGGCTTGGAATAGGAGCGACCGTCATCGGCGGTGATCAGCAGCAGCGGCGTCTCGCCATCGAGCTTGCGAAATTCACGGGCCAGGTTGTAGCCCGCAAGGCCGGTACCGATGATTACCACAGGGAGCGTCATGTCGTGCGTTCCTCTCGTTGCAGGGGGGTGGGATCAGCCGATGGCGATCATTTCGAAGTCGCTCTTGCCGACGCCGCAGTCGGGGCACAGCCAGTCCTGCGGCACATCTTCCCAGCGGGTGCCGGGGGCGATGCCGTCGTCCGGCCAGCCTTCGGCTTCGTCATAGATCAGGCCACAGACAATACATTGCCACTTCTTCATGGTTGGTCGTTCCTCGGTACAGGCTCAGGCTTTGTAAGGGGGCTCGAGGCCCTTTCGCGGGCATTATGCAAGCACTTGGGGCAATCATGCTAAGCTCGCCGCCTCTCTGGCTGTAACAAGCATACCGACGTGTCGTACGAATCCCCGCAAGCAGCCGCTGTCGCGTGGCTGCCGTATTCACAGCTGGCGACCGATATCGACCAGCCTACCCTCGACTGGCTGTTCGACGAAGGCTCCCTGACTCGCCGCCTGACCCGCCTGTCCCACGACCACTTCAGTGTCACCCCCCTGTTCGAGGGCTGGCAGCCGCTGCGCGATGACGAATGCCAGGCGCTGGGCATCGCCCCGGGCGCGGAAGGCTGGGTGCGCGAGGTGTACCTGCGTGGCCATGGCCAGGCCTGGGTATTCGCCCGCAGCGTGGCCAGCCGCAGCGCGCTGGAGCGCGGCGGCCTGGACCTGGAAACCCTGGGCAGCCGCTCGCTGGGCGAGTTGCTATTCTGCGACCAGGCGTTCATCCGCCACCCCATCGAAGTGTGTACCTATCCGCACGCCTGGCTGCCTGACCAGGCCGCCGCAGAAGGCTTGTGGGGGCGGCGCTCGCGCTTCGCCCGCGACGGCCTCGACCTGCTGGTGGCCGAAGTGTTCCTGCCGACCTTGTGGCAAGCGGCCAAGGAGGAAACCCGCTGATGTACCTGCAACTGCTCAAGTCGCTCAACCGCGTGCACCCGCGCGCGTGGGACTTCGTCCAGCTCAGCCGCATGGACCGGCCGATCGGCATCTACCTGCTGCTGTGGCCCACGCTGACTGCAGTGTGGATTGCCGGGCAAGGTTCGCCGACGCTGGCCAACGTGCTGATCTTCGGCCTCGGCGTGGTGCTGATGCGGGCTGCCGGCTGCTGCATCAACGACTTCGCCGACCGCAAGGTCGATGGCCACGTCAAGCGCACTGCCGACCGGCCCTTGGCCAGCGGCCGGGTCAAGCCGCGCGAGGCGCTGGCGCTGTGCGCCATCCTGGTCGCGGTGAGCTTCCTGCTGGTGCTGTGCACCAACAGCCAGACCGTGTGGCTGTCGTTCGGCGCGGTGGCGCTGGCGTTCTGCTACCCGTTCATGAAGCGCTACACCTACTACCCGCAGGTGGTGCTGGGCGCGGCGTATTCCTGGGGCATCCCCATGGCCTTCACGGCCGCTGGCGGCGAGCTGCCGGCCAGTGCCTGGCTGCTGTACATCGCCAACCTGCTGTGGACGGTGGGGTATGACACCTACTACGCCATGGTCGATCGCGACGACGACCTGAAGATTGGCGTGAAATCGACGGCGATCCTGTTCGGCGAGGCTGACCGGGTGATCATCCTGACCCTGCAGCTGCTGTCGCTGGGGTGCCTGTTGCTGGCCGGTAGCCGCTTCGACCTGGGGGGGTGGTTCCACCTGGGGCTGCTGGGGGCGGTGCTGTGCTTTGCCTGGGAGTTCTGGTCGACGCGCAAGCTGGACCGCGAGTCGTGCTTCAAGGCGTTTCTGCACAACCACTGGGCGGGGTTGATCATCTTCATGGGCGTAGTGCTCGACTACGCACTGCGCTGAATGTTTGGGGCTGCTTTGCAGCCCTTTCGCGACACAAGGCCGCTCCTACAGAACACCACGGTCCTCTGTAGGAGCGGCCTTGTGTCGCGATAGGGCCGCAACGCGGCCCCGGCAATTTCAAGGCTTGGCGACGTGCCAGACGTCCTTCATGCCATCACCGGTCATGTCACCGGCTTTCTTGTCCTTGACGAAGGTATACAGCGGCTTGCCGTCATACGCCCACTGCATCTTGCCGTCGTCGCGCTCGATCTTGGTCCACTTGCCTTCGGCCTTCTCGCTCTTATCGGCCATCAAAGGCGGCCAGTTGGTAGCGCACTCGCCATTGCACATCGACTTGCCGCCCGCATCCTTGTCGAAGGTGTACAGCGTCATGCCCTTGTGATCGACGAACATGCCGTCCTTCTCCATCGCATGGTGGGCAGACGCCACCCCCGGGAGCGCCAGTGCAGCGAAAAGGGCCATCCAGCTCAGCGTATGTCGTGTCATTGGATTCACCATTGGTTCGGGGGTGGAATAGGTTCGATATGCCGGCGCAGCGGCCCTTTCTAGCCTAGCCCAGTCATGCAATGTCGCCAGAACGGCCAACGCCCTGTCACACAGCTGCAATAATTCCGTTATCTAATGCGGGCCAGACACGATTATCCGGGAGAGGTTTTGAGCATGGTTGGCAGGAACATTCTGATCGTCGACGACGAAGCGCCCATTCGCGAGATGATCGCCGTTGCCTTGGAAATGGCCGGCTATGACTGCCTGGAAGCCGAGAACTCCCAGCAGGCCCACGCCATCATCGTCGACCGCAAGCCGGACCTGATCCTGCTCGACTGGATGCTGCCTGGCACCTCCGGCATCGAGCTGGCGCGCCGCCTCAAGCGTGACGAGCTGACCGGCGACATCCCGATCATCATGCTCACCGCCAAGGGCGAGGAAGACAACAAGATCCAGGGCCTGGAAGTGGGCGCCGACGACTACATCACCAAGCCGTTCTCCCCGCGCGAGCTGGTCGCCCGCCTCAAGGCCGTGCTGCGTCGCACCGGCCCGAGTGACAGCGAAGCGCCGATCGAAGTCGGCGGCCTGCTGCTCGACCCGATCAGCCACCGCGTGACCATCGATGGCAAGCCTGCGGAAATGGGCCCCACCGAATACCGCCTGCTGCAGTTCTTCATGACCCACCAGGAGCGCGCCTACACCCGCGGCCAATTGCTCGACCAGGTCTGGGGCGGCAACGTGTATGTCGAGGAGCGCACCGTGGACGTACACATCCGTCGCTTGCGCAAGGCACTGGGTGAAGCCTACGAAAATCTGGTACAAACCGTGCGCGGCACTGGCTACCGCTTCTCGACCAAGAGCTGATCGGGCCACCAGCGCCACGCCGCACGTCGTTGTACAAGGACCGTCAATTGAACCAGAACTGGCACGCGACCCTGATTCGCCACCTGCTGCTGCTGATCACCGTCTGCCTGATCGGCGGCCTGGTCAGCGGTTACTACGGCTGGAGCCTGGCCATCGGCCTGGCGCTCTACCTGGGCTGGACCCTCAAGCAGCTGCTGCGCCTGCATGACTGGCTGCGCAACCACCAGCCCGACGAAGCCCCGCCCGACGGCTACGGCCTGTGGGGCGAGGTGTTCGACAGCATCTACCACCTGCAACGCCGCGACCAGCGCGTGCGCGGGCGCCTGCAGGCGGTGATCGACCGGGTGCAGGAGTCCACCGCCGCACTGCGAGACGCGGTGATCATGCTCGACAGCGACGGCAACCTTGAGTGGTGGAACCGCGCCGCGGAAACCCTGCTCGGCTTCAAGACCCCGCAAGACGGCGGGCAGCCAGTGACCAACCTGGTGCGCCACCCGCGCTTCAAGGAATACTTCGAGTCGGAAAACTACGCCGAACCGCTGGAAATCCCCTCACCGATCAACGACCGCCTGCGTGTGCAACTGCACCTGACCCGCTACGGCAACAACGAGCACCTGATGCTGGTGCGCGACGTCACCCGCATTCACCAGCTCGAGCAGATGCGCAAGGACTTCGTCGCCAACGTCTCCCACGAGCTGCGCACCCCGCTGACCGTCATCACCGGCTACCTGGAAACCCTGCTGGACAACGTCGAAGACGTGAACCCGCGCTGGGCCCGGGCATTGCAGCAGATGAACCAGCAAGGCGCGCGCATGCAGACGCTGCTCAACGACCTGCTGCTGCTGGCCAAGCTCGAAGCCACCGACTACCCCTCCGACAACCAGCCGGTGGCGGTCGATGGCCTGCTGCAGTCGATCTACAACGACGCCCAGGCGCTGTCCGGGCCGCGCAACCAGCGCATCACCCTGGAAGCCGCGCCGGGCCTGAAGCTCAAGGGCAGCGAGTCGGAACTGCGCAGCGCCTTCTCCAACCTGGTGTTCAATGCGGTGAAGTACACCCAGGACCAAGGCAGCATCCGTATCCGCTGGTGGGCCGATGCCCAGGGCGCGCACCTGTCGGTGCAGGATTCGGGGGTCGGCATCGATGCCAAGCACCTGCCACGCCTGACCGAGCGCTTCTATCGGGTCGATTCCAGCCGCGCCTCCAATACCGGCGGCACCGGCCTGGGGCTGGCAATCGTCAAGCATGTGCTGATGCGCCACCGGGGCAAGCTGGAAATCAGCAGCGTGCCCGGGCACGGCAGCACCTTCACCTGCCACTTTGCCCCGGTGCAACTGGCCAACGGCAAGGGCTGAGCAACGGGTTACTTTGCTTTTGCCGCCCCAGCCGCTACATTGGATCCCCTGTGCCAGCCAACGCTGGCACTTTACTTTCAACCTTTCTCGAAGACGGACCCCGTAAAAACTCCATCATGGACCCTTCCCCTGGTATCAGCCTCACCTCGCTCTTCGCCGATTTCGGCATGATTCTCTTTGCCCTGTTCCTGGTGCTGCTCAACGGCTTCTTCGTTGCCGCCGAGTTCGCCATGGTCAAGCTGCGCTCCACGCGCGTCGAGTCCATCGCCGAGCTGCATGGCTGGCGCGGCAGCATCCTGCGCAAGGTACACAACCAGCTCGACGCCTACCTCTCGGCCTGCCAGCTGGGTATTACCCTGGCCTCGCTGGGCCTGGGCTGGGTCGGTGAGCCGGCCTTCGCCCACCTGCTCGAACCGCTGCTCGACTACCTGGGCGTGAACACCCCCGAGCTGATCAAGGCCGTGTCGTTCTTCATCGCCTTCTTCGTCATCTCGTACCTGCACATCGTAGTCGGCGAACTGGCGCCCAAGTCGTGGGCGATCCGCAAGCCCGAGCTGCTGTCGCTGTGGACGGCCGTGCCGCTGTACCTGTTCTACTGGCTGATGTACCCGGCCATCTACCTGCTCAACGCCAGCGCCAACACCATCCTGCGCATCGCCGGGCAAGGTGAGCCAGGCCCGCACCACGAGCACCACTACAGCCGCGAAGAACTCAAGCTGATCCTGCACTCCAGCCGTGGCCAGGACCCAAGCGATCAGGGCATGCGCGTGCTGGCCTCGGCCGTGGAAATGGGCGAACTGGAAGTGGTCGACTGGGCCAACTCGCGTGAAGACATGGTCAGCATCGACGCCCACGCTCCGCTCAAGGAAGTGCTCGCCCTGGTGCGCCGCCACAAGTTCAGCCGCTACCCGCTGTACGACGCCGCGCGCGAGGAGTTCACAGGCCTCTTGCACATCAAGGACCTGCTGCTGGAGCTGGCGGAGCTTGAACACCTGCCGGAAACCGTCGACCTCGAAGACCTGGCCCGGCCGCTGGAGCGCGTATCCCGGCACATGCCGCTGGCCCAGCTGCTGGAGCAGTTCCGCAAGGGCGGCGCGCACTTCGTGCTGGTGGAGGAAGCCGATGGCAAGGTGATCGGCTACCTGACCATGGAAGACGTGCTGGAAGTGCTGGTGGGCGATATCCAGGACGAGCACCGCAAGACCGAACGCGGCATCCTCGCCTACCAGCCCGGCAAGCTGCTGGTACGCGGCGACACGCCCTTGTTCAAGGTCGAGCGCCTGCTCGGCATCGACCTGGACCACATCGAGGCGGAAACCCTCGCCGGCCTGATCTACGAGACCCTCAAGCGCGTGCCTGAAGAAGAGGAAGTGCTGGAAGTCGAAGGCCTGCGCATCATCATCAAGAAGATGAAAGGGCCGAAGATCGTGCTGGCCAAGGTGCTCAAGCTCGATTGAGCCGCCTCACGGGTTGCCGGCAGTAAAGTCCGGCAACCCGCCGATCGGTCGGTCGAACTGGAACGGTATCGACTCCAGCGCCAGGCCCACGTTGCGCTGCACCACGAAGTGCAGGTGCGGGCCGGTGCTGTTGCCGGTGTTGCCCGACTTGGCCAGCGCCTGCCCCAACACCACCTGCTGCCCCTCCGCCACCACCACCGAGCCGCGCATCAGGTGCAGGTACACGCCCATGGTGCCGTCCGGGTGCAGGATGCGCACGAAATTGCCCGATGGGTTGCTGCCGCGCCCGCTCTGGTTGTTCTCGACCTTCACCACCATACCGCCGCGCGCCGCGATGATCGGGGTGCCCTCGGGCATGGCGATGTCCATGGCATAGCGGGCCTTGGGGCCGAAATGGCTGAAGCGCCCGTTGGGGCCTTGGGTCAGGCGGAACGGCCCGCCTTTCCATGGGAAGGGATAGCGGTAGCCCTGGGAGCGCAGCCCGGGGTCACCCATGGCGTATTGGAAATTGCTGGCGTACTGCAGTTTGCCACCCGGCGCCGCCAGCACCGAGCTCAGCACCCGGGTCGAGCGCGGCCCTACCACCGCGACCACGATGCGCGGCTTGTTGCCGCCAAAGGCATTGGCCAGCTTATCGATGCGCAGTTCGACCTGCATCGGCACATACAGCTCGTTGCGCACCAGAAAGCGCACACCGCCCGGGAAGGTCTCGGCCTGCAGGCGCACCTGGCCATCGATGCGCTCGAGCATCGGCTCGCGCAGCTCGAAGGTTTTCGCCCCAGGGCTGTAGCGGTCGGAGTACGAGGCCACGCCGAGGTTGTCGACGGTCTTGTAGAGGGTCACGCCCAGGCTCGACGCCGAGGCCGAGAGCAAGGCACAGAACAGCAGCAAGCGGGCGGCGGCGGGCATGATAGTGGCTTTTTGACAGGTGTGGTCTGTCGAAGCCTAGCAGCAGGTATTCGCCGCGGTATTACAGCTGGTCGGAAGATGGGTAACGTGTGGGGCGGGCTTGCCCCGCGAAACAGGCAGCGCGGTGGATGGCACCGGCTTCGCCGGTGTTCGCGGGGCAAGCCCGCGCCCTCCGGCAGTTGCGCCGTCAAACTTGAGCCGTCGGGCATCAGGCGCCCGGGGTGAAGTGCTTCTGCGCCGTGCCGCGGGCAATCAGCCGCGACAGGTAGTCGAGCTTCTGTGCATCCTGGTCGACGAACTTGAAGGTCAGTTGCAGCCAGTCGCTTTCAGGCTTGGGCTCCAGCGCCGCCACGGCGTGCAGGTAGCCATTAAGGCGCGCCACTTCGGCGCTCTCGCCCTGCTCCAGGTCCAGCACCGCCCCTTCCAGCACCTGAGGCAACGCGGCGCTGCGGCGCACCACCAGCAGCGCCTCCTTGAGGCTCAGGGCCTTGATCACGCAGGGTTGGATGCCGCTGGCCAGGCGCAACTGGCCCTGGCCACGCCCGGACTGCGCGGCCGCTGCCGCCGTTTGCGGCGCGGGGGCATTGATCAACGGCTTGGCCGGGGCCGCCGCCACCTTGACCGCTTCCGGCTTGCCGCCGGTCAGGGCACTGAGCGAATCGTTGGCGAACGCCGAATTGGCCCGCGCCGGCGCACCGGCTACCAGGCTTTCCAGCTTGCCGGTCTTGGCCAGGGCCTTTTTCACCTTGGTCAGCAGTTGCTCATTGGTGAACGGCTTGCCGACAAAGTCGGACACCCCGGCCTGGATGGCCTGGATCACGTTCTCCTTGTCACCGCGGCTGGTCACCATGATGAACTGCAGCGCTTTCATCTCGGGCTGCTGGCGGCACCAGGTGAGCAGCTCCAGGCCAGACATTTCCGGCATTTCCCAGTCGCACAGGACCAGGTCGAATGTTTCCTTGGCCAGCATGGCCATGGCCTTGCGGCCGTTCACCGCATCTTCGATGACCATGCCCGGGAAGGCGTTGCGCAGGCACTTTCTGACCAGGTCACGGATGAACGGAGCATCATCCACGACCAGCACATTCACTTTACTCATCGATACTCCTCTTGAATCCCGACTAGCCTACCGCTCAGTGGTGGCCTTTTGCCAATCTTTGCGTCACGCCGGGACTTCGTCGCATCAAACGCGGGTGCCTGCCGGCTGCTCGAGCACAAACGAAAACGCCCGGCCAAGGCCGGGCGTCGATGCTCGGGAGCAATCCTATTTATCGTCAGGTTCGCCCGGAACATTAGCGATTTCGGCCTCAAGGCCAGCGCTGCCCTCGACTTCCGCCTTCATGCGCTTGAGGCCCATGTGGCGCACGTCGGTGCCGCGGACCAGGTAGATCACCAGCTCCGAGATGTTGCGCGCGTGGTCGCCGATACGCTCCAGCGAACGCAGGGCCCAGATCACGCTCAAGACCCGCGAGATCGAGCGCGGGTCTTCCATCATGTAGGTCACCAGCTCGCGCAGCGCGGTCTTGTACTCGCGGTCGATGGTCTTGTCGTACTGGGCCACCGACAGCGCCAGGTCGGCATCGAAGCGGGCGAAGGCATCGAGCGCATCGCGCACCATGTTGCGCACCTGGTCGCCGATGTGGCGCACCTCGACGTAGCCGCGTGGCGACTCGCCTTCCTCGCACAGCTGGATGGCGCGGCGGGCGATCTTGGTCGATTCGTCGCCAATGCGCTCCAGGTCGATCACCGACTTGGAGATGCTGATGATCAGGCGCAGGTCGGAGGCCGCCGGCTGGCGACGGGCGAGGATGCGCACGCACTCCTCGTCGATGTTGCGCTCCATCTGGTTGATCTGCTCATCGACTTCGCGCACTTGCTGGGCCAGGCCCGAATCGGCCTCGATCAGCGCGGTGACCGCGTCGTTGACCTGCTTCTCGACCAGGCCGCCCATGGCCAGGAGGTGGCTGCGCACCTCTTCGAGTTCGGCGTTGAACTGCTGGGAAATGTGGTGCGTAAGGCTTTCTTTGTTGATCATCGTCTGGCTCCGCGAAGCAGCTGCAAGCTTCAAGTGGTTCGTGTCGTTCCCTGGCAGGGCTGCTTAGCCGTAGCGACCGGTGATGTAGTCTTCGGTCTGCTTCTTCGCCGGGTTGGTGAACAGGGTGTCGGTATCCCCGAATTCGACCAGTTTGCCCATGTACATGAACGCGGTGTAGTCGGACACCCGCGCGGCCTGCTGCATGTTGTGGGTGACGATGACGATGGTGTACTTGGATTTCAACTCGTAGATCAGCTCTTCGACCTTCAGCGTCGAGATCGGGTCCAGTGCCGAGCACGGTTCGTCGAGCAGCAACACTTCAGGCTCGACGGCGATGGTGCGGGCAATCACCAGACGCTGCTGCTGGCCGCCGGACAGGCCCAGCGCCGAGTCGTGCAGGCGGTCCTTGACCTCGTCCCACAGGGCCGCGCCCTTCAGTGCCCACTCGACCGCTTCGTCGAGCACGCGCTTCTTGTTGATGCCCTGGATGCGCAGGCCGTACACCACGTTCTCGTAGATGGTCTTGGGGAACGGGTTGGGCTTCTGGAACACCATGCCCACGCGGCGGCGCAGCTCGGCAACGTCCTCGCCCTTGCGGTAGATGTCGTTGCCGTACAGGTTGATGGCGCCTTCCACGCGGCAGCCGTCAACCAGGTCGTTCATGCGGTTGAAGGTGCGCAGCAGGGTCGACTTGCCGCAGCCGGACGGGCCGATGAAGGCGGTCACGCGCTGCTTGGGGATGTTCATGCTGACGTCGAACAGCGCCTGCTTGTCGCCGTAGTAGAGGCTCAGGCCAGGCACTTCGATGGCCACGGTCTCTTCGGCCAGGCGCAGGCTCTGCTTGTCGCGGCCCAGGGCAGACATGTCGATGCCGTGGGTGTGGGATTCATGCTGCATGGTCAACTCCATACGCTATCAATTCGTTTCAAAGGGCCGCCCGGCTGCGGGCGGCTCGCTTGCAATTCAGGCTCAGTGGTCGAGCGCCTTGTACTTCTCGCGCAGGTGGTTACGGATCCACACCGCCGAGAGGTTGAGGGTGGCGATCACCATCACCAGCAGCAGCGCGGTGGCGTAAACCAGCGGCCGCGCGGCCTCGACGTTGGGGCTCTGGAAGCCGACGTCGTAGATGTGGAAGCCCAGGTGCATGATCTTCTGGTCCAGGTGCAGGTACGGGTAGTTGCCATCCACCGGCAGCGATGGCGCCAGCTTGACCACACCCACCAGCATCAGCGGCGCCACT
Source organism: Pseudomonas faucium (assembly GCF_021602585.1). Classification (GTDB taxonomy): domain Bacteria; phylum Pseudomonadota; class Gammaproteobacteria; order Pseudomonadales; family Pseudomonadaceae; genus Aquipseudomonas; species Aquipseudomonas faucium. Next base: position 250,068 of record NZ_BQIP01000002.1, read on the forward strand.
TCACCGGCGGCGCGGGCCACGGCGAGGATCATGCCGGTCATCATGGCCGGGCTGGCCATCGGCAATACGATCTTCCACAGGGTCTCGGCCTTGGTCGCACCGAGGGCCAGCGAGCCTTCGCGCACGGTGCGCGGAATGCGCGCCAGGCCTTCTTCGGTGGCCACGATCACCACCGGTACCGCCAGCAGCGCCAGGGTCAGCGAGGCCCACAGCAGGCCCGGGGTACCCAGGGTCGGGGCCGGCAATGCTTCGGCGAAGAACAGCCGGTCGATCGAGCCGCCCAGTACATAGACGAAGAAGCCCAGGCCGAACACGCCGTAGACGATCGCCGGCACGCCCGCCAGGTTGTTCACGGCGATGCGGATCAGGCGCGTCACCGGGCCCTGTTTGGCGTACTCGCGCAGGTACACGGCCGCCAGCACGCCGAACGGGGTGACGATCACGGCCATGATCAGGGTCATCATCACGGTGCCGAAGATGGCCGGGAAGATGCCGCCTTCGGTGTTGGCCTCACGCGGGTCGTCGCTGAGGAATTCCCAGACCTTGGCGAAGTAGGTGCCCATCTTGGTCAAGCCGGACATGGCGTTCGGCTGGATGGCGTGCACCACCTTGCTCAGGTTGATCTCCACTTCGCGGCCGTTGCCGTCACGGGCCACCAGGCTGTCACGGGCGAAGGCCTGGTGCAGGCCGCTGAGGCGGTCTTCGATGGCCTTGTAGCGGCTGTTGAGCTCGGCGCGCTCGGCTTCCATGTCGGCCTGGGCCGCGGCATCCAGCTTGCCGTCCAGCTCCAGCTTGCGGCTGTGCAGGCGCAGGCGTTCGAGGCCATGGTTGATGGCACCGATGTCCTTCTTCTCCAGAGTCTGCAGCTCGCTGTTGAGCTGGCTGGCACGCTTGAGGCGGGCCTGCAGCTCGTTCCACGCGGCAGGGCCTTCGGCGACCACGCGGCCTTCTTCCTTGACGCTGACCAGGTAGCCATAGAAGTTGCCCCACTCGCGGCGCTCCAGGGCAATCAGGTCGGCCGGACGCTGCTCGTCCACCAGCCACTCGCCGACCACCCAGGTGAAGTCGCTGCCGTTGAGGTCGCGGTTACCCACCTTGATCAGCTCGCGGGTCATGAACTCCGGGCCTTGCTCGGGTACCGGCAGGCCGGCCCCCTTCAGGCGTGCCCGGGGCACTTCTTCCTTCTGCACCACTTCACCGATGATGACGTGGTCGGCCTGGCCCGGCACCTTGTAGGTGGCCTGGACCAGGTCGGCCGGCCAGAAGTGGCCGAGGCCGCGCACGGCGATCACCGCCAGCAGGCCGATGGTCATGATCACCGCCATGGCGACCGCGCCACCGCTGATCCAGACGCCGGGGGCGCCGCTCTTGAACCAGCCTTTGAGGGAATCCTTTTTCACGGATCTCTACCTTTCTATCAAAGCGACGAGTATTTCTTGCGCAGACGCTGGCGAATCAGCTCGGCCAAGGTGTTCATGATGAAGGTGAACATCAGCAGCACGAGGGCGGCGAGGAACAGCACGCGATAGTGGCTGCCGCCGACTTCCGATTCGGGCATTTCCACCGCCACGTTGGCGGCCAGGGTACGCATGCCTTCGAACAGGTTCATCTCCATCACCGGCGTGTTGCCGGTAGCCATGAGCACGATCATGGTCTCGCCCACCGCACGGCCCATGCCGATCATCAGCGCCGAGAAGATACCCGGGCTGGCGGTGAGGATGACCACGCGGGTCAGGGTCTGCCACGGCGTCGCACCCAGGGCCAGGGAGCCCAGGGTCAGGCTGCGCGGCACGCTGAACACGGCGTCTTCGGCGATCGAGTAGATGTTCGGGATGACCGCGAAGCCCATGGCGATACCCACCACCAGGGCGTTGCGCTGGTCGTAGGTGATGCCCAGGTCGTTGGTGATCCACAGGCGCATGTCACCGCCGAAGAACCAGGTCTCCATGAACGGGCTCATGTACAGGGCGAACCAACCGATGAACAGGATCACCGGGATCAGGATCGCCGCCTCCCAGCCATCCGGAATGCGCAGGCGGATCGACTCCGGCAGGCGGCTCCAGGCAAAGCCTGCAACCAGGATGCCGATCGGCAGGATCAGCAGCAGGCTGAACACGCCCGGCAGGTGGCCTTCAAGGTATGGCGCGAGGAACAGGCCGGCGAAGAAGCCGAGGATCACCGTCGGCATCGCTTCCATCAGCTCGATCACCGGCTTGACCTTGCGGCGCATGCCAGGGGCCATGAAGTAGGCGGTGTAGATGGCCGCGGCGATGGCCAGAGGCGCAGCCAGGATCATCGCGTAGAACGCTGCCTTCAGGGTACCGAAGGTCAGTGGCGACAGGCTCAGCTTGGGCTCGAAGTCGGTGTTAGACGCGGTCGACTGCCAGACGTACTTGGGCTCGTCGTAGTTCTCGTACCAGACCTTGCCCCACAGCGCGCTGAAGGACACTTCAGGGTGCGGGTTCTTCAGGCTCAGCGGCAGCAGCTTGCCGCCTTCTTCGATGATGATGCGGTTGGCACGTGGCGACAGGGCCAGCACGCCAGGGCCTTCGGCCGCCTGCTCGACCAGCAGGGTGCGGTGCGCGGTGCTGTGGAACACACCCAGCTTGCCGTCGGCGTCCAGGGCGATGAAGCCCTTGCGGCGCTCTTCGGCATCGATCTGCACGACCGGCGCCTTGCCCATCTGGAAGGTGCGAATCTGCTTGAAGCGCTGCTCGCCATCCGGGTCGCGGGCCATGAACCACTGGGCCAGGCCGCCCTTGGAGTCACCGACGATCAGCGAGATGCCGCCAACCAGCTGGGCGGTCGCGGTGATTTCGGTGTCGGCGCTGTCGGACAGCTTGTAGCGACCGTTGAGGCTCTTGTCGCGCAGGCTGAAGACGTCCGCGGTGGCGCGGCCGTTGATCACGTACAGCCACTGCTGGCGCGGGTCGATGAAGATATTCTTCACCGCCTCGGTCATCTGTGGCAGCTCGATGCGGTTCTGCTCGGTGGTGACCTCGTCGGTCATCATGTTTTCAGTGCGCGTCAGCTCCACCACCTGCAGGTGCGCGCCGGTGGAGCCGGCCAGCAGCAGGGTGTCGCCATTGACGTTGACGCTGACGTGCTCCAGCGCACGGCCCTGGTCGTCGAGCACGAACGGCTCCTGGCCGTAGGGGTAGTCGATGCCGGGGGTGATGGTCTTCTTGTTGTCCGGGTAGGTGATCTTGTAGGTGTGGTGGAACACCACTGCCTTGCCGTCGGACAGGCCCAGTACCACCAGCGGGCTACCCGGCTGGTCGGTGCTGATCGAGGAAACCTGGGTGCCTGCCGGCAGCGGCAGGTCGACGCGGTTGAGTTCCTTGCCGGTCTTGGTATCGAAGAACAGTGCCTGACCCTTGTCCGAAACGCGCATGCCGACCAGGTTCTGCTCTTCAAGGGCGATCATCAGCGGCTTGCCGGCATCCTGCTGCAGCCAGGTCGGCTCCAGGGCCTTCTTGCTGGTCAGTTCGGCGCCCTGGAACAGCGGCAGCACCACGTAGGCCAGGTAGAAGAAGATCAGGGTGATGGCTGCCAGCACGGCAAGCCCGCCCACCAGTACATACCAGCGGGTCAGGCGATCCTTGAGAGCGCGCATGCGGCGCTTGCGTTGCAACTCGGGCGTATTGAAATCAATCCGCACGGGAGGGGAATTTTGGGTCATTGTGGAGTTGGCCAGATCATTCATGCGCACACCCTAGCGGTCCCGTATGACAAAAACATGACAGTGCGTTGACGCAAAAAAGCCCGCCGCTCAGGAGCCCTGGCTGCGGACCAAGAATGCTTGGAAAAGGCCGGGCATCTGCACCGGCCTCTTCCTCAGTTAGTTACTTTTTTGCGACGTTGTCCGTGTGGGACAGGCCCAGGTCAGCCAGGGTCTTGTCGACCACTTTGGCTGGCAGCGGGATGTAGCCATCCTTCACCACGACCTGCTGGCCTGCCTGCGACAGGACCAGTTTGACGAACTCGGCTTCCAGCGGGGCCAGAGGCTTGTTCGGCGCCTTGTTGACGTAGACGTAGAGGAAGCGCGACAGCGGGTACGAGCCGTTCAGAGCGTTGGCTTCGTTGTCTTCGATGAACTCGCCGCCTTCTTTCTTGGCCAGGGCGACAGTCTTGACGCTGGCAGTCTTGTAGCCGATGCCCGAGTAGCCGATGCCGTTCAGCGAGGAGCTGATCGACTGCACGACCGAAGCCGAGCCAGGCTGTTCGTTGACGTTAGCCTTGAAGTCGCCTTTGCACAGGGCTTCTTCCTTGAAGTAGCCGTAGGTGCCCGATACCGAGTTGCGGCCGAACAGCTGCACTGGCTTGTTGGCCAGGTCGCCGGTCACGCCCAGGTCGCCCCAGGTCTTGACTTCGGTTTTGGCGCCGCACAGGCGGGTGGAGGAGAAGATTGCATCGACCTGGGCCATGGTCAGGCCTTTGATCGGGTTGTCCTTGTGCACGAACACGGCCAGGGCGTCGACGGCGACCGGGATGGCGGTCGGCTTGTAGCCGTACTTCTGCTCGAAGGCCTGCAGCTCGACGTCCTTCATCTTGCGGCTCATCGGGCCGAGGTTGGCGGTACCTTCGGTCAGCGCGGGTGGCGCGGTGGAGGAGCCGGCAGCCTGGATCTGGATGTTTACGTTCGGATATTCCTTCTTGTAGGCCTCGGCCCACAGAGTCATCAGGTTCGCGAGGGTGTCGGAACCGACGCTGGAGAGGTTGCCCGAAACACCGGTGGTCTTGGTGTAGGTCGGGATCGCAGGGTCGACGGCGGCTACCGCGTTGGCGGTCGCAACGCCAGCGGCGGCAAAGGTGAGGGCCGCCATCAAACGCTTCAGTTTCATGCCTTGCTCCTAGCAGGAATATTGGGGGTGTTGGATGGATCGGGGCCCAGTATCTGCAGGCCGCATGAACACGATATGACTCCAATATGACAATTGGATGAAAGGCCATCACTGGAAACCCAGGATGGCCTTTCAAAATGTTGCAGAGGTGTGCTGCGCAGTCGCCGGCAAGCCGGCTCCCACAAGGTCTGCGGCAATCCTGTGGGAGCCGGCTTGCCGGCGATGAGGCCAGCAAGGCCTGAGCCTTAGCGTTTGTTGGCGAGCAGATAGAGGCCAACGATCAGACCGACGGCGCACAGGCCGGCCACGTAATAGGCCGGTGCCATCGGGCTGACCTTGAGCAGCGCCGTCACCACCATCGGCGTCAAACCGCCAAAGATCGCGTAAGCCATGTTGTAGGAGAACGACAGCCCGGTGAAACGCACCACCGGTGGGAACGCCTTGACCATCACGTAAGGCACCGCACCGATCACGCCCACGCACAGGCCGGTCACGGCGTACAGCGGGAACAGCAGCTCCGGGTGCGTGGCCAGGCTGTGGTAGAAGGTCCAGGAACTCACCAGCAGCATCAGGCTGCCGATGACGAACACCCGCCCGGCGCCAAAGCGATCGGCCAGGCTGCCCGAGGCGACGCAGCCCAGGCTGAGCAGCACGATGGCCAGGCTGTTGGCCTTGAGCGAGTCGGTCGGGCTGATGTGGTAGATGCTCTGCAGCAGCGCCGGGGTCATCAGGATGATCACCACGATGCCTGCCGACAGCAGCCAGGTCAGCAGCATCGACAGGATGATCGGGCCACGGTGATCGCGCAGCACCGCGCGCAGCGGCAGCTCCTCGGCCAGCGCCTTGCGCTGCTGCATCTCGGCGAACACCGGGGTTTCGTGCAGCCAGCGGCGCAGGTACACGGCAAACAGCCCGAACACCCCGCCCAGCAGGAACGGCACGCGCCAGGCGTAGTCAGCCACTTCTTCGGGGGTGTAGACGCTGTTGATCAGCGTCGCCACCAGCGAGCCCAGCAGGATGCCCGCGGTCAGGCCGGCAGTCAGGGTGCCGCAGGCATAGCCGGTGTTGCGCGCTGGAACGTGCTCGGAGACGAATACCCAGGCACCCGGCACTTCACCGCCGATGGCCGCGCCCTGGATCACGCGCATCAGCAGCAACAGGATCGGCGCCCACATGCCGATCTGCGCATAGGTCGGCAGCAGGCCCATGATCAGGGTTGGCAAGGCCATCATGAAGATGCTCAGGGTGAACATCTTCTTGCGCCCCAGCAGGTCGCCGAAGTGGGCCATGACGATGCCGCCCAGCGGCCGCGCCAGGTAGCCGGCGGCGAAAATGCCGAAGGTCTGCATCAGGCGTAGCCATTCGGGCATGTCGGCGGGGAAGAACAACTTGCCGACCACGGTGGCGAAAAACACGAAGATGATGAAGTCGTAGAACTCCAGCGCTCCGCCCAGGGCGGACAGTGAGAGGGTTTTGTAGTCACTGCGGGTCAGCGGCCGCGAGGGCTGCTCGATACTGCTCGGCACGGAAGTCATCGCTGGTTGTTCTCTTGTAGGTCATGCAGGCCGCTTGCAACGCGGCTTCTGGATTGGGCGGACAGGCGAAGATAGCAAATTGCCGAGCCACGCCGAAAGCGATACAAAATCCATACAGATATTCATGAATGCGCGGTCGTCGCTGGCCGTTTGGCTATATATACTGGCCGTTCGTAGGAAAAGGTTGCCGCCAGCTTGGGATGTTGTGCGAAAACGCCGGTCTTGATGTCAGACGGTTTCGCAGAGTTTCCCTATGGCCGTCCAGCGAAGCGATATCGGCGTAGTCTGTTTTGCGCAGGTTCGTTTTCCCTCGCCACACCAACGAAAGCGTCACGGGTCAGAGGCCCCACCGCATGATCGAACTCGAACAAGAAGACCCCATCCCGCAAGGCGACCTGGCCTTGCAGATCACCGCACTGCCACGCGAAACCAATGGTTTCGGCGATATCTTCGGCGGCTGGCTGGTTGCCCAGATGGACCTGGCCGGCACGGCCATGGCCAGCCGCGTCGCCGGTGGCCGAGTGGCCACGGTGGCCATCGACCGCATGGCGTTCCTGGTGCCGGTGGCCGTGGGCGCGCAACTGTCCTTCTATACCCAGACCCTGGAGATCGGCCGCAGCTCGATCCAGATGATGGTGGAAGTGTGGAGCGACGACCCGCTGTCCAGCGAATGGCGCAAGGTCACCGAGGCCGTCTTCGTGTTCGTCGCCATCGACGGCAGTGGCCGCACCCGCTCGGTGCCTCGTCGCTGAGCCATGCGGGCGTTAAACTCATTGCAGGCCACCGGGTCGAAGGCCCACAGGCAATCAATGAGAACAGCGCAATGGCTAGCTTCAAGGTCGAAACCGAGCAACACGGCGAACTCAACTGCTGGCGCATCAGCAGCGACCACGCCGAACTACTGATCGCCCAGCAGGGTGCGCAGATCCTCAGCTACCAGCGTGTTGGCGAGCCACCGCTGCTGTGGCTGAGCGACCAGGCGATCTTCCGCCAGGGCAAGTCGGTGCGCGCCGGCGTGCCGGTGTGCTGGCCCTGGTTCGGCAACCTGCAGCGCAACCCGCAAGCGGTGCAAGCCATGTATCACGCCGAGCAGGCCCCGGCCCACGGGCTGGCGCGCACGCGTGACTGGCAGTTGCTGGGCATCGAAGAAGCGGGCAGTGAACTGCGCATCGAATTCGCCCTGCCCGAGGCCCAGGGCGAGCTGCCGGGCTGGCCGCACGATGTCGAGCTGAAGCTGCGCGTGGTGTTGGGCGACGCACTCGAACTGAGCCTCACCAGCCACAACCACGGCAATGCGCCGGTGACCATCAGCCAGGCCCTGCACAGCTACTTTGCCGTCAGCGACGTGCGCCAGGCGCGGGTCGAAGGCGTCGAAGGGCTGAGCTACATCGAGACCCTGGCCGACTGGGAGCAGCGCCAGCAAGAGGGTGCACTGGGCTTTGCCGGGGAAACCGACCGCATCTACCTGGATACCCCACCCACGCTGAGCATCGTCGACCCGCACTGGAACCGGCGCATCACCCTGGCCAGCAGCGGCTCGCGTTCGGCGGTGATCTGGAACCCATGGACCGAACGGGCCAAGGAGCTGGCGGACATGGCCGACGATGGCTGGCAGCGCATGCTGTGCATCGAGACGGCGAATGTCTGGGATGATGTGGTGGAGTTGCGACCTGGGGCGAGCAGTGTGCTCAAGGTCATTATTGGCAGTGAAGTGATCTGATTTTTCTACCGACCCGATCGCCGGCAAGCCGGCGATCGGGCCAGCGCAATGCCCCTACAGGTCAGCATCCTCCACCACCCTCACCTTCCCCGCATCCAGGGCATAGGCCGCATCGGCCAGGTCATTGCTGACCTTCTCAACCTTCAACGTCCCGCTGACCCACAGCGGCGTGTAGATATCGTCGATCTTCAGCCCCTTGGGGTAACGCACCAGCACCAGCTGGTTCGGCGGCGGTGGCGGCACGTGGATGCAGGCGCCCGGGTACGGCACCAGGAAGAACAGCGTGCTGTTGCCCTTGGCGTCGCTCTCCAGCGGCACCGGGTAGCCGCCCAGGCGGATGGCCTTGCCATTCATGCTGGCCACGGTCTTGGTCGAATACATCACCGCCGGCAGGCCTTTGCTCTGCTTGAGGCCACCCTTGTCGGTGAAGGTGCCCATGGCTTCGGGGGAGTTGTGGTCGATCTCCGGCATCTGCTCCAGCGCCTTCTGGTCCGACTTGGGCATCAGCTCCAGCCAATCGGTTTCGGGCAGCTCGGCATGGGCCAGGGTGCTGGCAAGCAGCAAGGGAATGAGGAAAAACGCACGCATGAAAATGCTCGGCAACTCGGATGAATTGCCGGGCATTCTAACCACTAATCAGCGTTTCTTGATGAATCCGTAGATCACAAGCAGCACCACGGCACCCACCAGCGCACCGAAGAAGCCTGCGGCCTGGCCTGCCTGGTAGATGCCCAGTGCCTGGCCGCCATAAGTGGCGAGCAGGGAGCCGGCAATACCCAGGAGGATGGTCATGATCCAGCCCATGCTGTCGTCGCCCGGCTTGATGAAGCGGGCCAGCAGGCCAACGATGAGGCCGATGAAGATGGTTCCAATGATGCCCATGGCATTCCCTCTGCAGTGAAAATGGAACAAGCCAAAGCCTAGTCAGCGCTTTGGCTTGTTGCCATGTTCAGAGGGCAAGGCGCCTGGAGAAGTTCGATCAGTTGCTGATCAACGCCTCTACTTCGGCGATCTTGGCCTGCAGGGTGGCCATGTCCTGGCAACGCAGGGTGGCGTGGCCGACCTTGCGCCCGACCTTGAAGGCCTTGCCGTAGTGGTGCAGGTGGCAGTCGTCGATGGCGACGACCTTGTCCACCGCCGGCACTTCACCGATGAAGTTGAGCATCGCGCTCTCGCCCACCTTGGCGGTCGAGCCCAGCGGCAGGCCGGCAACGGCGCGCAGGTGGTTCTCGAACTGGCTGCACTCGGCGCCTTCGATGGTCCAGTGCCCGGAGTTGTGCACGCGCGGGGCGATTTCGTTGGCCTTCAGGCCACCGTCGACTTCGAAGAACTCGAAAGCCATCACGCCCACGTAGTCCAGCTGCTTGAGCACACGGCCGACGTAGTCTTCGGCCAGCGCCTGCAGCGGGTGCGCCTCGCTGGCCACCGACAGGCGCAGGATGCCGCTTTCGTGGGTGTTGTGCACCAGCGGGTAGAAGCGGGTTTCGCCATCGCGGGCACGCACCGCCACCAGCGACACTTCGCCGGTGAAGGGCACGAAGCCTTCGAGCAGGCAAGGCACGCTGCCCAGCTCGGCGAAGGTACCCAGCACATCGTCAGGGGTGCGCAGCACCTTCTGGCCCTTGCCGTCGTAACCCAGGGTGCGGGTCTTGAGCACGGCTGGCAGGCCGATGCTGGCGACCGCGGCATCCAGGTCCTGTTGCGAGAGGATGTCGGCGAAGGCCGGGGTCGGGATACCCAGGTCGCGGAACATGCTCTTTTCGAACAGGCGGTCGCGGGCGATGCGCAGCGCCTCGGCACTGGGATAGACCGGGACGAACTGCGAAAGGAAGGCCACGGTTTCGGCCGGGACGCTTTCGAACTCGAAGGTCACCAGGTCGACTTCGTCGGCCAGCTGGCGCAGGTGGTCCTGGTCGCTGTAGTCGGCCCGCAGGTGTTCACCCAGGGGCGCGGCACAGGCATCCGGTGCCGGGTCGAGGAAGGCGAAGTTCATGCCCAGCGGAGTGCCCGCCAAGGCCAGCATGCGGCCCAGCTGGCCGCCACCGATTACACCGATCTTCATGGGTTGGGCCTCAAGCCTGGCGTGGATCTGGGTTGTCCAGCACGGTGTCGGTCTGTTCCGTGCGGAATTGCTTGAGCGCGGCGTGGTACTGCGGGTACTTGGCGCCGAGGATGCTCGCCGACAGCAGGGCAGCATTGACCGCACCGGCGCGGCCGATGGCCAGCGTGGCGACCGGCACACCGGCCGGCATCTGCACGATCGACAGCAGCGAGTCGACACCCGACAGCATCGACGACTGCACCGGCACGCCCAGCACCGGCAGGTGGGTCTTGGCGGCGCACATGCCTGGCAGGTGGGCAGCGCCACCGGCACCGGCAATGATCACCTCGATGCCACGCCCTTCTGCCTCTTCGGCGTACTGGAACAGCAAGTCCGGGGTGCGGTGGGCGGAAACCACCTTCACTTCGTAGGGAATGCCGAGTTTTTCCAGCATATCGGCGGTGTGGCTAAGGGTGGACCAATCGGACTTGGAGCCCATGATCACGCCAACCAGTGCACTCATCGTCGAGCCTCTTCGCTTGTTGCGCCCGCAGGCGCGTCAAAAAACAACAAGCCACGCGGGACGACCGGCGTGGCTTGTTTGCTGATCCGGACCGGAGCTGTCCGGTCGAAAGGCCGCGCAGTATAGCGTAACCAAGGCCGTTGCTGGCACCCCTGGCGACCAACTGTCGGCCTTATTTTTCGGGGCTTTGGCTGACTTTTGGGTCAACCGCGGCGCCCCCTTCGAGCTTGCGCCACAACAGCCTCACGTTGGCCTTGCGCACCAGGGCGCAGCGGTACAGGCGGATCTCCAGCGGCACGTGCCATTGGCTGCCGCCGCAGATGGCCAGCTCGCCCCGCTCCAGCTCGCCGCGCATCGACAGCTGCGGCACCCAGGCAATGCCCATGCCTTCCAGCGCCATGCTCTTGAGGCTGTCGGCCATGGCCGTTTCATAGACAGTGGTGTAGCGCAGGCTGCGCTGGCGCAGCAGCAGGTTGACCGAGCGGCCGAGGAAGGCGCCGGCGCTGTAGGCCAGCAGCGGCACGCTGCTGTCGCCTTCGAGGTCGAACAGTGGCTTGCCATCGGCCCCCACCGCGCACACCGGCAGCATTTCGGTATTGCCCATGTGCAGCCAGGGGAAGATCTCGGCATCCATCTGCAGCGCGGCATCCGGGTCGTAGAACGCCAGCATCAAGTCGCAGCCACCTTCGCGCAAGGCATGCACCGCATCTCCGACGTTAGTCGCAACCAGGCGGGTGGCGATGTTCAGGCCATCGTTGCGCAATTGCGCAACCCAACGTGGGAAAAAGCCCGAAGCCAGGGAGTGCGCGGCGGCCACCTGGACCACCTCGCCCTGCCCGCCTTCAAGGTGATGAAGATGGCGCAGCACCTCGCCCAGCTGGTCGACCACGGTGCGCGCGGTGACCAGAAACAGCTGCCCGGCCTCGGTCAATTCAATCGGGGTGCGGGAACGATTCACCAGGGTCAGGCCAAGGGCTGCTTCGAGGCTGCGAATACGCCGGCTGAAGGCCGGCTGGGTGACGAAACGGCGCTCCGCCGCCTGGGAAAAACTGCGGGTCGCGGCGAGGGCGCTGAAGTCTTCCAGCCACTTGCTTTCAAGGTTCATGAAGCGAGTCTCCCGGCATGCACCAAAATGGAACACGCTCGATTGTCAATTGGCGTCACACGAAACACTATGCCGTTTGTGCATAGGTTAGCGTGCAACAGCATTGGCCGCAAAATCCCCTTCAGGCCTAGGATTGGCGCCATTCCGGCAGGTGCCGGGTCAAAATCGAGATGATATCCATCATGTCCTCCGCTGCATCGTTCCGCGTCGAAAAAGATCTGCTTGGTACCCTTGAAGTCCCTGCCGATGCCTACTACGGCATCCAGACCCTGCGCGCTGCCAACAACTTCCACCTCTCCGGTGTTCCGCTGTCGCACTACCCGAAACTGGTAGTCGGCCTGGCGATGGTCAAGCAGGCAGCTGCTGACGCCAACCGTGAGCTGGGGCACCTGAGCGATGCCAAGCACGCCGCGATCAGCGCAGCCTGCGCACGACTGATCAAGGGCGACTACCACGAGCAGTTCGTGGTGGACATGATCCAAGGCGGTGCTGGTACTTCCACCAACATGAACGCCAACGAAGTCATCGCCAACATCGCGCTGGAGGCCATGGGCCACCAGAAGGGTGAGTACCAGTACCTGCACCCGAACAACGATGTGAACATGGCCCAGTCGACCAACGACGCCTACCCGACCGCCATCCGCCTGGGCCTGCTGCTGGGCCACGACGCCCTGCTGGCCAGCCTCGACAGCCTGATCCAGGCCTTCGCTGCCAAGGGCAAGGAATTCGACCACGTACTGAAGATGGGCCGTACCCAGCTGCAGGACGCCGTGCCGATGACCCTGGGCCAGGAATTCCGCGCCTTCGCCACCACCATGACCGAAGACCTGCAGCGCCTGCGCTCGCTGGCTCCGGAACTGCTGACCGAAATCAACCTGGGCGGCACCGCCATCGGTACCGGCATCAACGCCGACCCGGGCTACCAGGCCCTGGCCGTACAGCGCCTGGCCACCATCAGCGGCCAGCCGCTGGTACCGGCTGCCGACCTGATCGAAGCCACCTCCGACATGGGCGCCTTCGTGCTGTTCTCCGGCATGCTCAAGCGTACTGCGGTCAAGCTGTCGAAGATCTGCAACGACCTGCGCCTGCTGTCCAGCGGCCCGCGCACCGGCATCAACGAGATCAACCTGCCAGCGCGTCAGCCAGGCAGCTCGATCATGCCAGGCAAGGTCAACCCGGTTATCCCGGAAGCGGTCAACCAGGTGGCCTTCGCCATCATGGGCAACGACCTGGCCCTGACCGTCGCCGCCGAAGGTGGCCAGCTGCAGCTGAACGTGATGGAACCGCTGATCGCCTACAAGATCTTCGACTCGATCCGCCTGCTGCAACGCGCCATGGACATGCTGCGCGAGCACTGCATCGTCGGCATCACCGCCAACGAACAGCGCTGCCGTGAACTGGTCGAGCACTCGATCGGCCTGGTCACCGCCCTGAACCCGTACATCGGCTACGAAAACGCCACCCGTATCGCCCGTGTAGCCCTGGAAACAGGCCGCGGCGTGCTGGAACTGGTGCGCGAAGAGAAGCTGCTGGATGAAGAGATGCTCAACGACATCCTGCGTCCGGAAAACATGATCGCTCCACGTCTGGTTCCGCTGAAGGCGTAACCCGGCCGCTGCAAACAGTCTCACCAGGTCGAGGGACTAGACACCTCTCAACCTTTCAAGGGCCCGAGCGCACGCTTCGGGCCCTTTTTTTCGTCTGCCGCAGCCCGGCACACAACTTGCTCCATAATGCCTCCCAGCCAAACGGGATTACCGAGCATGCTGCATAGCCACCTGACCACCCTGAATGCGGTTTCGCTGATCCTCAACCTGTTCCAGGAAGACGGTTGCGAGGCCACGGCGTTGCTCGCCGGCAGCGGCATAGGCCCGGCGGACCTGGGGCATGCCGATGCGCGCATCACCACCCAGCAGGAGCTGCAGGTGTGTGCCAATGCCGTGGCGCGGCGCGAGGACATTGGCCTGGAACTGGGCCGGCGCATGCATGTGTCGTGCTACGGCATGCTCGGTTACGCGCTGCTCTCCAGTGCCACTTTGGGTGACGCCCTGCGCCTGGCGCTGCAGTATCCGGCACTGCTGGGAACAGTCTTCCAGCTGCGCCTGATCGACGATGGCCAGCGGGTCTGGTTCAGCGCCAGCGACTATCACGACAGCCCGGCGCTGGCCGCTTTCAATGCCGAGTTCTGCCTGGTGTCGCTGAAAGTCATCTGCGACGACCTGCTCGGCCGCCCGCTGCCATTGCTCGGCGCCCGCTTCGAACATGCCCGGCCCGGCTACCACGCGCTCTATACCCGGGCATTCCACTGCCCGCTGAGCTTCGCCGACGAAGACAACGCCTTCGCCTTCGAGCGGCGCTGGCTCGACACCCCGTTGCCATTGGCCGACCCGATCACCCACAAGGCCATGAGCGAACGCTGCCGGCGGCTGAACCTGGAATTCACCGGGCGCCAGGCGTGGCTGGGGCGAATCCGCCAACTGTTGCTGCAGCAACTGGATGCGGCGCCGGGGCTCGAAGGCCTGGCGCGGCAGATGAACTGCTCCTCGCGCACCTTGCGCCGGCATTTGCAGGCGCTGGGCAGCAGTTACCAGCAGCTGCTCGATGAGCTGCGCTTCGAACGGGCCAAGCAGTTGCTGGCCGATGAGCAGATGCCGATCTACCGGATTGCCGAGACCTTGGGTTTCAGCGAAACCGCCAGTTTTCGGCATGCGTTCCAGCGTTGGAGTGGTGTAGCGCCCAGCCATTTTCGCGGCTGACCGTAGCTCTGCAGCGCGCGCACCGGGCCTTGTGGGAGCCGGCTTGCCGGCGATAGGGCCGGTACAGGCCAGCGACCTTGGCCACATCGATCCCCTTTTGGCCGTTTGCGTCGTTCTCCCCCTGCAGGCCGCCCACGAGAATGGGCCCACGCCTGTACCCCCGGAGAACAACAATGCTGACAATCTATTCCGATGACCACCGCCTGCACCACGGCCGCTGCGAGCTGATCGACGGCAAGCTGATGCCCTGCTTCGAAATGCCTTCGCGCGCCGACCATGTGCTCGAGCAGGTGAAAAAGCGCAACCTCGGCGACGTTCAAGGCCCGACCGATTTCGGCCGCGCACCCATCCAGCGCATCCACAGCGCCGACTACCTCGACTTCTTCCAGGGCGCCTGGGGCCGCTGGGCTGCGCTGGGCCACGAAGGCGACCTGCTGCCCTTCACCTGGCCGGCGCGCACCCTGCGCCAGGTCAAGCCGACCGGCCTGCACGGCGAGCTGGGCTACTACAGCTTCGACGCCGGCGCGCCGATCACCGCCGGCACCTGGCAAGCCGCCTACAGCGCCGCGCAAGTGGCGCTGACCGCCCAGGCCGCAATCCAGCAAGGCGCGCATTCGGCCTTCGCCCTGTGCCGCCCACCAGGGCACCACGCCGCCGGCGAAGTCATGGGCGGCTACTGCTACCTGAACAACGCGGCCATCGCCGCCCAGGCGTTCCTCGACCAGGGCCGCGGCAAAGTGGCCATCCTCGATGTCGACTACCACCACGGCAACGGCACCCAGGACATCTTCTACGCGCGCAGCGACGTGTTCTTCGCCTCGATCCACGGCGACCCACAGGCCGAATTCCCGTTCTTCCTCGGTTATGCCGACGAAACCGGCGAAGGCGCAGGTGCTGGTTGCAACATCAACTACCCGCTGCCCGCCGGCAGTGACTGGGCCGCCTGGAGCGCCGCCCTGGAAGACGCCTGCCAGCGCATCGCCGCCTACGACGCCGATGTGCTGGTGATTTCGCTGGGCGTGGACACCTTCAAGGACGACCCGATCTCCCAGTTCAAGCTGGACAGCCCGGACTACCTGGAAATGGGCAAGCGCATCGCACAGCTCGGCAAGCCGACCTTGTTCGTGATGGAAGGTGGCTACGCTGTGGAAGAAATCGGTATCAACGCAGTCAACGTGCTGGAAGGTTTCCAGCGTGCCCAGCCAGGAGCCCGGTAAATGGTCCGACTCAAGCGTCTGCTCGCCCCGTTCATCGCTGCCACCCTGTTCACCGGCGCCTTCCAGGCCCAGGCCGAACAGCGCACCCTGCGGGTGTACAACTGGTTCGACTACATCACGCCGCAGACCTTGAGTGACTTCCAGAAAGACAGCGGGGTCAAGCTGGTCTACGACATCTTCGACACCAACGAGGCCCTGGAAGCCAAGCTGCTGACCGGCAACTCCGGCTATGACGTGGTGGTGCCGTCCAACGTGTTCCTCGCCAAGCAGATCGAGGCCGGGGTCTTCCAGCCGCTGGACCGCAGCAAGCTGCCGAACTGGCAGCACCTGGACCCGGCGCTGATGAAGCTGATCGAGGCCAACGACCCGGGCAACAAGTTCGCCGTGCCCTACATGTACGGCACCGTGCTGATCGGCTTCAACCCGGACAAGGTCAAGGCCGTGCTCGGCGCCAACGCGCCGGTGGACAGCTGGGACCTGATCTTCAAGGAAGAGAACATCGCCAAGCTCAAGCAATGCGGCGTGGCGCTGCTCGACTCGCCGTCGGAGATCCTGCCGCTGGCCTTGAAGTACCTGGGCCTGGACCCGAACAGCGACAAGCCGGACGACTACAAGCAGGCCGAAGCGCTGCTGCTGAAAATTCGCCCGCACGTCACCTACTTCCACTCCTCCAAGTACATGGCCGACATCGCCAACGGCGACATCTGCGTCGCCGTCGGCTATTCCGGCAGTTTCTCCCAGGCCGCCAACCGGGCACGGGATGCGAAGAATGGCGTGGTGGTGGACATGCGCCTGCCCAAGGAAGGCGCGCCGATCTGGTTCGACATGCTGGCGATTCCGAAGGGGGCAGCCAACCCGGAGGATGCGCACGCCTTCATCAACTACCTGCTGAGGCCGGAGGTGATTGCGCCGATCAGTGACTTTGTCGGGTACCCGAACCCGAACAAGGACGCGACCGACAAGGTCAGCCCGGCGATTCGCAACAACCCCAACTTGTATCCGACGGCCGAGGCGATGGCCAAGCTGTACACGCTCAAGCCCTTGTCGCGTGAGGCAGAGCGGGCGCGCACGCGGGCCTGGACCAAGATCAAGTCCGGGACCTGATACCTGCTGAAGGCTGCTCCATTACAGAGACCTGCGAACCCTGTAGGAGCGGCCTTGTGTCGCGAAAGGGCTGCATGGCAGCCCCAGAAATACCAGCAGAACCGTAGATCTGGGGCCGCCTTGCGGCCCTTTCGCGACACAAGGCCGCTCCTACCGCCAGGCCTTGCGCAAACGCATCAACGCCTCGGCAATCTCCCCCTCCGGCACTGCCGCAAACCCCAGCACCAGCCCCGCACGCTTATCCACAGGCACCTCGCTGTCCTCCAGCCAGTAACCACTCAGCGGATTCACCTCCACCCCCACCGCCTCCGCCCTGGCCACCAGCTCCTGCTCGCGGGCAAAGTTATCCACATCCACCTTCACATGCAGCCCCGCCGCCACTTCCGGCATTGCCGCCAGCCCCGGCACATCCACAGGCCAACCGGCCTTGAGCACATTGCGCCGGCTCAACGCCGCCCGGCGCATGCGGCGGATATGCCGCTGGAAGTGCCCCTGGGCCATGAACTCGGCCATCACGCACTGGGTACCCACCTCGGAATGGCGCATCGCCAACGCCCTGCCCTGGCTGAAGGCCTGTACCAGCCGCGCCGGCAGCACCAGGTAGCCAAGGCGCAGCGCAGGGAAAGCGATCTTGCCGAAGGTGCCCACGTACAGCACCCGCCCCTGGCGGTCCAGCGCCGCCAACGGGGCCAGCGGCGCGCCGCTGTAGCGGTACTCGCCGTCGTAGTCGTCCTCGATGATCCAGCCATCGCCGCGCTCGGCCCAGGCCAGCAGCGCCAGGCGCCGGGCCAGGCTCATGGTCACCCCGGTGGGGTACTGGTGAGCGGGCGTCACGTAAGCCAGCCGGCAGTCCTGCAACTGCTCCAGGCGCCGGCAATCCATGCCTTCCTCATCCACCGCGATGCCCGTCACCTTGCCACCGGCCACGGCGAAGGTATGCCCTGCCGCCCGATAGCCTGGGTTTTCCACAGCCACGGTGTCGCCCGGCTGCAACAGCAACTGTGCACAAAGGCTGATGGCCTGCTGTGCGCCACTGGTGATCACAATTTGTTCAGCAGTGCACGAAAGCCCCCGGGAGCGGCGCAGGTAGGCGGCGATCAACTCACGCAGCGTCCACTCGCCGGCCGGGTCACCGTAGCCCAGCTGCGCAGGCTCGGGGTTTCGCCAGAAACCCGCTTGCAGCTTGGCCCAGACGTCGAACGGGAACAGGTCGAAGGCCGGGATGCCCACGCGAAAAGCGCGCGGCGCGCCGCTTCTTGGCAGCGGCAAGTGGTTACTTTTCAGACGCTCCAACGGCTCGCTGGACAGCGTGTTGCTGGATAAATCCTCAGTATTTTCCGGTGGAAATGTGGATAACCCTGTTGATAAACCCCGGGATAACCCTGTGGATAGTTGTGTGGATAGTTTTGCCTGGCGGCTCACATAAGTGCCATCCCCTACCCGGCTTTCGATATAGCCCTCGGCATAAAGCTGGTCGTAGGCGCGGACTACGCTATTGCGCGACAGCGCCAGGATGTTGGCCAGATCGCGGCTGGCCGGCAGCCGCGTGCCACTGCTCAGGCGCCCGTCCAGCACCCGCGCACGCAGTGCCTGGTAGAGCTGCTGGCTCAAGCCCCGGCGGCGGTCGAGCACAATCCCGGCGGGGTCGAACGGAAGTACAAGAGGACGTTCGCTCATGGCATTGGACCTATCAAAACAGCCTGAAATGGATCTTACACTGAGCCAATAGCCTGCCTAGGATGGAGCCATTGGACAAGGAACCTGCGCATGTACAACAGCAAACCTCACCAGGAACACGACCTGCAACGCTTGCACCAGCACATGCTCGACACCCGCCTGGCAGTGCTGGTCAGCCACGGCGAGCAGGGCTTGCTGGCCACCCACCTGCCGGTGCTGGCGGACACTGCCGAAGGCGAATTCGGCACCGTCTACGCCCACTTGGCGCGCGCCAATCGCCAGTGGCAGGACCTGGAGCGCGGTGCCGAGGCCTTGCTGGTGTTCCCGGGTGCCGATGCCTATGTCAGCCCCAGCTACTACCCCAGCAAAGCCGACAACCCCAAGGTGGTGCCGACCTGGAACTACCTGGCCGTGCATGCCTATGGCCCGGCCGAAGTGATCCACGACGCCGCGCCGCTGCTGAGCATCGTCACCCGGCTGACCGAGCGCCATGAGCAAGGCCGCGATAACCCGTGGCAAGTGGCCGACGCGCCCCGCGACTACCTCGACGGCATGCTCCGCGCCATTGTCGGCATCCGCCTGCCCATCGCCCGCCTGCAAGGCGCGCGCAAGCTCAGCCAGAACCGCTCGGCGCAAGACATCGCCGGCGTGCGCGAAGGCCTGGCCAGCAGCCCCGATTACCTCGACAACCAACTCGCGGCGCAGATGCGCCAGCTCTGAAGGAAAAGCCCCATGCCCAGCGTTACCCTGCGCCCTGTCGGCGCCAACGACCATGCAGCCTGGCTCGCCCTGTGGCAGGCCTATTTGCGCTTCTACCAAACCGAGCTGCCCGAGGCGGTCAGCGCCAGTACCTGGCAGCGCCTGCTCGACCCCAGCGAGCCGACCCATTCGGCCCTGGCCTGGGTCGATGGCAAGGCGGTGGGCATGGTCAACTGGATCTACCACCGCTCCAACTGGAGCATCGAAAACTCGTGCTACCTGCAGGACCTGTACGTCGACGGCAATCAGCGTGGCCTGGGCATCGGCCGCCAGCTGATCGAGCACGTCTACGCCACCGCCAAGGCGGCCGGCTGCATCAAGGTGCATTGGCTGACCCACGAAACCAACGCCACCGCCATCAGCCTGTATGAACAGGTTGCCGAGCGGCCAGGCTTCATCCAATTTCGCAAAGGGCTGTAGGCCAACATGACTGACGCACTGAACTGGAAACCCGCTGCAGCGCCCAAGGCTGCGACCATCGAAGGCCGCTTCATACGCCTGGAGAAACTCGACCCGGCCCGCCACGCCGACGATTTGTGGCAGGCCCTGCAGGGCCCGCAAGCCGATCCGCTGCTGTGGGACTACCTGCCCTACGGCCCCTTCGCCGAGCGCGCCGCCTTCGACCGCTGGCTCGAAGGCAACGCCGCCGGCCACGATCCGCTGTACTACACCGTGCTCGACCGCGCCAGCGGCCAGGCCCAGGGGGTGCTCACGCTGATGTCGATGGTGCCCGACCACGGCCGCATCGAGATCGGCCACATCGCCTTCGGCGCACCCATGCAGCGCACGCCAAAGAGCACCGAGGCGGTGTACCTGCTGGGCAAGTTGAGTTTCGAGCTGGGCAACCGCCGGCTGGAATGGAAGTGCAACAACGCCAATGCCCGCTCCAAGCGTGCGGCAGAGCGGTTTGGCTTCCAGTTCGAAGGGGTGTTTCGCAAGCACCTGGTGGTCAAGGACCACAACCGGGATACGGCGTGGTATTCGATTACCGATGATGAGTGGCCGCAGGTGGCAGCGGGGTTCGAGCGCTGGTTGAGCGAGCAGAACCAGCAGCCTGAGGGGCAGGTGCGGACGTTGGAGCAGTGTCGCAAGGGCTGAGTATTGCGTTGGTTTTACCGGCCCTATCGCCGGCAAGCCGGCTCCCACACAGGTACCCCGCAAGCCTCAAGGGCTGTGATGGCCCCGTGGGAGCCGGCTTGCCGGCGATAGGGCCAGTAAAGGCAGCACAAAAAAAGGGGAGCATCCGCTCCCCAGAGGTTAACCGCTTGTAGATGAAGGCTTCTGTCAGCCTTCGATCTCGATCAGGATTTCACCCGGCGTCACACGGTCGCCCTTGGCCACATGGATGGCCACGACCTTGCCGGCGATGGCCGCCTGCACTTCGGTTTCCATCTTCATCGCCTCGGTGATCAGCACCGCCTGGCCGGCCTTGACCACATCGCCTTCCTTGACCAGCACATCGACGATGTTGCCCGGCATGGTGGTGCTGACGTGGCCCGGTGCGCTGGCCTGCTTGCGCTTGCTGCTGCCGCCGCCGACGAACTCGTTGAGCGGCTCGAACACCACCTCTTCCGGCATGCCGTCGATCGACAGGTAGAAGTGGCGCTTGCCTTCGGCCTTCACGCCCACGCCGGTGATGTCGACGCGGTAGGTCTCGCCATGCACGTCGATGACGAACTCGGTCGGCACGCCTTCGCCACCATGGGCCACCGCAGCGCCTGCTTCCGGGATCGGCAGCAGCGCTTCAGGGGTCAGGGTGCCGGCTTCGCGCTCTTCGAGGAACTTGCGGCCGATGTCCGGGAACATGGCGAAGGTCAGCACGTCTTCCTCGCTGCGGGCCAGGGCGCCGATGTCGGCACGCAGCTTGGCCATTTCCGGCTTGAGCAGGTCGGCCGGGCGCACGTCGATCACTTCTTCGCTGCCGATCGCCTGGCGCCGCAGCTGCTCGTTGACCACACCCGGGGCCTTGCCGTAACCGCCTTGCAGGTACAGCTTCACCTCGTTGGTGATGGTCTTGTAGCGCTCGCCGGCGAGCACGTTGAAGAACGCCTGGGTGCCGACGATCTGCGAGGTCGGGGTCACCAGCGGCGGGAAGCCGAGGTCTTCGCGAACCCGTGGGATCTCGGCCAGCACTTCGTTCATGCGGTTGAGCGCGCCCTGCTCCTTGAGCTGGTTGGCCAGGTTGGAAATCATGCCGCCTGGCACCTGGTTGACCTGCACGCGGGTGTCCACGGAGGTGAATTCGCTTTCGAACTGGTGGTACTTCTTGCGCACGGCGTAGAAGTACAGGCCGATTTCCTGCAGCAGCTCCAGGTCCAGGCCGGTGTCGAACTCGCTGCCCTTCAGCGCGGCGACCATCGACTCGGTGCCCGGGTGGCTGGTGCCCCAGGCGAAGCTGGAGATGGCGGTGTCGATGTGGTCGGCGCCGTTTTCCACCGCCTTGAGCTGGCACATGGCAGCCAGGCCGGCGGTGTCGTGGGAGTGGATGAACACCGGCAGCGACTGCTCGGCCTTCAGCGCCTTGACCAGCTCGCCGGTGGCATACGGGGTCAGCAGGCCGGCCATGTCCTTGATCGCCACCGAATCGCAACCCATGGCTTCCATCTGCTTGGCCTGGTTCACGAAGGCCTCGATGGTGTGCACCGGGCTGGTGGTGTAGGCGATGGTGCCCTGGGCATGCTTGCCGGCCGCCTTGACCGCCTCGATGGCCACGCGCAGGTTACGCACGTCGTTCATCGCGTCGAAGATGCGGAACACGTCGATGCCGTTGACCGCAGCCTTGGCCACGAACGCCTTGACCACGTCATCGCTGTAGTGGCGGTAGCCCAAAAGGTTCTGGCCGCGCAGGAGCATCTGCAAGCGGGTGTTGGGCAAGGCATTGCGCAGTTTGCGCAGGCGCTCCCACGGGTCTTCCTTGAGGAAGCGCACGCAGGCGTCGAAGGTGGCGCCGCCCCAGACTTCCAGCGACCAGTAGCCGACCTTGTCGAGCTTGTCGCAGATCGGCAGCATGTCTTCGGTACGCATGCGGGTGGCCAGCAGGGACTGGTGGGCGTCGCGCAGGATCGTGTCGGTTACGTGAATTTTCTTGGACATTATGGGGTTCCTCACAGGCCTGCGTGGGCGGCGATGGCGGCGGCGATGGCCAGGGCCAGCTCTTCGGGTTTGCGCTTGATCGAGTAGTTGGTCAGTTCAGGGTGGCTTTCGACGAAGCTGGTATTGAACTGGCCGCTACGGAATTCCGGATTGCGCAGGATTTCCTGGTAGTACGCGGCGGTGGTCTTCACCCCTTGCACGCGCATGTCGTCCAGGGCCCGCAGGCCGCGGTCCATGGCTTCTTCCCAGGTCAACGCCCACACCACCAGCTTCAGGCACATGGAGTCGTAGAACGGTGGAATGGTGTAGCCGGTGTAGATCGCGGTGTCGGTACGCACGCCCGGCCCGCCGGGGGCGTAGTAACGGGTGATCTTGCCGAAGCTTGGCAGGAAGTTGTTCTTCGGGTCTTCGGCGTTGATACGGAACTGCAGCGCGTAGCCGCGGTGCTGGATATCTTCCTGCTTGACCGACAGCGGCAGGCCCGAGGCGATGCGGATCTGCTCGCGGACGATGTCGATACCGGTGATTTCCTCGGTGATGGTGTGTTCCACCTGCACCCGGGTGTTCATCTCCATGAAGTACACCTCGCCATCGGCGAGCAGAAACTCCACGGTACCGGCGTTCTCGTAGTTCACCGCCTTGGCCGCACGCACCGCCAGGTCGCCGATGTAGGCGCGCTGTTCGGGGGTGAGCTGCGGGCTCGGGGCGATTTCGATGAGCTTCTGGTTGCGGCGCTGGATCGAGCAGTCGCGCTCGAACAGGTGCACCACGTTGCCGAAGCTGTCACCAAGGATCTGCGCCTCGATGTGCTTGGGGTTGACGATGCACTTTTCCAGGAACACTTCGGCCGAGCCGAAGGCCTTGGTGGCCTCGGAAATCACCCGTGGGAAGTTCTGTTCCAGTTCTTCGCGGCTATTGCAGCGGCGGATGCCGCGCCCGCCACCGCCGGAGGTGGCCTTGAGCATCACCGGGTAACCGATGCGCTCGCCTTCGCTCAGGGCTTCGTGGATGTCGGCAACGTTGCCTTCGGTGCCTGGGGTCACCGGCACACCGGCCTGGATCATGGTGCGACGCGCTTCGGTCTTGTCGCCCATGCGGCGAATGACGTCGGCGGCCGGGCCGATGAACTTGATCCCGCGCTCGGCGCAGATCTCTGCCAACTCGGCATTTTCCGACAGGAAACCGTAACCCGGGTGCAGGGCATCACAGCCGGTTTCCACAGCAAGGTTGACCAGCTTGCGCGGGTTCAGGTAACCGGCCAGTGGCTCGGCACCAATGCTGTAGGCCTCGTCGGCGCGCTTGACGTGCAAGGCGTGACGGTCGGCGTCGGAATAGATCGCGACAGAGCGAATGCCCATCTCGGCGCAGGCACGCACGATCCGAACTGCGATTTCACCCCGGTTGGCGATCAGGATTTTTTTTATCACTGGAGTCTTCCCAAAGCCGTAGGAACAGACGATCCGGTTTTACCGGTCGGCGCGTGACCAATCGTCGTTGGCCAGTCGCACATTCACCCTAGCGCTGCGGGTCGATAAACAAAAATCAATATTTGTTAGGGGCAGTATTAGCAAAGCCTTATAGTTCGGTAACAAGGTTTTGCCAAAGCCGGGGTAGAAATGCGTAAGTCCTTGATGCGTATGACTTTGCGTCAATTGCAGATCTTTAACGAAGTGTGTGATTTACGCTCCTACAGCCGCGCTGCGGAGGAGATGGCGCTGACGCAACCCGCCGTTAGTCTACAGATCCGTCAGCTCGAGGAGCTGGTTGGCCAGCCGTTGTTCGAGTACGTCGGCAAGAAACTTTACCTGACCGAAGCGGCCGAGGCGCTGCAGCGGGCCAGCCGCGATATCTTCGGGCGCCTGGAAAGCCTCGACATGCAACTGTCGGACATGCAGGGCTCACTGCAGGGTCAGTTGAAGCTGGCCATCGAATCCAGCGCCAAGTACTTCGTGCCACACCTGTTCGCCGCCTTCAAGCAACGCCACCCGGAGGTCAACCTGACCCTCACCGTGGTCAACCGCGCCCAGGCGATCCGGCGCCTCTCCGACAACCGTGACGACCTGATCATCATGTCCATGGTGCCCCAGGACATGGGGCTGGAGTTTCTGCCCTTCCTCAACAACCCGATCGTCGCCGTGGCGCCGCCCGACCACCCGCTGAGCAAGCTCGAACAGCTGCGCCTGCAAGACCTGGAGCCTCATACCCTGCTGGTCCGTGAACAGGGCTCGGGCACCCGCAAGGCCTGCGAGGAGTACTTCAAGGACAAGCGCGTGCACTTTACCCAAACCCTGGAAGTGGCCTCGGCCGATGCCCAGCGTGAATGCGTGATCGCCGGCCTTGGCATCGCCCTGCTGACGCGCCATGCGGTGAACATGGAGCTGGCCGTGGGCGTGCTCAAGGAGTTGCCGGTCGAGGAACTGCCGCTGTACCGAAGCTGGTGCGTGGTGCAGTCCAAAGCCAAGCGACAGTCGCCGGTAGCCTTGGCTTTTCTGGCGTTCATCCGCAGCGAACGTGCGCTGATCAGCGCGCTTGTTGAACGTTTTTCGGGGAAGCTGCCGCCGACGCCTGCCACACCGTGAGCTCTTGCAGCTCGGGGTAATCGGCGAGTTCGCGCAGCAGCTGGCGTTGGTCGCAATAGCTTTCGATCGCGCGGCGGTACTCCATGCGACGCTGATCTTTTTCCTGCTGCTTGCGGGATTTGGCGCTGGGAAGGTAAGAGCCATCGAAGTCACGAGCCATTTTCTGTCTCCCTGATCGAGTGCGGGGAGTTTCAGACTGGCTCGGGCGCTTTACCGTTTGGCTGTGGAACAGTGACAAAACCGTGAAATTTCACGGCCGGGTTCAGTCATCCATGGCCTTGATCGACTTCGGCGACAGGCGCAGGCTGCGCAAGCTGCGCTTCACGCTCTTGAGGTGGTTGACCAGGCTCGGCCCGCGCGCCATGGCCACGCCCATGGCCAGCACGTCGATCACCACCAGGTGGGCGATACGCGAGGTCAGCGGGGTGTAGATTTCGGTGTCTTCGTGCACGTCGATGGCCAGGTTGACGGTCGACAGCTCCGCCAGCGGCGTCTGGCTCGGGCACAGGGTGATCAGGTTGGCACCGCTCTCGCGCACCAGGTTGGCGGTGATCAGCAGATCTTTGGAGCGCCCCGACTGGGAAATGCACACGGCCACATCGCCCGGCTTGAGCGTCACCGCCGACATCGCCTGCATGTGCGGGTCGGAATAGGCGGCAGCGTTGAGCAGCAGGCGGAAGAACTTGTGCTGGGCATCGGCGGCCACCGCGCCCGATGCGCCAAAGCCGTAGAACTCCACGCGCTGCGCCTGGGCCATGGCGCTCACGGCCTGCTGCAACGCCTGCGGATCGAGCTGCTCGCGCACTTCCATCAGGGTGTGCAGGGTGGTGTCGAAGATCTTCAGGCTGTAGTCGGCGACCGAGTCGTCTTCGTGAATGGCGAACTGGCCGAAACTGGCGCCCGCCGCCAGGCTTTGCGCCAGCTTGAGCTTGAGGTCCTGGAAGCCCGAACAACCGATCGCCCGGCAAAAGCGCACGATGGTCGGCTCGCTGATGCCCACGCTGTGCGCCAGGTCGGCCATGGAGCTGTGCATGACGGCAGCCGGGTCGAGCAGCACATGGTCCGCGACTTTGAGTTCCGATTTGCGCAGCAGGTGGCGCGATTGGGCGATATGTTGCAACAGATTCACGGGCTGGACTCGGTTATGATCGGCTGGCCGGGATGTAGCTTTCTTGTAGTTATACTACATGGACGCCAACCCGCCCAGTTAAACGAACGTGGAGAGTGGTGGTTTGACTATTCCTTGCGACATTCTGGTGTTCGGTGGCACCGGCGACCTGGCCCTGCACAAACTGCTGCCGGCGCTCTATCACCTGTATCGCGAGGGGCGTCTGAACATTGCCGTGCGCATCATCGCCCTGGCCCGGCGCAACTTGTCGCGCGATGAATACCTGCTGCTCGCCGAGCGCCATTGCCGGGCGCAGATTGCCCGCCACGACTTCGAAGAAGAAGTGTGGCGGCGCTTTTCCGCACGCCTGGACTACTTCCCCATGGACGCCTCCCAGAGCGCCGACTTCGGCCGCCTGGCGCGCTACCTCGGCGAGCCCGGCGGGCTCACTCGCATCTATTACCTGGCAACCGCGCCCAACCTGTTCGTGCCGATTGCCCGGCACCTGCGCATTGCCGGGCTGGCCGACAGCGAAGCGCGCATCGTGCTGGAAAAACCGATTGGCCATTCGCTGGAATCGGCCATTGCCATCAACGAAGCGATCGGCAGCGTGTTCGAAGAGCGCCAGGTGTTTCGCATCGACCACTACCTGGGCAAGGAAACCGTGCAGAACCTCATGGCCCTGCGCTTCGCCAATGCCCTGCTGGAACCTGTGTGGCGCAATGGCCAGGTCGACCATGTGCAGATCAGCGTGTGCGAGACCCTGGGCGTGGAAAACCGCGGCGGCTATTACGACCGCGCCGGCGCGACCCGCGACATGCTGCAAAACCACTTGTTGCAGCTGTTGTGCCTGGTGGCCATGGAGCCGCCTGCGCAGTTCGAAGCCGAGGCCGTGCGTGACGAGAAGGTGAAGATCCTGCGCGCGCTCAAGCCGATCAACGGCCAGGACGTGCAGGACAAGACCGTGCGCGGCCAGTACGGCGCCGGCCACATCGGCGGCCAGGAAGTGCCGGCCTACTACTTCGAAAAGGACGTGGACAACGACAGCGACACCGAAACCTTCGTCGCCGTGCAGGCGCATGTCGACAACTGGCGCTGGGCCGGCGTGCCTTTCTACCTGCGCACCGGCAAGCGCATGGCGCGGCGCTCGTCGCAGATCGTCATACAATTCAAGCCCGTGCCTCATGAGCTGTTCAGCGGCGGCCAGGTCAACCAGCTGCTGATCCAGCTGCAGCCGGACGAGCGCATCAGCCTGCGCATGATGACCAAGAGCCCCGGCAAGGGCATGCGCCTGGAGCCGGTGGACCTGGACCTCAACCTGGCCCAGGTGTTCGGCCAGACACGCCGCTGGGAAGCCTACGAGCGCCTGTTGCTGGATGTGCTGGAAGGCGACTCGACGCTGTTCATGCGCCGCGACGAAGTGGAGGCCGCCTGGGCCTGGATCGACGCCATCCTCAAAGGCTGGGACGAGCACTTCCAGCCGCCCCGCCACTATGCCGCCGGCAGCAACGGGCCCGATCAGGCCAACAGCCTGCTGGCCGGCCATGGCAGGCATTGGCATAGCTGAAATCCTGCCCGATCCCACTGTTGCGTTGCAGTGGCGAAAGTAGCGCGGCGCCGATTGGCGCTACTTTCAACTGCAAAGGCATTGATCATGAGCAAAATCGAAAACCTTGTCGCCTACAACAGCGAAGTGCCGGGCCAGCCAGTGTGCTTCGTCGTTCAGGGAAGCGTGACCGTCCATAACTCAGGTGTCGAACCCGTGCTGGCGGAACCCAAGATCCGCCACAAAGGCGGCTGGGAAGTGCTGCAGCTGACGCTGGTGGAAAGCGAACAGGCGTCGCTCCAGGTTCTGACCGAGAAACCGGTATTTTTCACGCGCGAAGGCGCTTCTTCGTGGAAAAGGCTGGAAATCATTTCAGCCGAAGGGTCGCAGATGGTTGAGATCGGGCACCGCGTAGCCGTCGACTGAAGTGGCCCATGCCAGATCGCCACCCGTCGATCTGGCATGGCACGCCGCGACAAACCGATGAGCGACAGCAGCTGAAGGTGAATATTTATACAGTAGGTGTTTGCCCCTTAACCGGCCTCCCCCTAGAATGGCCGGATGCACACAGATGACCTCTCCCTCCTGCTCAATTCCCTCAACGATGCCCAGCGCCAGGCCGTCGCGGCCACGCTCGGGCGTCAGCTGGTGCTCGCGGGCGCCGGTTCCGGTAAAACCCGCGTGCTGGTGCACCGCATCGCCTGGCTGATCCAGGTCGAGCAGGCCTCGCCGCACTCGATCCTGTCGGTGACCTTCACCAACAAGGCTGCCGCCGAGATGCGCCAGCGGATCGAGCAATTGCTGGGCATAAACCCGGCGGGCATGTGGGTCGGCACCTTCCACGGCCTGGCGCACCGCCTGTTGCGCGCGCACTGGCAGGAAGCGCGCCTGGTGCAGAACTTCCAGATCCTCGACAGCGACGACCAGCAGCGCCTGGTCAAGCGCGTCATGCGCGAACTCGGCCTGGACGAGCAGAAATGGCCGGCGCGCCAGGCCCAGTGGTTCATCAACGGGCAAAAGGACGAGGGCCTGCGCCCGCAACATATCCAGGCCAGCGGCGACCTGTTCCTGCAGACCATGCGCGATGTCTACAGCGCCTACGAACAGGCCTGCGAGCGCGCCGGGGTCATCGATTTCTCCGAATTGCTGCTGCGTGCCCTGGACCTCTGGCGCGACCACCCCGACCTGCTCAAGCACTACCAGCGGCGCTTCCGCCATGTGCTGGTGGACGAATTCCAGGACACCAACGCCGTGCAGTACGCCTGGCTGCGCCTGCTCGCGGGCGGTGGCGACAGCCTGATGGCGGTGGGCGACGACGACCAGTCGATCTACGGCTGGCGCGGGGCGAAGATCGAGAACATCCACCAGTACACCGCCGACTTCCCCGACGCCGAGCTGATCCGCCTGGAGCAGAACTACCGCTCCACCGGCGGCATCCTCAAGGCCGCCAACGCCTTGATCGCCAACAACAGTGGCCGCCTGGGCAAGGAACTGTGGACCGACCTGGGCGAAGGCGAGCCGCTGACCCTGTACGCGGCCTACAACGAGCACGATGAAGCCCGTTATGTAGTGGAAACCATCGAGAGCCTGATCAAGGGCGGCAGCTCGCGCAGCGATATCGCCATCCTCTATCGCTCCAACGCCCAGTCGCGGGTGCTGGAGGAGGCCCTGCTGCGCGAACGCATTCCCTACCGCATCTATGGCGGCCAGCGCTTCTTCGAACGTGCCGAAATCAAGAACGCCATGGCCTACCTGCGCCTGCTCGAAGGCCGCGGCAACGACGCGGCGCTGGAGCGGGTGATCAACGTGCCGCCGCGCGGCATCGGCGAGAAGACCGTCGAAGCCATCCGTGAGCATGCCCGCCACAGCCAGCTGTCGATGTGGCAAGCGATGTGCCAGCTGATTGCCGCCAAGGCCCTCAAGGGCCGTGCGGCCAGCGCCCTGGGCGCCTTCATCGAACTGATCGAGAACCTGGCCGGCAAGGTCGCGGACATGCCCTTGCACACCATGACCCAAACGGTCATCGAGCAGTCCGGGCTGATCATCTATCACCAGGAAGAAAAAGGCGAAAAGGGCCAGGCTCGGGTAGAAAACCTTGAGGAACTGGTCAGCGCCGCGCGCAACTTCGAAGCCGGCGAAGACGACGCCGACCTTTCGCCGCTGTCGGCCTTCCTCGGCCACGCCTCGCTGGAAGCTGGCGAAGCTCAGGCCGACGAGCATGAAGACAGCATCCAGCTGATGACCCTGCACAGTGCCAAGGGCCTGGAATTCCCCTACGTGTTCCTGGTGGGCATGGAAGAAGGCCTGTTCCCGCACAAGATGAGCCTGGAAGAGCCCGGCCGCCTCGAAGAGGAACGCCGCCTGGCCTACGTGGGCATTACCCGCGCCATGCGCCAGCTGATCATGACCTACGCCGAAACGCGCCGCCTTTATGGCAGCGAGACGTACAACAAGGTGTCGCGGTTCGTCAGGGAAATCCCGGCGGGGCTGGTTCAGGAAGTACGCTTGTCCAACAGTGTCAGCCGCCCGTTCGGTGGCTCGCAAAGCAGCACCAGCAGCCTGTTCGCCAATGCCAGCATTCCGCAGACGGCCTTCAGCCTCGGCCAGCGCGTGCAACATTCGGTATTTGGTGAAGGCACCATCCTCAACTTCGAGGGGTCTGGCGCCCAGGCACGGGTGCAGGTGAACTTTGCCGAAGGCAGCAAGTGGCTGATGCTGGGGTACGCCAAGCTCGAGGCCCTCTGAGGCTGTCGATGTAGCCGGCTCCCGCAGGCGCCGGCTCGGCCTGGTTTGTAACATTCAGGCAAAAGCTCGAAACATTATGTCGCTGGTCATGTGCCAGGGAACCTGTGCACCATGACGCGCGTGCAATCCACAACAGGGGATATCCCATTTATGCAACGTTTTCTTAGCATCGCACTGGCGCTCTGCGTCGGCCTGACGCTGAGCCTGGACGCCAACGCCAAGCGCTTCGGCGGCGGCAAGAGCTCGGGCTCCGCGCCTATCCACCAGACTCGCCAGGCCACGCCAACCACGCCTGCCGCCGCGCCGACCGCTCCGGGCCGTGCTCCGGCCGCCGCCAGCGGTGCTTCGCGCTGGCTGGGCCCACTGGCCGGCCTCGCCGCCGGTGGCCTGCTGGCGTCCATGTTCATGGGTGACGGTTTCGAGGGCTTCCAGATCATGGACTTCCTGATCGTCGCGCTGATCGCCTTCCTGGTGTTCCGCTTCATTGCCGCGCGCCGTCGCCAGCAACAGCCGCAAATGGCCGCACCGGGCCACGCGCCATTCCAGCGTGAAGCTCACGCCCAGCCTGCCCAGCCGTCGATCTTCGGGGGTTCGGCCGCACCTGCCGCGTCTGCCGCTCCGGTCATCAACGCCCCGGCATGGTTCAACGAGCAGAACTTCCTGGCCGCTGCGCGTAACCACTTCCAGTCGCTGCAGCAGCACTGGGATGCCAACGAGATGGACAAGATCGCCGAGTTCGTCACCCCGCAAATGCTCGAGTTCCTCAAGCGTGAGCGCGCCGACCTGGGTGATGGCTTCCAGGCCACCTACATCGACAACCTCGATGTGCAACTGGACGGCCTGGACGATCGCTCCGACCGTACCGACGCCACCCTGACCTTCCGTGGCGTGTCGAAGACCTCGCGCTTCGACCAGGGCGAAGCCTTCAGCGAAAGCTGGCACATGGTTCGCGCCCAGGGCGAGAACCAGCCTTGGCTGGTCGCCGGTATCCGCCAAAACGGCTAACCGTCGCACGCTGCACAAAAAACCCCGGGCCTGTCCCGGGGTTTTTGCTTTTGCCAGAGCGGCCTACTAGGGTATAACGCGCAGCGTTGTCATCAAGGTTAGAGGATGTGAACCGTGGAAGAAGTGATCGAACAACTCCGTGAAGCCAATGAACCCGTGCCGGTGCCGCTGGAGCTTCCCGACGAAGACCAACTGGTCGAGATCGAGGAGCAACTGTTCATCAACATCCCGTTCGTGTTCAAGGAGTTCCTGCTGACCGTCAGCGATGTGGTGTATGGCTCGCTGGAGCCGGTGACCGCCACCGACCCGCAATCGCACACCTACCTGCCCGACGTCGCGGCCAATGCCTGGGACGCGGGTGTTCCACGTGACCTGATCCCGCTGTGCCAGGATGGCGACAACTACTACTGCGTCGAGGAAGACGGCACCGTGGTGCTGTGGGATGGCGACGAGGAAGCAGTGGGCGAAGACAGCTGGGAATCGGTGTGGCACTGGGCGCGCGACGTCTGGCTGGAAAGCTGATCGAGAAGCAACCGCACAAAATGATGGCTACGAGCCACCAAGGCTCGTAAAATCGCCAGGCCTTCTGCGCCTGGCGACATCGCTACCGCCTAATCCCCTCGGCCTTCGGTGAAATCTCGCGCAGGGGGCATGCCCCTCAGTGGGTATGGTCGCGGCTGTTCTCCAGCGTCTCCAGCAAGGCGATCTGCATGCGCGAATGCACGCGGATGAACCAGCGCCACAGCACTGCCACCACCGCCGCCGCCACCACCGCAATGATGAGCAAGAGCTCATTGGTCGGCAGAATGCTCGCCGACAGCGCCGACAGCAGCAGGAAAATCACCAGCAGCGACAGCAGCGGAATCACCTCGGCCACCACCCGACGCACGCGCTGGGTATGCCGCCCGGCCATTTCCGGCTTGACGCCCATCTCCGCCAGCAACATCGACAGCGCCTTGAGCTTGCGGTACGCCGCAATCAGGAACGGCAGCGACAGCAATAGCGCCGCCCCCCAGATCACCGCCTTCTGCTGGCTCACATCACTGACCCATTCAGCCAGCCAAGCGCCGATTCGGCTGGCGAAATAACCGCCGCTGAAGAAGATCGCGATCACCAGCGCCAGGTTGACCCCCACCTGCAGCAGGATGCGCCGGATCATCGCCGCCAGCATGGCCCCCTCACCTTGCGGTTGAATGCTGCGCAGCCACTCGCCATACAGCGACAGCACGCGTGAAAGCCGGGTTGGCATCACCTTGCCGAGCTTCAGCGACAGCGGGTCGGCAGCGCGAATCAGGTAGGGCGTGAGCAGCGTGGTAATGGCCGATACCGCCACGGCAACTGGGTAGAGGAAGTCGCTGGTGACCTGCAGGGTCATCCCCAGCGCCGCGATGATGAACGAAAATTCGCCAATCTGTGACAGCCCCATGCCCACGCGCAGGGAAGTACGGCCATCGTTGCCGGCAATGAACGCGCCCATGCCGCACGACAGCATCTTGCCCAGCACCACCGCCAGGGTAATCACCACGATCGGCCAGGCGTAATCGAGCAGTACCTGGGGGTCGATCATCAAGCCGATGGCCACGAAGAAGATGGCGCTGAACAGGTCGCGCACCGGCTCGATCAACCGCTCGATCTTCAGCAGCTGACGCGACTCGGCCATGATCGCACCGATCAGGAAGGCGCCCAGCACCATGCTGTACTCAAGTTTGACCACCAGCAGGCAGAAGCCGAAGCACAGCCCCAGCACGGTGATCAGCAACATCTCGTTGCTCTCGAACTTGGCCACATAGGCCAGCAGCCGCGGCACCAGCAGGATGCCGATGACCAGCGCGACGATCATGAACAGTGAGAGCTTGCCCACGGTGGAGAACACCTCGCCGGAGCTCACCGTGCCGCTGACCGCGATGCCCGAGAGCAAGGCAATGATGCCGATGCCAAGAATGTCCTCGACGATCAGCACGCCAAAGATCAGCTGGGCAAAGCGCTCGTTCTTCATCTTCAGGTCGTTGAGCGCCTTGACGATGATGGTGGTCGAGGAGATCGCCAGGATGGCGCCGAGGAACAAGGAGTCCATGGTGTTCCAGCCGAACCAGCGGCCGATCTCGAAACCGATCCAGATCATCAGGACGATTTCCAGGAACGCCGCGATGAACGCCGTTGCGCCCACCTTGAACAGCTTGCGCAGGCTGAACTCGAGCCCCAGGCAGAACATCAGGAAAATCACCCCCAGCTCGGCCAGGGTCTTGATCGTGTCTTCATCGTGGATCAGGCCGAACGGCGGTGTGTGCGGGCCGATGATGAAGCCGGCGACGATGTAGCCCAGCACCACGGGCTGCTTGAGGCGATGAAAGAGGATCGTCACCACCCCCGCGACCAGCATGATCACTGCCAGATCCTGGATGAAGCTGATGGCATGCATGGCGCGATACTCCTTTTCGGTGCCCTGTTGATAGATGCCCAGGCAGACCGCTCCTCTGCCGAGGCAACCTCGAGCGAGCAGCAAGTACATACTGTATTGAATGCAGGTAAGCCCATATTGCATGGGCGTACTCAGGTTAACATCGCACCCCGCCGCAAAAAGCCGGTGCAATATGTAGAAACAGATCGGCGGGTTAACGGCCTGCGATGGCGCGATCGGCGTGACCATGGCGCCGCAGCCAACGTCCCGTACCAGAAGGCAAAACTTCAAGAAGGGGAAACAGAAGTGTCAGCAGATAACGACCCCGATACAGCGCAACCTCACCGTGAGCACACTATGGAACCTGGAAACGCCCAGCTGAGCATGACCGTCCTGATGACCCCGGACATGGCCAACTTTTCTGGCAACGTACATGGCGGCACCCTGCTCAAGTACCTCGACGAAGTGGCCTATGCGTGCGCCAGCCGCTATGCCGGCAGCTACGTGGTGACCCTGTCGGTCGACCAGGTGATCTTCCGCGAGCCGGTGCATGTCGGCGAGCTGGTGACATTCCTGGCCTCGGTCAACTACACCGGCAACACGTCGATGGAAGTGGGCATCAAGGTGGTCACCGAAAACATCCGCGAGCGCTCGGTGCGCCATTCCAACAGCTGCTTCTTCACCATGGTCGCGGTCGACGACAACCGCCGCCCGGTGCCGGTGCCGCCGCGCCAGCCGCACTCCAGCGAAGAGAAGCGCCGCTTCCTGCAGGGCCAGCAGCGCCGGCAGATCCGCCAGGAACTGGAACAGCGCTACCAGAACCTGAAGACCGATTCGATCTAGTACGCCAGGCGCTGCGCCTCGAAGCGCACGCGAGGGTGGGCAATGCGGTCCTGGGCCCGCACCAGTTGCAGTTCGTAGCTGGCGCAGGCCTGGGTTTCCAGCAGCACTTCATGCACCGCTGCGGCGGTGAACTCGAACGCTTGCGTCCAGCTGTCGCCCAGCAGCACCCGCGCCAGGAACAGCCCCGAGGTCAGGTCGCCGACCCCGACCGGCTGGCGCGGGAAGGCCAGCAGCGGGCGGCGCAGGTGCCAGCTCTCGTCGCGGGTCACCAGCAGCATCTCGAACATGCCCTCTTCACGCCCCGGGTACGCCAGGTGCTTGACCAGCACCACCTGCGGGCCGCGCGCGAGCAGGCTGCGCGCCATGCTCACGCAATCCTCCAGGGACTGCGCCCGACGGCCACAGAAGCTGTCCAGCTCGAGCTGGTTGGGGCAGAGGATATCGGCCCTGGCGGCGGCCTCGTCGAGCAGGAATTCGCTGACTTCCTGGGGCACGATGCAACCCTTCTCCGGGTGGCCCATGACCGGGTCGCACAAGTACAGCGCCTTGGGGTTCACGGCCTTGATCCGCGCTACCCCGGCGAGGATCGCCCGGCCCTGTTCGGCGCTGCCCAGGTAGCCGGACAGCACGGCATCGCAGTGGCCCAGCTCGCCAATGTTGGAAATCCCTTCCACCAACGCAGGAATTTGCGCTGGGGCAAGCACTTCGCCCGCCCACTGGCCATACTGAGTGTGATTGGAAAATTGCACGGTATTCAGTGGCCAGACATTGACCCCTATACGCTGCATGGGAAACACCGCGGCGCTGTTTCCGGCGTGGCCGAACACCACGTGGGACTGGATGGCGAGCAAGTGCGGGGTACGTTTCATGCGCAAGGTTTCCAAAGCTGTTTCACGGATTGTGCGTCGCGCAGTATGAACTCGATTGCCACCTGTACGACAGGCCAGGGACGCAGTTAAGCTGGTTCGACCTGTTTGGAGCATACGCAAATGTTGACCCTGGAGAATCTCTTCGTCCTGATGCTGGTGGCCACGGCAGGCGCTTGGTTATGGCACAACCATGGGCTGCGCGAGAAGGCCCTGGAGCGGGTCAAGCAACACTGCGCCAAACTGGACCTGGAACTGCTCGACGACGCCGTCGCGCTCAAGCGCATCGCCTTCGTGCGCGACGCCAACGGCCGCAAGCGCCTGGCGCGGGTGTATGCCTTCGAGTTCACCGTCACCGGTGAACAACGCCACCCCGGCACGGTGACCCAGTTCGGCGCCCACAGCGTGCAGATCGAACTGGCGCCCTACCCGTTCGAAATCAAGACGCCACCGCGGGCCGGCAACGTGATCGAGATGCAGCAGTGGCGCCAGGAACACAACCGCTGGCGCAACTGATCAACCCATCCGGCAGTTATCCACAGCCTGCTGCAATGCCTGCGCGGCTTGCGGCTGGTCGAAGATCAGTTCGATGCGAGTGTCGCGGCGCCATTCACTTGCCTGCCAATCGGGCAGGTTGCCGTCCAAACCGTTGAATGACTGCCAGCCAGCGGGGCTGTGGATAACACCTTTGGCCCGGCGCCATGGCCAGGCTTGAAGAACGTCGCGCAGGCCCTGTGGATCAAATTGTTGGCTGGGATGCCAGCGCCAGCCGATACTCCAGCCACCCTCGCCGCTGCGCTCGATGCAGATTGGCTTGCGCGGATCTGTCCACAGGCGCCCTGGTTGCCCGGCGGGAATATCCACAGCGCAGTTATCAACATATACAGTGGGAAACTGCCCTGTGGATGACACCGGAAGCTGCTCGAATGGCAGCCGACCGTGTTCGGTCCAGGTCATCTGCTTTCCAGAAAATTCCTTAGTTATCAACAGCTTAGAATTTTCGTCCACACCCTCGCTCTTGTTCATGACCACCCGTTCAGCAGCCTCCAACGCCTGCCGTTGAGCCTCGCCAAGCCGTTCCCCGCGCGCCAGTGCCTGGGCATCCACCACCATCACCAGCGGCTGCACGGCCAATACGCCGAGCCAAGGGGCACGGCGCAGCTGATCCAGCAGTTGCAGCGGGTGGCCAAGCCCGGAAGGCTCGATGAACACACGATCCGGCCGCGCCTTGCGCAGCAGCCGGCCCAAGCCGACCTGAAACGGCATGCCATTGACACAGCACAGGCACCCGCCCGCCACCTCGGCAATGGCAATGCCGTCCTGGTCGCTGGCCAACAATGCCGCATCGAGGCCGATCTGGCCGAACTCATTGACCAGCACCGCCCAGCGCTCACCCGCCGGGCGTTGGGCCATGAGCTGGCGAATCAGGCTGGTCTTGCCAGCGCCCAGCGGGCCGGCGATGACATGGGTGGGGATGTTCTGCAGCATGCGATCACTTCGCGGCGGATTTGCCCCCACTATGCCCCGTCAGGCCAGCCAGTCAAGGCTCAGCAACAGGCGCCGGGCCTGGCTGGCGGGCGAGCGATGGATCAGCCCCGCCCCTTCGTTGCCCAGCCATTTCTCCCCCTTGAGCACCGCCACATCACCCGCCTGCAGCTGGCGAATGTTATCCACAGGGGGCTCGGCGTGCTGCAGGCCAGGCCGCGCTATTGCGCCTTCCTCGAGCCATTCACTGCCAGGGCCGATGTAGGTGGCGAGCAAGCGCACAGGCACGTTATCCACATGGAAACGCGGGCACATCGCCCCCTGCAGCACCCGCAGCCGCAGCCCAACCCGCCGCGCCCCCAATAGGCAGGTGTAGGCCGACACCAACCAGGCCACATCGGCGACAAAACCTTCATAACCCTGCAAGTCACTGGCCTCGCGCAACAGGCCTGGCAATACCGGTGGTTGCTGTTCGTGCACATCTAGCACCCGTTGGTCAGCCAACGGTTGCCCGAGGCTGACCACCAGCGCTGCGAAGTCTTCCAGCTGTGCCGGCAAACGCCGCTGCCAGACTGCGAGGTTGACGCCGTCCTGCAGGATTTCCGTCAGCACCGTGGGCGATTCGCCAAAGGCCTGGCAGATATCCACAGGCCGCTGCGCCAGTTTCATGCGGCCTCCTCGGCGTGCCAGGGTCCGAACGGGTCGGCCAGCCGCAGCCACCCCATGGGCCCCAGCGCCATCTCTTCGTCGTTCAGCAGGCAGGCGTCCAGCGCTGTGGATAACTTGGCGAAGTCGATATTCTGGCCAATGAACACCAGCTCCTGGCGGCAATCGCCGCTCTCCACGCACCAGTGCTTGAGGATTTCCGCCGTGCTCTGTTCGTCCTGCGGCCACTGCTCACGCGGCACAAAACGCCACCAGCGGCCCGCCAGCCCATGGCGCATCATGCCGCCTGCCTGCGACCAGCTGCCGGCCTCCTGGAATTTGCTCGCCAGCCAGAAGAAGCCCTTCGAGCGCAGCAGCCGGCCGTTGTCCCAGTCGTTGTGGATGAAATCGAAAAAGCGTTGCGGGTGCAGGGGCCTGCGCGCTGTCCAGGTGCTGGAGGCAATGCCGTACTCTTCGGTTTCCGGTACATGCGCCCCGCGCAGCTCCTGCAGCCAGCCGGGCGCCTGCGCCGCCTGGTCGAAGTCGAACAGCCCGGTGTCGAGGATGCGCCCCAAGGGCACCTGGCCCATGACCATCGGCACGATCTGCGCACGCGCATTGAGGCTGCGCAAAATGGCCGTGAGCTCTTCACGCTCGTGACGGCTGATGAGGTCGATCTTGCTCAGCAGCAGCACGTCGGCGAACTCGACCTGTTCGATCAGCAAGTCGCTGATCGAACGCTCGTCGTCTTCACCCAGGGTTTCGCCGCGGCTCGCGAGGCTGTCGGCAGCCTGGTAGTCGCGCAAGAAATTCACCCCATCGACCACGGTGACCATGGTGTCCAGGCGCGCCATGTCGGACAGGCTGCGGCCCTGCTCATCGCGGAAGGTGAAGGTCTCGGCAACCGGCAACGGCTCCGAGATGCCGGTGGACTCGATCAGCAGATAATCGAAGCGGCCTTCCTCGGCCAAGCGCGCCACTTCTTCCAGCAAGTCCTCGCGCAAGGTGCAGCAGATGCAGCCGTTGCTCATCTCGACCAGTTTTTCCTCGGCACGGTTGAGGCTGACGTTGCGCTGCACCTCACTGGCGTCGATGTTGATTTCACTCATGTCGTTGACGATCACCGCGACCCGAAGGTCGTCGCGGTTACGCAGCACATGGTTGAGCAAGGTGCTCTTGCCGGCGCCGAGGAAGCCGGACAGCACGGTGACGGGTAAGCGATGGGGCATGGCGAAACCTCTTCAGGCAGGCGCATTCGAACGATGCATTGCATAATGTTATAAAGTAACAATACAATTTCGCCAAGCCGTATTCGTCGGAAGGTTTTCGAAGATGCCGCTGTCACTCCCTTGCCTGGTGCCGCCATGAACAGCCTGACGCTCCCCGATATCGCCGCACAAACGCAGCCGCACGCCACGACCTTGAACTGGGTCGGCATGTGCGCAATTGCCCTGCCCATTCAGTTGCAAGGGCGAAGTGTGGCGGCCCTGGCCGACGCAGGCGTCAATCTGGTGGATGGCCATTCACGCGGCATTCACATGTCCAGGCTCTACCTGGCGCTGGAACAACTGGAGCATCAGGCGCTGACGCCACACGCCATTCGCCTCTTGCTGGCAGGCTTTCTCGATAGCCACGAAGGGCTTTCAACGGCAGCCAATCTGCGATTGAGCTTCGATCATTTGCTAAAACGCCCAGCGCTGGTCAGCCCTTTGGCAGGCTGGAAAAGTTATCCGGTAAGCGTGGATGCCAAGCTAGAAAACGAAATGTTCCACGTGGAACTATCCGTGCGCGTGCCTTATTCCTCCACCTGCCCCTGCTCTGCAGCACTGGCCCGGCAGTTAATTCAGCGCCAATTCCAGGAAGATTTCAGCGCGCAGATTCTGGATCGGCACGCCGTTCTCGAATGGCTGGGCCGCAGCGAAGGCATCGTCGCAACGCCACACAGCCAGCGCAGCCAGGCCACACTGCAGCTGCGTTTGCGCAGCGATCTGGATAACTTGCCCATAACCGAGCTGATCGACACCGTTGAAGCGAGCCTGGGTACCGCCGTGCAAACGGCAGTGAAGCGTGCCGACGAACAAGCGTTCGCCTTGGCCAATGGGCAGAACCTGATGTTCTGCGAGGACGCGGCCCGACGGATTCATCGGGCGCTGAGAAAACTGGGCTGGGCCACCGGCTTCAAGCTTCGCGTGGAACATGCAGAAAGCCTGCATGCCCACGACGCAGTCGCCAGCAGCCAGTGGCAATGGTAGGCGTCAGCTGCGCGGCTTGACGGTTCCGCAGTCGCTGCCGAGCCACACCGCCCGGGTATTCATGCTGCCCTGTTGCTGCACGCCGGAGGCATTGAACGTGCCGTTTACCTGGGTGGTGAATTCCTTGTCACTCAGGAAGGTCGCCTGGCCGCTCCCCTGGGCCTTGGGGCAGCTGAACTGGAACTTCCAGACATTGCCCGTGCGGTCAGTGATCTTCTGGGTGCAGCCAGACTTCGGATCCTGCAGCGGGATGTCGTTGGTCTGCACCTGCTCCGGCGTCAGGCACGAGCGCACGCCATTGCCGCCCACCGTGATGCCTTGCTTGGCCAGTACGCCTTCCATCATTGCCCGTTGCTCAGGCGGCAGGTTCTTCAACTGCCCCAGCATGAACTGCATGTCCGGCAACGGCTTGCCATCGACCTGCATGTTGCTGGTGGTCAGCTCCCACAAGCCGGGTTGCAACATCTGCGCGTGCACCAATGGGCTGCTCAGGCCAAGGGCCAGTGCCAGCAGTGGCAGACGAATCTTCATGGACCAACGCTCCTCGAAAAAGCCGGCCAACGGGCCGGGCTGAGCCTTAGACGCCAAATCCGCTTTCAGGTTGCAAGGCGGGCCTGGAACGTGTTCTGTTACCCGCTGTATATTCGCCAAGCAGGATGCGTATGGATTACCACAGCCCCTACTTCTTCGGCTACGTGCTCGGCATCATTCATTTGCTTGGCATCACCGCAGCGCTGCATGCAGTGTTCACCGTGCGTACCGCCCAAGGTGCAATCGCCTGGGCCATGTCGCTGATCTTCATCCCCTACTTCACCCTCATTCCCTACCTGATCTTCGGCGCCCGCTCGTTCTACGCCTATATCCAGGCACGCCGCCAGGCCAACCAGGAAATGCACGTGGCCATGGCCAACCTCAACTGGCGGCCCTGGGTAGAAGAGGCGCTCACCGCCCGAGAGTCAGGCGGCTACGCGGCCTTGCGGGCCATGCCAAAACTCGGCCGCATGCCCTGCCTGGCCAACAACAACGTCAAGCTGCTGGTCGATGGCCAGGCCACCTTCGACGCCATTTTCGCCGCCATCGAACAGGCCCGCGAAGTGGTGCTGGTGCAGTTCTTCATCATCCACGACGACAAGATCGGCAAGGCCCTGCAGCAACTGCTGCTGCGCAAGGCGGCCGAAGGGGTGCAGGTTTTCGTGTTGTATGACCGGGTCGGCAGCCATGCCCTGCCTGCCCGCTACAGCCAGCAGCTGCGCGAAGGCGGCGTGCAGATCCACGCCTTCGCCACCCGCCGCGGCTTGTTCAACCGCTTCCAGGTCAATTTCCGCAACCACCGCAAGATCGTCGTGGTCGATGGCGTCGCCGGGTTCATCGGCGGGCACAACGTGGGCGACGAATACCTGGGCGGCAACCCGCGGCTCTCACCCTGGCGCGACACCCACGTGCAGATCAGCGGCCCGGTGCTGGCGTGCCTGCAGGAGTCGTTCGCCGAAGACTGGTACTGGGCCACCCGCGAGCTGCCGCCGCTGATACTGCCCGACACCTACCCCGACAACGGCGTGCTCTGCCAGGCCCTGGCCAGCGGCCCGGCCGACCCGCAGGAAACCTGTTCGCTGTTCTTCCTCGAAGCGATCCATTCCGCCACCCGGCGGGTGTGGATCACCAGCCCGTACTTCATCCCCGACGAAGCCGTGTTCGCCGCCATGCGCCTGGCCGTGCTGCGGGGGGTGGATGTGCGCATCCTCATCCCGGCCCGCCCCGACCACCGCATCGTCTATGCCGCCTCCAGCCTGTTCGCGTTCGAGGCAGTACGCGCCGGTGTGCGCATGTTCCGCTACCAGCCGGGCTTCCTGCATCAGAAGGTGGTGCTGGTGGACGATGAGGTCAGCGCCATCGGCAGCGCCAACCTGGACAACCGCTCGTTCCGCCTCAACTTCGAGATCACCCTGCTGACCGTCGACCGCGCCTTCGCCGACCAGGTCGAGGCCATGCTCTTGGCCGACTTCGAGCAGGCCAGGGAAATCACCGCCGAGGACAGCCAGGACACCCACCGCATCCAGCAACTGGGGATGCGCATCGCACGGCTGATTTCACCGATCCTGTAATACAAAAGGGGCCGCTGATGCGGCCCCTTTTTTAACTCGCTGGCTATTCAGCGATACAGGTCTTCGCGGGTCCAGGGCAGGTCATGGTGCCCATCGGCATAAGGTTTCACTGCCAGGATCTGGTGCAGGTTGATCCAGCCCTTCTGGAACGCATAGGCACAACCGGCCAGGTACAGCCGCCAGATGCGCAGGGTTTTTTCCGGCACCAAGGCCGCAGCCTTGTGCAGCTGGTTCTCCAGGTTCTCGCTCCAGTGGTGCAAGGTCTTGGCGTAGTGCAGGCGCAGGCTTTCCACGTCCACCACTTCCAGGCCCGCCTCACAGATGTTCGCGCTGATCATCGACAAGTGCGGCAGCTCGCCGTTGGGGAACACATAGCGGTCGATGAACTCACCCGCACCTCGGCCCACCGGCCGGCCATCGACATGCTTGGCGGTGATGCCGTGGTTCATCACCAGGCCACCCTCGCGCACGGCGCCGAACAGCTTCTGGCAGTACAGTGCCAGGTTGGCATGGCCGACATGTTCGAACATGCCCACGCTGACCACCTTGTCGAAGCGGCCATCCTGGGGCAGGTCGCGATAGTCGAGGATCTGCAGGTCGACCTTGTCGCCCAGGCCCTCGGCCTTGACCCGCTGCTTGCCCAGCTTGAGCTGCTCCTTGCTCAAGGTGATGCCGAACACCTTGGCGCCATACTCTCGCGCGGCGAAGCGCGACAGCCCGCCCCAGCCGCAACCGACGTCGAGCAGGTAGTCACCTGCCTGCAGGCGCAGCTTGCGGCATAGGTGGTCGAACTTGTCCTGCTGGGCTTGCTCGAGGGTGTTGTCCGGCTCGCGGAAGTAGGCACAGGAATAGGCCATGTCCTGGTCGAGCCAGAGCTGATAGAACGCGTTGGAAACGTCGTAGTGGTAGGAAATGGACTTGGCATCGGTGCGCTTGTCATGCGCCACCCGCGGTGGTGGAGCCTCATCCTCATCGCTCAGCAGCGCCTCGCTCAGCTCGTCGCATACCCGGATGGCTTCGCCGATGTCGCCTTCCAGCTCCAGCTTGCCCTCGACGAAAGCGGTGCCCAGCTGGTCCATGCTCGGGTGAGTCAGCTGGCTGATCAGCTGAGGCTCCTTGACCAGGATGGTGACCTGCGGGCTAGGGCCCAGGTCGAACTGGTTGCCGTCCCATAGTTTAAGGCGCAGAGGTAGATGAAGACTCTGCAATGCCGGCGGAAGTTGCGCGAGCATGAACGATCCTCCTTTCCATATTTGGCATGGCGCCTGGTAATTTCGAACGCCACCGAAACAGAGTAGTTCATTCGTGCGAGCTTTCCGCTAAACGAGACCATGGTCTAGAACCGAATGATCTTAAGCTAGATTGTATACAATCCGCCTCGCTCAGCTTAACCTTGTGCCCCTCTCGCGCTTCCTCATCTGGAGTATTGAATCCATGAAATCCTATGACGTGGTGATCATCGGTGGCGGCCCTGGCGGCTACAACGCGGCGATTCGCGCCGGGCAACTGGGCCTGAGCGTCGCCTGTGTGGAAGGCCGCTCGACCCTCGGCGGCACCTGCCTGAATGTCGGCTGCATGCCGTCCAAGGCCTTGCTGCACGCCTCCGAACTCTACGAGGCGGCCAGCGGCGCCGAGTTCGCCCACCTCGGTATCGAGGTCAAGCCCACCCTGAACCTCGCCCAGATGATGAAACAGAAGGACGAGAGCGTCACCGGCCTGA
The DNA here is from genome assembly GCF_021602585.1 of Pseudomonas faucium. Taxonomy (GTDB): domain Bacteria; phylum Pseudomonadota; class Gammaproteobacteria; order Pseudomonadales; family Pseudomonadaceae; genus Aquipseudomonas; species Aquipseudomonas faucium. The sequence continues at coordinate 293,736 of NZ_BQIP01000002.1, forward strand.
CCAAGGGCATCGAGTACCTGTTCCGCAAGAACAAGGTCGACTGGGTCAAAGGCTGGGGCCGCCTGGATGGCGTTGGCAAGGTCATTGTCAAGGCCGAGGATGGCAGCGAAACCACGCTGCAGGCCAAGGACGTGGTCATCGCCACCGGCTCCGAGCCAACCCCCCTGCCCGGCGTGACCATCGACAACCAGCGCATCATCGACTCCACCGGTGCCCTGGCCCTGCCGCAGGTGCCCAAGCACCTGGTGGTGATCGGTGCCGGCGTGATCGGCCTGGAGCTGGGTTCGGTGTGGCGCCGCCTGGGCAGCCAGGTCACGGTGATCGAGTACCTCGACCGGATCTGCCCGGGTACCGATGAAGAAACCGCCAAGACCCTGCAAAAAGCGCTGGCCAAGCAAGGCATGAGCTTCAAGCTGGGCAGCAAGGTGACCCAGGCCACGCCATCGGCCGACGGCGTCAGCCTGACTCTCGAACCGGCTGCCGGCGGCGCCGCCGAAACCCTGCAGGCCGACTACGTGCTGGTCGCCATCGGGCGTCGTCCTTACACCAAGGGCCTGAACCTGGAGAGCGTAGGCCTTGAGACCGACAAGCGCGGCATGCTCGCCAACGACCACCACCGCTCCTCGGTGCCGGGCATCTGGGTCATCGGCGACGTCACCTCCGGGCCGATGCTGGCGCACAAGGCAGAAGACGAAGCGGTGGCCTGCATCGAGCGCATCGCCGGCAAGCCCCACGAGGTCAACTACAATCTGATCCCAGGCGTCATCTATACCCGCCCGGAGCTGGCCACCGTCGGCAAGACCGAAGAGCAGCTCAAGGCCGAAGGCCGCGCCTACAAGGTGGGCAAGTTCCCGTTCACCGCCAACAGCCGGGCCAAGATCAACCACGAGACCGAAGGCTTCGCCAAGGTCATCGCCGATGCCAATACCGATGAAGTGCTGGGCGTGCACCTGGTCGGCCCGAGCGTCAGCGAGATGATCGGCGAGTTCTGCGTGGCCATGGAGTTCTCCGCCTCGGCCGAGGACATCGCCCTCACCTGCCACCCGCACCCTACCCGTTCCGAAGCCCTGCGCCAGGCAGCGATGAACGTCGAAGGCATGGCCATGCAAATCTGACCCCCTTGCCCCACGACCCGGCGCGCCCTGAAGGGGCGTCGGGTTTGCGCTGTCACCAAACCGAAATCAACCGCAGCTACTGTCGTCCGATTGCTTGAAATGGATGCAGATCATGACGGTGCTGGTCACCGGCTCCGCCGGTTTCATTGGTTTCCATGTGGCTCGACGGCTGTGTGAACAAGGCATCGACGTCGTCGGCATCGATAACCTCAACGACTACTACAGCGTATCGCTCAAGCAAGCGCGGCTGGCCATCCTGCGCGAGCTGCCTGGCTTCACCTTCCTGCCCCTGGACATCACCGACGCCGCCGGCCTGGCGACGCTGTTCGCCGCGCACCACTTCGAGCAGGTCATTCACCTGGCTGCACAAGCCGGTGTGCGCTACTCGCTGGACAACCCGCACGCCTATGGCCAGGCCAACCTGGTGGGGTTCATCAACCTGCTCGAGGCCTGCCGCCAGCGAGCGCCCAGCCACCTGATCTATGCCTCCAGCAGCTCGGTGTACGGCAGCAACGAGCAGATGCCGTTCAAGGTCAGCGACGCCGTCGACCACCCTATCTCGCTGTACGCCGCGACCAAACGCTCGAACGAACTGATGGCCTACACCTACGCGCACCTGTACGGCCTGCCGACCAGCGGCCTGCGCTTCTTCACCGTGTACGGCCCCTGGGGCCGCCCGGACATGGCGCTGTTCAAGTTCACCGAAGCCATGCTCGCCGGCAAACCCATCGACCTCTACAACCAAGGTGAAATGGCTCGCGACTTCACCTACATCGACGACATCGTCGAAAGCATCTGCCGCCTTCGCCTGCGCCCACCGGTGGCCAGCGCCAGCACCCCGCCCTACCACCTGTTCAACATCGGCCGCGGCCAGCCCGTGCCGTTGCTGGCATTCGTCCAGGCGCTGGAGAAGGCGCTGGGCATCCGCGCCGAGCGCCGGCTGCTGCCGCTGCAGCCAGGTGATGTGATGAAAACCTGGGCGGATGTTTCGGCCCTGGCCCACTGGGTGGGCTACCAGCCCCGCGTGCCGGTCGAGGCGGGCGTGCAAGCGTTCGTCGATTGGTACCGCGAGCATTTCCAGGCCCTGCCCTGCCCGACTCTTTCACTACAGGAATGCCGATGACCGAGCGCACGTCCCTCTCCGTACTGATACCGGCCAAGAACGAAGCGGCGAACTTGCCAGGGCTGCTCCTGGAAGTGCGCGCCGCGCTGCAGGGCGAGCAGTACGAAATCATCGTGGTCGACGACGGCAGCAGCGACGGCACGTTGCAGCTGCTGGGCGAGCTCAAGCGCAACCAGGTCCCCGAACTGCGGGTGCTGCGCCATGAGCGCTCGCTCGGCCAGAGCACCTCGATCTACCACGCCGCCAAGCTTGCCAGCGGCACCTGGCTGGCCACCCTGGATGGCGACGGGCAGAACGACCCGGCAGACATCCCCGGCATGCTGGCGCTGGCCCGTGCCCCGCAACACGGCGAGGGCCGGCTGCAGCTGATTGCCGGGCACCGGGTCAACCGCCAGGACAGCGCCAGCAAGCGCTGGGCCTCGCGCCTGGCCAACGGCCTGCGCCGGCGCCTGCTCAAGGACGCCACGCCAGACACCGGCTGCGGGCTCAAGCTGATCAACCGCGAGGCGTTTCTCGCCCTGCCCTACTTCGACCACATGCACCGCTACATCCCGGCCCTGATCCAGCGCCACAACGGGCGCATGCTGGTGCATCCGGTCAATCACCGGCACCGCCAGGCAGGTGTGTCCAAGTACGGCAACCTGGACCGCGCGCTGGTCGGCATCGTCGACCTGTTCGGCGTGTGGTGGCTGATTCGCAGGACACGCTTGCAGGCGATGGTCGAAGAGGTCCAGCCATGAAGCTGCAAAGTGAAACCTTGTGGCTGGTGCTCGGCTTCGTCGGGCAGGCGGTGTTCACCGGCCGTTTCGTCCTGCAATGGCTGTACAGCGAATACAAGAAGCGCAGCGTGATCCCCGTGGGGTTCTGGTACCTGAGCATGCTCGGCAGCGCCTTGCTGCTGCTCTATGCGATCTACCGCCAGGACCCGGTGTTCATCGCCGGGCAGTCCTTCGGGCTGTTGGTGTACCTGCGAAATCTGCAGTTGATCAATCAACAGGCCAAGCCGCTCAAGGAAGAATGACACCGTGCGCGCATTTCTATCTCCACGCCTTGAAGGGTCGTTGCTGGTCGTGCTGGCCCTGGTGCTGGTCGGTGCCGGGCTCGGCCTGCGCCTGCCGCAGAACGTCGACGAGGAACGCTTCCTCGGCGTGGCCCTGGAAATGCTGCAGAGCGGCAGCTGGCTGGTACCGCACCGGGCCGCGGAAATCTACGGCGACAAACCGCCGCTGTTCATGTGGACCGTGGCGTTCTTCACCTGGCTGACCGGCAGCCCCAACGTCGCCCTGTACCTGCCCGGCCTGATGTCGGCCGGCACCGCCACCGCCGTGCTCTACGACCTCGGCCGGCGCCTGTGGAACCGGCGCACCGGGCGCAACGCGGCGCTGCTGTTCCTGGCCACCTACCAGACCTACAGCATCCTGCGCACCGGCCAGATCGACAGCTTCCTGTGCCTGTGGGTGGCGCTGGGCTTCTACGGGCTGGTCAGGCACCTGCTGCTCGGCCCGGCCTGGGGCTGGTTCTATGCCGGCTGCGCGGCCATGGGCCTTGGCATCATCAGCAAAGGCGTGGGCTTCGTGCCGGCGCTGATGCTCATCCCTTACGCCTACGCGGTGCGCAAAGGCTGGCGCGGGGTGGTGGCGATGCCGGGGCAGGCGGGCCGCTGGGCGCTGGGGCTGCTGGTGCTACTGGCCGCGTGCTGCGTGTGGCTGGCGCCGATGGTGATTGCCGTGATGCGTGACGGCAACCCGGAAGGCATGGCGTACCTGCGCGAAATCCTCCTGCACCAGACCGCCAACCGCTACGCCAATGCCTGGGACCACCGCGAACCCTTCTGGTACTTCTTCGTGCATGTCATCCCCAAGTACTGGCTGCCGCTGGTGCTGGCCCTGCCCTGGCTGATCCCGGCCTGGCGCCGGCAGTTGCTCAAGCACGATGGCCGCACCCTGGTGCTGCTCGGCTGGGTCGTGCTGGTGGTGCTGTTCTTCTGCCTCTCGACCGGCAAGCGCAAGCTGTACATCTACCCCGCCCTGCCGGGCCTGGTGCTGGTCAGCGCGCCGCTGCTGCCCTGGCTGCTCAAGCGCTGGTTCGTGCATCGGCCGCTGGCGCGGCGCGTGTTCACCGGCGTGGCCGTGCTGTGGTTCGGCCTGTGGTTCGTGCGCGGCTTCATCGAACCGCTCAAGGACGGCATGAACCCCCACGAACGGGTGATGGCCCAGGCCGCCGAGCTCACCCACGGCGCCGACCTGGTGCTGGTCAACTGGCGTGAAGGCCATTGGCTGTATGCGCGCCAGCCGCTGGTGCACTTCGGCTTCATCCGCCACTCTTCGGTGGAACAGGCCGCCGGCTGGCTGCAGCAGTATCCGGCTGCCTACGCCCTGGTACCAGAGCCGCAACTGGCGCGCTGCTTCAACCCCGACAAGGCCCACCCCCTGGGGGCAACATCGCGTGCCGACTGGTACGTGGTCGGCGCCGATGCCGACAATGGCCGCTGCCGCGCTGCGCTGCCTACAAGCGTCTACCGCTTCGCCTGGAATCGCGCCGAGCGTTGAGGCGCCCGGCCGTCAGTCAGCGCCAGCCAGCCTGACCCGCCACATGCCGTAATGGCCGAGGTGCAGCTGCGAAAGCGGTTGCACGTCGATGCGATGGAACGCCGCCAAGGGGCACTGCAGCACATGCATCATCGCCGCGCGGATGATCATCGGGTGGGTCACGGCAACCCAGTGGCCGGGCGTGGTGAAGCCCTCCAGCCAGCGCGCCACGCGTTGGCAGACATCGGCGATCGACTCGCCGCCATGGGGCGCCGAGTGCGGGTCGCTCAACCACGCCTGCAACAGCGCCGGCTCATCACGCTGCAACGCCTTCAACGACACGCCCTTCCACCAGCCGAAATCGCAGTCGCGCAGCGCCGGCTCGACGCTGGCCCGCAGCCCCAGCCACTGCGCCGTCTGCGTGGTGCGCAGCTCGGGGCCGGCCAGGCCGGTGGCGCCATCAGGCAGCAGCACGGGCTGAGCCGAGGTGGCCAGGGTTTCATCGGCATCGCCATGAAAGCGGCCCAGGCGCTGCGCCTCGGTCGCTGCGTGGCTGATCAGGGTGAGATGGACGGCCTTCATGCAAACGCACCTTCGCGCGGGCAAACGTAAATGAAAACGCCCCGAGTGTTCGGGGCGCGGTCGTGGCCAGCTGGCCTATCGGTACAGCAAGGCCGTTACTTCAGCGCACCTGCCACTGCGTTGAAGAATACTGCTTGCTCGTCATACAAAGCGCTAGGCGTCTCGGCGTTTTTCCACGTCGACCATTGCACCATCACCAGGTGTTCGGCCGGGTTTATCGCGATGGTCTGCCCGTAGATGCCCAGGGCCCAGAAGGTCTGGTCGCTGTCGGCGGTGTGCTTGGGTTCGAGGTTGGCATCCGGGGCTGGCGCGTTGTACCACCACTGGTAGCCATACTGGCCCTTGGGCGCGGCAGCGGTGACCGAGCCTTTGGCCTGGGTCCAGTGGGTGGAGCGGGCGATCCAGTCATCGGGCAGCAGTTTCTCTCCACCGGGCAGCTGGCCGCCGCTCAGCACGAACTGGCCAAACCGGCCCCAGTCGCGCAGGGTGGCGTTGAAGCCGTGGCCCCCCATGTCGACCTTGCCGGGTACCAGCGCGTGCCAGACACCGTCCTGCTGCATGCCATAGCGGCTCCAGACCTTGTCCTGCAGGTTCTGGGCAATGGTCTTGCCGGTGGCATTCTCCAGCACCCGGCCTACCAGCCAGGCGCCGCCAGTGTTGTAGGACCACACCTCGCCAGGCTTCACGCCCGGCTTGCGTTTGACCGACTTCACCAGGTTCAGCACGCATGCATAGGGGTCGGGCTTGGCCTCGCACTGGGTCATGTGCGAGAAGTCGGAATCCTTCGAGGCATAGTTCTCGTCCCAGACCACCCCCGAGGTGTGCTGCATCAGTTGGTGCAGGGTCACGTCCTGCCAGGCGCTGCCTTCGAGTTCGGGGATGTACTGGGTGATCTTGTCGTCCACCGAGTGGATCTTGCCTTCCTTGATCGCGATGCCCACCAGCACGCTGACGACGGATTTGGCCACCGAGCGGGAAGTCCAGAGGGTTTGGGGCGTGTTGCCTTTGGCGTAGTGCTCGTAGGCAACTTTGCCGTCCTTGAGCACCAGCAGGCCGGTGACGCTCTGGTTGCGCAGGTAGTCGTCCAGGCCCTGGGGCTTGCCATCGACCGAATAGTGCACCTCGCTCAGCTTGTGCGTGGCGTCGGGCAAGGGGTACGGGGTAGCGCCGCGGGTGCTGAAGACATCACCCCCGTAGAGCCGGTAGGTGTTGCGAAAGCCCACCACGCGGGTGTCCTGGTCCCAGTTCAGCATGTCCTTGGCAGGCGGCAGGGTCTTGTCGAACGGCTGCGGGCAGGTGGTGAGCCCCGGTACCCCGCAAGGCCCCTTGGCATCCTGGGCGTATGCCGCGCCGGACATGGCAGCGAGTACGGAAAGCACGGTGAACGTTTTCTTCATGGCCTGCATCAGCTGATCCTCGGATGGCACGCGATTGCGTCCAGCCAAGTGTCTGCATCTTGTACGCGCCGCGAAAGCACAATAAATTTGCCGTGACTATAAGAAAAACTAACAGCACCGAGCGCCCATGACCACAGAACGGCTCCCCCCGCTGAACGCAGTCCGTGCCTTCGAGGCCGCCGCCCGCCTGGGTACCTACGTCGCTGCGGCCCAGGCCCTGCACGTGACCCAGCCGGCCATAGGCCGCCACGTGAAAATCCTCGAAGACTGGCTGGGCGTGCGCCTGCTCGATCGCTCCTCCAGAGGGGTGAGCCTGACCCGGGATGGCGCCTACTACTACCAGTCGGTTTCGCAATCGCTGAGATTGCTGGCCGACGCCGGCATGCACATCAGCCGCCGCAAGCCTGAGCGCTGGTTGCGCATCTTGTGCGTCCCGGCCTTCGCCTCGCGCTGGCTGACGCCCCGTATCGACGAGCTGCGCACACTGCGCCCGGAACTGAAGATTGCCATCGAGCCCAACGCGACGTTCACCAGCGTCGACGCCCGCCACGCGGATTTGGGCATCAGCTATGGCTTCCCGGGGGAGTTTGCCGGGGTCCAGGCGCTGCTGATCCGGCCTGAGGTGTTTGCCGTCTGCTCACCGCTCTATCGCCAGGGCCTGGCCCAGGACTTGAGCGTGGAGGCGCTCGCCCAGTGCCGCCTGATCCATGTCGACAATGGCAGTTGGTGGAGCTCCTGGTTCACCGCCAATGGCGTGCGCGTGCGGGTGAAGGCCGATGCCTCGCACGTGAGCAACGACATCGTGCTGAAACTGGCGGAAGAAGGTCAGGGCATTGCGCTGGCAACCGAGGTGCTGGTCAGCCGGCAGCTTGCCGAAGGCACGCTGGTGCGCTGCACGCGCCACAGTACGCCCCTGGAAAGCTACCAGGTGCTTTCCCCCACCCCGATGCTCAGCGACGATGCGATCTGGTTCATCGATTGGTTGAAGACCAGCTTGGGCATGCGCTGAGCGAGCCACTCAATCAGGCGGCGGCGCGCACTGCCGCGGTGGCGTTGGCGGCCTTGGCCAGCTCGGCCACGGCCTGGCACGTTTGCACCGCAAAGCTCAGCCAGCCTTTCGCCGCCGCCTGCTCGGCCGGGCTGTAGAGCAGCGCGCAAGACGGCGCGACCCACAGGCGATCGCCCAGGCGTTCGGCAGCATCCTGCAGCAGGTCCACGGCGCGCTCGGGGGCACAGGCCTTGACGCTGTCGCCATCGACCAGCCCCAGCGACAGGACCTTGTAGGCCGGCAAGCGATCGAGAATGGCCGGGTAGCGGTCCGGGGCGCGTACCAGGTCGATGTGCAGGCCATCGACAGGCAAGTTGGCCGCCAGGCCGAGGTTATCTTCCAGGCCACCGAAGTAGGTGGCGATGAGTTTCTTCAGCGGCGCCCGCTGCAGGATGTTGTACACACGCTCGTAGGCGTTTTTCCATGCTTGCGGCAGGTCCAGCACCAGGATCGGCTCGTCGATCTGTACCCACTCCACGCCTTGCGCGGCCAGGCGGTTGAAGATTTCGTCGTACAGCGGCAGCAGGCGCTCGACCAGCTCCAGCTTGTCGAAGTCGGCGCCCTTGGTCTTGCCGAGCCACAGGTAGGTCAGCGGGCCGATCACCACAGGCTTGACCGCGTGGCCCTGGGCCTTGGCTTCATCGACCTCTTCGAACAGCTGCTCCCAGCTCAGGGCAAATTGCTGGTCGGCGGTGAATTCAGGTACCAGGTAATGGTGGCTGCTGTCGAACCACTGGGAAATGCCCGGCGCATGGTCAGCGCCAGCGCAGTTATCCACAGCCTCCCGAGCCATGCCGAACAAGGTTTTCAGGGTTGGCTTGGCACCTTCGTGGGCGCGCAGGTGCGCGGGGATCACGCCGAAGGTCAGCGAATGGGTGAGCATCTGGTCGTACCAGGCGAAGTCGCCCACTGGCAGCAACTCGATGCCGGCATCCTTCTGCGCTTGCCAATGGGTGGCACGCAGCTCACGGCCGATCGCATGCAGCCCCGCCTCGCTCAGCTCGCCCTTGCAGAATGCCTCCTGGGCTATTTTCAGCTCGCGGTCACGGCCGATGCGCGGGAAACCGAGGGTGTGTGCCAGTGCCATGGTGCCTTGTCCCTTGAACGATAAATTCGATGAAGGGAATTGTCGGGATGCGGGCGCGCTGAGACAAACTCATTATTTTGAAGAGCAACTGTAGTTTTGCTCATGATGAGGCTGCCCTGCCCTCGTCCATGGCGGCAAGGTGCGCGGCAAGGAACTCGACGCAGGTGCGCACCTTGGCCGAACGGTTCAGGCGATTGGGGTACACCGCCCAGACGTTGGCTTCCTGGTCCCACTGCGGCAGCACCTGCACGAGCCCGCCGGATTGCAATTGCGCACCCACGTCCCACAGCGAACGAAGCAGAATCCCACGGCCATCGACGCACCATTCCATCGCCACTTCGCCGTGGTTGGTCGAGAGCGGCCCTGTCACCTTCACGCTTGCGGTAGTTGCCCCATTTTTCAGGCGCCAGACCCCAAAGGGGTGATCGCGCTCCTTGATCACCAGGCAGTCATGCCGCGCCAGGTCCTCCAGCGTTTTCGGCGTGCCCCTGCGTGCCAGGTAAGCCGGGGCCGCGCACAGGATGCGGCGGTTGGCGGCAAGCTTCCTGGCGATCAGGTGTGGCGCAATCTCATCGCCGATCCGCACATCCAGGTCGAAGCCTTCCGAGGCGATGTCGACGATGCGGTCGAACATCTCGAAGCGCACGCTGAGCCCCGGATGCGCCGCCGTCATCTGCGAGATCAGCGGGGCGACGACCTTGTGGCCGAAGCCAAAGCTGCTGCAGATGCGCAGCAGCCCGCGAGGTTCGCCCTGGGCCGTGGACACTTCCTGGATCAGCTGGTCGAGGTCGTCCAGCACACGCAACGCCCAGTGGAACACCCGCTCGCCTTCCTCGGTGATCGACACCCGTCGCGTACTGCGGTGCAGCAACTTGGTGCCCAGCGACTCCTCCAGCACCCGAATGCGCTTGCTGACGTAGCCGGCGGAGACGCCGAACTCTTGCGCCACTGCGTTGAAGCTGGTTTTGCGGGCAACGGCAACGAATACCCGAAGGTCCTCGTTCAACGGCATATTGTTCATGATTCGTGAATACTCATTCCCCAGAGGCTCGATTGATCTCTTACAGGAAACACTTAAGCTGAGTCAAACAGCGTCGCAGCCTTACAAGAATGGGAGTACCCGAGCAATGACAAAGACCCTGAAGATCGCCGCAATCGCCGGTGACGGTATCGGCAAGGAAGTAATGCCAGAAGGCCTGAGGGTGCTGGAAGCGGCTGCCCGGCGCTTTGATTTCACCCTTGAATACCACCACTTCGAATGGGCGAGCTGCGACTACTACCTGGCCCACGGCAAGATGATGCCCGATGACTGGAAACAACAGCTCTCGGGCATGGATGCGATTTTCTTCGGCGCCGTCGGCTGGCCCGACACCGTGCCCGACCACATCTCGCTGTGGGGTTCGCTGCTCAAGTTCCGCCGCGAATTCGACCAGTACATCAACCTGCGCCCGGTCCGGCTTTTCGAAGGCGTGCCGTGCCCGCTGGCCAATCGCAAGCCCGGTGATATCGACTATTACGTCGTGCGTGAAAACACCGAAGGCGAGTATACCTCGCTGGGCGGGATCATGTACGAAAACACCGACCGCGAGATCGTCATCCAGGAGTCGGTGTACTCGCGCCACGGCGCCAATCGCCTGCTGAAGTACGCCTTCGACCTCGCGCAAAGCCGCCCTCGCAAGCACGTAACGCTGGCGACCAAGAGCAATGGCGTGGCGATCAGCATGCCGTGGTGGGATGCCCGCGCCGATGACGTGGCCAAGGATTACCCGGACATCACCCTGGACAAGCAGCACATCGACATCCTGGCGGCGCGCTTCGTGCTGCAGCCCGGCCGTTTCGACGTGGTTGCCGCCACCAACCTGTTCGGCGACATCCTCTCCGACCTGGGCCCTGCCACGACGGGCACCATTGGTATCGCGCCGTCGGCGAACCTCAACCCCGAACGCGCCTTCCCGAGCCTCTTCGAACCCGTGCACGGCTCCGCGCCAGACATCTACGGGCAGAACATCGCCAACCCGATCGCGATGATCTGGTCGGGCGCGCTGATGCTGGACTTCCTGGGGCAGCGCGAAGCGCACGATGCGATTCTGCGGGCGATCGAGCAGGTGCTCAAAAGCGGCCCAAGAACGCGGGACCTGGGCGGTTCTGCATCGACGACGGAAGTGGGCGAGGCGGTTGCCGCGCTGCTCTGATCGTGTCAAAGCCCCGCAGCGCGGGGCTTTGCCATGTTTGAGGGGCTGCGTGTGCGGCCCTGTCGGCTAGGCGACGCCAAGCGCACTCAGCTTGGTTTCCAGGTCCTTGATCCTCTGCAGCAGCGCCTGCTGTTCGACCTTGGCCGCAGTGCTGTCCATGCTGATGCCGACCACCTTGACCGGGCGATCGGCAGCGTCGTGTATCACCGTCGAGCGCGACGAAATCCAGCGCACGCTGCCATCGGGCTGGTACAGCCGGTACTCGTAATCGCAGTGCTCGCCGCTGCAGATCATCCGCTCGTACATGGCCTGCATCGCCTGTACGTCCTCGCCGGGCAGATGGCTCCAGAAATCCTCGTTCGAACTGATGGCCCAGCCGTAGACGTCCTTGACGTTGGAGGAATAGGTCACCTCGTCGCTGATCAGGTTCCATTCCCAGGTGACGATCCGCGCGCCCTCCTGGGCAAGCTTCATGCGCGCTTCGCTTTCCATGATTTCAGCGGCATAGCGCCGGCGCAGGTCGGTCATCGGCAGCTCGACAGGCTCGGCCTGCTGGACGCTGTTCAGCGCCTCCTGGCCATAGCGCAGCCACAGCCAGTTGACCCGGAGAAAGTCGGCAAGCTTGCGCAGGTTGTCGTAGTCGATTTCGCCGCCCTTGGTCCATTTGTGCACCGCGGTGCGGGAGATGCCAAGTGCGGTGCCGACCGCCTGGAGGGTCAACTTGTTGTGTTCAAGCAGTTCCTTGAGGCGGAAGGCGAAGCTGTTTTCCTGCATGGGGAACGGTCCGTGAAGGGCTTGGCCGCCAGTATACACATCTGTTAACCCATGGATTACAGACGCGCGCGGCCTGCCCTGTGCGGGACTCGGCGAGCAGCGGCGCGCCAGGCCGGGCGCCGCCGCTCGAGGGGAAGCGGCCTCAGAGGTCGATGACCAGCCTCGAGCCACGGGCGCGGGAGACGCAGATCATCAGGGTTTGCTGGGACGCTTTTTCTTCGTCGGACAGGTACTGGTCGAAGTGTTCGGCTTCACCTTCGAGGATCGCCGTCTCGCAGGTGCCGCAGACGCCTTCACGGCACAGGCATTCGACCTGGGCGGCCTTGACGTTCTCGATGGCCTGGATGATGGTCATGCCTTCCTCGACCTGAAGCTCCCGGCCCGACCTGCCGAGCACCAGGGTAAAGGCACCGCCCTCGGCCGGGGTAGCCGCAAACTGCTCGAAATGCACCCGCGCATCGGCGATGCCCGCCGCCTTGGCGCCTTCGATGACCGCGTCGATCAAGGGCTTGGGGCCGCACACATAGATGTGCGCATCCTCGCTCAGGCCTGCGTACAGCGCGGGCAGGTCGAGGCGACGCCCAAGGCTGTCGACGTACAAGCTGACATTCGCAGCATGCGGGCCGTCGGCCAATTGGCCCTGGAACGCCCCATGGTCGGGGCTGCGGAAGGCGTAATGCAGCTCGTAGGGCACCTCGCCCCCTTCCAGCTCGTGAAGCTGCGACAGGAACGGCGTGATGCCGATGCCGCCGGCGATCATCACGTGCTTGCCGGCAGTGGGGTCGAGGCCGAAGAGGTTGTTTGGCGTGGAGATGGTGAGCTCGCTGCCCACTTGCACGCGCTCGTGCATGAAGGCGGAGCCACCTTTGGACTGCTCTTCCAGGCGCACGCCGATCTGGTAGCGAGACAAATCCCGCGGGTCACTCATCAAGGAATACGCGTTGCTGAGGCCGTCCGCCATCTTCACGATCACGTGGCTGCCACCTGTGAAGGCCGGCATGGGCTGACCATCGGCCCGCGCAAGCGTGAAGCGCTTGATCTGCGCCGTCGCCTGTTCAACCTCGGTCACTTGCACACTAAACATCTCGTAAGCATTGGCCATCTTGCACCTCAACTGCGCGCAGGGCGGCGGCCTCGCCGCCCTGGCATCACGCTTTCGGATCGTGGGGTCCGGAAATAGATAGAAAGGGATTGCCCGGCCTTTGCAGCCGGGCGCTCATGCTTAGTCCAGGTGGGCCACAGCGATGAGGTTGTGGAAGTGAGCGATACCGTGCTCGCTGATCCCGGAGCGCTCCTTGTCGACCATGATCCGGCCCTGGCCGCGGTAGCCCCGCGACTTCAGGCCCTTCTGCACGCTCTCGACCAGGCGCAGGTCTTCAGGGCGGAACACTTCGCGGTACCAGTCGATCAGCACTTGCTGCTCTGGGGTGATTTCCTTGTTCAGGAAATAGATGTCGTAGTGCTGCAGGGTGGTTTCGGCATCGACCGGGAACTCGTAGATCACGGTCATGAAGTTGGCGCCCGGCGGCACGTTGAACATGGTGCACGGCCAGGCCCAGTAGCCTGCGAAGGACGGATCCTTGACTGACTCATCGACCTTGAACGACTGCTCGGACGATTTCGCCACGCCGTACTGCAAGGTCCAGTTGCCGTGCAGGGTGTGGCCGTACTGGCCGACGTCCACCGAGTCGGCGAAGCTTGGGTGCGCCGGGCCGCAGTGGTAGCACTCCAGGTAGTTGTCGACGATCGACTTCCAGTTCGCCGGCGTGTGGCTGACGAAGCGCGCAGCCAGCTGCAGGTCGTCGATGACGGTGCAGGCCTCGCGCATGCTTTTCTGCAGGCCTGGCAGCTGCTCTTCGACCGGCCCAGCTTCGTTGTCCATGTTGATGAAAATGAAGCCTGCGTATTCTTCGACACGCAGCTGGACGAGGCTGAAATCGCCCTTGTCGAACGCCTCGACCTGGTCGCAGTTGCGCACGTGGGTCAGGTCGCCATCGAGCTTGAAGGTCCAGGCGTGGTACGGGCAGGCGATGACGTTCTTGGCCTTGCCGCTGCCTTCGAGCAGCTGGTGGCCACGGTGCGGGCACACGTTGTAGAAGGCGCGCAGCACGCTGTCGCGCCCACGGATAACGATGATGCTCTCGCCGATCACTTCACGGGTGATGTAGTCGTTGTTCTGCGCCACTTCGCTGCGATGGCCGACGCAGATCCAGCTCTTGGCGAAAATCTGCTCTTTCTCGTGCTCGAACACATCCCCGCTGGTGTAGAACGTGGCCGGAATGGTGAACGCCTTTTCGTGATCGCTGCAGAAATCAGCTGGCAGGCGTTGGAACTTGGTCATCTGTAATCTCCAGGCTGCGCGTAGCGCGTCTTGTAAGCTTTGGTTAACCGTCATCTGGCAGTTAACATTACGGGCAAAAAAAACCTGTCGCGGCATCAACCGAGGGGTAGGCGACACCGCGCAGGCAAAATCATTGAGCCAATGCCGCTGCGGTTGCCGCTGGCGTGGCCACTGGGTTCGGGGTTGCAGGGCGCTCGTCCCGCGCCATGGCCGCGGCCTCTTCCTCGATGAGGTGGGCCGGCACCGAGCCGTAGTCGGCGAGCATCCATTTGAAGAAGCCATACACCTTGATCAGCAGGATCACGGTGAACGGGATGGCGGTCAGCACCACAGCCGTCTTCATGGTGGACAGCGAGGCCTTGGCGAACAGCATGGCCAGTGGCACCAGGGTCAGGGTCACGCACCAGAACAGGCGGTGGGTGGGCGACGGGTCTTCGCCTTCCTGCAGGTTGCGGGTACTGGTTGCGGCCACGGCGTAGGCGGCTGCGTCCATGTGCGAGGCGCAGAACACCGCCATGATGAACAGGTACACCGCCAGGAACACCTTGCCCCAAGGCATGCCCAGGATCACGGCTTCAACGGCACTTTCGCCGCCGTGTTCGGTGAGGATCCGGGGCACGTCGATGGCGCCGGTGATGAACTGGTGCATGCTGTAGCTTTCCAGCGCGCCGAAGAAGAACCAGCAACCGACGCTGCCGCCCAGGATCAGCGCCAGCACCACTTCCTTGATCTGCCGGCCGCGCGACACGCGCGTCACGAACATTGCCACGCCTGGGGCGTAGGAAATCCACCAGAGCCAGTAGAACACCGTCCAGTTGCGGGTGAATTCGCCCTCGCCGGCGGGGTCGGTGAACAGGCTCATGTGCACGTAGTTCTGGATCATCAGGCCAATGCCATTGGCCGTGTTGTTGATGGTGAACTGGGTCGGGCCAATCAGCAGCACCACCGCGGCGAAGACCAGCGCGCCGTAGCAGACGATCTTGCTGAGCTTTTGCAGGCCACCATCGATGCCGATGTAGGAACTCAGCGAGAACAGCACGGCGATCACGCCGATCAGCATGACCTGCACGGTGAAGGTGTCGGGCGTGCCGACCAGGCCCGACAGGCCGCGGGTCAGGGTCGATGCAGTGAGGGCCAGGGAAACGGTGAGCGCCCCCATCATGGTCAGCAGGAAGATCAAATCCACCACCCGGCCCACCGGCCCGGTGGCCTTGAGCCCGGTGACCGCCTCGACGATCGAGGCCAGGTTCAGGCCGCTCTTCTTGCGTACATGGAAGTGATAGGCCATGGCCAGCGACGCCAGGGCGTAGATCGACCAGGCGCTGATGCCCCAGTGGAAGAAGGAATAGCCGACGCTGTACTCCAGGGCCTCGCGCGATTGCGGGGCGATGTTCAGGCCGGGGGTCTGGTAGTAGTACGCCCACTCCATCACGCCCCAGTACAGGGTGGAAGAGCCCATGCCCGCGCAGATGAACATGAACACCCAGGTGGTGGTGGAGTATTCGGGCTTGCCCGAACCCAGGCGGATATTGCCGTACTTGCTGAACGCGACCAGCAGCACCGCCAGGGTGCTGCCGAAGATGATCAGCTGCACGGCCGTGCCGAAGGATCGTGTGGCCCATTCGAAGAGTTGATTGGCAGCAACGCCGGCTTGCTCGGGGAAGGCGGCCAGGCCGACCACTGTCAGCAGCACGGCGACAAGGCTCATGGTGATGAGGAACACATCAACCTTTTTGTTGAGGTAGAACATCAGGCGACTCCAGGACGTTTTTGTTTTTTTGTCACATCCAACGCAGGCTCGGGATGACGACGCTTTCCTTTACTTCGTAACCATTGGTTAACTGCTATCCCGTGGTTAACAGTCTGCTGACAATTTTTGGCTTTCGCAAGAACCTTTCATCCCTGGTATGCCAAGGCTGTGCGGGAAAGAGGGAGGTATAAGGAGTGACTTGAGGGGGATATTGCGGCCATCTGAATGCAAAAGCCGCGAAGTGACGCTGATAATGCCGGCACACATCAATGTGCGCCGGCGGCTGCCGCCTTCAGGCTGGCTGGGGCGTGACGGAAAACGCCAGCAGGCGGGTGATGCACGCGACCGCTTCCTGCCTGTCGAACTCATGATGGATGACGCCTTGCGCCAGCTCCTCCATGGCACCGTACATCGCGGCGAACACGACCCGCGCGGGCATGTTCTGATCGTGCACATGGGCGGCAAATATCTCCAGGAACGCGTCCACCATGAATTGCCGTATGCGGATCTTGAGGTCGCGGTACTCCGGATAGGCAGCCAACGCCGCGATCACCCGCTCATACACAGGCCCGCAATTGCAGGCGCAATCGATGAATGCGTTGGCCACCACATGCGCGGTGTCGTGCAACGACAGCGCCTTCTCCCCGAGGCTGCCACGCAGGCCAGAGACGAATCGCTTGTCGTACTGCTGATAAAGCTCGACCAGCAGCCCTTCACGCGTGGAAAAGTGCTCATACGTCACCGGCTTGCTCACGCCCGCCTGCTGGGCGAGCGTGATCAGCGTCAGGGCATCGGTGCCTTGGTCCCTGACGATGCCCTCTGCGATCGCCAATAACTGATCGCGGCGATCAGCCTTGGACATCCGACTAGCCATTCATTCTCCTTGGTCAATCACTGCGCCGACAGCGGCAGCCCGAACAGGTGGTCAAACACCCAGTTGTAAAACAGCGTGAAGAACATGAAGAACAGCGTAAGCCCCATGTCCAGCACGAAGGCGTCCCACAAAGAAAGGTTCAACCACCAGGCAAACAGAGGAAGCGTGATAAGCACAAATCCAGCCTCGAACCCCACGGCATGGATCACCCTGCGCCAGGCGTCGCGGCCACGCTTGACCAAGCCCGACTCCCACCACTCGAACACGGTGTTGTAGAGCGTGTTCCAGACAATGGCCAGCACCACCGTTACAACACCCAGAACAGCGGCGTGGGCCGCGTCCTTTTCGGATGAAAGATAGAAAGCCGTGCTAATGATGAGCAGGGTGATCAATTCATAGAACACCACATAGGTGAGCCTGCGTTTCCAGCCTTGCATTTTCGTCTTCTCCGTAATCGCTTGAAATCACTCTGTTGGGCAAAAGGCCAGATCTGATTCAGGCGTACGAGGCGGACAATGCGTGCACATACCGGCACGCAGACGAAAAGGATTGAGGGGCATGGCATTGCGCATTTTGCTTTCATCGCCGGGAGGTAGAGATTACTTTTGGTAGCCTACCATTGGTAGGAAAACTATCTCAACCCTTGCGAATACGGAAAGCAAAACTGTCGCAGAACGGGTAGAGCCGGGGGTGGCTCCCTCATTCTGCGACAGTCTTTGACGACAGTTCTAAAGCTTCAACGTCGTTTGGACGCGTACCAACGCCTGGCCTTACTCCACAGTCACCGACTTGGCCAGGTTACGCGGCTGGTCGACGTCAGTCCCTTTGAGCACAGCAACGTAGTAAGACAGCAGCTGCAGCGGGATGGTGTAGAGGATCGGCGCCAGCGCATCGGAGATGTGCGGCACCTTGATCACGTGGGTGCCTTCGCCATTGCTCATGCCGGCGTGCTCGTCGGCGAACACCACCAGCTCGCCACCCCGTGCACGCACTTCCTGCAGGTTCGACTTGAGCTTTTCCAGCAGCTCGTTGTTCGGCGCCACGGTGACCACTGGCATGTCGTTGTCCACCAGTGCCAATGGGCCGTGCTTGAGCTCGCCGGCTGGGTAGGCTTCGGCGTGGATGTAGGAGATTTCCTTGAGCTTGAGCGCACCTTCCATCGCCACCGGGTACTGGGCGCCACGGCCCAGGAACAGGGTGTGGTGCTTGTCGGCGAACAGCTCGGCGATCTTCTCGACGGTGGCGTCCATGGCCAATGCTTCGCCCAGGCGGGCTGGCAGGCGGCGTAGTTCTTCCACCAGTTCCGCTTCCACGCCCGCTTCGAGGGTGCCACGCACCTGGCCCAGGGCCAGGGTCAGCAGCATCAGCGAGACCAGCTGGGTGGTGAACGCCTTGGTCGAGGCCACGCCGATTTCCGGGCCGGCCAGGGTCAGCAGGGTCAGGTCGGATTCACGCACCAGCGAGCTGATGCCGACGTTGCAGATCGCCAGGCTGCCAAGGAAACCCAGTGCCTTGGCGTTGCGCAGGGCGGCCAGGGTGTCGGCGGTTTCGCCGGACTGGGAGATCGACACGAACAGGGTGTCGGGCTGCACCACCACCTTGCGGTAGCGGAACTCGCTGGCCACTTCGACCTGGCATGGGATACCCGCCAGGCTCTCCAGCCAGTAACGGGCGACCATGCCGGCGTGGTAGCTGGTGCCGCAGGCGACGATCTGCACGTTGCGCACCTTGGCGAACAGCTCGGCAGCCTGCGGGCCGAAAGCCTGCACCAGCACGTGGTCGTTGCCCAGGCGGCTTTCCAGGGTGCGCTGGACCACGGCCGGCTGCTCGTGGATTTCCTTGAGCATGAAGTGGCGGTAGGCGCCCTTGTCGGCAGCTTCGGCACCTTCGTGGTACTGCACGGTTTCGCGCTGCACGGCGTTGCCATCCTGGTCCCAGATCTTCACCTGGTCACGGCGGATCTCGGCGACATCGCCCTCTTCCAGGTACATGAAGCGGTCGGTGACCTGGCGCAGCGCCAGCTGGTCGGAGGCCAGGAAGTTCTCGCCATGGCCCAGGCCGATCACCAGCGGGCTGCCACTGCGCGCGGCCACCAGGCGGTCCGGTTGTTTCACGCTGATCAGCGCCAGGCCATAGGCGCCGTGCAGGCGCTTGATCGCGGCCTTGAGGGCGTCGGCCAGGTCCGGGATGGTCTTGAGGGTGTGGTGGATCAGGTGGACGATGACCTCGGTGTCGGTCTGCGAGGCAAACACGTAACCCAGGCCCTTGAGCTCTTCACGCAGCTCTTCGTGGTTTTCGATGATGCCGTTGTGCACCACCGCCACTTCGTTGCCGGAGAAATGCGGGTGGGCATTGCCTTCGGTCGGCGCGCCGTGGGTGGCCCAGCGGGTGTGGGCGATGCCCAGCTGGCCAACCAGCGGCTCGACAGTATTGGCGGCTTCCAGCTCGGCAACCTTGCCAATGCGGCGCAGGCGCTGCAGCTCACCCTGCTGGGTGTAGACCGCCAGGCCGGCGCTGTCATAGCCACGGTACTCAAGCCGCTTGAGGCCTTCGATGAGGATGGCGGTGATATTGCGCTCGGCTACCGCACCAACGATTCCACACATGGTTATTTCTCCTGGCTGATCGCGGCGCAGATCAGGTTGATGCCGCGAGCTTGAATGTGTTCGCGTGCCGCTGCGGGCAGGCGTTCGTCTGTAATAAGGGTGTGCACGCTGCCCCAGGGCAGCTCGAGGTTGGGGATCTTGCGCCCGACCTTGTCGGACTCGACCATCACGATCACCTCGCGCGCCACCTCGGCCATGACCCGGCTCAGGCCGAGCAGTTCATTGAAGGTGGTGGTGCCGCGGCTGAGGTCGATGCCATCGGCACCGATGAACAGCTGGTCGAAATCGTAGGAGCGTAGTACCTGCTCGGCGACCTGGCCCTGGAACGATTCGGAGTGCGGGTCCCAGGTGCCGCCGGTCATCAGCAGCACGGGCTCGTGTTCGAGTTCGCTGATGGCACGCGCCACGTTCAGCGAATTGGTCATCACCACCAGGCCTGGCTGGCGGCCGAGTTCCGGGATCATGGCGGCAGTGGTGCTGCCGCTGTCGATGATGATGCGTGCGTGTTCACGGATGCGTCCCACAGCAGCACGGGCAATGGCCCGCTTGTAGGCGGACACGGGCTGGGCCGACTCGCCGAGCATTTCCTGCGGCACCGGTACCGCGCCGCCGTAACGACGCAGCAACAGGCCATTGGCCTCGAGCGCTGCCAGGTCCTTGCGTATGGTGACTTCCGAGGTTTCGAAGCGCTTGGCCAAGGCGTCCACGCTCACCTCGCCTTGCTCGCTGAGCAGGGCCAGGATGTTATGGCGGCGTTGGGGTGTATTGCGTTTCGACATGGGCGCTTAAGTTTCGATTCGAAAGATAACGGTTGCAATCAAAACCTAAGATGGCCGTTTCGTCAAGCTGCCGCTGACCTGTGGATAAAATCCTGAGTCTGTTCTGTAGGAGCGGCCTTGTGTCGCGAAAGGAGGGCAAAGCCCTCCCCTACCCATCACCCAATAAAAAAAGCCGACTTATTCACACAAGTCGGCTTCCGATCGAAACAGCTGTGTATAACTCAGCTCTTCTTGATTTTCTCCGGGCGCTTCCACCCCGAGATATTGCGTTGACGCGCCCGAGCCACCGCCAGCTCACCCGCTTCGACAGTCTGGGTAACGGTCGAACCCGCTGCCGTGGTCGCACCATCCTTGATATCCACAGGCGCCACCAGCGAGTTGTTGGAGCCGATGAACACGTCCTCGCCCATCACGGTCTTGAACTTGTTGGCGCCGTCATAGTTGCAGGTGATGGTGCCCGCACCAATATTGGTGCGCGCGCCAACCTCGGCATCGCCCAGGTAGGTCAGGTGCCCGGCCTTGGCACCCTCGCCCAGGTGTGCGTTCTTCAGTTCGACGAAGTTACCCACATGGGCCTTGGCATCGAGCACAGTGCCCGGGCGCAGGCGAGCGAACGGGCCGGCATCGCTGCCCTCGCCCATCACCGCGCCTTCGAGGTGGCTGTTGGCCTTGACCACCGCGCCTTTGCGCAGCGTGCTGTTCTTGATGACGCAGTTGGGGCCGATCTGCACGTCGTCCTCGATCACCACCTTGCCTTCGAGGATCACGTTGATATCGATCAGCACATCGCGACCAACGGTCACCTCGCCGCGCACATCGAAGCGCGCCGGGTCGCGCAGGGTGACGCCCTGGGCCATCAGCCGGCGGCCTTCGCGCAGCTGGTAATGGCGTTCGAGCTCGGACAGCTGGCGGCGGTCGTTGGCGCCCTGCACTTCCATCGGGTCGTGTGGCTGTTCGGTCGCGACCACCAGGCCATCGTTGACCGCCATGGCGATGACGTCGGTCAGGTAATACTCGCCCTGGGCATTGTTGTTCGACAGGCGCCCCATCCACTCGGCCAGGCGCGCAGCAGGCATGGCAAGGATACCGGTGTTGCCTTCCTTGATCGCCTTCTGCGCTTCGCTGGCATCCTTGTGCTCGACGATGGCAGTGACCTGCCCGTTGCCATCACGCACGATGCGGCCGTAGCCCGTCGGGTCCTGCAGGGTGACGGTGAGCAGGCCCAGTTGCGTGTCACTGACCTTGGCCAGCAGGCGCTGCAAGGTTTCCACTTCGATCAGCGGCACATCGCCATACAGCACCAGCACCGTATCGGCGCTGATGGCCGGCAGCGCCTGGGCCACGGCATGGCCGGTACCCAGCTGCTTGTCCTGCATCACGAAATTGAGGTCGTCAGCACCCAGGCGCTCGCGCACCTGCTCGGCGCCGTGGCCAATGACCACATGGATGCCTTGCGGCTGAAGCTGGCGCGCGCTGTGGATAACATGGCCAAGCATGGAGTTGCCGGCAACCGGGTGCAGCACCTTGGGCAGCGCCGAGCGCATGCGGGTGCCTTGGCCGGCGGCGAGAATAACGATATCGAGTGACATTGACTGGCTACCAATCCTGGGTGGTCAGTGAAATGACCGGGAGGGAAAAACGGAAAAAGAAAAAGGGTAGCCGAGGCTACCCTTTTACTCAATCGCTACAGAAGTGATCAGCCGGGGCCGATTACTTGCCTCTGCGCATTTGCTGGACGGTACGCAGCTGGGCTGCGGCCTCGGCCAGACGTGCGGCGGCGGCGCTGTAGTCGAAGTCCGCGCCTTTCAGACTCAGGGCGTTTTCGGCAGCCTTGAGGGCTTCCTGGGCCTGAGCTTCATCCAGGTCTGCAGCACGTTGCACGGTATCGGCAAGCACCTTGACCATGTTCGGCTGAACCTCGAGGAAACCACCAGAGATGTAGAACACCTCTTGGGCGCCACCCTGCTTGGTCAGCGTGATCGGACCAGGCTTCAGATTGGTGATCAGCGGCGCGTGGCCTGGAGCGATACCAAGATCACCCAGGTTACCGTGCGCAACCACCATCTCGACCAGGCCGGAGAAAATCTCTCCTTCCGCGCTGACGATATCGCAATGGACTGTCATAGCCATCTGCTTGCCTCAACCTGATAGCGCCCCTTGCGGGGCGCAGGAATTACAGTTTCTTGGCTTTCTCGATCGCTTCGTCGATGCTGCCGACCATGTAGAACGCTTGTTCTGGCAGGTGGTCGTAGTCACCTTTGAGGATGCCGCTGAAGCCAGCGATGGTGTCTTTGAGGGACACGTACTTGCCTGGCGAGCCGGTGAAGACTTCGGCCACGAAGAACGGCTGCGACAGGAAGCGCTGGATCTTACGAGCGCGGGCTACCAGTTGCTTGTCGCTTTCGGACAGTTCGTCCATACCCAGGATCGCGATGATGTCCTTCAGCTCTTTGTAGCGCTGCAGAACATACTGAACGCCACGCGCGGTGTCGTAGTGCTCGTTGCCGATCACGTTCGGGTCCAGCTGGCGCGAAGTCGAGTCCAGTGGGTCGACCGCTGGGTAGATACCCAGGGAGGCGATGTCACGGGACAGAACGACGGTGGCGTCCAAGTGGGCGAAGGTGGTGGCTGGCGACGGGTCGGTCAAGTCGTCCGCAGGTACGTATACGGCCTGCACGGAGGTGATCGAACCTTCCTTGGTGGAGGTGATGCGCTCTTGCAGAACGCCCATCTCTTCAGCCAGGGTCGGCTGGTAACCTACTGCCGAAGGCATACGGCCCAGCAGTGCGGATACTTCGGTACCGGCCAGGGTGTAACGATAGATGTTGTCGACGAACAGCAGAACGTCGTTACCTTCGTCACGGAATTTCTCAGCCATGGTCAGGCCGGTCAGCGCTACGCGCAGACGGTTTCCTGGTGGCTCGTTCATCTGACCGTAGACCAGCGCTACCTTGTCGAGAACGTTGGAGTCCTTCATCTCGTGGTAGAAGTCGTTACCCTCACGAGTACGCTCACCCACACCAGCGAACACGGAGTAACCGCTGTGTTCCATGGCGATGTTACGGATCAGTTCCATCATGTTTACGGTCTTGCCGACACCGGCACCACCGAACAGACCAACCTTACCACCCTTGGCGAACGGGCAAACCAGGTCGATAACCTTGATGCCGGTTTCCAGCAGGTCGTTGCCGCCTGCCTGGTCAGCGAACGAAGGCGCTGGCTGGTGGATACCGCGACGCTCTTCTTCGCCGATCGGGCCGGCTTCGTCGATCGGGTTGCCCAGAACGTCCATGATGCGGCCCAGAGTGGCCTTACCAACAGGAACGGAAATGGCAGCGCCGGTGTCAACGACATCCAGACCGCGCTTCAGGCCTTCGGTGGAGCCCATCGCAATGGTACGAACCACGCCGTCGCCCAGCTGCTGCTGAACTTCGAGGGTGGTTTCCGCGCCTTGTACTTTCAGCGCGTTGTATACACTCGGCACGACGTCACGTGGGAATTCCACGTCGATGACGGCGCCGATGATTTGAACGATACGTCCGCTACTCATAGCTGGATCCTCTGAATTTTTGAACCGTTAAACCGCGGCAGCGCCGCCGACGATTTCCGAGATCTCCTGGGTGATCGCAGCCTGACGCGCCTTGTTGTAGATCAACTGAAGCTCTTTGATCAAATCACCGGCGTTGTCTGTGGCGTTCTTCATCGCGATCATCCGGGCCGCTTGTTCAGCAGCGTTGTTCTCGACCACCGCCTGGTACACCTGCGACTCCACGTAACGCACCATCAAGCCGTCCAGCAGCTCTTTTGCGTCGGGTTCGTACAGGTAATCCCAGTGATGCTTGAGATCCTGATCCGGGGTTGCCACCAACGGTACCAATTGCTCGACCGTTGGAGTTTGGGTCATGGTGTTGATGAACTTGTTCGAAACCACCGAAAGGCGATCGATACGGCCGTCCAGGTAGGCGTCCAGCATCACTTTGACGGAGCCGATCAGATCGTTGATCGATGGCTCTTCGCCCAGGTGGCTGATCGCGGCTACGACGTTGCCGCCAAAGATGCGGAAGAAAGTCGCACCCTTGCTGCCGATCACGCACAGGTCGATTTCAACGCCCTGTTCGCGGTTTACGTTCATGTCCTTGACCAGGGCCTTGAACAGGTTGGTGTTCAAGCCACCGCACAGACCACGGTCACTGCTCACCACGATATAACCGACGCGCTTTACAGGGCGCTCGATCATGAACGGGTGGCGGTATTCCGGGTTGGCGTTGGCCAGATGACCGATCACCTGGCGGATACGCTCCGCGTAAGGACGGCTAGCAGCCATGCGCATTTGTGCCTTGCGCATCTTGCTGACCGCCACTTTCTCCATGGCGCTGGTAATTTTTTGCGTGCTTTTGATGCTCGCAATCTTACTGCGAATCTCTTTTGCGCCTGCCATGTATCACCTATCAGGTTAGCAAGCGGGGGCCTGGGCCCCCGCTGCGGCTTACCAGGTCTGGGTGGCCTTGAACTTCTCGATACCGGCTTTCAGGCCTGCGTCGATTTCGTCGTTGAAGTCACCCTTCACGTTGATCTTCGCCATCAGTTCGGCGTGATCACGGTTGAAGAAGGCGATCAGTGCTTGCTCGAAGCTGCCGATCTTGGAGACTTCTACGTCAGTCAGGAAACCACGCTCAGCGGCGTACAGCGACAGAGCCATGTCCGCGATGGACATCGGCGCGTACTGCTTCTGCTTCATCAGCTCGGTAACGCGCTGACCATGCTCGAGCTGCTTGCGGGTCGCTTCGTCCAGATCGGAAGCGAACTGGGCGAATGCCGCCAGTTCACGGTACTGAGCCAGAGCGGTACGAATACCACCGGACAGCTTCTTGATGATCTTGGTCTGAGCGGCACCACCTACGCGGGATACCGAAACACCGGCGTTCACTGCAGGGCGGATGCCCGAGTTGAACATGGCCGATTCCAGGAAGATCTGACCGTCGGTGATGGAAATCACGTTGGTCGGAACGAACGCGGAAACGTCGCCAGCCTGGGTTTCGATGATCGGCAGAGCGGTCAGGGAACCGGTTTTGCCAGTGACTGCGCCATTGGTGAACTTCTCGACGTACTCTTCGGAAACGCGCGATGCACGCTCCAGCAGACGGGAGTGGAGATAGAACACGTCACCTGGGTACGCTTCACGTCCTGGTGGACGGCGCAGCAGCAGGGAGATCTGACGGTAGGCAACGGCCTGCTTGGACAGGTCATCGTAAACGATCAGGGCGTCTTCACCGCGGTCACGGAAGAACTCGCCCATGGTGCAGCCGGCGTAAGGTGCCAGGAACTGCAGTGCGGCGGATTCCGAAGCACTGGCAACGACCACGATGGTGTTGGCCAGGGCGCCGTTTTCTTCCAGCTTGCGAACGATGTTGGCAACGGTGGAACGCTTCTGGCCGACAGCCACATACACACAGAAAATACCGGAGTCTTTCTGGTTGATGATGGCGTCGATGGCCATGGCGGTCTTGCCGATCTGACGGTCACCGATGATCAGCTCGCGCTGGCCACGGCCGACAGGGATCATGGCGTCGACGGACTTGTAGCCAGTCTGTACAGGCTGGTCTACCGACTTACGCCAGATCACGCCTGGAGCTACTTTCTCGACCGCGTCGGTCTGGGTGTGACCCAGTGGACCTTTGCCGTCGATCGGGTTGCCCAGTGCGTCGACGACGCGGCCCAGCAGTTCCTTACCAACGGGAACTTCCAGGATGCGGCCGGTGCACTTGGCGCTCATGCCTTCGGCGAGGGTGTCATAGGCACCCAGGATCACTGCACCCACGGAGTCTTGCTCCAGGTTCAGTGCCATGCCGTAGACGCCGCCAGGGAACTCGATCATTTCGCCGTACATGACGTCGGCCAGACCGTGGATCCGCACGATACCGTCGGATACCGAAACAACGGTACCTTCGTTACGGGCTTGGGAGCTCACATCGAGGTTGTCGATGCGGCCCTTGATGATTTCACTAATTTCGGAAGGATTGAGTTGCTGCATTGCTCTGCTGCCCCTTCAAACTCAAGATTTCAATGCTTCGGCCAGTTTCGCGATTTTGCCGCGAACAGAGCCATCGATTACCAGGTCACCAGCGCGGATGACGACGCCGCCAATCAGGCTGGCATCCTCCGACGCGTGCAGGCGCACTTCCTGGCCTAACCGTGCACTGAGAACCTTGGCGAGTTTGTCTTGCTGTTCTTGGTTCAACGCGAAGGCACTGGTGACTTCCACGTCCACGGATTTCTCTTGCTCGGCCTTCAGCAGGTCGAACAGAGCGGCAATCTCCGGCAGAAGCAGGAGACGGTCGTTTTCCGCGGCAACACGAATGAAATTCTGTGCCTGTGCATTGAACTTGTCACCGCACACGTCAATGAACGTGGCGGCCTTTTCTGCGCTCGTCAGTCGCGGGGCCTTGAGCAGGCGCTGCATGGTGTCGTCTTGCGACACCGCAGCAGCCAGGCCGAGCATGGCTGACCAATTGGCCAGTTGCTGATGGGCCTGGGCATGCTCAAAGGCAGCCTTAGCGTAAGGTCGGGCCAACGTGGTCAGTTCTGCCATGATCGCCCTCGCTTAAATTTCAGCGGCCAGTTTGTTAACCAGCTCCGCATGCGCGTTTTGATCGATTGTGGCGCCAAGGATCTTTTCAGCACCGTCAACGGCCAGAGCACCCACTTGGGCACGCAGAGCGTCTTTGGCGCTGTTCAGTTCCTGTTCGATCTCGGCCAGAGCCTGAGCCTTCACACGGTCAGCTTCGACGCGGGCCTGATCACGGGCTTCCTCGACAAGCTGAGCAGCGCGTTTCTTGCTTTGCTCAATGATTTCGGCTGCCTGTGCTTTAGCTTCACGCAGTTGCTGACCCACTTTCTCTTGGGCCAGCTCCAGGTCGCGAGCTGCGCGGTTGGCAGCGTCCAAGCCGTCGGCAATCTTCTTTTGGCGCTCGTGCAGAGCAGTGATGACCGGAGGCCATACATACTTCATGCAGAAGAGTACAAAAATCAGAAAAGCAACGGATTGGCCAATCAGGGTTGCATTAATGTTCACGCCAACACCTCGCTCGGTCTTAATTCATACAGCCATCAACTCGTGAATACGAGTGATTAGCCGGCGATCTGACCAACGAACGGATTCGCGAAGGTGAAGAACAGAGCGATACCAACACCGATCATGGTTACGGCGTCGAGCAGACCGGCAACGATGAACATTTTGACCTGCAGCATCGGCACCATCTCAGGCTGACGAGCAGCGCCTTCCAGGAACTTGCCGCCCAGCAGGCCGAAACCAATGGCGGTACCCAGAGCACCCAGGCCGATCAGCAGAGCAACAGCGATAGCGGTCAGACCAACTACAGTTTCCATCTTTCCTCCCGACTTTTACGTCGTATTGGTTAGGTTTTTAGTTTGAAGCGGTAAAACAAATCGTTTGGTACAGCTGCCCTTGCGGACTTTTAAAGCCCTCCCCCCAAACGAGCGGGGAAGGCTATCAGACACGCCAGGCGGTCTTAATGGTTATCTTCGTGAGCCATCGACAGGTAGACGATGGTAAGCATCATGAAGATGAAAGCTTGCAGGGTGATGATCAGGATGTGGAACACAGCCCACGCCCACTGCAGCACCACACCCAGGCCGCTGAGCCAGAGGATGCCGGCGCCGAACATCACCGCGATCAGGATGAACACCAGCTCGCCGGCGTACATGTTGCCGAACAGTCGCAGTGCCAGCGAGATCGGCTTGGCGATCAGGGTGACGAATTCGAGCAGGAAGTTGACCGGAATCAGCAGGATCTGCAGGAAGATGTTCTTGCTGCCGAACGGGTGCAGGGTCAGCTCACCGATGAAGCCGCCCAGGCCCTTGACCTTGATGCTGTAGAAGATGATCAGGGCGAACACGCAGAAGGCCATGGCCAGGGTCGCGTTCGGGTCGGTGGTCGACACGGCGCGGAACGGAATGTGCGGGTCACCGGAGATCAGGATGGCCAGCTGAGGAATCCAGTCGACCGGTACCAGGTCGATGGCGTTCATCAGGAACACCCAGACGAAGATGGTCAGCGCCAGCGGAGCAATCACCGGGCTACGGCCGTGGAAGGAATCCTTCACGCTGCCGTGTACGAAGTCCACCATCACTTCAACGAAGTTCTGCAGACCGCCAGGCTGGCCGGAAGTCGCCTTCTTCGCCGCCATGCGGAAAATGAACAGGAAGATCAGACCCAGCGCGACGGACCAACCCAGGGTGTCCAGGTGGAACGCCCAGAAGCCCATTGCCTTGGCTTCTGCAGCCGAATGGGCGAAGCCCCAGCTGCCGTCTGGTAGTTGACCGTAGGTCAGGTTCTGCAAGTGGTGCTGGATATAGCCCGAAGCGGTTTCTGCTGCCATGGTTGCCTCAAACGCCCTAAGGTCTCGAAAGTCTTTTATTCATCAGCAGGGGCGCGAACCAGCTGACCAAAAGGGTCAACACGAAGACGCCGAATACTGCTAACGGCGCCAGTGGCTTCACTCCTGCGAAGGTCAGTGCGAACAGCACTGCCGTCAAAATCATCTTGCCTGCCTCGCCTGCGTAGAACGACTTGACGATGGCCTGCGCCGCCCGGGCTCCGCTGAAGCGAAAAGCCTTCCAGGCGAAATACAAATTGGGCAGCCAGGCAATCAAACCTCCGCAAAGGCCTGAATATCCACTGACCACCCCTTTCCACTGCCACAACACCAGCGTTGCCAGCAGCAGTACTACAAATTGAGCCAGCAGTACCGGGAAAACCGCCCAGCGATGGAAAGGCAGGCGGTTTGGCGTGCGGATTTCCATCAAAACTGCTCCTCGAAAGTCGACCAACAAGTCAGCAACGACTTGGCATAATTTGTGCCGACAAAATGCGCGCAGAGTATAGGGGTGGATTAACCCCTATTCAACTCTTCGTAGTGATTTCCGACTGAGCG
This sequence comes from Pseudomonas faucium, assembly GCF_021602585.1. Classification (GTDB taxonomy): domain Bacteria; phylum Pseudomonadota; class Gammaproteobacteria; order Pseudomonadales; family Pseudomonadaceae; genus Aquipseudomonas; species Aquipseudomonas faucium. The sequence continues at coordinate 322,886 of NZ_BQIP01000002.1, forward strand.
CTACAACAGGAATTGTTTCAGCGGATGTGAGCAAGCACACCTTGCAACTCGTCAAGCGAGTTGTAACGAATAACCAATTGCCCTTTTCCCTTGTTCCCGTGGCGTATCTGCACGGGCGAGCCCAGGCGCTCTGCAAGCCGCTGTTCAAGGCGCTCGATATCCGGATCAGGTTTGCTCGGTTCGACCGGATCAGGTTTGCCGCTGAGCCACTGGCGCACCAGTGCCTCGGTTTGGCGCACGGTGAGGCCACGTGCGACAACATGTCGCGCCCCTTCTTCCTGGCGATCTTCTTCCAGGCCGAGCAAAGCACGTGCGTGGCCCATCTCCAGGTCGCCGTGGGCGAGCATGGTCTTGATCGCTTCCGGCAGCGAGATCAGACGCAGCAGGTTGGCCACGGTGACCCGCGACTTGCCCACGGCATCCGCCACCTGTTGCTGGGTCAGTTCGAACTCCTGCTGCAGCCGCTGCAGGGCCAGGGCCTCTTCCAGCGGGTTGAGGTCCTCGCGCTGGATGTTCTCGATCAGGGCCATGGCGATGGCCGCTTCGTCGGGCACTTCGCGGACCATCGCCGGGATGGTGTCCAGGCCGGCCTGCTGGGTGGCGCGCCAGCGGCGTTCACCGGCGATGATTTCATAGCGGTTGCCATCGATCGGGCGGACCACGATCGGCTGCATCACGCCATGGCTGCGAATCGAGTGCGCCAGTTCTTCCAGCGCCACCGGATCCATGTCGCGGCGCGGCTGATACTTGCCGCGCTGGATCAGTTCGACCGGCAGGTGTTGCAGTTCTTTCTGGTCGATCTTCACAGCCTGCTCTTCGAGCGCGCTGACGGACGGACCACTGAGCAGTGCATCCAACCCACGTCCGAGACCCCGTTTCTTAACGGCCATGCGGATTCCTTAAGTTGTTTGTGCAGTGCGTAATTGACGGCGTTGACGGCGCACCAGTTCCCCGGCCAGGGCCAGGTAGGCGAGTGCACCACGCGATTGCTTGTCGTAGGCCAGTGCCGGCATGCCGAAGCTCGGCGCCTCCGCCAGGCGGATGTTGCGCGGGATGACCGTGTCGTACAGCTGCTCGCCGAAGTGCTCCTTGAGCTGCGCCGAAACATCGTTGTTCAGGCTCAGGCGCGGGTCGTACATGGTCCGCAGCAGGCCTTCGATCTTCAGTTGCGGGTTCAGGCGGGCGGCGATGCGCTTGATGTTATCCACAAGGTCGCTGAGACCTTCCAGTGCGTAGTACTCGCACTGCATCGGGATGATCACGCCATCGGAGGCGACCAGGGCGTTGAGCGTCAGCATCGACAGCGACGGTGGGCAGTCGATGAGGATGTAGTCGTAGCTCTCGCGGATCGGCGCCAGGGCATTGCGCAGGCGGCTCTCCTTGACCTGCATCTCCAGCAGCACCACTTCCGCGGCAGTCAGGTCGCGGTTGGCCGGCAGCAGCTGGAAGCCGCCGTGCTCGGAGTAGTGCATGGCCTGGGCAAGGTCGCATTCGCCGATCAACAGGTCGTAGACCGAATGCTCGAGTTCGTGTTTGTCCACACCGCTGCCCATGGTGGCGTTGCCCTGCGGATCGAGGTCGATCAGCAGCACACGACGCTTGGTCGCGGCCAGCGATGCAGCAAGATTGATACAGGTGGTGGTTTTGCCCACTCCACCTTTCTGGTTCGCGATTGCGAATACCTTAGCCATTGTTGCGTGTGTTCCCAGTCATGCCTTGCGGCGCAGTATCAGCAGATGGCGCTGGCCCTGGCAACCTGGAACGGTCAGGGCCTGCTCGCTTTCCACTGTGAAGTCTGCGGGCAATGCTACCAGTTCATCGGCAGGATGCAGCCCCTTCATTGCAAGCCATTGCGTCCCGGTGTCGCCCAAGTGGCGGGTCCAGTTGGTGAAGTTCTCCATGCTGCTGAAGGCGCGGGAGATGATGCCGCTGAACGGCTGCGCGGGCTGGAAGGCCTCGACGCGGCTGTGGATAACCGTGAGGTTTTCCAGTTTCAGCTCCATTTTGACCTGGGTCAGAAAGCGCGTCTTCTTGCCGTTGGCATCCAGCACCGTCACCTGTTTGTGCGGGTGCAGGATAGCCAACGGAATGCCCGGCATGCCACCGCCGCTGCCCACATCCAGCCAGGTTTCGCGGTCGCTGTGGATAAACCCCATGACGCTGAGGCTGTCGAGCAGATGGCGCGAGACCATCTCGTCCGGATCGCGCACGGCGGTCAGGTTGTAGGCTTTGTTCCACTTGATCAACAGGGCCAGGTAGCCCAGCAGCGCTTCGTGCTGCTGCGCGCTCAGCTCGATGCCGAGCTGGCGCGCGCCTGTGGACAACTCTTCTGCGTGCTGCGGGGTGACCAGGGAACTCAAGCGCTTTGCTCCAATTCGCGGCCAGCGCCGCGTTTTTTCAGATGAATCAGCAACAGGGAAATCGCCGCCGGGGTAACGCCCGGGATACGCGAAGCCTGGCCCAGCGTCTCTGGGCGGGTCTGGCCCAGCTTGCCCTGGATTTCCTTGGACAGGCCGGAAATCGTGGCGTAGTCGATATCCACAGGCAGGCGCGTGTCTTCGCTGGCGCGCAGGCGGGCGATTTCATCCTGCTGGCGGTCGATGTAGCCGGCGTACTTGGTCTTGATCTCGACCTGCTCGGCAACCTGCGGGTCGATGACCTCACCGCCGGTCGCCTCGATCAGCCCGGCGTAGTCGATTTCCGGGCGGGCGAGCAGGTTGAGCAGGCTGTACTCGTGGCTCAGCGGGGTGCCGAACTTATCCACAACGGCCTGACCTTGCGGGGTATTGGGGCGTACCCAGGTCGACTTCAGGCGCTGTTCCTCACGCTCGATGCCATCGCGCTTGGCGCAGAAGGCGGCCCAGCGCTGGTCATCGATCAGGCCCAGTTCACGGCCTTTTTCGGTCAGGCGCAGGTCGGCGTTGTCTTCGCGCAGGATCAGCCGGTACTCGGCGCGCGAAGTGAACATGCGGTAAGGCTCCTGGGTACCCAGGGTGATCAGGTCGTCGACCAGCACACCGATGTACGCCTCGTCGCGGCGCGGGCACCAGCTTTCGCGGCCCTGGGCGCGCAGCGCGGCGTTGGTCCCGGCCAGCAGGCCCTGGGCGCCAGCTTCTTCGTAACCGGTGGTGCCGTTGATCTGGCCGGCGAAGTACAGGCCGCCGATGACCTTGGTCTCCAGGCTGTACTTGAGGTCGCGCGGGTCGAAGTAGTCGTACTCGATGGCGTAGCCGGGGCGCACGATGTGGGCATTTTCCATGCCGCGGATCGAGCGCACCAGTTCCAGCTGCACGTCGAACGGCAGCGAAGTGGAAATGCCGTTGGGGTACAGCTCGTGGGTGGTCAGGCCTTCCGGCTCGATGAACACCTGGTGGCTTTCCTTGTCGGCGAAGCGGTGGATCTTGTCTTCGATCGACGGGCAGTAGCGCGGGCCGACGCCTTCGATGACCCCGGAGTACATCGGCGAACGGTCGAGGTTCGAGGCGATGATCTCGTGGGTGCGGGCGTTGGTGTGGGTGATCCAGCAGCTGACCTGGCGCGGGTGCATCTGCGCATTGCCCATGAACGACATCACCGGGATCGGCGTGTCGCCTGGCTGCTCGGTCATCACCGAGAAATCTACCGAACGCCCGTCGATACGCGGCGGCGTACCGGTTTTCAAGCGGCCGACGCGCAGCGGCAGTTCACGCATGCGGTGGGCCAGGGCGATCGAGGGTGGGTCACCGGCGCGGCCACCGGAGTGGTTTTGCAAACCGATGTGGATAAGCCCACCGAGGAAGGTACCGGTGGTCAGTACCACTTGTTCGGCGAAGAAGCGCAGGCCCATCTGGGTGACCACGCCTTTGACCTGGTCCTGCTCGACGATCAGGTCGTCGCACGACTGCTGGAATATCCACAGGTTCGGCTGGTTTTCCAGGATCTCGCGCACCACCGCCTTGTAGATGGCGCGGTCTGCCTGCGCTCGGGTGGCGCGCACGGCCGGACCCTTGCGGTTGTTCAGGATGCGGAACTGGATACCGCTCTTGTCGGTGGCCAATGCCATCGCGCCGCCGAGGGCATCGATCTCTTTGACCAGATGGCTCTTGCCAATACCACCGATCGCGGGGTTGCAGCTCATGTGACCGAGGGTTTCCACGTTATGGGTCAACAGCAGGGTTTTCACACCCATGCGTGCAGACGCAAGCGCAGCCTCGGTACCGGCATGGCCGCCGCCGATGACGATCACTTCAAAACGGGAAGGGAAATCCACCACGCACCTCGTGCCTGTTTTTGCGAATAGAGAAGGTAAGCCGACAAGTATAGGGACTTCACCCCCTCTAAAGAAACCTTTTGCGCAAATTTTGACCAGGCTGTGGATGAGTGGCAGACAACAGAAATCAAAGAAGAGAAATTTAAAAAAGCTTTGTTTTTATGTTTATTCTTATGCACACGGATATCTGTGGATAACGTTCTGTATCCCTTATCAACCGTTGTGTAGAGAGAAATTAAACCCTGTGTCTGGATGGCCATGAGGGTTCTGGATAACCGGTTTTAGCCTGTGGATTAAATGCCTCTTTACCCACAGGCCGCTTTGTCCTCAGAAAAAAGGCCTGCTTATCAACTGACCTGAAGGCGAGTTACCCACAGGGCTCCTGCGGGCAAAAAAAAGCCGCTCCATGAAGGAGCGGCCTGGGTCTGGCAGGTTGTGGACTACTTGCCGATGCAGAAACTCGAGAAAATCCTGCCGAGCAGGTCATCCGAACTGAAGGCTCCGGTGATTTCACCCAGTGCCTGCTGTGCCTGTCGCAAATCTTCTGCCAGCAGCTCTCCGGCCCCGGCCAGGGTCAATTGGGCACGCCCGTGTTCCAGGTGGTCGCTGGCCTGGCGCAGTGCATCCAGGTGGCGCCGGCGGGCGCTGAAGCCGCTCTCTGCGGTCTGCTCGTAGCCCATGCAGGCCTTGAGGTGTTCGCGCAGCAGCTGCAGCCCCTGGTCGTCGCCCTTGGCGCTCAGGGTGATCGTCACGTGCCCGTCGTCGCATTGTTCCAGCGCTACCCGCTCGCCACTGAGGTCGGCCTTGTTGCGAATCAGCGTGACCTTGGCCGGGTCTGGCCGCTGGTCCAGGAACTCCGGCCACAGGGCAAACGGGTCGCTCGCCTCGGGGGCGGTGGAGTCCACCACCAGCAACACCCGGTCGGCTTCGCCAATGGCCTTGAGCGCGCGTTCCACGCCGATCTTTTCCACATGGTCATCGGTGTCGCGCAGGCCTGCCGTGTCGACCACGTGCAGCGGCATGCCATCGATGTGGATATGTTCGCGCAGGATGTCCCGGGTGGTGCCGGCGATATCGGTGACGATCGCCGCCTCGCGGCCGGCCAGGGTATTGAGCAGGCTCGACTTGCCGGCGTTGGGCCTGCCGGCGATCACCACGGTCATGCCGTCACGCAGCAAGGCGCCCTGCCCGGCTTCGCGCTGCACTGTGGACAACTCGCCACGCACGGTGTCGAGCATCGACAGCACATGCCCGTCAGCGAGGAAGTCGATTTCTTCTTCCGGGAAGTCGATGGCCGCCTCGACGTAGATGCGCAGGGCAATCAGCGCCTCGGTCAGGCTGTGCACACGCTTGGAGAATTCGCCCTGCAGCGAGCGCAACGCATTGCGCGCCGCCTGGCTGGAGCTGGCCTCGATGAGGTCGGCAATGGCCTCGGCCTGGGCCAGGTCGAGCTTGTCGTTGAGAAATGCCCGCTCGCTGAACTCGCCCGGGCGCGCCAGACGGCAACCGACCTCGACGCAGCGCTGCAGCAGCATATCCAGCACCACCGGGCCGCCATGGCCCTGCAGCTCCAGCACATCCTCACCGGTGAACGAGTTCGGCCCCGGGAAGAACAGCGCGATGCCTTCATCCAGCACCAGCCCTTGCTCGTCGCGGAACGGGCCGTAGTGGGCATGGCGCGGGGTCAGGCTGCGGCCGGTGATGAGTTGGCCAGCCTTGGCCGCCAGTGGCCCGGACAGGCGGACGATGCCGACACCGCCGCGGCCCTGGGCGGTGGCGATGGCTGCGATGGTTTCACGCACAGTGTTCATGCTCGAAAGCCTCTACGACAAATACGACAGATAGCAAAAACGCCCCCGAGGGGGCGTTTTTATTCACAGGCTAGCTGAGTAGCCCGTCAAGCAGCAGCTTTTTTCGTCGCTGCTTCGATACGGCGGGTGATGTACCACTGCTGGGTGATCGACAAGCAGTTGTTCACAACCCAGTACAGCACCAGGCCCGCTGGGAACCACAGGAAGAAGAAGGTGAAGATGATCGGCATCATTTTCATCACCTTGGCCTGCATCGGATCCGGCGGAGTCGGGTTCAGGCGCTGCTGGATGAACATGGTCGCGCCCATGATGATCGGCAGGATGAAGAACGGATCCTTGATCGACAGGTCGGTGATCCACAGCATCCACGGGGCCTGGCGCATTTCTACGCTTTCCAGCAGTACCCAGTACAGGGCCAGGAACACCGGCATCTGGACCAGAATCGGCAGGCAGCCGCCCAGCGGGTTGATCTTCTCTTTCTTGTACAGCTCCATCATCGCCTGGGACATCTTCTGGCGATCGTCACCGAAGCGTTCCTTCAGCGCGGCAAGCTTCGGCGCCACGGCACGCATGCGCGCCATCGAGCGGTAGCTGGCAGCCGACAGCGGGAAGAACAGGCCCTTGATGAGCATGGTCAGGACGATGATCGACCAGCCCCAGTTGCCCAGCAGGCTGTGGATATGTTGCAGCAGCCAGAAGATCGGCTGGGCGATGAACCACAGGAAGCCGTAGTCGACGGTCAGTTCCAGGCCTGGGGACAACTCCTTGAGCTTGGACTGGATCTTCGGGCCGGCGTACAGCATGGCGCTGGTTTCGACCTTGCCGCCAGCAGGTACGCTGATGGCCGGGCCGGTGTAGCCGATGATGTAGTTGCCCTGGCTGTCCTTGCGGGTCTGCACAACGTTGTTGTCGGACTTGGCAGGAATCCAGGCGGTCACGAAGTAGTGCTGCAGCCAGGCGACCCAGCCGCCGGACACATTTTCTTTCAAACTACCTTTGTCGATGTCCTTCATCGACACTTTCTTGTACGGCTCGGACGCGGTCCACATGGCGGCGCCCAGGTAGGTCGCGGTGCCGGTGGCAGTGCTCGAGGACGGATCGCCACTGGCGTCACGCTTGAGCTGGGCAAACATGTTGCCGCTCCAGGCCTGAGCGCTCTGGTTGTCGATCAGGTAGCTGACGGTCAGGTCGTACTCGCCGCGCTTGAAGCTGAAGCGCTTGATGTAGTTCACACCGTTGTCGCTGAACTTCAGGTCGACCACCAGTTGTTCCTGGCCGTCGGCCATCTGGTAGGACTTCTGCTCGGCAGCGTACAGCGGACGGCCAGTGGAACGGGCGTCCGGGCCATTGGCGCCGGTCAGGCCGCTCTGGGCCAGGTACACGCGCTCGCCACCGTTGTCGAACAGCTGGAACGGAATGTCCGGATGGTCCTGGCGGCGTGGGTATTTCGGCAGGTTCAGCTGGACGATGTCACCACCGACTGGGTCGATAGCCAGTTCCAGGACATCGGTCTTGACCTTGATCAGATCCTTGCTGAGTGCAACAGGTGCCAGTTCTGCAGGGCTCGACTCGCCGTTGGCGCTCGGTACATCGGCGCTGGCGCCGTTGTTGGCGGCGGGTACGCCATCGGGCAAGCCCGGAGCAACAGTGCTGGCAGCAGTATTCTGAGTCGGCAAGGCAGCCTGGCCGTAGTCATCGTTCCACTTCAGGACCATGACGTAGGACACGATTGCCAGGGCGGCGATCAGGATCGTGCGTTTAATATCCATGATTACTCGGCTATCGAAGAAGTTCGGGAGGAAGGAGCGGGAGGAACGGGATCGAAACCGCCGTCGTTCCACGGATGACAACGCCCCAGGCGACGAACGGCTAGCCACCCGCCACGCCAGAGACCATGGTTTTCAATGGCTTCGTAAGCGTAACAGGAGCAACTGGGGTAGAAACGACAGTGGCTGGCCATCAGAGGACTAATGGCGTAACGGTAAAACTGGATCGGAACGAGTGCCAGTTTACGCATCTTGACTGTCTACCCCTGCGGAATCGGCGTTTGCCGCTGGAGAGGGCCGGCTGCGGGCCAGGCGTTTCCAGAGCTTGCCAAAGTGTTGGTGCAATTCCGGGTTTTCTATCTCACCCAATCCCTTGCGCGCGACGATCACTATGTCCAAGCCAGCGAGCATTTGCTGGTTCAGACGGAAGGAATCGCGCATCAAGCGCTTGAGGCGATTGCGTTGAACGGCGAGCTTGACGCTCTTCTTGCCGATCACCAGGCCGAGGCGTGGATGATCGAGCCCGTTCTCGCGAGCAAGGATCAGCAGGTTTTTCCCTGGAACCTTGCCGGTTGGGGAGTCGAAGACCGCTTTGAAATGCCGGGGTGTAAGCAGTCGCTTTTCCCGACTGAAGTCCTGACTCACCACCTGTGCCGAAAAATCAAATGGCCAGACGCTTACGGCCTTTGGCACGACGACGCGACAGAACAGCGCGGCCGTTCTTGGTAGCCATACGGGCACGGAAGCCGTGGGTGCGAGCGCGCTTGATGGTGCTTGGTTGGAAAGTACGTTTCATGGCGTGTTACCTGGGTTTGTCGACAACGGGCCGGGATGGCCCCCTTTTTAAGAGATCGGCGATTCTAGAGAAAGCAAGCCAATAGGTCAATTTCCAACCAGTCATTCCTTATGGAAGGTGATCGCTGGCGTTCCTCCGGCCAAGGCTTGCCCGTGCAGGCAAACGGACGACAAAATGAAAAAAAAGAAGAGACATATAAAAAGCTTTTCTGAAGAACTTATAACTCTTAAGTGGATAAGTATCTGTGGATAACCTCTTGCAGCCCTTTATTCATGGGCTGTACAGAATTTCAAAACCTTGTCCACAACGGGTGCTGCGCCTGTGCTGCGCATGCGCACAAGTTGTGGATGAAAACGCCGCTTATCCACAGGAGAGTTATCCACACGGCTCGACTCAGGGTTGTGCATAGCCCTCATGTGCGCTTATCCACAGGGCTTATCCACCGCCTTGAAAGGGTGTTTTGGTCGCTAAATGGGTGATTTGTCATGGCTCAGAATGTTTCCACATGTGGATAACTGAGCGCTCGACCGGTACAATGGCGGTTTGTTTTTGCCTCATCCGGCTTTCAAACTCAGGGGATATCCGTGTCAGTGGAACTTTGGCAGCAGTGCGTGGAGCTTCTGCGCGATGAACTGCCTGCCCAGCAATTCAACACCTGGATCCGTCCGCTACAGGTCGAAGCCGAAGGCGACGAGTTGCGCGTCTATGCGCCTAACCGCTTCGTTCTCGATTGGGTGAATGAAAAGTACCTCGGCCGCCTGCTCGAACTGTTGGGTGAGAACGGCAGCGGCATCGCGCCTGCCCTTTCCTTATTAATAGGCAGCCGTCGCAGCTCTGCGCCGCGCGCTGCGCCCAACGCCCCGGTCAGTGCTGCAGTGGCAGCCTCGCTCGCGCAAAGCCAGCCCCAGGCTGCCAATGCCCCGGCCGCAGCTGTTGCCGAGCCGGTCATGGCCAGCGTTGTCGAACCTGTGCTGGTGACCGATAGCGCCGAGTCGTCCTCGCGGGACAGCTTCGATGCCATGGCCGACAGCAACGCGGCACCCGCTGCCAGCGGGCGTACCGAACAACGCACCGTCCAGGTCGAAGGTGCGCTCAAGCACACCAGCTACCTGAACCGCACCTTCACCTTCGAAACCTTTGTCGAAGGCAAGTCGAACCAGCTGGCGCGCGCCGCGGCCTGGCAGGTGGCCGACAACCCCAAGCACGGCTACAACCCGCTGTTCCTGTATGGCGGCGTAGGCTTGGGCAAGACGCACCTGATGCATGCTGTGGGTAACCACCTGCTGAAGAAGAACCCGAATGCCAAGGTGGTCTACCTGCATTCCGAGCGCTTCGTCGCAGACATGGTCAAGGCGCTGCAGCTGAACGCGATCAACGAATTCAAGCGGTTCTACCGCTCGGTGGATGCGCTGCTGATCGACGACATCCAGTTCTTCGCCCGCAAGGAGCGTTCGCAGGAAGAGTTTTTCCACACCTTCAACGCCTTGCTCGAAGGTGGCCAGCAGGTGATTCTCACCAGCGACCGCTACCCCAAGGAAATCGAAGGCCTGGAAGAGCGTCTGAAGTCGCGCTTCGGCTGGGGCCTGACGGTGGCCGTGGAGCCGCCGGAACTGGAAACCCGTGTCGCGATCCTGATGAAGAAGGCCGACCAGGCCAAGGTCGAGCTGCCGCACGACGCAGCGTTCTTCATCGCCCAGCGCATCCGCTCCAACGTGCGTGAACTGGAAGGCGCCCTGAAGCGGGTGATTGCCCACTCGCACTTCATGGGCCGCGACATCACCATCGAGCTGATTCGCGAGTCGCTGAAAGACCTGCTGGCGCTGCAAGACAAGCTGGTGAGTGTGGATAACATTCAGCGCACCGTGGCCGAGTACTACAAGATCAAGATCGCCGATCTGTTGTCCAAACGCCGCTCGCGTTCCGTCGCGCGCCCGCGTCAGGTGGCCATGGCGTTGTCCAAGGAGCTGACCAACCATAGCCTGCCGGAAATCGGCGACATGTTTGGCGGCCGCGACCACACCACCGTGCTGCACGCCTGCCGCAAGATCAACGAATTGAAGGAATCCGACGCGGACATCCGCGAGGACTACAAGAACCTGCTGCGCACGCTGACGACCTGATGGCCGTCAGCCCAGCTAATTGAAGGCAAGGGACTAGACCATGCATTTCACCATTCAACGCGAAGCCCTGTTGAAACCCCTGCAACTGGTCGCCGGTGTCGTCGAGCGCCGCCAGACCTTGCCGGTCCTGTCCAACGTACTGCTGGTCGTACAAGGCCAGCAGCTGTCGTTGACCGGTACCGACCTGGAAGTCGAACTGGTAGGCCGCGTGCAACTCGAAGAGCCGGCCGAGCCTGGCGAAATCACTGTCCCGGCGCGCAAGCTGATGGACATCTGCAAGAGCCTGCCCAACGACGTTCTGATCGATATCAAGGTCGATGAGCAGAAGCTGTTGGTCAAGGCCGGCCGTAGCCGTTTCACCCTGTCGACCCTGCCTGCCAACGACTTCCCGACGGTGGAAGAAGGCCCGGGTTCGCTGACCTGCAACCTGGAGCAGAGCAAGCTGCGCCGCCTGATCGAGCGCACCAGCTTCGCCATGGCTCAGCAGGACGTGCGCTACTACCTCAACGGCATGCTGCTGGAAGTGTCGCGCAATACCTTGCGCGCAGTGTCCACCGATGGCCATCGCCTGGCCCTGTGCTCGATGAGCGCCGCGATCGAACAGGATGAGCGTCACCAGGTCATCGTGCCGCGCAAGGGTATCCTCGAGCTGGCGCGCCTGCTCACCGACCCTGAAGGCATGGTCAGCATCGTGCTCGGCCAGCATCACATCCGCGCGACCACCGGTGAGTTCACCTTCACCTCGAAACTGGTCGACGGCAAATTCCCGGACTACGAGCGCGTGCTGCCTAAAGGTGGTGACAAGCTGGTGGTGGGCGATCGTCAGGCGCTGCGTGAAGCCTTCAGCCGTACCGCGATTCTTTCCAACGAAAAGTACCGCGGCATTCGCCTGCAACTGGCTGCCGGCCAGCTGAAGATCCAGGCCAACAACCCTGAGCAGGAAGAAGCCGAAGAAGAAATCAGCGTCGACTACGAAGGCAGCTCGCTGGAAATCGGCTTCAACGTCAGCTATCTGCTCGACGTGCTGGGTGTCATGACTACCGAGCAAGTTCGTCTGATCCTGTCCGACTCCAACAGCAGTGCCCTGCTGCAGGAAGCCGGCAACGACGATTCTTCCTACGTAGTTATGCCGATGCGCCTGTAACGTAGCAGGCCAAATGTCCCTTCGACGTATCATGGTCACCGCGGTGCGCAACCTGCACCCGGTGACCCTCACACCCTCCCCCCGCATCAATATTCTCTACGGCGCCAACGGCAGCGGTAAGACCAGCGTGCTCGAAGCTGTGCACCTGCTCGGCCTGGCTCGCTCATTTCGCAGCACTCGCCTGAATCCGGTCATTCAATACGAACAACCGGCGTGCACGGTATTTGGCGAAGTGCAGCTGGCCGAGGGTGGCACCAGCAACCTTGGTGTTTCACGGGAGCGCCAGGGGGAGTTCACCATTCGCATTGATGGCCAGAATGCCAGGAGCGCAGCCCAATTGGCTGAGCTGCTGCCCTTGCAGCTGATCAACCCAGACAGTTTCCGCTTGCTGGAAGGCGCGCCGAAAATACGTCGGCAGTTCCTCGATTGGGGGGTGTTCCACGTGGAACCTCGCTTCCTGCCCGCCTGGCAACGCCTGCAGAAGGCGCTGCGGCAGCGGAACTCGTGGTTGCGTCATGGTACACTTGACCCAGCTTCGCAAGCCGCCTGGGACCGGGAATTGTGCCTGGCCAGCGCGGAAATAGATGAATACCGTCGCAACTACATCAAGGCCTTGAAGCCCGTCTTCGAGCGAACCCTGAGCGAACTGGTCGAGCTGGACGGGTTGACCCTGAGCTATTACCGAGGCTGGGACAAGGACCGGGAACTGCAAGAAGTCCTCGCCTCCTCTCTCCTTCGCGATCAGCAGATGGGCCATACCCAGGCCGGTCCGCAACGTGCTGATTTGCGTCTTCGTCTGGCTGCCAATAATGCAGCGGACATTTTGTCGCGCGGTCAGCAAAAGTTGGTGGTGTGCGCATTGCGCATCGCCCAGGGCCACCTCGTCAGCCAGGCTCGCCGCGGTCACTGTATTTATCTCGTGGATGACTTGCCGTCGGAGCTGGACGACCAGCACCGCCGCGCATTGTGCCGCTTGCTTGAAGAATTACGCTGCCAGGTGTTCATCACCTGTGTAGATCACGAATTACTGAGGGAAGGCTGGCAAACGGAAACGCCAGTTGCTTTGTTCCACGTGGAACAGGGCCGTATCACCCAGACCCACGACCATCGGGAGTGAAGGCATGAGCGAAAATCAAACGTACGACTCCTCCAGCATCAAGGTGCTGAAAGGTTTGGATGCCGTGCGCAAGCGCCCCGGCATGTACATTGGCGACACCGATGATGGTAGCGGCCTGCACCACATGGTCTTCGAGGTGGTCGACAACTCGATCGACGAAGCCCTCGCGGGTCACTGCGATGACATCACCGTCATCATTCACACCGACGAATCCATCAGCGTGCGCGACAACGGCCGCGGTATTCCGGTAGACGTGCATAAAGAAGAAGGCGTTTCGGCAGCCGAGGTCATCATGACCGTGCTGCACGCCGGCGGTAAGTTCGACGACAACTCGTACAAGGTTTCCGGTGGTCTGCACGGTGTGGGTGTTTCGGTAGTAAACGCCCTGTCCGAAAAGCTGGTGCTGACCGTTCGCCGCAGCGGCAAGATCTGGGAACAGACCTACGTGCACGGTGTGCCACAGGCGCCGATGGCCGTGGTCGGTGAAAGCGAAACCACCGGTACCCACATCCACTTCAAGCCGTCGGCTGAAACCTTCAAGAACATTCACTTCAGCTGGGACATCCTGGCCAAGCGCATCCGGGAGTTGTCGTTCCTCAACTCCGGCGTTGGCATCCTGCTGAAGGACGAGCGCTCGGGCAAAGAAGAGTTCTTCAAATACGAAGGCGGCCTGCGTGCATTCGTCGAGTACCTGAACACCAACAAGACCCCGGTCAACTCCCAGGTGTTCCACTTCAACATCCAGCGCGACGATGGCGTGGGTGTTGAAGTTGCGCTGCAGTGGAACGACAGCTTCAACGAAAACCTGCTGTGCTTCACCAACAACATTCCGCAGCGCGACGGCGGCACTCACCTGGTGGGCTTCCGTTCTTCCCTGACCCGTAGCCTGAACAACTACATCGAGCAGGAAGGCCTGGCCAAGAAGAACAAGGTTGCCACCACCGGTGATGACGCCCGTGAAGGCCTGACCGCGATCATTTCGGTAAAAGTGCCGGACCCGAAGTTCAGCTCCCAGACCAAGGACAAGCTGGTTTCCTCGGAGGTGAAAACCGCCGTGGAACAGGAGATGAACAAGTACTTCGCCGACTTCCTGTTGGAAAACCCCAACGAAGCCAAGGCCGTCGTCGGCAAGATGATCGACGCAGCCCGTGCCCGCGAAGCGGCGCGTAAAGCGCGTGAAATGACTCGCCGCAAAGGCGCGCTGGATATTGCCGGCCTGCCGGGAAAACTGGCGGACTGCCAGGAGAAGGACCCTGCCCTTTCCGAACTGTACCTGGTGGAGGGTGACTCCGCAGGTGGCTCGGCCAAGCAAGGTCGTAACCGCCGTACCCAGGCGATCCTGCCGCTCAAGGGCAAGATCCTCAACGTCGAGAAAGCCCGTTTCGACAAGATGATCTCGTCCCAGGAAGTGGGCACGCTGATCACTGCGCTGGGCTGCGGCATCGGCCGCGAAGAGTACAACATCGACAAGCTGCGTTATCACAACATCATCATCATGACCGATGCTGACGTCGACGGTTCGCACATCCGTACCCTGCTGCTGACCTTCTTCTTCCGCCAACTGCCGGAACTGGTCGAGCGTGGCTACATCTACATCGCCCAGCCGCCGCTGTACAAGGTGAAGAAAGGCAAGCAGGAGCAGTACATCAAGGACGACGAGGCCATGGAAGAGTACATGACCCAGTCGGCCCTCGAAGATGCCAGCCTGCACCTGGACGAATCGGCGCCAGCCGTTTCCGGCGTTCAGCTGGAAGCGCTGGTCAACGAATTCCGCAGCGTGATGAAGACCCTCAAGCGTCTGTCGCGTCTGTACCCGGAAGAGCTGACCGAGCACTTCATCTACCTGCCTGAAGTCACCCTCGAGCAGTTGGGCGACCATGCCGTGATGCAGGCCTGGCTGGACAGCTTCCAGCAGCGCCTGAACAACAGCCAGAAGTCGGGCCTGGCGTACAAGGCCAGCCTGCGCGAAGACAAGGAACGCAATGTCTGGCTGCCGGAAGTGGAAATCACCTCCCACGGCCTGGCCAGCTACATCACCTTCAACCGCGACTTCTTCGGCAGCAACGACTACCGCACCGTGGTCAACATCGGCGCCAAGCTGTCCAGCCTGCTGGGCGAAGGTGCCTATGTTCAGCGTGGTGAGCGCCGCAAGGCGATCGTCGAGTTCAAGGAAGGCCTGGACTGGCTGATGAACGAGACCACCAAGCGCCACACCATCCAGCGCTATAAAGGGCTGGGTGAGATGAACCCGGACCAGCTGTGGGAAACCACCATGGACCCAACCGTGCGCCGCATGCTGAAGGTCACCATCGAAGATGCGATCGCTGCCGACCAGATCTTCAACACCCTGATGGGTGATGCGGTCGAGCCGCGCCGTGAGTTCATTGAAAGCAATGCCCTGTCGGTATCGAACCTGGACTTCTGATCAGGTGTAGAAACCGCACAAAAGAAAGCCCGCGTAAGCGGGCTTTTTTTTTGGCTGCTCGATCTTGCAAGGGCTAGGACAACCCCAACGCCTTCAGGCGCCGATACAAGGTGCGCTCGCTCATGCCAAGGTGGCGCGCCAACTCACTGCGCGGCCCCTGGAACTGCTCCAGCGCCTGCGCCAGCTCACCCAGGCCATTGCGCCCTCGCCCGCCGCCAGGGCCGCAAACCTGCTCCGGGCCTATATCTTCCGGCAGGTGTTCAGGCCGTATCAGCCCGTCGTCGGCAAACAGGCGAGCCTGTTCCAGGATGTTGCGCAGCTCGCGGATATTGCCCGGGAAAGGATGCAGCTCAAGGTGCTGCTGCGCTTCGCGGCTCAGCTTCGGCGCCGGGTTGCCTGGCATGCGCTGCAGCAGGCTTTCGGCAAGCAGCGGCAGGTCTTCCACACGTTCGCGTAGCGCGGGCAAGCGGATGGGGAAACCGCTGATGCGGTAGTACAGGTCTTCCCGGAACGTGCCCTCAGCCACCATCTGCTTCAATGGCTTGTGCGTCGCCGACACCAGGCGGAAATCCGAATGCACGGTACGCAGGCTGCCAACCGGGCGGAAGCTGCCGGACTCGATCAGGCGCAGCAACTTGACCTGCATGGCCAACGGCACTTCGCCGATTTCATCAAGAAACAGCGTGCCGCCATGGGCCGCTTCGGCCAGGCCGATCTTGCGCTGGTTGGCACCGGTGAAGGCGCCTTTCTCGTAGCCGAACAATTCGCTCTCGAACAGCGACTCGGTCAGGCCGGTGCAGTCGACCACCACCAAGGGGCCGTTGGCCCGTGGGCTGCCCATGTGGATGGCGCGGGCGAACAGCTCCTTGCCGGTGCCCGATTCGCCCTGCAGCAGCACCGGGATTTGCGCGGGTGCCGCACGCTGCAGGCTGGCCAAGGCATGCTTGAAGGCCGGCGCGCGCCCGACCAGCCCTTGCTGCTGAGGTTGCGCCGAGGCCAGGGTGACGGTGGTCAGGCGCTCGACGAAGGCCACCACCCTGCCCTGTTCATCGAGGATCGGGCGCAACTCCACATCCACGTGTTCCGGCCCGCGTGGGGTGTGATGAATGTGCAGGACCCGCTCCGGCACTTTGCTGTCCCACGCTTTGCGCATCGGGCAATGCTCACCGGCCTGGTCGCACGGCACCGCGTAGTGATGGGAGACGCGGTGGCACTTCTCGCCCAGTGGCGCTTGCTGGTCACGGCCGAACAACCGGCGATAGGCCGCGTTGGCCGCGAGGATGTTGTAGTCGGTATCCAGCACGATCGTAGGCAGTGCATCGTGTTCGAGGTAGGAAACCAGGGCTAGGATGATGGAACGGGATTCAGGCATGACGGCACCGATGGATGACCGATGCAGGGTAACAAGGACTGCCAAACACTGCCATTGGCTGTCAGTCGACTGCCAATGGCGCTGCCATACTGGCCAACCTTGCGTCAGCAGCGCCCGGTTTCATTGGCCATTGCAGCCCGGGCGGCCTGGCATGCATCTTGATAAACCTCCTGGCACTGCCTGCGCCTGCCAAGGTGCGGTGGATAAATTGGAGAACGTGATGATCATCGGCAACAACCTTCACGTGGAAGCCTTCTTCGACAAGGCGACCTCGACCATCAGCTACCTGGTCATGGACGGCGAGACGCGCAAGTGCGCACTGATCGACAGCGTCCTCGACTACGACCCCAAGTCCGGGCGCACCTGCACCGATTCGGCCGACTTGCTGATTGCCCGGGTAAAGGCGCTGGGTGCCGAGGTGCAGTGGGTGCTGGAAACCCACGTGCATGCCGACCACCTTTCTGCGGCGGCCTATCTCAAGGAACATCTGGGCGGGCATACCGCCATTGGTGCGCACATCACCCAGGTGCAGAAAGTCTTCGGTTCGCTGTTCAACGCCGAACCTGGCTTCGCCCGCGATGGCAGCCAGTTCGATGTGCTGCTCGAAGACGAGGAAGGGTTTCGCATCGGCAACCTGCATGCCCGTGCCCTGCACACCCCTGGGCATACCCCCGCCTGCATGAGCTATGTGGTCACCGATGCCGGGGAGAAGGCGGTGTTCGTTGGCGACACCCTGTTCATGCCCGACTACGGCACGGCGCGCTGCGACTTCCCCGGTGCCGACGCCCGCACCCTGTATCGCTCCATCCGCCGCTTGCTGGCATTCCCCGACCAGACCCAGCTGTTCATGTGCCACGACTACCTGCCAGGTGGCCGTGACATGCGCTACGTGACCACCGTGGCCGAGCAGCGCGCCAGCAACATCCACATCCACCACGGCATCGACGAGGACAGCTTCGTCGCCATGCGCGAAGCCCGCGACAAGACACTCGACATGCCAGTGCTGATCCTGCCTTCGGTGCAGGTGAACATGCGCAGCGGCCATTTCCCCGAGCCCGAGGAAAACGGCGTGAGCTACCTGAAGATCCCGCTGAACAAGCTCTGACTGCCCTGCTCCATCATTAGAAATCCAGGAAATTCCGTCATGCCTGCCTTGTTGTCCTCCCCTCATGCCGACCACCACAAAGTGGTCATCGTCGGTGCCGGCGCCGCCGGTATCGCCACCGCCTCAAGCCTGATCAGCCGCGACCCGTCGCTGGACATCGCCCTCATCGACCCCGCCGACGTGCACTACTACCAGCCCGGCTGGACCATGGTCGGTGCGGGTGTGTTCAAGGCGCCAAGCACCGCCCGCACCATGGCCTCGGCCATCCCCCGTGGTGTGCACTGGGTGAAGGCTCGGGTTCAGGGCTTCGACCCGTCGGCCCAGCTGGTGATGCTCGAAGACGGCCGCGCCATCAGTTACGAACAGCTGGTGGTCTGCCCTGGCCTCAAGCTCGACTGGGAGGCCATTGCCGGGCTCAGCGAAACCCTTGGCCGCAATGGGGTGACCTCCAACTACCGTTACGACCTGGCGCCCTACACCTGGCAGCTGGTGCAAAAACTCAAGCAGGGCCGCGCGCTGTTCACCCAGCCGCCCATGCCGATCAAGTGCGCGGGCGCACCGCAAAAAGCGTTGTACCTGTCGTGCGACCACTGGCTGCGCCACGGCCATCTGGGTAACGTCAAGGCCAGCTTCTTCAATGCCGGCGCCGTGCTGTTCGGCGTGCCCGACTATGTACCGGCGCTGATGGCCTACATCGACAAGTACGGGGTCGACCTCAACTACAGCCACCGCCTGGTGGCGGTGGATGGCCCCAACAAGCGCGCGACCTTCGCCCGCACCCTCGCCGACGGCAGCAGCGAAACCCGCACCGAAGCCTTCGACATGCTGCACGTGGTACCGCCGCAGGTCGCCCCTGACTTCATCCGCCAGAGCCCGTTGGCCGATGCCGCCGGCTGGGTCGACGTCGACCCGCAGACCTTGCGCCATCGCCAGTTCTCCAATGTTCATGCCCTGGGCGACGTGGCCAACACCAGCAACGCCAAGACCGCCGCCGCTGCCCGCAAGCAGGCACCGGTGGTGGCCAACAATGTGCTGGTGGCGCTCGGCAGGCTGCCGACCCTGGCCCAGTACGATGGCTACGGCTCCTGCCCGCTGACCGTCGAGCGCGGCAAGATCGTGCTGGCCGAGTTCACCTATGGCGGCAAGGTCGCGCCCAGCTTCCCGCGCTGGCTGCTCGACGGTCGCAAGCCTACCCGCCTGGCCTGGCTGCTCAAGGCGCGGGTGCTACCACCGCTGTATTGGCAGGGCATGCTCAAGGGGCGTGAGTGGTTGGCACGGCCGCAGCCGCTGGTCGAGGCACGCCAGTGATCGAACACGAACTGTTGGGCGCCGGCCTCGGCGCCATCATCGGTGCGGTGCTGGCGCTGACTGGCGCCGGCGGTGGCATCCTGGCGGTGCCGCTGCTGGTGTTCGGCCTGGGCTTGTCGATGGTCGAAGCGGCGCCGATCGGGTTGCTGGCGGTGGGGATGGCGGCGGCCGTGGGCGCAGTGCTGGGGTTGCGGCAAGGCCTGGTGCGTTATCGCGCTGCCCTGTTCATCGCCTTGATCGGCATCGCGGCAGCGCCGTTCGGCTTGATGCTCGCCCACCGCTTGCCCAACACGCCCCTGGCCTTGGTGTTCGCCGCGGTGCTGGTGTATGCCTGCCTGCGCATCTGGCGCAAGGCAGCCAAGGAGCTGCGCGGCGAAGCGTCGGAAGCTCACCGCTACATCGAACCCTGCGTGCTCAACCCGCTGCAGGGCCGCTTGCGCTGGACCTTGCCGTGCGCACGCGCCCTGGCTTTCACCGGGGCGTTGTCCGGGCTGCTGTCCGGTTTGCTCGGCGTGGGGGGCGGGTTCGTGATCATTCCGGCGTTGAACCGCTACACCAACTTGCGCATGAAAAGCATCGTTTCCACCTCGCTGGCGGTGATCGCCCTGGTGTCCACGGGCAGTGTGGTCAGCGCCAGCCTGGCAGGCGTGATGCACTGGCGCGTGGGTGCACCGTTCGCCGTCGGCGCGGTGCTCGGCTTGCTGGCGGCCCGGCCGCTGGCCGCCAAACTCGCCGGGCCACGCCTGCAGCAGATGTTTGCCGTGGCCGGTTGGTCGGCGGCGTTGCTGTTGGCCGGCAAGGCGCTACTCGGCTAGCAGTTCGCCTTGTTGCGCAGCGCACAGCGCCAGCAGGTAGTCCCACACCACCCGCAGGCGCACCGACTTGTGCAGCTCGCGGCGGGTGCAGATCCAGTAGCTGCGCTGGATGGTCTCGCTGGGCAGCACGCGCACCAGCGTGGGGTCGTGGCGGGCCATGTAGTTGGGCAGCACGGCAATGCCCAGCCCTGCGCGGGCGGCGGTCTGCTGGGCAATCACGCTGGTGCTGCGAAAGGCGACGTTGGGTGAACGGCAGAAGCTATTGAGAAACAGCAGCTCCTGGCTGAACAACAGGTCATCGACGTAGCCGATCCAGCTGTGCTGGGCCAAATCCTCGCGGTGGCGCAGTGGCGGGGCGCGGTCCAGGTAGGCTTGGCTGGCATACAGCGCCAGGCGGTAGTCGGTGAGCTTGCGGGTGATCAACAGGTCGGCGCTGGGCCGTTCCAGGTGAATGCTGATTTCCGCTTCGCGGTTGAGGATGCTGACGAAGCGCGGCACGGCCACCAGTTCCACCTCGAGGCCCGGGTAGCGCTCGAACAGCTCGCCCATGCGCGGCGTGAAAAACATGATGCCGATGCCTTCGGTGACGCCCAGGCGGATCTTGCCCAGCGGGGTGATGGCCTGGGTGATTTCTTCCTGCGCCAGCAGGGCGACGTTTTCCATGGCTTCGGCGTGCTTGAGCAGTGCCTGGCCGGACGAGGTCAGCTCGTAGCCCTGGGCATGCTGCACGAACAGCGGCGTGCCGAGGCTTTTCTCGATGCTTTCGATATGCCGGGCAACGGTGCTGTGGGTGGTGTTGAGGCGTTTGGCGGCAGTGAGCAGGCGGCCGCTGCGCTGCAATTCGAGGAAAAACCGCAGATCATTCCAGTCGAACATGCTTGTCCCTTTGTGCTGTTCGTTCCGGCCCTATCGCCGGCAAGCCGGCTCCCACAGGTTCACCACATGGCTCGAAGCCTGGGCTTTACCTGTGGGAGCCGGCTTGCCGGCGATAGGGCCGGTACAGGCTTACCGCTGTGCTAAAACGCACAACGGCTGCGCGAAATCTCGTGTTTCCTCTGCGAAATTAATCAATAAGATGTAGGACGACAAGAACAATAATCAGGCGCGAGGTTGCACATGCCGTCAGCCGATTCTGTCTTCGATTACGTGGTCGTAGGTGCCGGTCCCGCCGGCTGCCTGTTGGCCAATCGTTTGTCCGCCGACCCCACCTGCCGGGTATTGCTGCTCGAAGCGGGCGGCCGCGACAACTATCCCTGGATTCACATCCCCGTCGGTTACCTCTACTGCATCGGCAACCCACGCACCGACTGGTGCTTCAAGACCGAGGCACAACCCGGCCTGGGCGGGCGCAGCCTGGGTTACCCGCGGGGCAAGGTGCTGGGCGGCTGTTCCTCGATCAACGGCATGATCTACATGCGCGGCCAGGCTGCCGACTACGACCATTGGGCCGAGCAAGGCAACGATGGCTGGGCCTGGAAAGACGTGCTGCCACTGTTCAAGGCCAGCGAAAGCCACTTTGCCGGCAGCAGCGAGCACCATGGCGGCGACGGTGAATGGCGGGTCGAGCGCCAGCGCTACAGCTGGCCGATCCTCGATGCCTTCCGCGATGCCGCCGAGCAGGCCGGCATCGGCAAGGTCGACGACTTCAACACCGGTGACAACCAGGGCTGTGGATACTTTCAGGTCAACCAGCGCAGCGGCGTGCGCTGGAATGCCTCCAAGGCGTTCCTGCGGCCGATAAAAGGCCGCGCCAACCTCACCGTGCTCACGGACGTGCAGGTCGACCAGGTACTGCTCAACAACACCCGTGCGCGGGCAGTGAAAGCCCGCTGGCAAGGCGCCTGGCATGAGTTTGCCGCGCGCCGCGAGATCATTCTGTGCGCTGGCGCCGTGGGTTCGCCTGGCATTCTCCAGCGTTCGGGCATCGGCCCGAGCAAGCTGCTGCAAAGCCTGGGGATCGCCGTGCGCCACGACATGCCCGGGGTGGGCGGCAACCTGCAGGACCACCTGCAGCTGCGCCTGATCTACCAGATCCGCAACACCCGCACCCTCAACCAGATGGCCAACAGCTTGTGGGGCAAGATGGGCATGGGCCTGCGCTACCTGTACGACCGCAGCGGCCCGTTGGCCATGGCGCCAAGCCAGCTCGGCGCGTTCGTGCGCTCGAGCCCCGAGCAGGCCACGCCCAACCTGCAATACCACGTGCAACCGCTTTCGCTGGAGCGCTTCGGCGAGCCGCTGCATCAGTTCCCGGCCTTTACCGCGTCGGTGTGCAACCTGCGCCCGGCAAGCCGCGGGCGCATCGACATCGCCAGCGCAGATATGCACAGCGCCCCGCTGATCGACCCCAACTACCTGAGCGACCCCCAGGACTTGCGCGTCGCCGCCGATGCCATTCGCATCACCCGGCGCATCGTCCAGGCCCCTGCCCTGGCCGCCTTCGCCCCCGAGGAATACCTGCCGGGGCCGGCGCTGCAGAGCGAAGAACAACTGTTCGAAGCCGCCGGCAAGATCGGCACCACCATCTTCCACCCGGTGGGCACCTGCCGCATGGGCAACGGCGCGCTGGACGTTGTGGATAACCAGCTGCGCGTGCACGGCATCCCCGGCCTGCGCGTGGCGGATGCCTCGATCATGCCGCAGATCACCTCCGGCAATACCTGTTCCCCCACCCTGATGATCGCCGAGAAGGCGGCGCAACTGATCCTCAAAGGAGCGGCTACCCAGACCTACCTAAACGAAGACGCGATACCGACGCCCTGACCCGGGTGCGTGCAGTACCGGCGGCTGTGGTCAGAGGCTGCCGACAGTGGAACAAAAAGAATAATCACTGTGGCCTGTGGGCCGAGGACAGCAACGATGTCGGATTACATCCAAGAGCAGGGGGCGACGGCGAGCAGCCCCAGCCGCCGTGAAGAACGCAAGATCATTTTCGCGTCATCCCTCGGGACGGTTTTCGAGTGGTATGACTTTTTTCTCTATGGCGCGCTGGCAGCGGTCATCAGCAAGCAGTTCTTCGCTGGCGTGAATGACACCACCGCCTTCATCTTCGCCCTGATGGCCTTTGCCGCCGGCTTTCTGGTGCGGCCTTTCGGCGCCCTGGTGTTCGGCCGCCTGGGCGACATGATCGGGCGCAAGTACACCTTCCTGGTGACCATCGTGCTGATGGGCCTGTCCACCTTCGCGGTCGGCCTGCTGCCCACCTACGCCAGCATCGGCATCGCTGCGCCGATCATCCTGGTGGTGCTGCGCATGCTCCAGGGCCTGGCCCTGGGCGGCGAATACGGTGGCGCCGCCACCTACGTTGCCGAGCACGCGCCAGCGGGCAAGCGTGGTTTCCACACCGGTTTCATCCAGTCCACGGCTACCCTCGGCCTGCTGTTGTCGTTGCTGGTGGTGCTGGGCAGCCGCTACATCAGTGGCGACCAGTTCGAAACCTGGGGCTGGCGCCTGCCGTTCCTGCTGTCGATCGTGCTGCTGGCGATTTCCACCTGGATCCGCATGAGCATGCACGAGTCGCCGGCCTTCGTGAAAATGAAAGCCCAGGGCAAGGTCAGCAAGTCGCCGATCCGTGAGTCGTTCACCTCCTGGCCGAACCTCAAGGTGGTGCTCACTGCGCTGTTCAGCATCAACGCCGGGCAGGCGGTGACCTTCTACACCGCGCAGTTCTACGTGCTGTTCTTCATGACCCAGATGCTCAAGATGGACCCGGCCCAGGCCAACACCCTGCTGATCATCAGCGTGGTGATCGGCGCGCCGTTCTTCGTGTTCTTCGGCTGGCTGTCCGACCGCATCGGGCGCAAGCCGATCCTGATGCTCGGCCTGCTGCTGGCCACGGTGCTGTACTTCCCGCTGTTCAAGGCGCTCAGCCACTACGCCAACCCGCAGATCGACGCTGCCAGCCGCCAGGCGCCCATCGTCGTCACCGCCGACCCGCAGAGCTGCACCTTCCAGTTCGACCCGGTGGGCAAGGCGCGTTTCGACAGCCCGTGTGACAAGGTCAAGACCTTCCTGGTCAAGCAGGGCCTGCCCTACAGCTCGGTGGATGTGGCGGGCAGCCAGGTCGTGGTGAACATTGGCGACAAGACCATCAACGGCTTCGACGAAGCCGCCATGCGCACGGCGGTGGAACAGGCGGGCTACCCGGCCAAGGCAGACCCGGCGCAGGTCAACCAGGTGATGGTGGTGGTGCTGATCGTGGCGATGATCCTGATTGCCACCATGACCTACGGGCCATTGGCGGCGGTGATGGTCGAGCTGTTCCCCACGCGCATCCGCTACACCTCGATGTCCCTGCCCTACCACATCGGCAACGGCTGGTTCGGGGGCTTTTTGCCGACCGTGTCGTTTGCGTTGGTGGTGTACACCGGGGATATCTTCTATGGGCTGTGGTACCCGGTGCTGGTGACCGGGATCAGCCTGGTGGTGGGGATCTTCTGCCTCAAAGAAACCAAGGATGTGGATATCGACAAGATCTGAGGCTTTGTAGGAGCGGCCTTGTGTCGCGAAAGGGGCGCGCAGCGGCCCCAAATTATCAGCCATTGCTGAAATCGCCGGGGGCTGCCTTGCAGCCCTTTCGCGACACAAGGCCGCTCCTACAACCCATAAAAAAACCGGCTGTAAAAGCCGGTTTTCTTATGCCCCGAAAAAACTTATGCACGATTTTCGGAAAAATGTCATACAGAGAAATAAACAGCCAATTCAAATACTTAGCTATCACTTACGGCATTTAGTCCAAAAATTGCTAACAACTTATCCACAGAAGCTCAAGCCATCTGCTCCTGCGGTTTTTCATCCACTGGCGGCAGCGAGCCCATGGCCCGCTGGGTCGCCTCGTTCCAGGCGGCAGCGCGGTCGTTGAGCTCGGCGATGGCGCGAGGGCCAGTGCCGTTGGCGTACATCGGTTCGCCGATCACCACCTCGATGGTGCCTGCGCGCTTGCCCCAGCCAGCCTTCGGCCAGAACTTGCCAGCGTTGTGCGCAATCGGCAGCACCGGCAACCCGGCATTCACCGCCAGCGCGGTACCGCCACGGGAGAACTTGCCCACGGTGCCAAACGGCACGCGCGTCCCTTCCGGGAAGATCAGCACCCACACCTTCTGCTTGAGCAGCTCGTCACCCTGGCTGGCGACCTGGCGCAGGGCTTCCTTGGGGTTGTCGCGGTTGATCGCGATCGGCCGCAGCATGGCCATTGCCCAGCCGAAAAACGGCACGTACAGCAGCTCACGCTTGAGCACCTGGCTCAGCGGCGAGAAGTACGCCGACAGGAAGAAGGTCTCCCAGGTGCTCTGGTGATTGGAAAGAATCACGCAAGGCTCGCTGGGCACGTTCTGCGCACCGGTGATCTTGTAGTCGATGCCCAGAATGCTACGGCTCAAGAACAACGCGCAGCGGCACCAGTAGACGTTGATGAACTTGTAGCGCTTGGGGAACGACAAAAAGGGCGCAACGAAGAAGCAAAGCGAGCACCACAACAGCGAACTGGTGCCCAGCAGCAGGTAAAAAAGAAAGATTCTGATCGCCTGCAGGATCGACATAGTGGCAAGTACCGTTGCGGGGCGTGCCCGCCTGAGAAAAATGCGCCCGTAGGCGCATTGTTTAAATTAGTTCTCTGGCGATAGCTGCCAGATCGTCGAAAATCAGTGTAGTTTCACCGACGCCTTTTTCCAGGGTCCGCTCGCCCTTGCCGGTTTTCACCAGCACCGGTTGAGCTCCGACGGCCAGGGCGGCCTGCAGGTCACCCGTGCTGTCGCCGACGAACCACACGCCGTGAAGGTCGGCCTGGTAGTGCTCGGCAATCGCCCGCAGCATGCCCGGCTTGGGCTTGCGGCAAGCGCAGCCTTCGTCTGGCCCGTGCGGGCAGTACACGATGTGGCCCACTTCACCGCCCTGCTCGGCCACCCGCTCGCGCAAGCGCGCATGCATGGCCTCCAGGGTTGCCAGCGAGTAGTAGCCACGGGCGATGCCGGACTGGTTGGTGGCCACGGCCACCGTCCAGCCCGCCTTGCTCAACTGCGCGATCGCCTCGATCGAGCCGGGTATCGGGATCCACTCTTCCAGCGACTTGATGTAGGCGTCGGAGTCCTGGTTGATCACCCCGTCACGATCGAGAATCAGCAGTTTCAAGGCTTACCCCAGCAGCGAAATGTCGGCAACGCCCAGGAACAGGCCGCGCAGGCGGCTGAGCAGGGCATAACGGTTGGCGCGTACCTTGGCGTCCTCGGCATTGACCATCACCGCCTCGAAGAAGGCGTCGACCGGGTCGCGCAGGGCGGCCAGGCGAGCCAGCGATTCGCTGTACTGGCGTGCCGCAGCCATCGGTTGCACGGCCTGGTCGGCCTGCTGGATGGCCGAGTACAGGGAGAACTCGTTGGCGTTGTCGAAGTACTTCGGCTCGACCTGCTCGGCGATGGCGCCTTCGGCCTTGCTCAGCAAGTTCGACACACGCTTGTTCACCGCGGCCAGGGCCTCGGCTTCCGGCAGCTTGCGGAAGGCCTGCACGGCCTGCACGCGCTGGTCGAAGTCCAGGGCCGAGCCCGGCTTCAGGGCACGTACCGACAGGTAGGTGGCAACGTCGATGCCTTCGTCTTCGTAGCGCGCACGCAGGCGGTCGAAGATGAATTCCAGCACCTGCTCGGCCAGGCCGGCGGCCTTGACCTTGGCACCGAACTGCTTGACCGCGAACTCGACCGCGGTGGTCAGGTCCAGGTCCAGCTGCTTCTCGATCAGGATGCGCAGCACGCCCAGGGCGGCACGGCGCAGGGCGTACGGGTCCTTGCTGCCGGTGGGCAGCATGCCGATGCCGAAGATGCCGACCAGGGTGTCGAGCTTGTCGGCGATGGCCACGGCCGCACCGGTGAGGGTCTGCGGCAGCTCGGCGCCAGCACCGCGCGGCATGTACTGCTCGTTCAGGGCCTGGGCGACGTCTTGCGGCTCGCCATCGTTGAGCGCGTAGTAGTAACCGGCAACGCCCTGCATCTCAGGGAACTCGCCAACCATCTCGGTGGCCAGGTCGCACTTGGACAGCAGGCCGGCACGGCCGGCGCGCTGGGCGTCGCCGCCGATCAGCGGGGCGATGAACGCGGCCAGCTTGGACACACGCTCGGCCTTGTCGTAGACAGTGCCCAGCTGAGCCTGGAACACCACGTTCTTCAGGCGCTCGTTGAAGGTTTCCAGCGGCTGCTTCTTGTCCTGCTTGAAGAAGAACTCGGCGTCGGTCAGGCGCGGGCGCACGACCTTCTCGTTACCCTGCACGATCTGCTTGGGGTCACGGCTCTCGACGTTGGCCACGGTGATGAAGCGCGGCAGCAGCTTGCCTTCGCTGTCGAGCAGGCAGAAGTACTTCTGGTTGTCCTGCATGGTGGTGATCAGGGCTTCCTGCGGCACCTCGAGGAAACGCTCCTCGAACGAGCACACCAGCGGCACCGGCCACTCGACCAGCGCGGTCACTTCGTCCAGTAGCGCCGGCGGCACGATGGCAGTGCCTTCCTGCTGCAGGGCCAGCTCGGCGGTACGCTTGCCGATCAGCTCGCGGCGCTCGGCGAAGTCGGCCAGCACGTAGGCTTTGCGCAGGTCTTCGACGTAGTTGGCCGGGGTGGTGATGACCACGTTTTCCGGGTGGTGGAAACGGTGGCCACGGGATTCACGGCCGGCCTGCTGGGACAGGATGGTGCAGTCGACCACCTGGTCGCCGAGCAGCATCACCAGCCACTGGGTCGGGCGCACGAACTCTTCACGGCTGGCCGCCCAGCGCATGCGCTTGGGGATCGGCAGGTCGTTGAGCGAATCCTCGACGATGGTCGGCAGCAGGCTGGCAGTGGCCTTGCCCGGGATGTGCTGGGAGAAGCGCAGCTTGGCGCCGCTCTGGTCGATTTCCGACAGCTCCACGCCGCACTTCTTGGCAAAGCCCAGGGCAGCCTGGGTCGGCTCGCCGTCCTTGAAGGCAGCCTGCATGGGCGGGCCGTCGATGTTGATGCTGCGGTCTGGCTGCTGCACGTCGAGCTGGCGGATCAGCACGGCAAGGCGGCGCGGCGCGGCGTACACCTGCTTGCCGGTGTAGTTCAGGCCAGCGGCCTGCAGGCCCTTCTCGATGCCGGCCAGGAAGGCGTCGCCGAGGGTTGCCAGGGCTTTGGGTGGCAGCTCTTCGGTGCCCAGTTCAACCAGGAAATCTTGAGCACTCATTGTGCAGCCTCCAGCTTCGCCAACACTTCGTCACGCAGTTCAGGGGTGGCCATCGGGAAGCCCAGGCGTGCGCGGGCTTGCAGATAGCTTTGCGCCACGTCCCGGGCCAGGGTACGGACACGCAGGATGTAGCGCTGGCGCTCGGTCACCGAGATGGCGCGGCGGGCGTCCAGCAGGTTGAAGGTGTGCGAAGCCTTCAGCACCATTTCATAGGTCGGCAGCGGCAGGTCCAGCTTGATCAGGCGGTTCGCTTCGCTTTCGTAGAAGTCGAACAGTTCGAACAGCTTCTCGACGTTGGCGTGCTCGAAGTTGTAGGTCGACTGCTCCACCTCGTTCTGGTGGAACACGTCGCCGTAGGTGACCTTGCCGAACGGGCCGTCGGCCCACACCAGGTCGTACACCGAGTCGACGCCCTGGATGTACATGGCCAGGCGCTCCAGGCCGTAGGTGATTTCACCGGTGACCGGGTAGCACTCGATGCCGCCCACTTGCTGGAAGTAGGTGAACTGGGTCACCTCCATGCCGTTGAGCCAGATTTCCCAGCCCAGGCCCCAGGCGCCCAGGGTCGGCGATTCCCAGTTGTCTTCGACGAAGCGGATATCGTGGACCAGCGGATCCAGGCCGATGGCTTTCAGCGAGCCGAGGTACAGCTCCTGGAAGTTGGCCGGGTTCGGCTTGAGCACCACCTGGAACTGGTAGTAGTGCTGCAGGCGGTTTGGGTTTTCGCCATACCGCCCGTCGGCAGGACGACGGCTGGGCTGCACGTAGGCGGCGTTCCAGGTCTCCGGGCCGACGGCGCGCAGGAATGTAGCGGTGTGGAAAGTGCCGGCGCCTACTTCCATATCGTAGGGCTGAAGCACCACACAACCTTGAGCTGCCCAGTAGTTCTGCAGGGCGAGGATCAGGTCTTGGAAGGTACGCACGGCTGGCGTAGGCTGGCTCACGAAATTCACCTGTATCTGGGGATGCGGATGTAAAGAGCGGGAGTATAACCTGATTCGCTTCGCCCTCTACTCATTGGAGCCTTATGCCACGCTGCTTTTGGTGTACCGACGATCCGTTGTACCAGGCCTACCACGACCAGGAATGGGGAACGCCACAGCGTGACCCGGCGTTGCTCTTCGAGATGCTTTTGCTCGAAGGGTTCCAGGCGGGGTTGTCATGGATCACCGTGCTGCGCAAACGCGAGCGCTATCGCGAGGTTCTGCACGGCTTCGACCCGCACCTGCTGGCGCAGATGAGCGACGAACGGGTCGAAGAGCTGATGCTCGATACCGGCATCATCCGCAACCGCCTCAAGCTCAAGGCCGTGCGCCGCAATGCCCAGGCCTGGCTGGCGCTGGACAACCCCGGCCAATGGCTGTGGTCGTTCGTCGGCGGCGAGCCGAAGATCAACCACTTCACCAGCCGCGGCGAAGTGCCGGCCGTCACCGACGAGGCCAAGGCAATGAGCAAGGCCCTGCAGAAAGCCGGCTTCACCTTCGTCGGCCCGACCATCTGCTACGCCTTCATGCAGGCCACCGGCATGGTCATGGACCACACCACCGATTGCGATCGCTACGCCGCCTTGCTGCGCTGAGGGGTTACAATGCGCGCCTTGCTGAAATAAGGAATTCGCCTGTGGAAAAGTTCAAGGGCGCCCTGATGGTCGGGGTGCTACGCCTGTTCGCCAAGCTGCCCTGGGGCGCTGTACAGCGCGTTGGCGCCGGTATCGGCTGGCTGATGTGGAAGGTCCCCAATGGCTCGCGCAACGTGGTGCGCATCAACCTGGCCAAGTGCTTCCCGCAGATGGACCCGGTCGAACGCGAGCAGCTGGTGGGCCGCGCGCTGAAAGATATCGGCAAGTCCTTTGTCGAAAGCGCCTGTGCCTGGATCTGGCCGCCGCAGCGTTCGCTGGACCTGGTCAAGGAAGTGCACGGCCTGGAAGTGCTGGAGCAGGCCCTGGCCTCGGGCAAGGGCGTGGTCGGCATCACCAGCCACCTGGGCAACTGGGAAGTGCTCAACCACTTCTATTGCAGCCAGTGCAAACCGATCATCTTCTACCGCCCGCCGAAGCTCAAGGCGGTGGATGACCTGCTGCGCGAGCAGCGCGTGCAGATGGGCAACCGCGTGGCACCTTCGACCAAGGAAGGCATCCTCAGCGTGATCAAGGAAGTGCGCCGCGGTGGCCAGGTGGGCATCCCTGCCGACCCGGAGCCGGCCGAGTCGGCGGGGGTGTTCGTGCCGTTTCTCGGGACCCAGGCGCTGACCAGCAAGTTCGTGCCGAACATGCTGGCCGGGGGCAAGGCGGTGGGGGTGTTCCTGCATGCCCTGCGGCTGCCGGATGGTTCGGGCTTCAAGGTGTTTCTGGAGGCGGCGCCGGAAGAGATGTACAGCACCGATGTGAACGTGTCGGCGGCGGCCATGAGCAAGGTGGTCGAGCGTTATGTGCGTGAGTACCCGAGCCAGTACATGTGGAGCATGAAGCGCTTCAAGAAGCGGCCGGCCGGGGAGCCGCGCTGGTATTGAGGTTTTTGGGGGCGCTTTGCGCCCCTTTCGCGACACAAGGCCGCTCCTACAGAGGATCGCGGTCCCTGTAGGAGCGGCCTTGTGTCGCGAAAGGGCTGCAAAGCAGCCCCAGCAATCTCAAACCTTGTTCAGCTTCCTGAGAAACACCGCCATTTCCTTCTCGGCCTGCTTGTCGCCATGGGCCTGCGCCGCCACGATCCCGTCCTCCCAGGCCGTGCGCGCCGCCGCCACATCGCCCTGCAACTGATACGCCTTGCCCAGCAGCTTCCAGGCCGCCGAATACTTCGGGTCCTGCTCCACACAGCGCGCCAGGTGCACCGCCGCCTCGGCCCCATTGCCCTCGTCCAGCCAGGCCTTGCCCAACCCAAACCTCAGCAAAGGGTTATCCACACCCTTGGCCAGCATCTTCTCCAGCGATTCGCGCATGCCCTCTTCCCCTAGAAGAAACTCAAGCCGACGTGGAACAGCTTCTCCACATCCCGAATATGCTTTTTATCCACAACGAACAGGATCACATGGTCGCCCGACTCGATCACCGTGTCGTCGTGGGCGATCATCACTTCTTCGTCGCGGATGATCGCGCCGATGGTGGTGCCCGGCGGCAGGGCGATGTCCTCGATGGCCTTGCCGACCACCTTGCTCGACTTCGAATCGCCATGCGCCACCGCCTCGATGGCCTCGGCCGCGCCGCGGCGCAGCGAGTGCACGCTGACGATATCGCCCCGGCGCACGTGCGCCAGCAAGGTGCCGATGGTGGCCAGCTGCGGGCTGATGGCGATATCGATGTCGCCGCCTTGCACCAGGTCGACGTAGGCCGGGTTGTTGATGATGGTCATCACCTTGCGCGCGCCAAGGCGCTTGGCCAGCAGCGACGACATGATGTTGGCCTCGTCGTCGTTGGTCAGGGCCAGGAAGATGTCGGCATCGGCGATGTTCTCTTCGAGCATCAGGTCCTTGTCCGAGGCACTGCCCTGCAGCACCACGGTGCTTTCCAGGGTGTCGGAGAGGTGGCGGCAGCGGGCCGGGCTCATCTCGATGATCTTCACCTGGTAGCGGCTTTCGATGGCCTCGGCCAGGCGCTCGCCGATCTGCCCGCCACCGGCGATGACCACACGCTTGTTGGTTTCATCGATGCGCCGCAGCTCGCCCATCACCGCGCGGATGTCCTTGCGTGCGGCAATGAAGAACACCTCGTCGTCCGCTTCGATCAAGGTATCGCCGCGTGGCGTGATCGGCCGGTCGCGGCGGAAGATCGCCGCCACGCGGGTGTCGACGTTGGGCATGTGCGCGCGGATCTGGCGCAGCTGCTGGCCCACCAGCGGCCCGCCGTAGTACGCCTTGACCGCCACCAGCTGGGCCTTGCCTTCGGCGAAGTCGATCACCTGCAGCGAGCCTGGGTGCTCGATCAGGCGCTTGATGTAGTTGGTCACCACCTGCTCGGGGCTGATCAGCACGTCCACCGGGATGTGGTCGTTGTCGAACAGTTCTTCGCGGGTGAGGTAGGCCGATTCGCGCACCCGGGCGATCTTGGTCGGGGTGTGGAACAGCGTGTAGGCCACCTGGCAGGCGACCATGTTGGTTTCGTCGCTGTTGGTCACTGCCACCAGCATGTCGGCGTCGTCGGCACCGGCCTGGCGCAGCACCGTGGGCAGCGAGCCACGGCCCTGCACGGTGCGGATGTCGAGGCGGTCGCCCAGGTCGCGCAGGCGCTCGCCGTCGGTATCGACCACGGTGATGTCGTTGGCTTCGCTCGCCAGGTGCTCCGCCAGCGTACCGCCCACCTGCCCTGCGCCGAGGATGATGATCTTCATCCGCTACTCCCTAACGTGTGCTTACCCGCGCGAGGCGGCGATCTTGATCAGCTTGGCATAGTAGAAGCCGTCGTGGCCGCCTTCCTGGGCCAGCAGCTGGCGCCCGTGCGGCTGGCGCAGGCCGGCTTCGGTGGCCAGGGCCAGTTCGCGGGCACCGGGGGTGCGGGCGAGGAAGGCGCCGATCACCTCGGTGTTCTCGGTCGGCAGGCTGGAGCAGGTGGCGTACAGCAGCATGCCGCCCACTTCCAGGGTCGGCCACAGGGCATCGAGCAGCTCGCCTTGCAGCGTGGCCAGGGCGGGGATGTCATCGGCCTGGCGGGTCAGCTTGATGTCCGGGTGGCGGCGGATCACGCCGGTGGCCGAGCACGGGGCGTCGAGCAGGATGCGCTGGAACGGTTTGCCGTCCCACCAGCTGGCGGTATCGCGGGCATCGCAGGCGATCAGTTCGGCGTCCAGCTTGAGGCGCTCGAGGTTTTCGCGCACGCGGGTCAGGCGCTTGGCTTCCAGGTCGATGGCCACCACGTGCGCCAGGCCTGCTTCCGCTTCGAGCAGGTGGCAGGTCTTGCCGCCGGGGGCGCAGCAGGCGTCGAGCACGCGCTGGCCGGGGGCCAGCTCGAGCAGGTCGGCAGACAGCTGCGCCGCCTCGTCCTGCACGCTCACCCAGCCTTCGGCGAAGCCCGGCAGGCCACGCACGTCGCAGGCTTCGCCCAGCACGATGCCATCGCGGCTGTACTGGCAAGCGCTGGCGGCAATGCCGGCTTCGGCCAGCAGCGCCAGGTAGGCGTCACGGCTGTGATGGCGACAGTTGACCCGCAGGATCATCGGCGGGTGCGCGTTGTTGGCCGCGCAGATCGCTTCCCACTGCTCTGGCCAGAACGCCTTGAGCTGCTTTTGCAGCCAGCGCGGGTGGGCGGTGCGCACCACCGGGTCGCGCTCCATGTCGGCCAGCAGCGCCTCGCCTTCGCGCTGGGCGCGGCGCAGCACAGCATTGAGCAGGCCCTTGGCCCAGGGCTTTTTCAGCTTGTCGGCGCACCCGACGGTTTCACCGATGGCGGCGTGGGCCGGAATGCGCGTGTAGAACAGCTGGTACAGGCCGACCAGCAGCAGTGCCTGCACATCGGCATCGGCGGCCTTGAAGGGTTTTTGCAGCAACTGGGCGGCGAGCAGGTCCAGGCGCGGCTGCCAGCGGGCGGTGCCGAACGCCAGGTCCTGGGTGAGGCCACGGTCGCGTTCTTCGACCTTGTCCAGTTGCGCCGGCAGCGAGCTGTTCAGCGAGGCCTTGCCGCTGAGGACAGCGGCCAAGGCACGGGCGGCGGCGAGGCGTGGGTTCATTGGCCGAGCACCTTGCCACTGGCGAACTTCTCGCGGCGGCTGTTGAACAGGTCACTGAAGGCCAGGGCCTTGCCGCCGGGCAGTTGCAGGCGGGTGAGGCTCAGCGCCTGGTCGGCGCAAGCAACCACCAGGCCGTCCTTGCTGGCTTCGAGAATTTCGCCGGGGGCGCCCTGGCCTGTGGACAACTTGGCGGCCAGCACCTTCACGCTCTCGCCGTCCAGGGTGCTGTGGCACACCGGCCAGGGGTTGAAGGCGCGGATCAGGCGCTCCAGTTCCGCAGCCGGGCGGTTCCAGTCGATGCGCGCTTCGTCTTTGTTCAGCTTGTGTGCATAAGTGGCCAGGGCATCGTCCTGCACTTCACCTTGCAGCGAACCGTCTGCCAGGCCGGCGATGGCCTGGACTACAGCCGGCGGGCCCATTTCGGCGAGGCGGTCGTGCAGGCTGCCGCCGGTGTCGTCGGCGCTGATCGGGGTCACCACCTTGAGCAGCATGGGGCCGGTGTCCAGGCCCGCTTCCATGCGCATCACGGTCACGCCGCTCTCGGCATCGCCGGCTTCCACGGCGCGCTGGATCGGCGCCGCGCCGCGCCAGCGTGGCAGCAGCGAGGCGTGGCTGTTGATGCAGCCCAGGCGCGGGATATCCAGCACGGCCTGGGGCAGGATCAGGCCGTAGGCCACCACCACCATCAAGTCTGGCTTGAGCGCGGCGAGTTCGGCCTGGGCGTCTTCGTTGCGCAGGGTTGGCGGCTGGAACACCGGGATGTCATGGGCCATGGCCAATTGCTTGACCGGGCTCGGCATGAGCTTCTGCCCGCGGCCGGCAGGGCGGTCGGGCTGGGTGTAGACAGCCACGATCTGGTACGGGCTGTCGAGCAGGGCCTTGAGGTGTTCGGCGGCAAACTCTGGAGTGCCTGCAAAGACGATGCGCATGGAGTTCTCGCTTCAAAAAAGAAAAAGGCTTGCCGGAGCAAGCCTTCTGGAAGGTGGGGATCAGGCTTGCTGGCGGTGCTGCTTTTCCAGCTTCTTCTTGATCCGGTCGCGTTTGAGTTGCGACAGGTAGTCGACGAACAGCTTGCCGTTGAGGTGATCGAACTCGTGCTGCACGCACACCGCCAACAGGCCTTCGCATTCCAGTTCGAACGGCTTGCCGTCGCGGTCCTGGGCCTTGACCCGCACGCGCAGGGGGCGGTCGACGTTCTCGTAGAAGCCCGGTACCGACAGGCAGCCTTCCTGGTACTGGCCCATGTCGTGGGTCAGCTCTTCGACGGTGGGGTTGATGAAGACGCGCGGTTCGCTGCGGTCTTCGCTCAGGTCCATGACCACGACCTGCTTGTGCACGTTGACCTGGGTCGCGGCCAGGCCGATGCCAGGGGCTTCGTACATGGTTTCAAACATGTCGTCGATCAGCTGACGCAGGGCGTCGTCGAACTCCGTCACCGGTTTGGCAAGGGTGCGCAGGCGCGGGTCCGGGAATTCGAGAATGTTCAAGATGGCCATAAGGTCAGGCAGTCACTGTGCGTTCGGTTGAAAACTGAACACACATAATAAAGGGAATCGACGATTTCGGCACCTGGCAAGCTCGTCTAGGGTGTCTATAGGCTTGATAGCCCGCATTTAATGGACAGCTTTTCAAAGTGTTACCCACACAGTTATCCACAGGTTGTGCCACGTAGATGGCCCTGTTTCGATCAAGGATGATCACCATGCCGTTTCACCATTTGTCGCTTTGTCCGCCGGCCGAGCTTGAGGCCCGATTGCGCCTGCATTGCCTGCCGGAAACCGGATTGCGAAGGTTTCACACCCTGCTCGAAGCGTTCGGCAGTGCCTCTTCGGCGCTCAGTGCGCCGGCGGGTGCCTGGCGTGCCCTGGGTCTTGGGCAGGCCGCCGTCGATGCCCGGCGCAGCGCCGCCGTGCGCGACGCCGCACTGGCCGCGATGGCCTGGTTAGAGCGCCCCGGCCAGCATTTGCTGATGTGGGACAGCCCTGGCTACCCGGCCTTGCTGGCCGAAATCGATGATCCCCCGCCGCTGTTGTTCGTTGCCGGCGACCCTGCCGTGCTCGAGCGACCTCAGCTGGCGATAGTGGGCAGCAGGCGTGCTTCACCGCCGGCACTCGACACCGCCCGGGCATTCTCGCGTTACCTGGCGCAGGCCGGGTTCACCATCACCAGTGGCCTTGCCCTGGGCATCGACGGTGCCGCTCATCGGGCGGCGCTGCAGGCTGGGGGGAGCACGATCGGGGTGCTGGGCACGGGCCTGCAAAAACTTTATCCACAGCGCCACCGCGACTTGGCCAAGGCCATGATCGACAGCGGTGGCGCGCTGGTTTCCGAGTACCCGCTGGATGCCGGCCCGCTGCCGGGCAACTTCCCGCGGCGCAATCGCATCATCAGTGGTTTGTCGCTGGGTGTGCTGGTGGTCGAGGCCAGCCTTGCCAGCGGCTCGTTGATCACTGCACGCCTGGCAGCCGAACAGGGCCGCGAGGTGTATGCCATCCCCGGCTCCATCCACCACCCCGGCGCCAAGGGTTGCCACCAGCTGATTCGCGATGGCGCGCTGCTGGTGGAGAGTGTGGAGCAGATCCTGGAAACCTTGCAGGGATGGCAGAACCTGCCGCCGCCCGTTGTGGATAAACCCTCCCATCCCCTGCTCGCTTTGCTACATGCCGCGCCGCAGACCAGCGAGGCGCTGGCCGCCGGTAGCGAGCTACCCTTGGCCCAGGTGCTGGCGCAATTGACCGAGCTGGAGCTCGAAGGCCGGGTCAGTAATGAAGCCGGGCGTTGGTTTGCCCGCGTGGGCTAAGTAAACTGCGCCCATGGCTTAAATGCGGAGATACAAAATGGTGAGCAGTTGGCGTGTGCAACAAGCCGCACGTGAGATCCGGGCCGGCGCGGTAATCGCCTACCCGACGGAAGCGGTCTGGGGCCTGGGCTGCGACCCATGGAACGAGGACGCGGTGTATCGCCTGCTGGCGCTGAAGTCGCGGCCTGTGGATAAAGGGCTGATTCTGGTGGCCGACAACATCCGCCAGTTCGATTTCCTGTTCGAGGATTTCCCGGAAGACTGGATCGACCGCATGGGCAGTACCTGGCCCGGGCCCAATACCTGGCTGGTACCGCATCAGGACCTGTTGCCGGAGTGGGTGACGGGGCAGCATGACACGGTGGCGCTGCGGGTCAGTGATCATCCCCAGGTGCGCGAGTTGTGTGCGTTGGTGGGGCCGCTGATTTCCACGTCGTGCAACCCGGGTGGGCGGCCGGCGGCGAAGACGCGGTTGCGCGTGGAGCAGTACTTCCATGGCCAACTGGACCTGGTGCTCGGTGGGGCGCTGGGTGGGCGGAAGAATCCGAGCGTGATTCGTGACCTGGTGACCGGCGAGGTCGTGCGCCCGGGTTGATCCTCTTGGGTGAGCGCTAATTGCTGTAGGAGCGGCCTTGTGTCGCGAAAGGGCTGCGCAGCAGCCCCATCAATTTCCGCACCGGTATTGCACTCGGGGGCCGCTTTGCGGCCCTTTCGCGACACAAGGCCGCTCCTACAAAGGGGCGCTGGCTTTTCTGAAGTGGTACCCCGCCGCCTGCAAGAGCGCCACTCAACCTGTGGGAGCCGGCTTGCCGGCGATTGTTAGGAACATAGATATTTCCTACGCATGCTGTTGAGCACCATCACCTTCCTGCCCTAAGCCGTTCGCCCTAAGCTCCGCGATCTCATGGTTTCCGACCATGGGAAGTTGAGGTTTGTACCTAGGCTTGTACAATGTTTGTGTTTGCAGAACCAAGCCTATTGCCCATCCATTTACCCTGGCTGGGTCGAGAAGAACCTGATCCAGGCTACGCCTGGGAAGGATTTGAAAAATGCATGTACTGACTTTTAGCCAGGCTCGCGCCGACCTGAAGCAGACGATGGATGATGTATGTCGAGATCATGAGCCTGCGATCATCACTCGCCAACGTGGCGAGCCGGTGGTCCTGATTTCGCTTGAAGACTACAACGGCATGCAAGAGACCCTGTATTTGCTGGGCTCTTCCACTAACGCCAAGCGCTTGCGCGCCTCCATCGAGCAGTTGCGGTCGGGTACAGCTGTAACCCATGAGCTGTCCATAGATGAACATGAAGTCAAAGCAGCGGAACAAGACTGAAGCCCGCAATTGCGTGAGCGTTGCGTTTACTGCGGAAGGTTGGGATGACTACTGTCACTGGAAAGATGCTGACGCTGATGTGTTTGCTACGATCAACACCCTGATCAAGGAATGCCTACGTACGCCTTTCAAAGGCACAGGCAAACCTGAGCCTCTGAAGGGAGATCTTTCAGGATTCTGGTCCCGTCGCATTACCCGCGAGCACCGGCTGGTCTACCTCTTTGAAGGAGGGCAGATGACCATCTTGCAGTGCCGATACCACTACGACTGATCGTGCTGCCTGTCCTCGTGGAAAAGCCCGCGAAGGGGCCGCAAGCGGCCCCAAGGTTCAGGGCAGTAGAACAGTCGACCCCACCGTCCGCCGCGCCGACAGCTCGGTCTGCGCCTTGGCCGCCTCGCTCAGCGGATACCGCTGCTGGATATCCACCACCAGCTTGCCACTGCCAATCATGGCAAACAGGTCATCGGCCATGGCCTGGGTGTTCTCGGCATTGTTGGCATAGCCGGCCAGGGTCGGCCGGGTGACATACAGCGAACCCTTCTGCGACAAGATCCCCAAGTTCACCCCAGTCACTGCGCCGGACGCATTGCCAAAGCTCACCATCAACCCGCGCGGCTGCAGGCAGTCGAGCGAGGTCAGCCAGGTGTCGGCGCCGACGCCGTCATACACCACCGGGCATTTCTTGCCGTCGGTCAGTTCAAGCACGCGCTTGGCCACGTCCTCGCGGCTGTAGTCGATGGTCGCCCACGCCCCCAGCGCCTTGGCCCGCTCGGCCTTTTCGGCGGAGCTGACGGTGCCGATCAACTTGGCCCCGAGCGCCTTGGCCCACTGGCAGGCCAGCGAGCCGACGCCCCCGGCAGCAGCGTGGAACAGGATCACATCGCCCGGCTGCACGGCGTAGGTCTGCTTGAGCAGGTACTGCACGGTCAAACCCTTGAGCATCACCGCCGCCGCCTGTTCGAAGCTGATGTCGTCGGGCAGCTTCACCAGGTTGGCTTCGGGCAGCGTATGCACCTCGCTGTAGGCGCCCAGCGGGCCGCCGGCGTAGGCCACGCGGTCACCCACCTTCAAGCGGGTGACGCCCTCGCCCACGGCCTCGACCACCCCGGCACCTTCGGTGCCCAGGCCAGAAGGCAGCGCCGGTGGGGCGTACAGCCCGCTGCGGAAATAGGTGTCGATGAAGTTCAAGCCGACCGCATGGTTACGCACACGCACTTGCTGCGGGCCGGGGGCTGGCGGGTCGAACTCCACGAACTGCAGTACTTCCGGGCCGCCATGCTGGCTGAACTGGATACGCTTGGCCATCTCGCACTCCTGTTGTCGGGATCGGGAAAGGCCTTCTATCGGACGCCTTTGCTTGATCGCCGTCAACTGCGGCGCGCGGGTTGGCGGTGGTATGCTACGCGCCGAATTCTTCCCTGCCCGTTCCTGGTGACCCGATGACTAGCCGCACCGAGGCCGTGAAAGCCTACCTGCTCGACCTGCAAGACCGCATCTGCTCTGCCCTCGAAGCCGAAGACGGCGGCGCCCGCTTCGTCGAGGATGCCTGGGTGCGCGAAGCCGGTGGCGGGGGGCGCACGCGGGTGATCGGCGAGGGCCAGGTGATCGAGAAAGGCGGGGTGAACTTCTCCCACGTGTTCGGCGCCGGCCTGCCGCCGTCGGCCAGTGCCCACCGCCCCGAGCTGGCGGGCCGCGGCTTCGAGGCCCTGGGCGTGTCGCTGGTGATCCACCCGCACAACCCGCATGTGCCCACTTCCCACGCCAATGTGCGCTTTTTCATCGCCGAGAAAGAAGGCGAAGAAGCGGTCTGGTGGTTCGGTGGCGGCTTCGACCTGACCCCGTACTACGGCAATGAAGAAGACTGCATCCACTGGCACCGCGTGGCCGAGCAGGCTTGCGCGCCGTTCGGCGCCGACGTGTACCCGCGCTACAAGGCCTGGTGCGACCGCTACTTCCACATCAAGCACCGCGGCGAGCCACGCGGTATCGGCGGCCTGTTCTTCGACGACCTGAACGAGTGGGACTTCGACACCTGCTTCGCCTTCATCCGCGCCATCGGCGATGCCTATGTCGACGCCTACCTGCCGATCGTGCAGCGCCGCAAGCACACGCCCTACACTGCCGAACAGCGCGAATTCCAGGAGTACCGCCGCGGCCGCTACGTGGAGTTCAACCTGGTCTACGACCGCGGCACCCTGTTCGGGCTGCAGTCCGGTGGGCGTACCGAGTCGATCCTCATGTCGCTGCCGCCGCAGGTACGCTGGGGTTACGATTGGAAGGCCGCGCCCGGCAGCGAGGAAGCGCGCCTGACCGACTACTTCCTGCAAGATCGCGACTGGCTCGCCCAGTAAGCCTGTGGATAACCGAGGAGCTCCCATGGACCAGTACGTCGTTTTCGGCAACCCCATCGGCCACAGCAAGTCGCCGTTGATTCACCGGCTGTTCGCCGAGCAGACCGGCCAGGACCTGGAGTACAGCACCTTGCTGGCGCCGCTGGACGAGTTCAGCGACTGCGCCCGCGGTTTCTTCAAGCAAGGCAGCGGTGCCAACGTGACCGTGCCGTTCAAGGAAGAGGCCTACCGCCTGTGCGATAGCCTGACCCCACGCGCCCAGCGCGCCGGGGCGGTGAATACCCTGAAGAAGCTGGCCGACGGCACGCTGCAGGGCGACAACACCGATGGCGCCGGGCTGGTGCGTGACCTGACGGTGAATGCCGGGGTCGAGCTGGCCGGCAAGCGCGTCCTCATCCTCGGCGCGGGCGGTGCGGTACGCGGTGTGCTGGAGCCGATCCTGGCGCTGGACCCGCAATCGCTGGTGGTCGCCAACCGCACGGTGGAAAAGGCCGAGCTGCTGGCGCGCGAATTCGCCGAACTGGGGCCGGTGGTGGCCAGTGGGTATGGCTGGCTGCAGGAGCCGGTGGACGTGATCATCAACGCCACCTCGGCCAGCCTGGCCGGCGAGTTGCCGCCGATTGCCGAAAGCCTGGTCGAGGCCGGGCGCACGGTGTGCTACGACATGATGTACGGCAAGGAGCCGACGCCGTTCTGCCAGTGGGCGAGCAAGCTGGGGGCGGTGAAGGTGATGGATGGGCTGGGCATGCTGGCCGAGCAGGCGGCCGAGGCGTTCTACATCTGGCGTGGGATTCGGCCGGACACGCGGCCGGTGCTGGACGAGTTGCGTCGGCA
This sequence comes from Pseudomonas faucium, assembly GCF_021602585.1. Lineage (GTDB taxonomy): Bacteria > Pseudomonadota > Gammaproteobacteria > Pseudomonadales > Pseudomonadaceae > Aquipseudomonas > Aquipseudomonas faucium. The sequence goes on from NZ_BQIP01000002.1 coordinate 364,066, forward strand.
GCTGGCGCGGGGTTGATGTTTTGGGGCCGCTTTGCGGCCCTTTCGCGACACAAGGCCGCTCCTACAAGGCACCGCAATCCCCTGTAGGAGCGGCCTTGTGTCGCGAAAGGGCTGCAAAGCAGCCCCCACGATCACTCAATAAATCGAATGGGACACAGCTCCACCCCCTCCAACTTCTGCAATTCCTCGATCACCTGCGGCCTGGCCCGCTGCAAGGTCAAACTCCCCCCCGCCCGGCGCAGCCGCCGCGCCTCGCGGTGCAACATATCCACCCCCGAATAATCGATGAAGTTCACCTGCCGCGCATCGATCACCACATGCGGCCCCTGGCAGCGCTGCAAGCGCACCTGCAGGTAATGCGCCGCACCAAAGAAGATCGACCCACCCACCCGCAGCACATCCGCCTGCCCTTCCCGGCTCTGCTGCACGCGCGGGCGCGACGTGCGCTTGAGGTAGAAGAACAGCGATGCCAGCACCCCGGCATAAATCGCCGTCTGCAGCTCCAGCAGCAAAGTCGCCGCCGCCGTCAGCGCCATCACCAGAAACTCCGAGCGGCTGACCCGGAACAGCGCACGAATCGCCCGGTGGTCCACCAGCCCCCAGCAGATCAGCAGGATGCTGCCGGCCATGGCCGGGATCGGCAGGTGCGCGATCAGCCCGGCCCCGGTCACCGCGAACAGCGCCACCCACAGCGCCGAGAACACGCCGGCCAGGGGCGAGCGGGCGCCGGCGTCGTAGCTCAGGCCCGAACGGGTGAACGAGCCGGATGACAGGTAGCCCGAGAAGAACGCACCGACGATGTTCGACAGGCCCTGGGCGCGGATTTCCTGGTCGGCGTCGATCAACTGCTCCGAGCGCGCCGATAGCGAGCGGGCGATCGACAAGCTGGTTACAAGACCAAGCATGCCCACCGCAACGGCGCTGGGCAGCAGGCGCAGGATCAGTTCCAGGTCCAGCAACGGCAAGGGGCTGAGCGGCGGTAACTGGCCGGTGAACGCCGGTACCCGCGCCACATGGCCGAAGAAGCTCGGCAGCAGCCAGGCGCCCCCGCTGACCACCATCAGGCTTATCAACAGGCTCGGCCAGCGCGGGCGCCAGAGTTTCAAAGCCACGCCGATCACCACGGTCGCCAGGCCAAGCAGCAGCGACGGCACATCGACCTCGCCGGCATGCCTGGCCAGGTCCTGCACGGTCTTCAGCGCCGTGGCCTGGCTCGGCAGGTCCATGCCCAGCAGGTTGGGCAACTGGCCCAGGGCAATGACGATGGCCGCGCCCAGGGTGAAGCCGAGCACCACCGAATGGGAGACGAAGTTCACCAGCGCGCCGAAGCGCAGCAGGCCGAGCAGCAGCTGGAAGACGCCGCCGAGGAACGTCAGCAGCAGCACCAAGGTCACGTAGTCGGCGCTGCCGGCCACGGCCAAGGGGCTGATGCTGGCGTAGAGGACGATGGAGATGGCGGCGGTCGGGCCGCAGATCAGGTGCCAGGAGGAGCCCCACAAGCAGGCGATCAGCACCGGCACGATCGCCGCGTACAGGCCATATTCGGCAGGCAGGCCGGCGATCAGGGCGTAGGCGATCGATTGCGGCAGGGCGAGGATCGCCCCGCTCAGGCCCACCAGCAGGTCCTGGCGCAGGCTGCGGCCCGATTGGCGGGGCAGCCAGGTGAGGAAGGGCAGTAGGTGGGTCAGGTGAATCATTGGGTAACTCGCATTGGGGGGCTTGTGCTGGCTGTTCTGGCCTCATCGCCGGCAAGCCGGCTCCTACAGGGATTGCACAAGGGCTGGGTTCACTGCGGCTGCACCCCAGCCAACCAACCCTCGACTACCTGCGGATGCGCCTTGACCCAAGCCTTGGCCGCTTCATCGAAGCTGATCTTCTTATCCACAACCTCGGCCATGATGCTGTTTTCCATGTCCAGGGTGAATTGCAGATTGCCCAGCAGCTTAGCCGCATTCGGGCAGGCTTGTGGATAACCCTTGCGGGTCAGGGTATAGACCTCGCCCTTGCTGCCGAACCACTGCTCCCCGCCCGTCAGGTAGTGCATCTTGAGCTTCACGTTCATCGGGTGCGGTGTCCAGCCGAGGAAGACGATGAACTGGTTCTTCTTCACCGCCCGGTCCACCTGCGCCAGCATCGCCTGCTCGCTCGACTCCACCAGCTTCCACTGGCCGAGGTTGAAGTCGTTGTGGTCGATGATCTGCTTGAGCGACAAGTTGGCCGGGGCGCCGGAGCCGATGCCGTAGAGTTTCTTGTCGAACTCGCCTGCGTGTTTCTGCAGGTCGGCGAAATCCTTCACCCCGGCATTCCACACGTAGTCGGGCACCGCCAGGGTGAATTCGGTTCCCTCCAGGTTGCGCGAGAGCCGCTGCACGTCGCCATTGGCGACGAACTTGTCATGAAAGCCCTGTTGCGCCGGCATCCAGTTGCCGAGGAAGGCATCGACCTTGCCGTCTTTGAGGCCGCCATAGATGATCGGCACCGCCAGGCTGTCGACCTTGACCTGGTAGCCCTGGCTTTCCAGAAGCACCCGGGCGACAGCGTTGGTGGCGGCAATGTCGCTCCAGCCGGGGTCGGCCAGTTTCACGGTGCGGCATTGCGCGTCGTCGGCGTGGGCGCCGGCAGTGCCCAGGCCCAGGGCCAGGGCGAACACGGCGGTGGAGAACTTGTGCATGGCGGCCTCTCTTCATCAATCCATGGGTGCGGGCTGTGGATAACGTGCCTTGCGCTCGAGGTCGTCGAGGTCGATGTGGTTGCGCATGTACTGTTGGCTGGCGTCCACCCAGGGTTGGTGGTCCCAGCTTTTCAGCGTGCCGATGGCCAACGCTTCGGCCACCAGGCGGCGGCGCCGTTGGCTGGCCAGTACCTGCTGACGCAGGCTGGGGATATCCCAGCGCTGCCGGGCTTCATCGGCAAATGCCTGCAGCAGCGCCTGGTGGTCGGGGCTGCCGGCGAGGTTCTCCCGCTCGTGCGGGTCGCGGCTCAGGTCATAGAGTAGCCAGGGGTCATCTTCGCTGTATATGAACTTGTAGGCGCCGCGGCGGATCATCATCAGCGGGCCGACCGTGCCTTCGGCCATGTATTCGCCAATCACTTCGTCGTGGCCGCCCTGCCCTTGCAGATGGCCGAGCAGCGAGCGGCCATCCAGGTGCAGCGTTTTATCCACAGCCCCGCCGGCCAGCTCGACCAGGGTCGGCAGCAGGTCGCAGGTGGACACCGAGGCGCTCACGCGCGCGGCGGCAAAGCGCTTGGGCGCGTGGATCAGCAGCGGCACCCGCGCCGACATCTCGAACCAGTGCATCTTGTACCAGAGCCCGCGCTCGCCAAGCATGTCGCCGTGGTCGCCGGAGAACACGATCAGGGTGTCGTCGGCCAGGTTGCATTCCTCCAGGGTCTGCAGCAGCAGGCCGATGTTGTCGTCGATGTAGCTGCAGGCGCCGAAGTAGGCGCGGCGGGCATCGCGGATCTTGTCCACAGGCAGGGGCTTGTCCCACAGGTCGTAAACCTTGAGCAGGCGTTGTGAATGGGGGTCGAGTGCTTGCTGGGCGTACACGTCGCGCGGCATGGGGATATCCACACCCTCGTAGCGATCCCAGTAGCGCCTGGGGATGGTGTACGGGTCGTGGGGGTGGGTCATGGACACGGTCAGGCAGAACGGCCGGCCGTCGTTTTCGCGCACATGGTCGTAGAGGTATTGGCGGGCCTTGAACACCACTTCTTCGTCGAAATCCAGCTGGTTGGTGCGCACGCAGGGGCCGGCCTGCAGCACCGACGACATGTTGTGGTACCAGCTGGGGCGTTCGTCCGGGGCATCCCAGTTCACCGCCCAGCCGTAGTCGGCGGGGTAGATGTCGCAGGTCAAGCGCTGTTCGTAGCCGTGCAGCTGGTCGGGGCCGCAGAAATGCATCTTGCCCGACAGCGCCGTGCGGTAGCCCAGGCGGCGCAGGTAGTGGGCATAAGTCGGGATATCGGCGGGGAAATCAGCGGCATTGTCGTAGGCGCCGATCCGGCTGGGCAACTGGCCGCTGACCAGGGTGAAACGTGAGGGTGCACAGAGTGGGCTGTTGCAGTAGGCCGAATCGAACACCACCGCCTGTTCGGCCAGGCGGCTCAGGTGCGGCATCTGGATGGGCGAAGGGGCGTAGATCGGCAACAGCGGGGCGGCCATCTGGTCGGCCATGATGAACAGGATATTCGGGCGCGTCATGGGAGGCTTCCATTGTTTTGGGTTATGCGAACCGCTTGCCTACCAAGATGCGGCTGTGGCTAACATGGGTAAAGCCCATGCCGGGCAATGACTGGGATTAGCCACGCTTATGTTTGACCACCTTGCCGAGCTGTCACTGGATACCTTGCGCGTGTTCGAGGCCGCTGCCCGCCTGCGCGGCTTCACGGCTGCCGCGCTGGAGCTGGGCACCACGCAGCCGGCGGTGAGCCAGCAGGTCAAACGCCTGGAGGCGCAGCTGGGCACGCGGTTGTTCGACCGCATCTACCGGGGTATCGAGCTGACCGAAGCGGGCCAGTTGCTGTTCGAGCAGGTTCACCAAGGCTTGCAGGCCATGGACGATGGCATTGCCGAAGTCAGCGGGCGCGGCCAGCGCGAGGTGTTGCAGGTGGCCACCGACTTCGCCTTTGCGGCGTTCTGGCTGATGCCCCGCCTGCAGCGCTTTCATGAGGCTTATCCACAGGTGGACGTGAGCCTGGTGACCGGCGAGCGCAGCCAGGCGATGTTGCGCCCGGACATCGATGTGGCGGTGCTGTTCGGTGATGGGCGTTTTCATCAGGGCGAGAGCCGCTGGTTGTTCGATGAGGAGGTCTTCCCGGTCTGCAGCCCTCGCTTGATTCATGGCAAACCCTTGTCAGCCGTGGCTTTGCAGCGTTTGCCGTTGCTTCATTTGCGGGGCGAGCAGGCCAGCCGCTGGTTCGATTGGGCGGGAGTGTTTCGTGGGTTCGGCCTGGCTAGCCCGCCGCCGCCGGGGCAGTTGCGGTTCGATAACTACACCTTGCTGATCCAGGCGGCGATTGCCGGCCAGGGGGTGGCGATTGGCTGGGGGCATTTGGTTGATGGGCTGGTCGAGCAAGGGCTTTTGTGCCGGCCGCTGGAGGGGAGCTTGCGCTCGCAGCGGGGGTATTACGCGGTGCTGCCGCCGCGCAAGCGGCGGGGGGCGTTGATCGAGCGGTTTGTGGATTGGTTGGAAAATGAGCGCGGGGTGTGACAGGGGCTGCTGTGCAGCCCATCGCCGGCAAGCCGGCTCCCACAAGGCCCCGTGGGAGCCGGCTTGCCGGCGGTGGGGCCTCAGGATACGAAGTTAAGGTGCTCGCCCCGATGCAGCCCCAGCTCCAGCATGTCGACCATCCCCGCCGCCACCCCGGCCAAGCGCCGCAACGGCGCCTCCAGCTGCGGATCCACCGTGCCGCTGGCCGTGCGAAAGTGCTCCATGCCCATGCCAGGCCAATCCGCCGGCGCATTGATCAGCGTCCAGTGCAGGGCACTGCGCTGCAGGGTATCGACCACCTGGTCCGCCCCTCCACGCTGTTCATCGCTGTAGCGGCCTGGCGTATCGAGCACGGCAAAATCGCCCACCAGCAACAGCCGGCGTATAGTCGTGCGGCCCAGCCCGGCCACCAGCGCCTCGGCCATCCGCCACTGCCCAGGCAGGTCGCCCGGCGCCAGCGCCGGCAGCAAGGCAATCACCGCCGAGCCCCCTGCGGCGCCTTGTTCGGCCTGGTCAGCGCTGGCCAGCCCGCCTATCTTGAAATGCAGGCCCGGGCGCGGCGCATGGCGGTTGAGGTCGTCGACCACTGCGGTGACCTCGTGCTGGCGCGACAGCAGCTCGACCATCAGGGCACTGCCCAGGCTGCTTTCAGCCCCGAACAGCACCAGTTTGAACACTGGGGTTTCGGCATTTTTCACCACGTCACTCCCTTTGCAGGTGGTGATGGTTTGACCGCAATCAGGAGTTATCGTGCAGAGGATCAAGGGTTACCACGCCCACATCTATTACGACGCAGCGACCCTCGAGCAGGCCCGCGAGCTGTGCGAAGAGGCCACGCGGCTGTTTCCCGTGACCATGGGCCGCATGCACCAGAAACCGGTCGGGCCGCACCCGGACTGGAGCTGCCAGCTGGCGTTCGGGCCGGAGGTGGTGGGGGTGGTGCTGCCGTGGTTGGCGTTGTACCGGAAGGGGTTGGTGGTGTTTCTGCATCCGCTGACCGGGGATGAGTTGGCGGACCACCGCGATCATGCGATCTGGATGGGGGCCGTGCGGCCCTTGGATCTGTCGATCTTTGAGTAATAGGTTGGTTTTGCTGGCCCTATCGCCGGCAAGCCGGCTCCCACAGTGGGCATGTGCAGCACTGACCCTGTGGGAGCCGGCTTGCCGGCGATGAAGGCGACGCGGATCAGCGGCGAGCGCCGCGCACCCCTTCCGCCAGTGCCGAGCACAGGCTCAATACATCGCCAACGGCCTGGTCGGCATCCTTGGCCTGGGCAATCTTGTCGACCAGCGCCGAGCCCACCACCACACCATCGGCCAGGCGTGCGATTGCCGCGGCCTGCTCCGGCGTGCGAATACCGAAACCCACGCTGATCGGCAAAGCGGTATGCCGGCGCAGGCGGGCAATCGCCTCGGTCACGTGCTCGGTGGTTGCCGAGCCAGCACCGGTCACACCGGCCACCGACACGTAGTAGACGAACCCGGAGCTGCGCTCCAGCACGCGCGGCAGGCGTGCATCGTCGGTGGTCGGGGTGGTCAGGCGAATGAAATCGATGCCTGCGGCCTGGGCCGGGGCGGCCAGTTCGGCGTCATGCTCAGGTGGCAGGTCGACGATGATCAGGCCATCGACACCGGCCTCTTTCGCCTCGGCGACGAACGTGTCCACACCAAAGCGGTGGATCGGGTTGTAGTAACCCATCAGCACGATGGGCGTGGCCTGGTTGCCGATGCGGAATTCACGCACCATCTGCAAGGTCTTGGCCAGGGTCTGGCCGGCTTCCAGTGCGCGCAGGGTGGCCAGCTGGATGGCCACGCCATCGGCCATCGGGTCGGTGAACGGCATGCCCAGTTCGATCACGTCGGCACCGGCCGCCGGCAGGCCCTTGAGGATCTGCAGCGAGGCGTCGTAGCCAGGGTCGCCAGCGGTGACGAAGGTGACCAGGGCGGCGCGGCCTTCGGCCTTCAGCTCGGCGAAGCGTTGTTCAAGACGGCTCATGCCTGTTTCTCCTGGGCTGCCATGTGGTTCATCACGGTTTGCATGTCTTTGTCGCCGCGGCCGGACAGGCAGATCACCATCAGGTGGTCCTTGGGCAGCTGCGGCGCGCGCTTGATCGCTTCGGCCAGCGCGTGGGAGCTTTCCAGGGCCGGGATGATGCCTTCCAGGCGGCAGGTGGCATGGAACGCGTCGAGGGCTTCGTCATCGGTGATGCTGACGTATTCCACGCGCTTCACTTCGTGCAGGTAGGCGTGCTCCGGGCCGATGCCTGGGTAGTCGAGGCCGGCGGAAATCGAGTGGGCGTCGGTGATCTGGCCATCGTCGTCCTGCAGCAGGTAGGTGCGGTTGCCGTGCAGCACGCCCGGTACCCCGCCATTGAGGCTGGCAGCGTGCTTGTCGGTATCGACACCGTGGCCGCCGGCTTCGACGCCGATGATCTGCACGCTGGCATCGTCGAGGAAGTCGTGGAACAGGCCCATGGCGTTGGAGCCACCGCCCACGCAGGCGATCAGGCTGTCAGGCAGGCGGCCTTCCTTTTCTTGCAGCTGGGCGCGGGTTTCCTTGCCGATGATCGACTGGAAGTCGCGGACCATGGCCGGGTACGGGTGCGGGCCGGCAACGGTGCCGATCAGGTAGAAGGTGTCGTCGACGTTGGTGACCCAGTCGCGCAGGGCCTCGTTCATGGCGTCCTTCAAGGTGCCGGTACCGGCGGTGACCGGCACGATTTCGGCGCCCAGCAGCTTCATGCGGAACACGTTGGCCTGCTGGCGCTCGATGTCGGTGGCGCCCATGTAGATCACGCAGGGCAGGCCGAAGCGCGCCGCGACGGTGGCGGTGGCCACGCCGTGCATGCCGGCGCCGGTTTCGGCGATCAGGCGTTTCTTGCCCATGCGCTTGGCCAGCAGCACCTGGCCGATGCAGTTGTTCACCTTGTGCGCGCCGGTGTGGTTGAGCTCTTCACGCTTGAAGAAGATCTTGGCGCCGCCGCAGTGCTCGGTCAGGCGCTCGGCGAAGTACAGCGGGTTGGGGCGGCCGATGTAGTCGCGCTGGAAGTAGGCCAGCTCTTCGAGGAATTTCGGGTCGGCCTTGGCCGCTTCGTACTCGCGGGCCAGGTCCAGCACCAGCGGCATCAGGGTTTCGGCCACGTAGCGGCCGCCGAACGAGCCGAACAGGCCGTTGGCGTCTGGGCCGGCGCGGTATTGGGTCTGGGTCATGGGTCGCTCCAGGGCGTGATGAATGAGTGATGGGCTTTACTCTAACCACGGCAAGCCCGGCTGAAAACCGATAAGATTGCGCAAACCTGTCAGGAAAACTCACACGTAAATGGCCCACGACCTCCCTCCCCTCAATGCCCTGCGGGCCTTCGAGGCCACCGCCCGGCTCAACAGCGTCAGCCAGGCTGCCGAAGTGCTGCACGTGACCCATGGGGCGGTGAGCCGGCAGATCAAGGTGCTTGAGGCGCACTTGGGCGTGGCCCTGTTCGTCAAGGACGGGCGCGGCATCAAACTCACAGATGCCGGCGCCCGGCTGCGCGATGCCAGTGGCGAGGCATTCGACAAGCTGCGCGGGGTGTGTGCCGAGTTGAGCCGCGACAACAGCGAGGCGCCGTTCGTGCTGGGGTGCTCGGGCAGCCTGCTGGCGCGCTGGTTCATACCCAGGCTCGGCCGGCTCAAGGCCGACCTGCCCGAGCTGCGACTGCACCTGTCGGCGGGCGAAGGCGACCTTGACCCCCGCCGGCCAGGGCTGGATGCGCTGCTGGTGTACGCCGAGCCGCCGTGGCCTGCAGACATGCAGGTGCATGTGCTGGCCGAGGAGCGCATCGGGCCGGTTCTCAGCCCCCACTACGCGGGCTTCGAACGTTTGCGCGGCGCCCCGGCCAAGGCCTTGCTCGGCGAGAGTTTGCTGCACACCACTTCGCGGCCGCAGGCATGGCCGACCTGGGCTGAAGAACAGGGTTTGGAAGTGGCTGAGCTGCAATACGGCCAGGCTTTCGAGCACTTGTACTACTTGCTCGAAGCCGCAGTAGCCGGCCTTGGCGTCGCAATTGCGCCCCAGCCACTGGTGGCTGACGACTTGCGCGCAGGCAGGTTGTGCGCACCCTGGGGGTTTTCACCGACCCCCGCAGCGCTGGCGCTGTGGGTGCCACGGCGCGCCGCAGACGGGCGCGCCGAGCAGTTGGCGCAGTGGCTGCGCCGTGAACTGGAACGGCAGGCGGGTTAGTTGCGGCGGTACAGCAGATAGGCGGCCAGCAGGCCCAGCGCGCCGATTGCCACGCCGGCGGTGGTGACGGGGTGCTCCTGGGCATAGTCGCGGGTGGCGATGCCGGTCTGGCGGGTGCGGGTCTTCACTTCCTCGTAGGCATCGCTGAGCAGGCTGCGCGAGTGTTTCAGCGCGCTTTCCGCGTTGCTGCGGATGGCCTTCACCGACTTCTGGGATTCCTCCGAAGCGTCATGCTTGAGGGTTTCCAGGCTTTTCAGAAGGCTTTCGATCTCCGCTTCCATGCTTTCCAGGGACGTTTTACGCAGCGAGTTGCGGTGCATGTTGACTCTCCTTTGCAGAATGGACTGTAAGGATTGCGACTGCGCGCTGCGCCGAAAGTGCGATCGAACTTTCACCCTGGGCGACGGCTCGCAGGTAAACCAGGCCTGCGCTGCTAGGCTCAATCTCACCGTCAATCAAGGAGAGCGCTCATGTCCGATCATCACACCTACAAGAAGATCGAGCTGGTGGGGTCTTCGCCTACCAGCATCGAAGAGGCGATCAACAATGCCCTGGCCGAAGCCGGCAAGAGCATCAAGCACCTGGAGTGGTTCGAGGTGATCGATACCCGTGGCCATATCCGCGACGGCAAGGCGGCGCATTTTCAGGTCACGCTCAAGGTGGGCTTCCGTATCGCCAACAGCTGAAACAGCGCCGGGCTGGTAATGCCCGGCGTGATGGCGTAATACAGTCAAAGGGGCGCCCGGCCGGCGCCCTTTTCGATTTTCATCTGCACAAGGAAAGCGAGTGATGAAGAAGTTGGTTCTGGCAGTAGGTCTGATGGTGCTGGCCGGTGGTGCGCTGGCGGCGGGCAAGCCTTGCGAGGATTTGAAGGCGGAGCTTGCGGCGAAGCTGGATGCCAAGGGGGTGAAGGGCTACACCTTGGAGATCGCCGAGAAGGGTAAAGGGGCTGGCAAGGTGATTGGTAGCTGTGAAGCCGGTACCAAGGAAATCATCTATCGACGCAATTGAGCGGTGGCCCGATCGCCGGCAAGCCGGCTCCCACAATGACCGCGTGGGAGCCGGCTTGCCGGCGATTGCGGCCTACTCGGCTTTCAAGGCCTGCGCCAGCAATTCATAAGACCGCACCCGGTCCGCATGCTCATACAGGTCGCAGGTGAAGATCAGCTCATCCGCCCCGGTCTGCTCCAGCAGCACCTCAATTTTGGCCCGCACCTTCTGCGGGCTGCCCACCATCGCCAGGCCCAGGAAACTACCCACCGCGTCCCGCTCATGGGGCAGCCACAGCCCATCCATGCTCGCCACCGGCGGGCGCTGCATCAAGCTCTGCCCGCGAATCAGCGCCAGGATGCGCTGGTACACCGAAGTGGCCAGGTATTCGGCCTTCTCGTCGGTTTCGGCCACCACCATCGGAATGCCCAGCATCACGTAAGGCTTGTCCAGCGTGGTCGAAGGCTTGAAGTGGTCGCGGTAGATGCGAATCGCCTCGTGCATGTAGCGCGGCGCGAAGTGCGAGGCAAAGGCGTAGGGCATGCCGCGCATGCCGGCCAATTGCGCACTGAACAGGCTGGAGCCGAGCAGCCACATCGGCACCTCGGTGTCGTGGCCGGGCACGGCGATCACTTTTTGATCATCGGTGCGCGGGCCGAGGTAGCGTGACAGCTCCTCGACATCGTCCGGGAAGTCGTCGGCGCTGCCCGAGCGCTCGCGGCGCAGGGCGCGCGCGGTCATCTGGTCGGAGCCGGGCGCTCGGCCCAGGCCCAGGTCGATGCGCCCCGGGTACAGGCTGGCCAGGGTGCCGAACTGCTCGGCGATCACCAGTGGCGCGTGGTTGGGCAGCATGACCCCGCCGGAACCCACGCGGATGGTCGAGGTGCCGCCGGCCAGGTAACCGATCAGCACCGAGGTGGCCGAACTGGCGATGCCATCCATGTTGTGGTGCTCGGCCACCCAGAAGCGGTGGTAGCCGAAGCGCTCGGCGTGCTGGGCCAGGTCCAGGGAGTTGCGCAGCGATTGTGCAGGCCCCGCGTCGGCGCGCACGGGCACCAGGTCGAGGGTGGAAATTTTCAGGTCACGCAGCGTCGTCATCGAAGCCTCCATGAAGGGGGAAGGCCTGAGGCCTTTTTATCTGTGTATGGGCACATTCGGCGTATTCAATGCCTGCAGCGAGATTGGGCTGAACTTGCCGTAGGGCGCTGTCCTCTGAACCTTAGGCAAGTAACCGAGTGACCAGGAGGCAGCATGAAAAAGACAGCATCGGCGATCTGGCAAGGTGGCCTTAAGGATGGCAAGGGCCTGCTCTCGACGGAGAGTGGCGCGCTCAAGCAGAACCCCTATGGGTTCAACACGCGGTTCGAGGGCTCGCCCGGGACCAACCCGGAGGAACTGATCGGCGCGGCCCATGCCGGCTGCTTCTCGATGGCGCTGTCGATGATGCTCGGCGAGGCCGGGCTGACCCCTGAGCGGATCGACACCATTGCCGAGGTCACCCTCGACAAACAGCCCGATGGCTTTGCCATCACCGCCGTGCACCTGATTCTCAAGGCCAAGGTGCCGGGGGCGAACGAGGCGCAGTTTGTGGAAATCGCCAACAAGGCCAAGGCCGGGTGCCCGGTCTCCAAGGTGCTCAATGCCAAGATCAGCCTGGACGCCACGCTGGTGGGCTGAGCGGCGCAACGGGGGCGGTTTCCTGTAGTCTAAAAGGTGTCGGCAGCCAATGCTGCCCTTCCAGGAGCCGTTCCATGATTCGCGTAGCAATCGCCGTGCTGGCATCCCTGCTGGCCACATCTGCACTGGCGGCGGTCAAACCGTGCGAGGAACTGAAGGCCGAGATCGAAGCCAAGATCCAGGCCCAGGGCGTGCCGTCATACACCTTGGAGATCGTGCCCAACAACGAGGTCAAGGACCAGAACATGGTCGTTGGCAGCTGCGATGCCGGCACCAAGAAAATCATCTACCAGAAAAATGACCGGTAGCTGAGGGGGCCGCCTGGCGGCCCTTTCTTCATGGGATGCAGAACACGTCGCTGGGCTCGTTGACCAGGACCTTGCGGCTGGCGTCGTACAGCAGCACCTGCGGCTCCATCACCGGGGCGCGGGCCTCCAGGCGATAGCGTTCGCCGGCCTTGAAGTCGTCGAAGCGTACCGTCAGGTAGCAGGTGCGGTCTTTGGGCGAGGTCAGCATGCCGCCGGCGTAGATTTCATAATCGAAACGCACCACCAATTCGTGCTTGCCAGGCGTCACCTGGAAGTAGCGCCCGTCGTCCAGGCGCTTGCCGTCGAGGCGGTCGGCCATGATCACGCGGCCGGGGGTCATGGTGTAGAGGTCGACCCAGGCCTGCTTGGGGTCGACGGGGGGCAAGGGGCTGGCGCAAGCCCCCAGTGCACTGAGGGCGATCAGCATCATGGGCTGGCGCATGGTGAAACTCCACTTGCAACTCACAAGCTACAAGCATAGCGCCGTTTGCGCCGTTCAGGTGCGTTGGCAGCCTGCCGGCATGCCCTGGCCGAGCAGTTTCTGCTGCTGGTCATACAGCTTGACCCACGGCCGGAAGCCGATGCTGCCCGCTTGCAGCTCGTAGCGCTGGCCGGCGTTGAAGTCCTTGAAGGTCAGGTTGAGCTGGCAGTCGCGCCACAGGGGCTCGTCGACCGGGCCGATGTTGCTCGGGGCAACCGGGAACTGGTAGCGCACGGTCAGTTCGTGGCTGCCGGGCTGCACTTCGAAATAGCGGTTGTCGGCCCAGTCGCGTTCGTCCACCTGCACCGCGTGCAGCGAGGTGTTGTCGTGCGGGGTCAGGTCGATCCAGGCCTGGTTCGGGTCTGGGTCGGGCAGGGTCGAACAGGCCGAGACCAGCAACAGTGAACCGGCGACGAACAATGCACGCATGGCGAAACTCCCCCGTGGCGGATAGTCTTGGAGCGCATCGGCCGTGAGCGATCTGGACAGCCCAAGATGGTGTGGTTTTTTCTTTTGAAGCGCTCAGGCCCTGGGCCACTCGACCGCGTTTTCAGCGCTTTGGTTCCCGTGCTGGGCGCTTTTCTGCTGGGCGGTTGCAGCACCCTGGGCTATTACGGCCAGCTGGCCGAGGGGCAGTGGCAGCTGTTGCATGCACGCCAACCGGTGCAGCAGGTGATTGACGACCCGGCCAGCAGCGCGCAGTTGCGGGCCCGGCTGCAGCACGCCGAACAGGCCAGGGTGTTCGCCAGCGAGCACCTGAAACTGCCGGATAACCGCAGTTACCGGGTGTATGCCGACCTGGGCCGCCCCTACGTGGTGTGGAACGTGTTCGCCACGCCCGAGCTGTCCCTGCAACCTGTGACCCACTGCTTCCCGGTTGCCGGCTGCGTCGCCTACCGCGGCTATTACCAGAAGGGCGCGGCCCGAGGCGCGGCGGCCTTGATGCGCGAGGACGGCATGGATGTGTATGTGGGCGGTGTCGAGGCGTACTCGACGCTTGGCTGGTTCGATGACCCGATCTTGTCGACGATGCTGGGCTGGGGTGACGAACGCCTGGCCACGTTGATCTTCCATGAGCTGGCGCACCAGCGCTTCTACCTGCAGGACGACACGGCGTTCAACGAGTCGTTCGCCACCTTCGTCGAGCAGGAAGGCACGCGGCAATGGCGCGCAGCGCGTGGGCTTGCGGCCAGCGAGAGCCAGCTGCCAGGGCAGCAGGACCAGTTCATTGGCCTGGTGTTGGCGAGCCGTGATCGGCTGCAGGCGATTTATGCCGGGCCGCTGGATGACGCGCACAAGCGTGCGGCCAAGCGGGCGGAGTTCGAGCGGTTACGGCGTGAGTACCGGCAGGTGCGTGACGAACAGTGGGCTGGGGACAAGCGCTATGACGCCTGGATGTATGGGCCCATGAGCAATGCCAAGCTGTTGCCGTTTGGGTTGTATGACCAGTGGGTGCCGGCGTTTGCGGCGCTGTTTGGCGAGGTTGGCGGGGACTGGGCGCGGTTCTATCAGCGGGTTGAGGCATTGGGGCGGTTGCCGGCTGAGGAACGCAAGGCGGCGTTGATGCGATTGGTGGGGAGGCAGTGAGATTTTGCGGCTGCAAAGCAGCCGCAATGGACTCAGCCCTTGATGAAGGCCTGGTGCATATCTGCCACGGTGGCAAAGTGGAAGGCCGGTTCCTCGGCCCTCAGTTCTTCCTCGCTACCGAACCCGTACCCCACCGCCACCGCCTGCAGCCCATTGCTGCGGGCGCCGATCAGGTCGTGCTTGCGGTCACCGATCATCAGCGTCTGCGCCGGGTCCAGCCCTTCTTCGTCGAGCAGGTGACGAATCAGCTCGACCTTGTTGGTGCGCGTACCGTCCAGCTCGCTGCCGTAGATCACCTTGAAGTGATGGTCGAAGGCAAAGTGCCGGGCGATTTCGCGGGCGAACTCCCAAGGCTTGGAAGTGGCGATGTACAGGGTGCGGCCCTGGCCATTGAGCGCCTGCAGCAGCTCGGGCACGCCGTCGAACACCAGGTTCTCGTACAGGCCGGTAACGCGGAAACGTTCCCGGTAGAAGTTCACCGCGTCCCACGCCTTGGCTTCGTCGAAGCTGTAGTACTGCATGAACGCCTGCAGCAGGGGTGGGCCGATGAAGTGCTCGAGGCGCGTCAGGTCCGGCTCGTCGATGCCCAGCTTGGCCAAGGCGTACTGGATCGAGCGGGTGATGCCCAGGCGCGGGTCGGTCAGGGTGCCGTCGAGGTCGAAAAGGATGTTCTGCTGGTGCATGTCTGAGGGTCCACTCAAGTCATTCAGGTTGGTCGTAGCCTTCGGCCAGGTGCTGGTCCTTGAGCTTCACGTAGTTGCTGGCGCTGTAGGGGAAAAACGCCCGTTCCTTGTCGGTCAGCGCCCTGGCCTGTTTCACCGGGCTGCCCACGTACAGGTAGCCGCTTTCCAGGCGCTTGCCCGGCGGCACCAGGCTGCCGGCACCGATGATCACCTCGTCCTCGACGATGGCGCCGTCCATGATGGTGCTGCCCATGCCCACCAGGATGCGGCTGCCCAGGGTACAGCCATGCAGCATGACTTTGTGACCGATGGTCACCTCGTCGCCGATGATCAGCGCGAAGCCGTCTGGGTTGAACGGCCCGGCATGGGTGATGTGCAGAACGCTGCCGTCCTGCACGCTGGTGCGCGCGCCAATGCGGATGCGGTGCATGTCGCCGCGGATTACCGTCAGCGGCCACACTGAGCTGTCCTCGCCGATTTCCACATCGCCCAGCACCACCGCCGAACGGTCGACAAAGGCCCGTGGTGCAACTTTCGGAGTGTGTTGCTGGAAGCGTCGGATGGCCATGATAGCGTCTCTCATCTGTGCCGATAGGCAGGCTGCCTGCTGCGGTCGGCGTCGATTGTAATTAAGATGGTGAAGTGTTTCTTCTGCCAAGGTATCCAAACCGTGAGTGCCAACAACCCGCTTCTGCAATCCTATGATCTGCCGCCCTTCTCGGCGATCCGTGCCGAACACGTGCTGCCGGCCATCGAACAGATCCTGGCCGATAACCGCAAGGCCATTGCCCAGATCCTCGAAAAGCAAGGCCAGCAGCCCACCTGGGCCGGCCTGGTGCTGGCCATGGACGAACTCAACGACCGCCTGGGCGCAGCCTGGAGCCCGGTCAGCCACCTCAATGCGGTGTGCAACAGCCCCGAGCTGCGCGAGGCCTATGAGTCGTGCCTGCCGGCGTTGAGCGCCTACTCCACCGAGCTTGGCCAGAACCGCGCACTGTTCGACGCCTACCAGGCGTTGGTGAACAGCCCCGAGGCCAAAGGCTTCGACGTGGCGCAGAAGACCATTCTCGAGCATGCCCTGCGTGACTTCCGCCTGTCGGGTATCGACCTGCCGGCCGACAAGCAGCAGCGCTACGCCGAAGTGCAGAGCAAGCTCAGCGAACTGGGCAGCCGCTTCTCCAACCAGCTGCTCGACGCCACCCAGGCCTGGAGCAAGCACGTCACCGACGAAGCCGCCCTCGCCGGCCTGACCGATTCGGCCAAGGCGCAGATGGCCGCCGCCGCCCAGGCCAAGGGCCTCGACGGCTGGCTGATCACCCTGGAGTTCCCCAGCTACTACGCGGTGATGACCTACGCCAGCGACCGCGCCCTGCGTGAAGAGCTGTACGCCGCCTACTGCACCCGCGCCTCCGACCAGGGCCCGAATGCCGGCCAGTTCGACAATGGCCCGGTGATGCGCGAGATCCTCGACCTGCGCCAGGAGCTGGCCGAGCTGCTGGGCTACCCGAACTACGCCGAACTGAGCCTGGCGACCAAGATGGCCGAGTCCAGCGACCAGGTGCTGAGCTTCCTGCGTGACCTGGCCAAGCGTTCCAAGCCCTTTGCCGCCCAGGACCTGGCGCAGCTCAAGGCTTATGCCGCCGAGCAAGGCTGCGCCGAGCTGGCCAGCTGGGACGCCGGCTACTTTGGCGAAAAACTGCGCGAGCAGCGCTACAGCGTCTCGCAGGAAGCCCTGCGCGCCTACTTCCCGATCGACAAGGTGCTGTCAGGCCTGTTCAACATCGTCCAGCGCCTGTACGGCATCGAAATCGCCGAACTCAAGGGCTTCGACAGCTGGCACCCGGACGTGCGCCTGTTCGAGATCAAGGAAAACGGCCAGCATGTCGGGCGCTTCTTCTTCGACCTCTATGCCCGCGCCAACAAGCGTGGCGGCGCCTGGATGGACGGCGCCCGCGACCGCCGCCGCACCGCCGAAGGCGCGCTGCAGAGCCCGGTGGCCAACCTGGTGTGCAACTTCACCCCGGCCGCGCCCGGCAAGCCTGCGCTGCTGACCCACGACGAAGTCACCACCCTGTTCCACGAGTTCGGCCACGGCCTGCACCACCTGCTCACCCGCATCGAGCATGCCGGCGTTTCCGGCATCAACGGCGTGGCCTGGGATGCCGTCGAGCTGCCGAGCCAGTTCATGGAAAACTGGTGCTGGGAGCCGCAAGGCCTGGCGCTGATTTCCGGCCACTACGAGACCGGCGCCGCCCTGCCCCAGGACCTGCTGGACAAGATGCTGGCGGCGAAGAACTTCCAGTCGGGCATGATGATGGTGCGCCAACTGGAGTTCTCGCTGTTCGACTTCGAGCTGCACGCCAGCCACGGCGACGGGCGCAGCGTGCTGCAGGTGCTCGAAGGGGTGCGCGACGAGGTGTCGGTCATGCGCCCGCCGGCGTACAACCGCTTCCCCAACAGCTTTGCGCACATCTTCGCCGGCGGTTACGCCGCGGGCTACTACAGCTACAAGTGGGCCGAAGTGCTGTCGGCCGATGCCTTCTCGCGCTTCGAGGAAGAAGGTGTGCTCAACGCTGAAACCGGCCGCGCCTTCCGCGAGGCGATCCTGGCCCGTGGCGGTTCGCGCGAGCCGATGGTGCTGTTCGTCGACTTCCGTGGCCGCGCGCCTTCCATCGATGCACTGTTGCGCCACAGCGGCCTGAGCGAGGACGCGGCGGCATGAGCGAGGTAGTCGTGAACAAGACCAAGAAGCGCTTCATCGCCGGGGCCGTATGCCCGGCGTGCAGCGAGCCGGACAAGCTGATGATGTGGAACGAGGACGGTGTGCCGCACCGCGAATGCGTGGCCTGCGGCTTCACCGACACCCTCAACGAACAGGGCCTGTCGGTACCCAAGGAACTGGGTACCCGGGTCAACCACCTCGCGCCCAAGGCCGCCCCCGCCAAGGTGCAGACGGTGCAGTTCTTCCCTAATCCGAAGCTGAAGAAACCGGCCGACTGAAAGCTGCCTGGCTGACCAGAGGCGCTGGAACAATCCTGCTCGCCGCGATACTGTATATAGGTACAGTATCGGGGTGAGCAATGATGCCTCCAGCACCGCAGAAAGGCCGTGGCACGGCACACAACCCGCACAACCGCTTCGCCCCGAGCCATTCGGTGGTGGAGGATGACGGCTGGTACCAGGAAGTGCCCTTCACCCAGGGCACCGAGGTGCGGATCGAAACCGCCAAGACCATCATCGCCCGCAATACCTCGCCCGACCTGCCCTTCGACCGCTCGATCAACCCCTATCGGGGCTGCGAGCATGGCTGCATCTACTGCTACGCCCGCCCTTCCCATGCCTATTGGGACCTTTCCCCGGGGCTGGACTTCGAAACCAAGCTGATCGCCAAGACCAACGCCGCCGAGGTGCTCGCGCAACAGTTGAGCAAGCCGGGCTACGTCTGCGCGCCGATCAACCTGGGCGCCAACACCGACCCCTACCAGCCGATCGAGCGCGAGCAGCAACTGAGCCGGCGCCTGCTGGAGGTGCTGCTGCGCTTTCGCCATCCGGTAACCATCGTCACCAAGGGCTCGCTGGTGCTGCGCGACCTCGACCTGCTGGCCGAGATGGCCCGCCAGCGCCTGGCGCGGGTGATGATCAGCCTGACCACCCTGGATGACGACCTCAAGCGCGTGCTCGAACCGCGCGCGGCATCGCCCAAGGCCAGGCTGCGGGCGATTCGGGTGCTGCGCGAGGCGGGGGTGCCGGTGGGGGTGCTGTGCTCGCCGATGATTCCGATGATCAACGACAGCGAGCTGGAACGCCTGCTCGAGGCCGCCAAGGAGGCTGGCGCGCAAAGCGCGGCCTACATGATGCTGCGCCTGCCGCTGGAGGTGGCGCCGCTGTTCGAGCAATGGCTGCAGGACCACTACCCCCAGCGTGCGGCCCATGTGCTCAGCCTCATCAGGCAGAGCCGCGGTGGCGAGCTTTACGACAGCCGGTTCGGCTCGCGGATGCGCGGGGAAGGTGTGTTCGCCGAACTGCTGGCGCAACGCTTTGCCAAGGCCATGCGGCGGCTGGAATTCTCCGGGCGCGAGGCGCAGGCGCTGGACTGCTCGGCATTCTGCCCGCCGGGTGGGCAGATGGCGCTGTTCTGATCCTCAGCCTGGCTAATCCAAGCACATAATTCCATTCGAGGGTCTTGGCAGCTGATGCTTTTTTGCTATTATTCAGCTCCCGCCTTTTCCTTCTGGAACGCCTGTTCTAGAGCCTTCGAATTAAGTTTCAGTTAAGTTTTCCCCGCTAGCGTAGGAAACCAGTCCACGAAGACTGTGATCTATGGCTCGTGCGTGTCATCTAAAACCCTGCATAGCCAGAATCTTTCACCGGTAAACTGGATTTACCACAACACCGTCAAGAGGATGAATCATGCCCGTCAAGGACCCATCCAAGGTCATTCCGCAGGCTCCGGCGGAAAGCGCCGATGCCGCCCTGAAGCACATCGTCGACGGCTTCCTGCGTTTTCACCATGACGTCTTTCCCGAGCAACAAGAGCTGTTCAAGAAGCTCGCCACCGCGCAAACCCCGCGCGCCATGTTCATCACCTGTGCCGACTCGCGCATCGTCCCCGAGCTGATCACCCAGAGCTCGCCAGGCGACCTGTTCGTGACCCGTAACGTCGGTAACGTGGTACCGCCCTATGGCCAGATGAACGGCGGTGTTTCCAGCGCCATCGAATACGCCGTCTCGGCGCTGAAGGTTCACCACATCATCATCTGCGGCCACTCCGACTGTGGCGCCATGCGCGCGGTACTCAACCCGCAGTCGCTGGCCAAGATGCCGACCGTTTCCGCCTGGCTGCGGCATGCCGAAGTGGCGCGCACCGTGGTCGAGAACAACTGCTCCTGCGGCAGCGAGCACGAAACCATGCAGGTGCTGACCAAAGAAAACGTCATCGCCCAGCTGCACCACCTGCGCACCCACCCGTCCGTGGCATCGCGCCTGGCGGCGGGCGAGCTGTACATCCACGGCTGGGTGTACGACATCGAGACCAGCAAGATCGAAGCCTACGACGCCCTCAGCGACAGCTTCCTGCCCCTGGCTGCCGGCGAACCGGTACCCTGCGCCACGCCGAGAGGCCGCTACTAAGCGACCCATCCAACGCTAGAACCTTGATAGCCGGCTGCACCCGTTAGGGTGTGGCGCGGCCTTCGGCTGCCTTGAATTCCCTGACTGCCCTGCCGGCAAACCCGCTGGCGGCCCGCGCCTGCGCGTTCGTCAGGGGCCAACGTGCCCACGGCCAGAGGAATGGCCGTGCGATTGAGAAAGGAGAAACACAGTGAACATGACACAGTTGAAAGCGGCCCTGCCGCGTGAGTTGCTGGCCTCGGTGGTGGTGTTTCTGGTGGCCCTGCCGTTGTGCATGGGCATTGCCATCGCCTCGGGCATGCCGCCGGCCAAGGGCCTGATCACCGGCATCATCGGTGGCATCGTGGTGGGCTTTCTGGCCGGCTCGCCGCTGCAGGTCAGCGGCCCCGCGGCGGGCCTGGCCGTGCTGGTGTTCGAGCTGGTGCGCCAGCATGGCATGGCCATGCTCGGGCCGATCCTGCTGCTGGCCGGGCTGTTGCAATTGCTGGCCGGGCGCCTGCGCCTGGGCTGCTGGTTCCGCGTCACGGCGCCGGCGGTGGTGTACGGCATGCTGGCCGGCATTGGCGTGCTGATCGTGCTGTCACAGGTGCATGTGATGTTCGACACCACGCCGCAGCCCTCGGGCCTGCAGAACCTGCTGGCGTTTCCGGTGACCGTCGCCGATGCCCTGCCGATCGAAAGCGCAGGCGCGGGCTGGCAAGCTGGCGCGCTGGGCCTGGGCACCATCGCCCTGATGTGGGGCTGGGAGCGCTTGCGCCCGCAGAAGCTGCGCTTCATCCCCGGCGCCCTGCTGGGGGTGGCGGCGATGACGGCGGTCAGCCTGTGGCTGGCGCTGCCGGTCAACCGCGTGCAGGTGCCAGCCGACTTGTCGCAAGCTATCGACTGGCTGCGCCCTGGCGACCTGCTCAAACTCGTCGACCCCACCTTGCTGGTGGCGGCCTTCGCCCTGGCCTTCATCGCCAGTGCCGAGACGCTGCTCTCGGCCGCAGCGGTAGACCGCATGCACAGCGGCCAGCGTTCGGACTTCGACCGCGAGCTGTCGGCCCAGGGCATCGGCAACATGCTCTGCGGGGTGCTGGGTGCGCTGCCGATGACCGGGGTGATCGTGCGCAGTTCGGCGAATGTCCAGGCCGGCGCCCAGACCCGCGCTTCGGCCATCCTGCATGGCCTGTGGCTGCTGGCGTTCGTGGTGGTGCTCAGCAGCGTGCTGCAGCAGATACCGGTGGCCAGCCTGGCCGGTGTGCTGGTGTACACGGGCATCAAGCTGGTGGATGTGAAGGCCTTGCGCGGGCTGGGGCGCTACGGGCGGATGCCGATGTTCACCTACGCGGCAACGGCGCTGGCGATCATCTTCACCGACCTGCTCACCGGTGTGCTGGTGGGCTTCGGGCTGACCTTGCTGAAACTGGCTTTCAAGGCGGCGCGGCTGAAGATCAGCCTGGTGAGCCTGGAGCAGCCGGGGCACATGGAGCTGCGCCTGGGCGGTGCGGCCACGTTCCTCAAGGTGCCGGCGCTGACGCAGGTACTGGAAAGCGTACCGGCGGGCACCCAGCTGCATGTGCCGATGACTCACCTGCGCTACATCGACCACTCGGTGATGGAGCTGCTGGAAGACTGGGCGCGCACCCAGCGCCACTGCGGCTCGCGCCTGATCATCGAGCCACGGGGCCTCAAGCGCAGGGTCGAGGGGCGCTTGCGCGCCGTCCCCGAGCACTGACCGGCATCACGCCGATTTCGGCACCAGCTTGCGGCAGCCTTCCTTGCGGCTTGGGTACTGCTCGCACTTGCGCAGTACCTCCTGCACCTCGTTGCCGGCCTTGAGCTGCCGGTTGGCCATGAGCTTTTCGGTGATGAACAGCTCCTCCGAACCCAGGGTGCGCTCGGCCTTGTCGATCATCGCCAGCGCAGCTTGCGGGTCGCCGTTGCGCAGGTGGTGGCCAATCATCAGGTCGTAGATCGAGGGGCTGGCCAGGGTCCAGTCGCGGATCGATTGCAGATCGGCCAGCGCCTCGCGGCTCTTGCCCTGGGCCATGTGCAGGCTGAAGGCGGCGCGGCGGATGCCTGGCTGGTCGGCAACCGGTGAGGCCAGGGCGCGGCTGACGAAGGTCGAGGCCTCCGGGAGCTTTTTCTGATCGAGCGCAGTAGTGGCCGCATAGGCGTCCCGGTAGCCCTGCAACGCGCGCTGCACGGCGGCGCTGTCGCGCACCTGCGGCCAGCTGCGGCGGTCCACGCGTGCCCGCGACTGCTGCTTGTACTCGCGTTGCAGGTACTGGCGCAGCTCCTCGTCGCGCTGCACGGGCGACATGTGCGAGCGGTTGAAGTACTGGCCCGTGGAGGCCAGGGCGGTACCCACGCCCTGGTTGAGCAAGGTCTGGATCTCGCGGGTGGTGCGGTTGATGTCGAACTGCTTGAGCGACTCGGTCACGGCCAGCTGGCGCTCTTGCAGGAAGCTGCTCAACAGCGGCTTCTGCTTGCCCTGGAAATCGTTCAGCCGCTGCAGGCTCACGCTGGAGGCGCGCGGCGCATAGCCGGCCCGCACCATCAGGTCGGCGCCCAAGAGGTCGGCCTGGTCTTCCTGGGTACGGCCCCAGGCCGTGCTCCAGACGTTGTCGGAGAAGCTGTTGGCCAGCGCGGTATAGAGCACGGTGTTGCCGATGGTCTTCTGCGTGGCTTGCGGGTCTTTGCTGAAGAACTGGCCGGTGGCGCTGTTTCTGCCGGTGTTCTTGACCACGGCGGCGATCACCACGGTGCTGGCGATGTTGGTCACCAGCTCTTTCTGCTGCTGGAACGCCGCCAGGCGGTCGTGATGGCGCAGCAGCACATGGCTCATCTCGTGGCCGAGCATGGCGGCGATCTCGTCCTCGCTCTCGACGTTGTCGAGCATGCCCAGGGGCACGAACACGTTGCCGTAAGGGTCTGCCGAGGGGCCGAAGGCGTAGCTGTCGACGATACGCACCTGCAACGCCGGCGCTTCGCCCGGCCAGCCCTTGGCCAGGCGCACGACGATGCGTTGCAGGTAGGCCTGAAGCTCGGGGATCTGCACCAGGTTCTGCTGGCGGATTTCGTCTGCAGGCAATGTGCGGCCATCGAAGCTCAGGCGCAGCTGGCCGGCATGCTGTGGGTCCAGGCGGTAGTACTGGTGGACTTCGGGCTGGTCCAGGTAGCGGCCCTGCAGGCGCGACTGGGTCGAGGGGCCGACCAGGTTCTGGAAGGCATCATTGGCGCCATTGAGCGTCTGGCAGCCGGCCAGCTGGGCCAGGGTGGCGGCGCCAAGCACGGCGGCGATGCGCTTGATGCCCTTCATTTGGCGCACCCGGCGCCGAAGCCGATGGTGGAGTTGTTCTGGTGATCCTCGGCAAGGCTGCTGGAGAGTTTCTGGCAGGGCAGCTTGACCACGTTCAGCGGCGGGTTGACGCGCACGGTCATTGGGTCCAGCCAGACTTTTTCACTCCCCAGGTCGACCTGCACCAGGTCCAGCTCCTTGTTGTACTGCAGCACCGGCAGCGCCTGCTTGGGCAGGCTGGCGCGGGCGATGTCGCGCAGCGACTTGCCCTGGTCATCGAGCACCGGCACCGGGTCCTGGAGGAAGGCATCGACCATGGGGCCGGCGGCGAGCAGGCTGTGGCTGAACAACAGGGAAAACAGGAATAGGAAGGTCTTGCTCATCGCTGGGTTCCTTGGCTGGAGAAAATCGAACGGCCGGGCACATCGCTTTCGATCGCGGCCTGGATGCGCTGGCTGAACAGCGTCATCGACAGCAGCAACAGGCCGAGCACGTTGGCGGGGGTGAAGTTGTTGAGCCACAGGCCGGCGCTCAGGCTGCCGAGCAGCACGACGACCAGGGCCCAGGCGGTCAGTGGCCGGAGCCGCAGGCGGGCGTGCCGGCCGTTGCCGGCCAGCAGGGGCGCATCGAGCGTGCCTTTGAGGTAGGTGAGCAGGCCCAGCAAGGCCAGTTCGATGACGTCCAGCACATCCACCGAAACGCTGCCGGGCAGGCTGGGCGTGGCGCGGTAGTAGCCCATGCCCCAGTTGATCAGGTTGTCCAGTGCCATGGCATGCAGGTACACGCCCGGGACCTTGCCGTGCAGGGGCGATTGGGTGACGTCGCCGGTACCGGCGATGCGCGCGCCGACCAGTACTTGCTTGCCCTGCAGCAGTTGCCTGAGCAGGGCTTGCTCATCGGGGTCGGTCACCTCGAGGTCGCGGGCATTGAGGGTCAGGTTGTAGGCACAGTTGGCCTGGGCGTTGCTGCCCAGTTTCCAGAACAGCGCCTGCAGCAGTTGATCGAACAGGCCAGGCACCTTGCAGTCGCTGATGTCCGACACCTGCGCCTGCAGCGGCGACTGGTGCACGCCCCACTGCACGGCCATGGGCGGGCGAAGGGCTGCCGCCTGGGCGTCGGCGGGCAGTTCGGGGCAGCCATGCAGGTGGCAGTACTGGCGGTACATCACCAGCGCCGGGGTTTCCATGGCGCCCAGGTCGGTGTTGACGGCAAGCGGATACTGGCTGCCGAACCCGCTCCAGCTGACCAGCGCCGGCGTGCTGACCTGGGCCAGGCTGGGCAACGTGTTGACCCCGCCCTGGGCCCCGCGCTCGACGCCGGTATTCGCCACGATCAGCGGGATGCCTTGCTGCCAGTAGCGTTCGAAGACGTTGGCCAGGGCCTGGCTCTGCACGCGCGGCGCCTGGCCGGGGGTGGCCTGGGAATGGTCGTGGCTGTAGAGCAGGTCGATGAACACTGCCCCGGGCTGGTAGGCCAGCAGGCGTTTGAACAGCCGGCTCTGCTCGGCATAGGGCAGAGGCCAGAAAGTGTCGTTCTGTTGCAGGTACTCGTCGTCGATCAGCACCACCACGACCTGGCGCTGCCCCGCATCGGCGTACCAGTTCGCCAGCAAGCGGTTCAGCCAGCGCGATGAAGCCTCATCGGTGGAGCTGGCCAGGCCGATCGGGTCGAGCAGTGCGATCAGTATCAGCGAAAGGCCGAACAGCATTTGGCGCAAGGAAAAGCGCGAAGACGTAAGCATCCATGCCTCGAATCAGGGTATGAGGCATTTTGCCACTATTGGCCGTTGATTCGAAAGTGCTATTACCGCGCGGCGCCCCGCCGCCCGCAGGCGAGCGGCGGGGAAGCGGTCAGGCGGGTTGGCCCAGCTCCACGCCGAGCTGGCGCGACAGGCACGGCCAGCGCTTCCAGGCTGCGCCGGTTTGCGGGCTGCACAGGGCCTCGCGGTAGGCCTCCACCGACTCGGCGGCGAAACTCTCGTCATCGAGCATCTCGTCCACCGAATGGTGCACCACCTCATCGAGCTGGTTGGCGAAGGTCTCGCCGATCAGCTGGTGAGCGATCAGGTTGGCCAGGGTGGTATCGAAGGGGATCAGCGGCTGCTGGAAGTGGCGGATGTACAGGTCGTTCACCTCCTCCACCAGGCGATGGGCGAGGTAGGCTTCATCCAGCAGGCAATCCAGGCCCACATGGCCCTGCATCATGCTCGGCGGCTGCAGGAAATAAGCCTCGGCAATTTTCAGCACCGGCTTGATCTGCGACTCGATGCCAGCCTCGCGGGCTACCTCGTGGGCGGCCTCGAGCAGTTCTGGAACCTGGTCGATGTAAGCGCTGACGAAGCGCGCCAAAGTACCCTGGGCGTCCTGCTCAGGCAGTTGGATCGAGGGGTGCAGGTGGGGCAGTTGCAGCTCGAGACGCTCTTTCAGTTGGCCGGTCCGGCCTTCGTGATCGTGGGCTTGGCTAATCTGCTCGCGTACAGCAGCGATGTTCATGACAACTCCAGGGACAAGACGTTTCAAACGGAAGACACTAAATTAGCTCGGTATACCGAATACCTAAGACTCATTTGTTATAAATCTCGCAAACGTGTGCGCTGTTGGGTATAACCAAGTGCCACCATTATGCCAGACCCTCTCTAGCACGCGCGTTGCGTGCCATTTCACGATTTCGTGCAGTTCATTACTCCCCTCGCGTTGCGTGCCATTGGTCGGTGTCTATACTCGGGTTGAACGTGATTCGTTGATGAGGCCCGTCTGCTTTCGCAGGGGCTCGGTCGTCGAAGCCAGGCAGTCTTGACCGCCGTTCCCGCTTGCCGCAGGCCATGCCTTCGGGACAACAAGAATTAAAAGGGGAACCCGCAATGATGCGACATCCACATGTCTGGATGGGCCTTCTGTTGTGGTCGGTTTTCGGTCAGGCCAACGCCGCCTGGACCGTGAACATGGCGCCAGGGGCGACGGAAGTCTCCAACGCCGTGTTCGACCTGCACATGACCATCTTCTGGATCTGCGTGATCATCGGCATCGTGGTGTTCGGCGCGATGTTCTGGTCGATGGTCCTGCATCGGCGTTCCACCGGCCAGCAGGCGGCGCATTTCCACGAGCATACCTGGGTGGAAATCCTCTGGACCGTTGTCCCGTTCCTGATTCTGGTGGCCATGGCCATCCCTGCCACCAAGACCCTGATCGACATCTACGACGCCAGCGAGTCGGACATCGACATCCAGGTCACCGGCTACCAGTGGAAGTGGCACTACAAATACCTGGGCCAGGATGTGGAGTTCTTCAGCAACCTGGCCACCCCTACCGAGCAGATCCACAACAAGGCCCCCAAGGACGAGCACTACCTGCTCGAGGTCGACCAGCCGCTGGTGCTGCCGGTCGGCGCCAAGGTGCGCTTTCTGGTGACCGCCGCCGACGTGATCCATTCCTGGTGGGTGCCGGCGTTCGCGGTCAAGCGTGACGCCATCCCGGGCTTCGTCAACGAAGCCTGGGCGCGCATCGACAAGCCCGGCATCTACCGCGGCCAGTGCACCGAGCTGTGCGGCAAGGACCACGGCTTCATGCCAGTGGTGGTCGAGGTCAAGTCCAAGGCCGACTACGACACCTGGCTCGGCGAGCGCAAGGCCGAGGCGGCCAAGCTCAAGGAGCTGACCAGCAAGGAATGGACGCTGCAGGAGCTGGTCGAGCGTGGCGACAAGATCTACCACACCACCTGCGTGGCCTGTCACCAGGCCGAAGGCCAGGGCCTGCCGCCGATGTTCCCGGCGCTCAAGGGCTCGAAGGTGGCCACCGGGCCGAAGGAAGAACACCTGAGCGTGGTCTTCCATGGCCGCCCGGGCACGGCCATGGCGGCGTTCGGCAAGCAGCTCTCGGAAGTCGACATCGCCGCCGTGGTCACTTACGAGCGCAACGCCTGGGGCAACAACAAGGGTGACATGGTCACGCCGAAGGACGTGCTGGCGCTCAAGCAGGCAGAAGCGAAATGAGCCGGGCCATTCGCCGCAGTCAGTGGATTGCAGGAGACAGGACATGAGTGCAGTGATCGACGACCACGCCCACGGCCATGACCACGCGCACGGCCCCGCCAAGGGCCTGATGCGCTGGGTGCTGACCACCAACCACAAGGACATCGGCACGATGTACCTGTGGTTCAGCTTCATGATGTTCCTGCTCGGCGGCTCGTTCGCCATGGTCATCCGCGCCGAGCTGTTCCAGCCCGGGCTGCAGATCGTGGAGCCGGCGTTCTTCAACCAGATGACCACCATGCACGGCCTGATCATGGTGTTCGGCGCGGTGATGCCGGCCTTCGTCGGCCTGGCCAACTGGATGATCCCGCTGATGATCGGGGCGCCGGACATGGCCCTGCCACGGATGAACAACTTCAGCTTCTGGCTGCTGCCGGCGGCGTTCCTGCTGCTGGTCTCGACGCTGTTCAGCCCCGGCGGCGGGCCCAACTTCGGCTGGACCTTCTACGCCCCGCTGTCGACCACCTACGCCCCGGCCAGCGTGACCTTCTTCATCTTCGCCATCCACCTGATGGGCATCAGCTCGATCATGGGCGCGATCAACGTGATCGCCACCATCCTCAACCTGCGCGCACCCGGCATGACCTTGATGAAAATGCCGCTGTTCGTCTGGACCTGGCTGATCACCGCGTTCCTGCTGATTGCGGTGATGCCGGTGCTGGCCGGGGTGGTGACCATGATGCTGATGGACATCCACTTCGGCACCAGCTTCTTCAGCGCCGCCGGCGGCGGCGACCCGGTCCTGTTCCAGCACGTGTTCTGGTTCTTCGGCCACCCCGAGGTGTACATCATGATCCTGCCGGCGTTCGGCGCGGTCAGCTCGATCATCCCGGCGTTCTCGCGCAAGCCGCTGTTCGGCTACACCTCGATGGTCTACGCCACCGGCGCGATCGCCTTCCTGTCGTTCATCGTCTGGGCCCACCACATGTTCGTGGTCGGCATCCCGGTGGTCGGCGAGCTGTTCTTCATGTACGCCACCATGCTGATCGCCGTGCCCACCGGGGTGAAGGTGTTCAACTGGGTCAGCACCATGTGGGAGGGCTCGCTGACCTTCGAGACGCCGATGCTGTTCGCCATCGCCTTCGTCATCCTGTTCACCATCGGCGGCTTCTCCGGGTTGATGCTGGCCATCGCCCCGGCCGACTTCCAGTACCACGACACCTACTTCGTGGTGGCGCACTTCCACTATGTGCTGGTGCCGGGGGCGATTTTCGGCATCTTCGCCTCGGCCTACTTCTGGCTGCCGAAATGGACCGGCCACATGTACGACGAAACCCTCGGCAAGCTGCACTTCTGGCTGTCGTTCATCGGCATGAACATGGCCTTCTTCCCCATGCATTTCGTTGGCCTTGCCGGCATGCCGCGGCGTATCCCCGACTACAACCTGCAGTTCGCCGACTTCAACATGGTGTCGTCGATCGGCGCGTTCATCTTCGGCGCCACCCAGGTCTTCTTCCTGTTCATCGTCATCAAGTGCATCCGCGGTGGCGCGCCGGCCCCGGCCAAGCCCTGGGATGGCGCCGAGGGCCTGGAGTGGTCGATCCCTTCGCCTGCGCCCTACCACACCTTCCAGACACCGCCGGAAGTGAAATAGGTAACCGCCCATGAACGGCCAACCGCTCAAACGCCTGGTGCTGCGCCTGCTGATGCTGACCGTGGTGATGTTCGCCTTCGGCTTCGCCCTGGTGCCGATCTACGACGTGATGTGCAAGGCCTTCGGCATCAACGGCAAGACCGGCGGGCAGTACGAGGGCAGCCAGGTCAGCGACACCACGCGCTCGGTGCGGGTGCAGTTCATGTCCACCAACGCCAGCGACATGGTCTGGGACTTCTACTCCACCGCCGACCAGCTGGAGGTCAACCCGGGCGCGGTCAACCAGATGATCTTCGTTGCCCACAACCCGACCAACCGGCCCATGAGCGCCCAGGCCATCCCCAGCATCACCCCGGCCGAGGCGGCGGCGTATTTCCACAAGACCGAGTGCTTCTGCTTTACCCAGCAGGTGCTGCAGCCGGGTGAGCGCATCGAAATGCCGGTGCGCTTCATCGTCGACCGCGACCTGCCGGCCAGCGTGAAGCACCTGACCCTGGCCTACACCTTGTTCGACATCACCGCTCGCCACCCGCCGGTCGCCCACAACGCGGCCCAGGGCGTCCAAAGCGCCCGTTAAGGGAAGGAGAACAGCAATGGCAAGTCATGAGCACTACTATGTTCCGGCGCAGAGCAAGTGGCCGATCATCGCCACCATCGGCATGTTCATCACGGTGTTCGGCCTGGGCACCTGGTTCAATGACCTCAAGGCCGGCCACCCCGACTCCCACGGGCCGCTGATCTTCTTCGTCGGCGCGCTGTTCCTGGCCTACATGCTGTTCGGCTGGTTCGGCTCGGTGGTCAGGGAAAGCCGCGCGGGGCTCTACAGCCCGCAGCTGGACCGCTCGTTCCGCTGGGGCATGAGCTGGTTCATCTTCTCCGAGGTGATGTTCTTCATGGCCTTTTTCGGCGCGCTGTTCTACGTGCGCGTGCTGGCCGGGCCCTGGCTCGGCGGCGAGGGGGCCAAGGGCGTTGCGCACATGCTCTGGCCCAGCTTCGAATTCACCTGGCCGCTGCTGCACACCCCGGACCCCAAGCTGTTCCCGCCGCCCAAGGAAGTCATCAACCCCTGGCACCTGCCGCTGATCAACACCATCTTGCTGGTCAGCTCGAGCGTGACCATCACCATCGCCCACCACGCCCTGCGGCGTGACCATCGTGGGGCGCTGAAGCTGTGGATGGCGCTGACCATCCTGCTGGGCATCAGCTTCATCACCTTGCAGGCCTACGAATACCACGAGGCCTACACAAAGCTGGGGCTGACCCTGGGTTCGGGGATCTACGGCGCGACGTTCTTCATGCTCACGGGCTTCCACGGTGCCCACGTGACCTTGGGCACGATCATCCTGATCGTCATGTTCGTGCGCATCCTGCGCGGGCATTTCAACCCGGAGAAACACTTCGGCTTCGAAGCCGCCAGCTGGTACTGGCACTTCGTCGACGTGGTCTGGGTGGGGTTGTTCATCTTTGTGTATGTGCTGTAGGAGCGGCCTTGTGTCGCGATGGGCCGCGAAGCGGCCCCAAGATGCATGACTAGAAAGGCGCATGAGAAACCAGCTGGCCACTGATGAAGCCATACGCCACCAGGCCAATAGTCAAGCTGGCCAGAGTGACACGCACGGTCAGGGCCTTGAGCAGCCGGGTGGAGTTCTCATCGTCCTTGACCAGAAACACCAAGCCACTGAACAGGCTGGCAACCGTGGCCAACAGCATCAGGACAATCGCGGCCTTGAGCATGGCGTCAACTCCGGGGGGATGCAGTGATGACTACAAGTATAGCGATTGACCTGGCGAGCCTGCGATGAGGCCCTTTCGCCCAGGCTGGATACCGACCCTGGTGGTGCTCGCGCTGCTGCCGGGGTTGATTGCGCTGGGCTGCTGGCAACTCGGCCGCGCCGATGAAAAGCGCGCGCTGCTCGACACCTACGCCCAGCGCAGTGCCGACGCGCCGCTGGCCACCGCCATGCTGCAGCAGAACGACGACACGGCCTTCCGCCGGGTCCACCTGTACGGGCGCTTTGATGCCGAGCACAGCCTGCTGCTGGACAACCGCATGCGCGATGGCCAGGCCGGCGTCGAGCTGCTGCAACCCTTCCACGATCAGCCCAGCGGCCTGTGGCTGCTGGTCAACCGCGGCTGGCTGGCATGGCCCGACCGCCGCGTGCCGGTGCATTTCGACACCCCGGCCCAGGCGCTGGCCCTGGATGCCTCGGTGTACGTGGAGCCCGGCCATACCTTCCAGCTGCGCCCGGACCCGGAGGGCGGCCAGTGGCCGCACCTGCTGACGGCCATCCACCCTGAGCAGCTGTGGCAGCAGCTCGACCGCGAAGGTTTTGCCCATGAACTGCGCCTTGAGCCTGGCCCGGCCAGCTACCGCCTGGACTGGCCGGTGGTTGCCCTGGGCCCGGAAAAGCACCTGGGCTATGCCGTGCAGTGGTTTGCCCTGGCCACGGCGCTGGTGCTGCTCTACCTCTACTTCGGCTGGCACAACAGGAAAAAGGAGAACAACCATGGCCGCCGCCACCACTCCACTGGACCCGCCTGAACGTCGAAAACCCACAGCCCGCGGGCGTTTGCAGCTGATTTTGATTCTCCTGGTGGTGCTTGGCCCGATGATCCTGGCCACCAGCATGTACAAGCTCAAATTCTGGGTGCCGGACGGGCGCAGCTACCACGGCGCGATGATCGGCAATGGCCAGAGCCGGGCCGACATCGGCATCGCCGGCGAGGATGCGCGCTGGCAATTGCTGGTCAGCGCGCCTGCCGGGTGCGCCGCGGACTGCCAGCAACTGGTGTACCTGGCCCGGCAGATCCAGGTCGGCCTGGGCCGCGACGCCAGCCGGGCCAGCCATGCCCTGGCCGCTGCCCAGCCGTTGAGCGCGGACTACCAGGCGCTGCTGGGGCGTGAATACCCGCAGCTGCAGCGTTACCCCATGGACGCCCAGCGTTATGCACAGAAAGTCGCCGAGCCCGGCCCGCAGCTGTGGATCGTCGACCCCCACGGCAACCTGGTGCTGCGCTACGACGCCAAGGTCAACGGCAAGCATGTGCTGGACGACCTGCGCCACCTGCTCAAGCTGTCCAACATCGGCTAGGAGCCTGCCATGGCCAGACCTGGATTTCGCCTTGCTGTGTTCGCCACCCTGCTGGCCTTGCTGGTCGTCATGCTCGGGGCCTACACCCGCCTGACCCACGCCGGCCTCGGCTGCCCGGACTGGCCAGGTTGCTACGGCTTCATCAGCGTGCCCAAGACCGACGCCCAGCTGGCCCATGCCGAGCTGAACTTCCCCGAGCACCCGGTGGAAGCGGCCAAGGGCTGGGCCGAGATGGTGCACCGCTATTTCGCCGGCACGCTGGCCGTGGTGATCGCCTTGCTGGCCTTCCAGGCGCTGCGCCGGCATGCCCGGGAGGGGCAACCCTATCGCCTGCCGGTGCTGTTGCTGGGGGTGGTACTGGCCCAGGCGGCCTTCGGCATGTGGACAGTGACGCTGAAGCTGTGGCCGCAGGTGGTCACCGCGCACCTGCTTGGCGGCTTCACCACCCTGAGCTTGCTGTTCCTGTTATCCCTGCGTCTATCCCGGGCCTTTGCGCCCTTGCCGAAACTGCCCCTGAGCCTGCGCCGCATCGCTGCCCTGGCCCTGTTGGTGGTGATCGGCCAGATCGCCCTGGGCGGCTGGGTCAGCGCCAACTACGCAGCGGTCGCCTGTATCGATCTGCCCACCTGCCATGGCCAGTGGTGGCCGGCGGCAGACTTCAGCAACGGCTTCCACCTGACCCAGCACGTGGGCCCCAACTACCTGGGCGGGCAACTGGACAGCGATGCACGTACCGCCATCCATATCAGCCACCGCCTGGGTGCGCTGATGGTCACTGCGGTGCTGCTGATGCTCAGCTGGAAGCTGTACCGCTGCGGCCTGCCGGGCCTGTCGCGGCTGGTGCTGGGCGCCTTGACGCTGCAGGTCGGGCTGGGCATCAGCAACGTGCTGCTGCACCTGCCGTTGGCGGTGGCCGTGGCGCACAACGCCGGCGGCGCACTGCTGCTGCTGAGCATGGTGCTGGTCAACTACCGCATCCGCGTGGTCGACAAGGTGCGCGTCGGCGTCGGCCAGGGTTGGCGCCTGCGGCCGGTTGCTGGCGTGGCCGTCTCCCAACACATGAGGAATGGCTCGTGGCGACGCTTCTGAGTGCCCGGCGTGCCGGCTGGCGCGACTACCTGGAACTGACCAAGCCCAAGGTCGTGGTGCTGATGCTGATCACCTCGCTGGTGGGCATGCTGCTCGCCACCCGCGCGGGGGTGAGCTGGAACGTGCTGCTGTTCGGCAACCTGGGCATTGGCCTGTGCGCGGGCGGCGCGGCGGTGGTCAACCATGTGGTGGACCGGCGTATCGACGCGCTGATGGCGCGCACCCACAAACGCCCGCTGGCCGAGGGCCGGGTGGAGCCGCTGCCGGCGCTGCTGTTCGCGCTGGCCCTGGCGCTGCTGGGCATGACCCTGCTGCTGGTGTTCACCAATGCCCTCACCGCCTGGCTCACCCTGGCCTCGCTGCTCGGCTATGCGGTGCTCTACACCGGCTTTCTCAAGCGCGCCACGCCGCAGAACATCGTCATCGGCGGCCTGGCCGGGGCCGCCCCGCCGCTGCTCGGCTGGGTGGCGGTGAGCGGCCACATCAGCGCCGAGCCGTTGCTGCTGGTGCTGATCATCTTCGCCTGGACGCCCCCGCACTTCTGGGCCCTGGCCATCCACCGCAAGGCGGAGTACGCCAAGGCCGATATCCCGATGCTGCCGGTGACCCACGGCGAGCGCTACACCAAGCTGCATATCCTGCTCTACAGCCTGATTCTGCTGGCCGTGACGCTGCTGCCCTATGCCATCCACATGAGCGGCCCGCTGTACCTGGCCTGCGCCCTCGCCCTGGGCCTGCGCTTCCTGCAATGGGCCTGGGTGTTGTACCGTGGCAGCCGGCCGCACGCGGCGATCGGCACCTTCAAGTACTCTATCGGCTACCTGTTCGCGCTGTTCATCGCGTTGCTCGTTGACCACTACTTGTTGCTGAGCTTATGACCCGAACCCAGAAAACCGTCTTCATCCTCGTTGCCGTGGTCGCCTTGATCATGGGCCTGACCGTCAACAAGGTGCTCAATGGCCGCAACCAGCCCAACCCTGCCGAGCTGATCGACGCCGGCATCATCCTGCTGCCGCAAAGCCGCACGGTGGCGGATGTGACCATGACCAACCAGGACGGCCAGCCGGTGAAGCTGGACGACCTCAAGGGCAAATGGTCGCTGCTGTTCTTCGGCTACACCTACTGCCCGGACATCTGCCCGACCACCCTGGCGCAGCTGCGCCAAGTGAAGAGCGAGCTGCCCAAGGAAGCCGTCGACCGCCTGCAGGTGGTGCTGGTGAGCGTGGACCCGAATCGCGATACGCCCAACCAGCTCAAGCAGTACCTGGGCTACTTCGACAAGGATTTCGTGGGGGTGGCGGGGTCGATCGAGGATACCCAGAAGCTCGCCAATGCCTTGAGCATTCCGTTCATTCCGGCCGATACCAGCAAGCCTGGGTATACCGTGGATCACAGCGGCAACCTGGCCGTCGTGGGGCCGGATGGGCGCCAGCGCGGCTTCATTCGCGCGCCGTTCAACAACCAGAAGCTGGTGGCGCAGTTGCCGGGGCTGGTCAAGCGCGATTGATGCAAGCCGCAAAAAGCATCGCCGGCAAGCCGGCTCCCACACGTGCCTGTGGGAGCCGGCTTGCCGGCGATGGGGGCAACGAAATGCTGAGGCTTAGAACGCCGGTACCACAGCGCCCTTGTACTTCTCGGTGATGAACTGCTTCACCTCAGGCGAGTGCAGCGCTGCTGCCAGTTTCTTCATGTCTTCGGAGTCCTTGTTGTCTGGACGGGCAACCAGGATGTTGACGTAAGGCGAGTCGCTGCCTTCGATGGCCAGCGCGTCCTGCTCCGGGTTCAGCTTGGCTTCCAGCGCGTAGTTGGTGTTGATCAGGGCGATATCGACCTGGGTCAGCACGCGCGGGATGGTGGCCGCTTCCAGCTCGCGGAACTTCACGTTCTTCGGGTTCTGGGCAACGTCCTTCACGGTCGACAGGATGTTGCTGTTGTCCTTGAGCTTGATCACCCCGGCCTTGTCCAGCAGCAGCAGGGCGCGGCCGCCGTTGGTGGCGTCGTTGGGGATGACCACGGTGGCGCCGGACGGCAGCTCGTCGAGCTTCTTGATCTTGGACGAGTACACGCCCAGCGGCTCGATGTGCACGCCGGTCACGCTGACCAGGTGGGTGCCCTTGGCCTTGTTGAACTCATCCAGGTACGGCTGGTGCTGGAAGAAGTTGGCGTCCAGGCGCTTTTCGGCCACTTGCACGTTCGGCTGGATGTAATCGGTGAATTCCTTCACCTTCAGGTTCACACCCTCTTTTTCCAGCTGGGGTTTGACGAAGTTGAGGATCTCGGCGTGCGGCACCGGGGTGGCGGCGACGGTCAGGTCACCGGCATGGACCGAGAAGGCCGCGACAGCGGCAGCAACAGCAAGCAGCTTCTTCATGAATCACTCCTTGTGAGGGCCGCGACGGCCCCCGAACGGGTCGGCCGGGCCGACCCCATTGGGGTTACTTACGGGAAAAATGCACCACCAGTTTGTCGCCCACGCTCTGCAGGACTTGAACCAGTACCAGCAACAGCACCACGGTGACCACCATGACGTCGGTCTGGAAGCGCTGGTAGCCGAAGCGGATGGCCAGGTCGCCCAGGCCGCCGGCGCCGACCACGCCGGCCATGGCGGTGTACGACACCAGGGTGATGGCGGTGACGGTGATGGCGGCGAAGATGCCCGGGCGGGCTTCCGGCAGCAGTGCGTTGGTGATGATCTGGCGGGTGGTGGCGCCCATCGACTGGGTGGCCTCGATGATGCCGCGGTCCACTTCACGCAGGGCGGTTTCCACCAGGCGCGCGAAGAACGGCGTGGCGCCCACCACCAGCGGCGGGATGGCACCGGCCACGCCCAGCGAGGTGCCGGTGATCAGCACGGTGATCGGGATCATCACGATCAACAGGATGATGAACGGCAGCGAGCGCAGGATGTTGACCACCAGCGACAGCAGCGCGTACACGCCCTTCTGCTCGAACATCTGGCGCGGCCCGCAGAGGAACAGCAGCACGCCCAGCGGCAGGCCCAGCAGCACGGTGAAGAACAGCGAGCCGAACAGCATGATCATGGTGTCGATGGTCGCCAGCCAGATTTCGGCCCAGTCGACGTTGGCAAAGAAATTCAGGGCGTCCATCAACGCAGTACCTCCATATGTACGTCAGCTGCCTTGAAGCGGTCGAACGCCGCTTCCATGTCGCCGCCAGTCACGGCCAGGGTCAGCTGCCCATAGGGCACATCCTTGATGCGGTCGATACGCCCGGCGAGGATGCTGTAGTCCACGCCGGTTTCGCGGGCCACGGTGCCCAGCAGCGGCGCGTAGGTGGCGTCGCCCTGGAAGGTCAGGCGGATGATGCGCCCTGGCACGTGGGCGAAGTCATCACGCTGCTCGCCTTCGTCGACCTGTTCGTCTTCCTGGACGAAACGCTTGGTGGTCGGGTGCTGCGGGTGCAGGAACACCTCGGCCACCGAGCCTTGCTCGACGATCTGCCCGGCATCCATCACCGCCACGCGGTCGCAGACCCGGCGGATCACGTCCATCTCGTGGGTGATCAGCACGATGGTCAGCTTCAGCTCGCGGTTGATCTCGGCCAGCAATTGCAGCACCGAGGCCGTGGTCTGTGGGTCGAGGGCGCTGGTGGCCTCGTCGCACAGCAGGATCTTGGGGTTGGTGGACAGGGCGCGGGCGATGCCGACGCGCTGTTTCTGGCCGCCGGACAACTGCGCCGGGTACTTCTTGGCGTGGTCCTGCAGGCCGACACGGGCCAGCAGCTCGCTGACACGCTTGTCGATTGCGCTGCGCGACAGCTCGCCGGCAAGGGTCAGCGGCAGGGCCACGTTGTCGGCCACGGTCTTGGACGCCAGCAGGTTGAAGTGCTGGAAGATCATGCCCACCTGCTGGCGGAAGCCGCGCAGCTGGTTGGCGTTGAACGCGGTGACGTCTTCGCCGTCGACGATGATCTTGCCGCCGGAAGGCTCTTCCAGGCGGTTGATCAGGCGCAGCAGGGTGCTCTTGCCGGCGCCGGAATGGCCGATCAGGCCGAACACCTGGCCGTCTTCGATGGCCAGGCTGGTCGGGTTCAGGGCGGGGATTTCCCTACCGGCGACGCGGTAGGTCTTGTGTACATGTTGGAACTCGATCACGTAGCGAACCTTGTGGGGCGCATGGAATTTGGGGTCAGCGGTTGGCTGGGGTGGCGCATTTTAGCCTTTTCCCATAGTTGTTCTTAGCATTTATTTCGTAACGGACCAATCCATCGGGCATAACACGACAACTGGTAATCCCGATTGAACGCTCGGCAAAGCCCTCCAGTCACTACTTGAACAAGCCCGACCAAGGGCACGCCTGATGACTGACGAGGAGAGCCGACCATGCCCAGCAAGAAAACGGATGCGCCCAAGCACAGCGAGGCCGCCGGCACCCAGACCCCCGACCGGGCCAATACCAACGCCAAGCTGCAGAGCCTGGAGGCGTTTCGCAGCGATGCCACCGGCCAGGCGCTGCGCACCAACCAGGGGGTGAAGGTCGCCGACAACCAGAACAGCCTGAAGGCCGGAGCGCGCGGGCCATCGTTGCTCGAAGACTTCATCATGCGCGAGAAGATCACCCACTTCGACCACGAGCGCATCCCCGAACGCATCGTCCACGCCCGCGGCACCGGGGCCCATGGCTACTTCCAGAGCTACGGCAACCATGCCGAGCTGACCAAGGCCGGTTTCCTGCAGGACCCGCAGAAGATCACCCCGGTGTTCGTGCGCTTTTCCACCGTGCAGGGGCCGCGCGGCTCGGGTGACACGGTGCGCGATGTGCGCGGTTTTGCCGTGAAGTTCTACACCGATGAGGGCAATTTCGACCTGGTGGGCAACAACATGCCGGTGTTCTTCATCCAGGATGCGATCAAGTTCCCCGACTTCGTGCATGCGGTCAAACCCGAGCCGCACAACGAGATGCCCACCGGCGGCTCGGCCCACGACACCTTCTGGGACTTCGTCTCGCTGGTGCCGGAATCGGCGCACATGGTCATCTGGGCCATGTCCGACCGCGCCATCCCGCGCAGCCTGCGGATGATGGAGGGCTTTGGCGTGCACACTTTCCGCCTGATCAACGCCCAAGGCGTGGCCAGCTTCGTCAAGTTCCACTGGAAGCCGCGCCAGGGCGTGCATTCGGTGCTCTGGGACGAAGCCCAGAAGCTGGCCGGCAAGGACACCGACTACCACCGCCGCGACCTGTGGGACGCGATCGAGACCGGCGACTACCCGGAATGGGAGCTGGGCGTGCAGATCGTGCCGGAGGCCGACGAGCACAAGTTCGACTTCGACCTGCTCGACCCCACCAAGCTCATCCCCGAAGAGCTGGTGCCGGTGACGCCGCTGGGCAAGATGGTGCTAAACCGCAACCCGGACAACTTCTTCGCCGAAACCGAGCAGGTGGCCTTCTGCCCCGGGCATATCGTGCCGGGCATCGATTTCAGCAACGACCCGCTGCTGCAGGGCCGGCTGTTCTCCTACACCGATACCCAGATCAGCCGCCTGGGCGGGCCGAACTTCCATGAAATCCCGATCAACCGGCCGGTGGCGCCCAACCACAGCAGCCAGCGTGATGCCATGCACCGCATGACCATCGACAAGGGCCGCGCGTCTTACGAGCCCAATTCGATCGATGGCGGCTGGCCGAAAGAAACCCCACCCGCCGCGCAGGATGGCGGCTTCGAGAGCTACCAGGAGCGCATCGAGGCGCACAAGATCCGCCAGCGCAGCGAGTCGTTCGGCGACCACTTCTCCCAGGCGCGGCTGTTCTTCCAGAGCATGAGCCCGACCGAGCAGCAGCACATCATCAAGGCCTACAGCTTCGAGCTGGGCAAGGTGGAGCGCGAGGCGATCCGGGCTCGCCAGGTGAACGAGATCCTGGCCAACATCGACCTGAAGCTGGCGGCGGCGGTGGCGGCCAACCTGGGGCTACCGGCGCCCAAGCAGGGCACGGTCCAGGTAAAAGGCAGCAAACCCGCGCAGTCCAAGGCTTTGAGCCAGATGAACCACCCCGGCGACGTGGGCATCAAGGGGCGCAAGATTGCCGTGCTGGTGGCCGATGGCGTGGATGCGGCCAGCGTCGACAGGCTGGTCAAGGCGCTCGAGGCCAAGAGCGCGCGGCCGATGCTGCTGGGGCCTACTTCGGCGCCTGTGAAGATGGCCGATGGCAAGCCGTTGAAAGTGGATGCCTCGATCGAAGGGATGCCTTCGGTGATGTTCGACGGGATCGTCGTCGCGGGCGGCAAGGCCTCGATCGATGCGTTGAGCGCCAGCGGCGTGGCCAAGCATTTCCTGCTCGAGGGCTACAAGCACCTGAAGGCGATCATGCTGGCCAAGGATGCCAAGGCATTGCTCGCCGGCCTGGGGCTCAAGGAAGACAAGGGGTTGCTGCTGGGGGATGAGCAGAAGGCCGTGGAGGCCTTTGTCAAAGCAGTGGAAGGGCATCGGGTGTGGGAGCGGGAGGCGGCTGCAGAGGGTGTGCCTGCCTGATCGGCGGCGCCTTCATCGCCGGCAAGCCGGCTCCCACAGGGCCAACCACAGGTCTCGAGGGCCTGTGGAGCTCTCTGTGGGAGCCGGCTTGCCGGCGATGAGGCCCTGAAACGTCACCGCTGATGCGGGACCAATACCACCTGAGCCGGCATCTTGCGCTGAATCTCATGCTTCTGCTTCAGCTTGAAGCCACTGTCGATCTTGTGCACCCGCTTCTCCAGCAGGTTCTTCAGCCACGGCGCGTCCTCGGTGCGCGGCACCTGGAACACCACCTCGCACTGGTAATTCACCACATCCTTGGCAATTTCATCGAGCTGACGGCGCATCGCGGCGATGTCGGTGGTCTTCAGCGCGATTACCGTGCTCGGCGCCGTTGGGTCGATCACCCGCGCCTGGGGCTTGGCCTCGGCAGCTTTCAAGGCCGCCTCGGCTTTCTCCAGCTCGGCCTTGCGGGCCTGGCCAACGGCGTCGCCACCGGTGACTGCCGGGGCCTGCGGCATCAGCGCACGGGCGCGCGCCAGCGCGGTTGCGGCGGCGTTGACATCGCCTTTTTGCAGCACGATCTGGCTGCGTTTGAGGTAGGCCTCGGCCAACTGGCGCTGGTATTGCTCCAGGCGCGCGTCGTTCGGCGACTGGGCCTGCAAGGCAGCCAGCTGGTCTTCGGCGGTGGCCAGCTCATTGCTGGCGATATTCTGCTGCAGCTGCTGCCAGGCATCGGCTTGGGCAGGTGCACTGGCCTGCTCCACCGGCGCACTGGAACAGGCGGCCAGGAACAGGGAAAACGCGGCAACAAGCAGATAACGGGATGCGAACGGCTTCATTCCTGCGACTCTCTATTTGCGCAAAAAGCGAGCAAGTCTACACCCAGGTGCGCACGCTCGAAAACAGGTCTTACAGACCCTTTACCCGCGAAAAGGTTGCAGGGCACGCCGATGCGCACCCCGCTTTTCAGCGTTTTGGCAGGGCCAGGCTCAGCAAGAATAGCACTGCCGCGCAGACCACGATCGACGGGCCGGCCGGGGTGTCCTTGAACCAGGACATGGCCAG
Organism: Pseudomonas faucium; assembly: GCF_021602585.1. GTDB lineage: Bacteria > Pseudomonadota > Gammaproteobacteria > Pseudomonadales > Pseudomonadaceae > Aquipseudomonas > Aquipseudomonas faucium. Next base: position 404,970 of record NZ_BQIP01000002.1, read on the forward strand.
GCCCCCGCAAACCGCGGTCACGCCCAGCAGGCTGGCACCCAGTGCCATCTGCTCGGGCGAGCGGGCGTGGCGCTGCGCCGCAGCCGCCGGGATGATCAGCAGCGAGGTGATCAGCAGCACGCCGACGATCTTCATGGCCACGGCGATCACCACGGCAATCAGCAGCATCAATGCCATGCGCAGGGCGGCCACTGGCAGGCCTTCGACCATGGCCAGCTCTTCGTGCACGGTGATTGCCAGCAGCGGCCGCCACAATGCGGCCAGCAACAGCAGCACCAGGGCGCTGCCGCCGAGGATCCAGCCCAGGTCGCCAGGGCTGATCGCCAGCAGGTCGCCGAACAGGTAGGCCATCAGGTCGATGCGCACGTCCTTCATGAAGCTCAGCACCACCAGGCCCAGCGACAGGGTGCTGGGCGCGAGGATGCCGAGCAGCGTGTCCGAGGCCAGTGGCTGGCGCTGCTGCAAGGTCACCAGGAGGATGGCCAGCAACAGGCAGCCGACGGTGACCGCCAGCGCCGGGCTGACATCCAGCACGAAGCCCAGGGCCACGCCCAGCAGGGCGGCGTGGGACAGGGTGTCGCCAAAATAGGCCATGCGCCGCCACACCACGAAGGAGCCCAGCGGGCCCGCCACCAGCGCCAGGGAAAGGCCTGCAAGCAAGGCGTAGAGAAGAAAATCAGCCATGCTTGCAGTGCTCTCCGTGAACATGGGCGCCAGGGGCGACGACCGAGCCGTGCAGGTCGTGGCTGTGGTCGTGATGGTGGTGATAGATGGCCAGGCTCGGGGCGTTCTGGCCGAACAGCTCGACGAAGGCCGGGTCGTTGCTGACCTGCTCGGGGTGGCCCGAGCAGCACACATGGCGGTTGAGGCACACCACCTGGTCGGTGGCGCTCATCACCAGGTGCAGGTCGTGCGAGACCATCAGCACGCCGCAGCCGTGGCGGTCGCGCAGGCGGGTGATGAGGTTGTACAGCTCGGTCTGGCCGACCACGTCGACGCCCTGCACGGGCTCGTCCAGCACCAGCAACTGCGGTTCACGCAGCAGCGCCCGGGCCAGCAGCACACGCTGCATCTCGCCACCGGAAATGGTCTGGATCGGGTTGTCGATCACCTGCTCGGCCCCCACTTCCTGCAGCGCCGACAAGGCTGCCGCGCGGTCTACGCCGGGCACCAGGCGCAGAAAGCGCAGCACCGAGAGCGGCAGGGTCGGGTCTACCTGAATCTTCTGCGGCATGTAGCCGATGCGCAGCTTCGGCTTGCGCCACACGCTGCCGCGGTGCGGCTTGAGCAGCCCGAGCACGGCACGCACCAGGGTGGTCTTGCCGGCGCCGTTGGGGCCGATCAGGGTCACGATCTGGCCGGGAGCGACCGCCAGGTCGATGCTGTCGAGCACCGCCTCGCCGCCAAAGGTGACGCCGACCTGCTCGAGGCGGATCAGGGCGTCGCTCATGCCGCGCTCCGGCAGTTGCCGCACAGGCCGACGATTTCCACCGTCTGCGTCTCGACCGTGAAGCCCACGCCCTTGGCGCTGGTGACGATGGCATCGCTGATGCTGTCCTGCTCCAGCTCGATGGCCACGTGGCACACGCGGCAGATCAGGAACTGGCCATGGTGGGCGTGCTCCGGGTGGCTGCAGCCGATGAAGGCGTTGAGCGAGGCGATGCGGTGCACCAGGCCGTTTTCCAGAAGGAAGTCGAGGGCGCGGTACACCGTGGGCGGCGCGGCGCGGCGGCCATCCTGCTCGCTGAGCACGGCGAGGATGTCGTAGGCGCCCAGCGGCTTGTGGCTCTGCCACACCAGTTCCAGCACGCGGCGGCGCAGCGCGGTCAGGCGCAGGCCCTGGCGGGCGCACAAGGCGTCGGCTTCGGCCAGGGCGCTGTGCACGCAATGGGAGTGATCGTGGGGACGGTGAGCCAGCGGCGTGATGGACATGGGCAGCGACGGTTCTGGATGGAGACGTTATTATGTTACCTGTTTCTGACGAGTCGAGTATTCATCGTGTCCCGATTCCTTGTGCTTTTTGTCGCATTCATCGCCTGCTCGGCGCAGGCCGACGTGCGCGTGCTGACCAGTATCAAGCCGTTGCAGCAGATCGCCGCCGCGGTGCAGGACGGTGTCGGCAGCCCTGACGTGCTGCTACCGCCGGGCGCCTCGCCGCACCACTATGCGCTGCGCCCCTCCGATGTGCGCAAGGTGGGCGAGGCCGACCTGCTGTACTGGATCGGCCCCGACATGGAGAACTTCCTGCCGCGGGTGCTGGGCAGCCGCAGCAAGCCAACGGTCGCCGTGCAGGCGTTGCCTGGCCTGCATCTGCGCCATTTCGGCGAGGACAGCCATTCCCACGAGGCGGACGACGCAGACGAGCATGACCACGACCACCGCCCGGGCAGCCTGGATGCGCACCTGTGGCTGTCGTCGCTCAACGCGCGGGTGATCGCGGCGAAGATGGCGGCGGACCTGGCGGCGGCCGACCCGGCCAACGCGGCGCGTTACCAGAGCAACCTGAAGGCCTTCACCGAGCGCCTCGATGGCCTGGATGCGCGCATCAAAGCGCGAGTGGCCGGCATCGCCGACAAGCCTTATTTCGTGTTCCACGAAGCGTTCGACTACTTCGAGTCTGCCTATGGCCTGAAGCACACCGGCGTGTTCAGCGTGGCGGCGGAAGTGCAGCCTGGCGCGCAGCATGTGGCGGCCATGCGCAAGCGCCTGCAGGAAGTGGGCAAGACCTGTGTGTTCAGTGAGCCGCCGCTGCGTCCGCGCTTGGCCGAGACGCTGACGGCCGGGTTGCCGGTGCGCTTGGCGGAGCTGGATGCCCTGGGCGGTACCGACCCGGTGGATGCCAAGGGCTATGAGCGCTTGCTGGAAAAACTGGGCAGCGATTTGGCGGGGTGCCTGGAGCAGTTGTGATGGCTGGGCTGGCCCTATCGCCGGCAAACCGGCTCCCACAGGTACTGCACCGTCATTGCGGGCGGTGATCAACCTGTGGGAGCCGGCTTGCCGGCGATAGGGCCGCTACGCTCAGAGCGCGATCGGCAGCTTCAAGGCCACCTGCTGACGCTGCGCCAGGCGCACCTCGAACTCGCTCGGGTCATGGATCATCACATCCATCCCGGCAAACGATTCCGCGGCAATCAGGCGCGACAGCCAGAAGCGCACACAGCCTACCCGCAACATTTCCGGCCACAGCTCGGCCTCGGCTGCCGTGAACGGCCGCAGCGCCGCGTAGGCCGCCAGCAGCGCCTGGGCGCGTGGCAGGTCGATCGCGCCCTGCTCATCCAGGCACCAGTCGTTCACGGTGATGGCGATGTCATACAGCATCGGGCCCGAGCAGGCGTTGTAGAAGTCGATCACACCGGTCAGGTGGGTGCCCTCGAACATCACGTTGTCGCGGAACAGGTCGGCATGCAGGTTGGCCCGTGGCAGGGCCAGGATCTGCGCCTTGTGCGCGGTGATTTCAGCCAGTGCCGGCTGCAGCAGCGCCACCTGTTCGGCGCTCAGGCGCGGCATCAGCTCGGCGCCGGATGCCAGCATCCAGTCCAGGCCACGGTCGGTCTTGCGTTCGATGACGTGGTCGCGGGTGGCCAGGTGGATGTGCGCCAGCAGCTCGCCAACCTGGGCGCAGTGCTGGTTGTTCGGCGCCTTGATGTGCTTGCCCGACAGCCGCGGCTGCAGCAGCGCCGGCTTGCCGCACAGCTCGCGCAGGCCGTTGCCGTCGCGGTCGCGGATGGCATAGGGCACCGGCATGTCGGCGCCGTGCAGGGTGTCGAGCAGCTCGATGAAGAACGGCATGTCCTCGCTGGGGCCGCGTTCGATCAGCGTCAGGACGAACTCCCCCTGTTCGAGGCTGACGAAGAAGTTGCTGTTTTCGGTGCCGGCGGCAATGCCCTGGAAGTCGAGCAGACGGCCCAGCTCGTAAGGCGCCAGAAAGGTTTCCAGCTCAGGCCGGGTCACGGGGGTGAAGACTGACATGATGAAAAAATGCCCATACGGGCACTTCCGCCGGGAAGTGCCGGGTTGATGTGAACGATACGCGTCAGATTACCACTCGAAGATCTTCCAGGACGGGATCAGCATGTCCGGCTGGTCGGAACGAATGAAATTGCCATCAGAGCCATCGGCGCGTACCAGAAAATAAGGCTTGCCGTTTTTCGGCGTGATCTTGATCGCATACAGGAAGCCGTTCTGCCGGTATTCCTGGATGGTTTTGTCGCCTTCCGTGCGAATGGTCACCTCGGGATCTGCCGAGGGGGCGTCGTCCGCCGCCAGGGTGACGACTGGCATGGTTGCCAACAGGCCGAGCAGTAACAGGCGATTGAGTGTACGCATGATAACCTTGTCCCTTTGTCGTCATTGATCCGGCTATTCTAGCTCCGGACCCGCCGAAAAGGTTGATTCTGCTCATGAGCCAAGCGCCCCTCGTCCTGGTGGACGGTTCCTCCTACCTTTATCGCGCCTTCCACGCGCTGCCGCCGCTGACCACCTCCAAGGGCATGCCCACCGGCGCGGTCAAGGGTGTGCTGAACATGCTCAAGAGCTTGCGCAAACAGTACCCCGACAGCCTGTTCGCCGTGGTGTTCGACGCCAAGGGCGGCACCTTCCGCGACGCCATGTTCGCCGAATACAAGGCCAACCGCCCGAGCATGCCCGACGACTTGCGGGTCCAGGTCGAGCCTTTGCACGCCAGCGTCAAGGCGCTGGGCTACCCGCTGCTGTGCGTCGAGGGCGTGGAGGCGGACGACGTGATCGGCACCCTGGCGCGCAGCAGCGCAGCCATGGGCCGGCCGGTGATCATCTCGACCGGCGACAAGGACATGGCGCAGCTGGTGGACGGCCACGTGACCCTGGTCAACACCATGACCGGCAGCGTGCTGGACGTTGCCGGCGTGCACGAAAAATTCGGCGTGGGCCCGGAGCACATCATCGATTTCCTCGCCCTGATGGGCGACAAGGTCGACAACATCCCTGGCGTGCCTGGCGTGGGCGAGAAGACCGCGGTCGGCCTGCTGACCGGTATCGGCGGCGGCCTCAGCGACCTCTACGCCAACCTCGACAAGGTGCCGACGCTGGCCATCCGGGGTGCCAAGACCCTGCCCGCCAAGCTGCAGGAACACCGCGACGCGGCGTTCTTGTCCTACGAACTGGCGACCATCAAGGTCGATGTGCCGCTGGATATCGAAGTGGACGCGCTGGTGTGCGGCGAGCCGGACCGCGAGGCCCTGCTGGCGCTGTACACCGATATGGAGTTCAAGAGCTGGATCGCCGACGTGCAGCGCGACGCGGCCAGGGCCGGCGATGACATCGCCCCGGCCGAGGAGCCGGCGGCCAAGGTCGAGCCCAAGTACGAGACCATTCTCGACCAGGCCCGCTTCGACGCCTGGCTGGAGAAACTGCGCCAGGCGCCGCTGTTCGCCTTCGACACCGAAACCACCAGCCTCGATGCACAACAGGCGCAACTGGTCGGCCTGTCGTTCGCGGTCGATGCCCATGAAGCCGCCTACGTGCCGCTGGGCCACGACTACGAGGGGGCTCCCGCACAGCTGGACCGCGAGGCCGTGCTGCTGGCGTTGAAACCGCTGCTGGAAGACCCGGCCAAGGCCAAGGTCGGGCAGAACGCCAAGTACGACATCAACATCCTGGCCAATGGCAGCCCGGCCATCGAGATGCGCGGCGTGGCCTACGACACCATGCTCGAGTCCTACGTGCTCAACTCCACCGCCACCCGCCACGACATGGACAGCCTGGCGCAGAAGTACCTCGACCACACCACCATCGCCTTCGAGGACATCGCCGGCAAGGGCGCCAAGCAGCTGACTTTCAACCAGATCGACCTGGAAAAGGCCGGCCCCTACGCCGCCGAAGACGCCGACATCACCCTGCGCCTGCACCAGGCCCTGCAGGCGCGCCTGGCCAAGACGCCGAGCGTGCAGCCGGTGTTGATGGACATCGAGATGCCGCTGGTGCCGGTGCTGGCCAAGATCGAGCGCCAGGGGGCGCTGGTCGATGCCGCGCTGCTGCAGGTGCAAAGTGGCGAGCTTGGGGTGAAGATGGCCGAGCTGGAGCGCCGCGCCTTCGAGCTGGCCGGTGAGGAATTCAACCTGGGTTCGCCCAAGCAGCTGGGCTCGATCCTCTACGACAAGCTGGGCATGCCGGTGCTGAGCAAGACCGCCAAGGGCCAGCCATCGACTGCCGAAGCGGTGCTCGACGAGCTGGCCGAACAAGGCTACCCGCTGCCTGAAGTGCTGATGCAGTACCGCAGCTTAAGCAAGCTCAAGAGCACCTACACCGACAAGCTGCCGGGGCAGATCAACCCGCGCACCGGGCGTATCCACACCTCGTACCAGCAGGCCGTGGCCGCCACCGGGCGGCTGTCGTCCAGCGACCCGAACCTGCAGAACATCCCGATCCGCACCGCCGAAGGCCGGCGCATTCGCCAGGCCTTCGTCGCCAGCCCGGGCTACAAGCTGCTGGCGGCGGACTATTCGCAGATCGAGCTGCGCATCATGGCCCACCTGGCCAAGGATGAAGGCTTGCTGCACGCCTTCCGCAACGACCTGGACGTGCATCGCGCCACTGCGGCGGAAGTGTTCGGCGTCGCCCTGGAAGCGGTGACCACCGACCAGCGGCGCAGCGCCAAGGCCATCAACTTCGGCCTGATCTACGGCATGAGCGCGTTTGGCCTGGCCAAGCAGATCGGCGTCGATCGCAAGCAGTCCCAGGACTACATCGACCGCTACTTCGCCCGCTACCCGGGCGTGCTGGCCTACATGGAGCGCACCCGCGCCCAGGCCGCCGAGCAAGGTTTCGTCGAAACCCTGTTCGGCCGGCGCCTGTACCTGCCCGATATCAATGCCAAGAACCCGGCCCTGCGCAAAGGCGCCGAGCGCACGGCGATCAACGCGCCGATGCAGGGCACGGCGGCCGACATCATCAAGCGGGCGATGGTCAACGTCGACAACTGGCTTAGCGAGAGCGGCCTGGATGCGCGCGTGATCCTGCAGGTGCACGATGAACTGGTGCTGGAGGTGCGTGAGAATTTGGTCGAGCAGGTCAAAGATGAAATTCGCGGGCACATGAGCCGTGCGGCGCAACTGGATGTTCCGCTGCTGGTCGAAGTGGGTATTGGCGCGAATTGGGACGAAGCTCACTGATTGAGCCGGGAAAGCTGTGTAGGATCTGCGACGTAGTGACGCGGATCCTGGCATGGCTCGATGCCATTAGTTCGGAGGTTTCATGAAACTATCGCAAATAGTTTTGAGGGCTTCGGAACTAAAGTGGTGAAGCGCCACTCAGAGTAACTGAACGGCTGGTGAAGCCTTTCGATGCTCCTATGTTGTGTTAAGTGTTGGCAGATACCCGGGCCCCGCCCTAGCGGTCCGGACTTGAACCCCGAACTTCCCCCTCCCCATACGAAGTCCGGGGTTTTTTTTGCCCGGAATTTGATTAAAGGGCCCTGCGCAGTCCCTGGTAGGAGCGGCCTCGTGTCGCGAAAGGGCTGCAAAGCAGCCCCAGGATTTCAGCAGCGCTGCACAGGTTGCAGGGGCCGCTTCGCGCCCCTGTCGCGACACAAGGCCGCTCCTACAAAAAGGGCGCCTTCAGGCCACCGGCTTGTCTTCCAGCTCCATCCAGTCCGCCAGCACCTTGTAGGCCTCTTCCAGGCCCAGGCGCTTGGGTGCCGAGAACAGCTGGATGGTCACGCCATCGCCCCAGCCCTTGCGAATTTCCGACTGCACCTTGAGCAGGGTGTTCTTGCCGGCGCCGTGGGTCAGCTTGTCGGCCTTGGTCAGCAGGATGTGCATCGGCATGCCGCTGGCCTTGGCCCAGTCGAGCATCATCTTGTCGAAGTCGGTCATCGGATGGCGCACGTCCATCATCAGGATCACGCCGCGCAGGCACTCGCGGCTGCCCAGGTAGGCTTCCAGGTGACGCTGCCAGTGCTGCTTGAGCGGAATCGGGACTTTTGCATATCCGTAGCCCGGCAGGTCGACCAAACGCCGTTCATCGTCCAGACTGAAGAAATTCAACAGCTGGGTGCGCCCTGGAGTTTTCGAGGTACGCGCCAGGCTGGCATGAGTCAGGGTATTGAGGGCGCTGGATTTGCCGGCGTTGGAACGGCCGGCGAAAGCCACCTCGTAACCCTGGTCGTCCGGGCATTGTTCGACCTTGGCAGCACTGAGGGCGAATTTGGCTTTCTGGCAGAGGCCGAGGATGGGGTTCTTGACTTGCATGGGATTTCCGATGTGGGTGTTGCCAAAGCCTAGGCCGGCAAGCGGTGTCGTTTCCGTTTGGATGGCGGAAGTATATAATGCCCCAGTTTTTGTGTGCTCATTCTCCCAGCGAAGGAGAACGGGCATGGGGTGTCGAACAATAGCTCGCGCATCAGAACGCAGCGCGTCCCCCAACCCTGTCAGGTCGTTTCGCATGGCGAAATGGCTGCTAGCTGTCGGTATGTTCCTGCCGTTTTTCAGCGCACAGGCTACACAGGATCCCGAGGCGTTGTACAACCGCACATGTGCGGCCTGTCACGCCGGGCAGTTGCCACAGGCACCCAAGCGGGGTGACCGGGCAGCATGGGAGCCAAGGCTGGCGAAAGGCATGGAGGTACTTCAGGCGCATGTTACACAGGGTTTCAAGGCTATGCCGCCGCGTGGATTGTGCATGGACTGCAGTGCCGAGGACTACCGTTTGGTCATCCTTTGGATGAGCGGCAGTCCCGATACATAACATTTCACCCTTAGCCGTGTTGGATTAGCTGATGAACAAACTAGTCGTGAGTCTGCTGTTGACCATGGGTGTCGCCGGTGCAGCCACTGCTGCTGACCCCATCAAAGGCGATGCCGCCGCCGGCCAGGCCAAAACGGCCGTTTGTGGGGCCTGCCACAACCCCGACGGCAACAGCCTGGCGCCGAACTTCCCGAAACTGGCCGGCCAGGGCCAGCGCTACCTGGAGAAACAGCTGCACGACATCAAGTCGGGCAAGCGCACCGTGCTGGAAATGACCGGCATGCTGGCCAATTTCAGCGATCAGGACCTGGCCGACATCGCCGCCTACTTCTCCAGCCAGAAAGGCAGCGTGGGCGCCGCCGACCCGGCACTGGTCGAGCGCGGCAAGGCCTTGTTCAACGGGGGCGACCTGGAGAAAGGCATGCCGGCCTGTATCGGTTGCCACTCGCCCAATGGCGCGGGCATCGCCCTGGCAGGCTTCCCCCACCTGGGTGGCCAGCATTCCCAGTACGTGGCCAAGCAGCTGACCGACTTCCGCGAAGGCGAGCGCACCAACGATGGCGATGCGGCCATCATGCGCTCCATCTCCAGCAAGCTGAGCAACAAGGACATCCAGGCGCTGTCCAGCTACATCCAGGGCCTGCATTAACATTCGGTTAATGCGCCAACTGTAAAGATGAAAGGGCGGCGCGGGCCGCCCTTTTTTCTGTCCGCAGCCGGTACACTACAGAACTCGGGCCCTTCCCGACCTGTCTGAACCACAGGTCGCGTCGAGGCGACCAATGACTGCTCAGGAGTAAAGCATGCGTAAACTGATTCTCAGCGCTGCGCTGGTCGCTGCCAGCGTATTCGGTATGGCCGCCGTACAGGCAGCAGAACCTGCCACGGCCGGCAAGGAATACATCGAGCTGAGCAACCCTGTTCCGGTATCCGTGCCCGGCAAGATCGAAGTGGTCGAGCTGTTCTGGTATGGCTGCCCCCACTGCTACCACTTCGAGCCGACCATCAACCCATGGGCGGAAAAACTGCCCAAGGACGTCAACTTCAAGCGCGTACCAGCCATGTTCGGCGGCCCTTGGGACGCCCACGGCCAGATGTTCCTGACCCTCGAAGCCATGGGCGTCGAGCAGAAGGTTCACGCTGCCGTCTTCGACGCCATCCAGAACCAGCACAAGCGCCTGACCGACCCTAAAGACATGGCCGACTTCCTCGCCACCCAGGGTGTCGACAAGGACAAGTTCCTCGCGACCTTCAACTCCTTCGCCATCAAGGGCCAGGTCGCCCAGGCCAAGGAACTGGCGAAGAAGTATGAAATCACCGGTGTACCGAGCATGGTGGTCAACGGCAAGTACCGCTTCGACCTGGGCACCGCCGGTGGCCCGGACGGCGTGCTGAACGTCGCCGACCAGCTGATCGCCAAGGAGCGCGCCGCTAAGTAAGCGGCGAACCCCATGCGCCGTTTCCGATCCGCGCGTGGCATTGGCCTGCACCAGCCGCAGGTCAACGAGCATCACCTGCAGGCTCCCGGCCTGCCTGAGGATGGTCGCCTGCGGCTGCTCAGCTTCAATATCCAGGTGGGCATCAGCACCGAGCGTTATCGCCATTACCTGACCCGCAGCTGGCAGCACCTGCTGCCGCACAACGGGCGTGCCGGCAACCTGCAGAAGATTGGCGAGCTGCTTGGCGAGTTCGACCTGGTGGCCCTGCAGGAAGCCGACGGCGGCAGCCTGCGTTCAGGCTACGTCAACCAGGTCGAACATCTCGCCCACCTGGGGGCCTTCCCCTATTGGTACCAGCAGCTCAACCGCAACCTCGGGCGCTTCGCCCAGCACAGCAACGGCGTGCTCAGCCGCCTCAAGCCACAACTGCTCGAAGACCACCCCCTGCCCGGCCCGGCCGGCCGTGGTGCGATTCTGGTGCGCTTCGGCGAAGGTGAAGATGCGCTGATCGTGGTGATGATGCACCTGGCCCTGGGTGCCAAGACCCGCGCCCGCCAGCTGGCCTACATCCGCGAGCTGATCGGCGGCTACCGCCATCAGGTGCTGATGGGCGACATGAATACCCATGCCACCGACCTGCTCGACCATTCCCCCTTGCGCGACCTGGGCCTGATTGCCCCGCAGGTCGAAGCAACCTTCCCCAGCTGGCGCCCGCAGCGCTGCCTGGACCATATCCTGCTCAGCTCGAGCCTGACCCTGGAGCGGGTCGAGGTGCTGGCGCAGCCGATATCCGACCACCTCCCGGTCGCCGTGGAGATCCGATTGCCTGATGCACTGACTGTGGATACGCTGCCGGTCTTGCGCTAGATCAGCAAAAGCCGCCTGAACCCTCAAGTGTTCCGGGCGCGCGCCGACAGCGTGTCATCACGTCCCCCAGATGCATTACCCGTTGCGGATCCAGGCATGACCGAAGAAGCCGAGCGCTGGAAAGAAAAATACCTAAAAAGCATCGAACAGCAGGAAAAGCTCGAGCGCCGCTGGGCTGCCCGCCTCGACTTGCTGCGCCGTGGCCTGGTGCGCAGCTCCCTTGCCGCAGAAGGCAGCGACAAGGTCGTTGACCAGTGCATGAAGGAAATGCGCGAGGTCATCCGCACCGACAACATGGACGCCGGGCTTGCCGGGCTGATTCCACGCCTGGAAAAGGCCGTGCTCGACTCCGAGCAACGCCGCGAAACGCGCATGAACCAGGTCAGCGATGCGCTGACCGCGCTGGTGACCCAACTTCAAGGCCTGCCGCTGCCCGGTGAGGTTTCCAGGCCGCTGAAGAAGCTGGCGAAAAAACTCGATGGGGGTGTCAGCCAGTCACGCGAGCTGCCCCCGCTGTTGGGTGAACTCAGCGGCCTGCAAGGGCGCGCGTTGGCGTCGCTGGGCAAGCCGGACGATCAAGCCAAGCCTGGGCTTTTGCAGCGCCTGTTCGGTAACCGCGAAGACGAGCCGCAGGAACCGAGCGATACCCACCCGGCGCCCGTGGTTGCCGATGCGCCGGCTGAAGCGCCGCAGCGGCCATTGCCTGACGGCCCCGTGCTGGTGGACCTGCCGCCAAGGGATGCCGATGAGCTGAGCCCGCTTGCACCGCCGCCGCCAGAAGAGCCTGCACAGCCAGAGCCCGAGGCAGCCGTCGTGGAGCAGGCAGCCATCGCCGAGCCTGCGGCAGATGAGCAGGCATCGCCTGAGGACGCGACAGCCGAACCTGAGGTCCTGGCGAGCCTCGAGGAAACCTTCGACGAAGACGGCCCCTACTCGCTCCCGGACGCGGTCGAGCCGCCTTACAGCCAGGTGGCCGCGCATATCGAGCAGACGCTGATCGGCCTGCTGGATGACCTCAGCCTGCCCGAGCGCCACAAGGCCCAGGCCCTGGCGATGCGCGAGCGGGTGGCGCGCGGGCTGAACTGGTACGAACTGATTCCGGTGCTCGATGACCTGGCCGTGCTCATGCTGGCCATCACCGACAGCGGCCAGCACGAGTTCGAAACCTATCTGCAGCAGCTCAACGAGCGCCTGGAAACCTTCCAGAGCCACCTGCACGAAGCCAGCGCCGGCCATGCCGACAACAGCACCGCCGCGCGTGAACTGGACAGCCAGCTGCGCGAGCAGGTCGATGGCCTGCAGAGCAGCGTGCAGGGCGCGGCCGACGTCGACAGCCTCAAGCACATTCTGGAAAACCGCCTGGAAGGCCTGCTGGTCACCATGGACGACCACCAGCAGGAACGCGACCGCCGCGAGCAGGAACTGGCCGGGCGCCTGCAAGGTTTGGCCGAACGCGTGGCGAGCATGGAGCAGGAAGCCCTGGGCTATCGCGAGCACCTCGAAGAGCAGCGCCAGAAGGCCCTGATCGACCCCCTGACCGGCCTGCCCAACCGCGCCGCCTGGAGCGAGCAGGTCGAGCGCGAGATGCTCGACTGGCAGGAGCATGGCGGCCACCTGGCGATGGCGATTCTCGACCTCGACCACTTCAAGCGCATCAACGACAGCTACGGCCACCTGGCCGGCGACAAGGTGCTGAAGATCGTCGCCGATCAGCTGCGCAAGCGCCTGCGGGCACGCGACTTCATCGCCCGTTTCGGCGGCGAGGAGTTCGTCGTGCTGCTGCCGCAGACCTCGCCTGCCGCCGCTGCCCAGGTCGCCGAAGTGCTGCGCGCCGCGATCGAGGCCTGCCCGTTCCATTTCAAAGGCGAGCGCGTGGTCATCACCACGTCCATCGGCGTGAGCGCCTTCCGCTCCGGCGAGCGCGGCGACCAGGTGCTCAAGCGTGCCGATGCGGCGCTCTACAAGGCCAAGGACCTGGGGCGTAATCGGGTGGTAGACATGTAGCACCTTCCTGAGCAGTGGTGAGCCGAGACTGGCTGGCCGGGTGTCGAGGCTTCGATGCCCCGGTTATCTACCCACTGCTTCAGGAGACTCATGATGAAAAAATGGTTTTTGGTGTTGCTGTCAGGTTTCGCCTTTCACTCCGCTGCGATGGCCAGGGACGTGCTCTGGACCGCGCACATCAATGCCGCTGGCGAGGTGGTGCGGGCATGGCCTGCATGGATCGAGCGGGTGGAGCACACCCCTCAAGACAACTATTTCAGCCAGTACAAGCTGCATTTCAACAAGCGCATCGTGCACCAGGACCCCGGCTTCTGCGCGGTGTCTGCAATTGACGCCAGCTCCGAGCAACGCCTTGTGCATGGCCACGCCAAGGTAGTCGGCAAGCCAACCTACGAGAGCGTTACGGTCAATACGCAGCTGGTCGATGTCGACGGCCCCAGTGGCGACAATTCGATGGAATTCCTGCTGATGTGCACGCGCTGATACAAGGATATCCAGAACGCCGGGCAGGGGCTCGTTATACTGATGGGCACGCTTACTTCAAATCGACGTGCCCCTCCTGATGAAAACGCTTTTCACCGCGCTCGCTCTGCTGATCCTGACGGGCTGCTCCACAGGCCTGCGGATCGATCGCAGCCACCCTTCGGCCAACCAGGACAACCGCATCCAGTTCGTCGTCCTGCATTACACCAATGCGTCGCTGGAGCGTTCGCTGGCGCTGCTGACCCAGGGTGAAGTCAGCGCCCACTACCTGATCGGCGACGGCCCGGCCACGGTCTATCAGCTGGTCGACGAAAACCGCCGCGCCTGGCACGCCGGCGACAGCCAATGGCAGGGGCGCACCTGGCTCAACTCCAGCTCCATCGGCATCGAGATCGTCAACCCCGGGTTCGACGATACCCCCAACGGCCGCGTGTGGTACCCCTACAGCGAGGCGCAGATCCAGTCGCTGATCGCCCTGCTCAAGGACATCGTCAAGCGCAACAACATCGAGCCACGGCACATCATCGGCCACAGTGACATCGCGCCGCTGCGCAAGCTCGACCCGGGGCCGCTGTTCCCCTGGAAGCGCCTGGCCGACGAGGGGCTTGGGGTATGGCCCGAGGCCAATGCCGTGGCCCGCCAGCAGGCCTATTTCAGCGCCAACCCGCCGAGCATCGGCTGGTTCCAGCAGGAGCTGGCGCGCTTTGGCTACGCGATCGAGCAGACCGGGGTGCTCGATGTCGCCACCCGTCACGTCATCGCGGCCTTCCAGATGCGCTTCCGCCCACAGCGCTTCGATGGCACGCCTGATGCCCAGACGGCAGCGATGCTGCAAGTGCTCAACCGCACCCGCTGACTCCTCCGCCCAACGGCCAGGGCAATCCTCCATCCAGTTGCTATACCTTGTATATCAACTGGATGCTGCCCATGTCGGCCCTGATAACTGCACTGCGCCAATTTTTTTACCAACCCTGGATGCTGGCCACCTTGGCAGCGGTGGCCAGCGCCGCAGTCTTGCTCACCGCCAGCATCGCCATTGCCCTGCAACAGATGAAGGAAAGCGAGAGCGCGCAGATGAACGCCCAGGGCGAGCGCTTTCTCGACCGCCTCGAGCAGGTGTTCGGCCAACTGCGCGAAGGCGTCGACGAGCTTCAGTCGCAGCCACTGCGTGGATGCAGCCCGGCCATGCTGGCATTGCTGCAACAGGTGGGCTTGGGGTCACGCTTCATCTATGAGGCGGCTTATGTCGACAGCAATGTCGCCTGCTCCAACCGCGGCGGCGCCAGGGCCTTCGTGCCCACGCGGGCGCCGGATATCCAGGGCCCGACCTACAGCTACTGGCTCAACACCACCACCGAACCCAACGAGAACCTCGCCGCGCTGATGCTCGCGCGGGGCAATTTCCTGGTGTCCACCTCACGCGGGCACCTCACCGATGTGGTCGACCTGCCGCCGGGTGGCAGCCTGCTGGTGGTGCTCGACAATGGCACCCGGGCGATCCCGGTGCTGGGCCCGCCGCAGGTCTGGCCTCCGGCAAGCACCTGGCCGCCGCCCAGCAACAACGCGCTGTTCGAGCTGCATGACCGCCTGGTTTATCGCATGCCGACCAAATCCCCGGACTACCAGCTGGTGTTGATCGCGCCACGGGCCAGTCTGCCGCTGAGGATGAACGGCATGCTCTGGCTGCTGTTCCCCGGCAGTGTGCTGGCAGCCTGCTGCATTGGCTGGCTGGTGCTGCAGCTGATCCAGCAGCGCCGCTCGATGAGTTCGGAATTGCAGACCGCGTTGCGCCGCGGCGAATTACAGGTGCTCTACCAGCCCATCATCGAACTCGACAGCCGCCGCTGCGTGGGCGCCGAAGCGCTGGTGCGCTGGCGAAGGCCGGACGGCACCCTGACCAGCCCGGATCTGTTCATCCCGCTGGCCGAAAACACCGGCCAGATTCGCCAGATCACCGATTTTGTCCTGCAGCGGGTGCTGGAGCAGTTGGGCCAGTTGCTGCGCTCGCACCGCAACCTTTATATCTCGGTGAACCTCGCCGCCTGCGATGTGATGGCGCCGCGCATCGGCCGGGTGGCGGCACGCTTGCTGGCACTGCACCGGGTAGCGGCCAGCCAGATCGCCTTCGAGGTGACCGAGCGCGGGCTGATCGATGTGGTGGTGGCCCGTGACAACCTGCAAGCCCTGCGCGCCGTCGGGCATCAGGTGCTGATCGACGATTTCGGCACCGGCTATTGCAGCCTGGCCTACCTGCAGACCTTGCCGGTGGACTGCCTGAAGATCGACAAGGCCTTCATCGATGCCCTCGGGCACGATGCCGCCAGCAGCGGCGTGGCCCCGCACATCATCCGCATGGCCCATGACCTGCACCTGCGGGTGATTGCCGAGGGCATCGAATGCGAGGCCCAGGCAGTGCTGCTCAACAGCGAAGGGGTCAATTACGGGCAGGGGTGGCTGTTCGCCCACCCGCTCAATGCCCGGCAATTCGCCGAGCTGGTCACCCGCGGCCGGCAAGTCGGGCGCCAGCGCCTGGATGACGAGCCCTGAGGGCGGCCCTCAGACCGGCAAGGCCATATAGAACTGCGTGCCCTGGCCCGGGCGCGAAAACACCCCCATGCGCCCGCCATGCAGTTGCACGATTTCCTTGCACAGCGCCAGGCCAAGCCCGGCCCCGCCCTTTTTGCGCCCGACCTGTACGAACGGCTCGAAGATCCGCCCCTGTTGCCCATAGGCGATGCCTTCGCCATTGTCCTCGACGCTGACGATCACCCGCTCGGCATGGCGCCGGGCATGCAGGCGGATGCGCCCGCCGCTGGCGGTATGGCGGATGGCGTTGTGCAGCAGGTTGTCGAGCACCCGGTCGAGCTGGGCGACATCGGCCTGAATCCGTGGCAGCGGCAGGTCCAGCTCCTTGACCAGCTCGATCTGCTTGGCCGCCGCCTGCTCGCTGAAGCGGGCCTGGGCATGTGCCAGCAGCTCGTCGATGGCGCAGGGCGCAAGCTCCAGCTTTTGTAGCCCGCTCTGGTAGCGCGAGAAGTTGAGCAGGTCGTTGATCAGCTGGGTCAGGCGCTGCATTTCCTCGCCAATGGTGTCCAGAAGGTCGCTCTCGCGGGCCTCGGGCGGGAACTTGATGCGCTCGCGCAGCAGGCCGAAGGCCATGTGCATGCCGGTGACCGGCGTGCGCAGTTCATGGGAGGCGCGCAGCACGAACTCGCTGCGCACGCGCTCGAAGGCGCGCTGCTCGGTGACATCGTGCAGCACCATCACCGCGCCCAGGATCGGCCCCTGCGGGTGGCTGACCGGGGTCAGGCTGTAGGTCAGCAGGCGCGATTCTTCATCGACTTCGATGCTCAAGTCGTCCGGCGGCCGGTCCAGGTTGCCGCCACGCAGCACCTGGCGCAGCTGCTGCTCCAGCTCCGGGCGCTGCAGGGCCTGGGCCAGGCCTGTGCCGACACGGCTGTCGCTCCAGCCCAGCTGGCGCTGGGCAACCGGGTTGAGGTGTTCCAGGCGGCCTTGGCGGTCGATGATCAGCAAGCCATCGTCGATGCTGTCGAGCACCGCCTGCAGGCGCTGCTGGCCGGCCAGCAGTTCATCGACATTGGTGGCCTGGTGCTTGCGCAGGGCATCGGCCATCAGGCCAAAGCGCCGCGTCAGCTGGTTGAGCTCGACGGCCTGGGTCACCGGCAGGGTGACATCGAAGTTGCCCTGGCCAAGCTGGTCGGCCGCCTTGGCCAGGGCTTCGATCGGCTGGCCGAAGCGCCGGGCGATGTTGTGCGCAGTAATGAAGCCCAGCACCAGCACCACCAGGCCCATCAGGCCGAGCACACCGCTGACCAGCATGGCCCGGTCGCGGCTGATTTCTTCGCTGCGGGTAATCTGGTCGAGGGCCTGCTTGTGGGAATCGATCAGGTCGGTGCGGACCTGGTTGAAAGCGGCGCCCAGTGGTTGGTCGACGCCCAGGCTGACGGCCGGCGCCGGGCTGTCGCGGTAGGCCTGGAGGAAGGCCTGGTAGTTGCTGCTGGCCTTGCTGAAACCGGTGCGCTCGCCCCCTTGCTCCAGCCCTTGGTGAAGCAGGCTCTGAAAGTTCTGCTGCAAGGTTTGCAGGCTTTGCGGGGCCGTGTCCTGGTCGAGCATCAGGGTCAGCTGTTCACCCAGGTTCTGGCGCAGCTTCAGGCCGGTTTCCAGCGCCTGGGTAGTATCGCGCACCGACTGCTGCTGCATCGTGGCCATCTGCAGTACGCTCACCAGGCCCAGCAGCAAGCCCAGCAAGGCCACCGTGACCAGTGCCGAAATGCTCAGGAAAAGCCGCGTGCGCAGCTTCATCGGCCATCTCATAAGTTGTACTGCTTGCGTTTGCGATAGAGGGTCGAGGCGTCGATGCCCAAGGTCTTGGCCGCCTGGTCGAGGGTATCGCTGGCCGCCAGCACCGCGCCGATGTGGGCGCGCTCCAGCTCATCCAGGCTCAGCGCCGCGCCCACGCGCGGGGCATTGCTGGCGGGCTGCTCGCCCATGCCCAGGTGGCTGATCTCGACCCGCTCCTGCGGGCAGATGATGCTGGCCCGCTCGATCACGTTGCGCAGCTCGCGGATGTTGCCCGGCCAGCGGTAGTTGAGCAGCGCGGCGCGGGCCTCATCGCTGAAGCCTCGGGCCGGGCGCGAGTACTCCTTGACGAAGCGGGCGAGGAAGCGGTCGGCCAGGGTCAGGATGTCTTCGCTGCGCTCGCGCAGGGGCGGCAGGTGCAGGGTGATGACGTTGAGGCGGTACAGCAGGTCTTCGCGGAAGCGGCTTTCGCGCACCATTTCCTCGAGGTTCAGGTTGGTCGCCGCGAGGATGCGCACATCGGCGCGGCGGGTCACCGGGTCACCGACCCGCTCGTACTCCTTGTCCTGGATGAAACGCAGCAGTTTGGGCTGCAACGCCAGCGGGAAGTCGCCGATTTCATCGAGGAACAGCGTGCCGCCGTCGGCCTGGCTGACCCGGCCAAGGGTGCTCTCGCTGGCGCCGGTGAAGGCGCCGCGGGTGTGGCCGAACAGTTCGCTTTCCATCAGCTCGGCATTGAGCGATGGGCAGTTGATGGTCACGCAGGCTTTGCGCGCGCGCTTGCTCCAGCCATGGATGGCCCGGGCCAGTTCGCCCTTACCGGTACCCGACTCGCCGAGAATGAGGATGTTGGCATCGGTGGTGGCCACCTGCCGGGCGGTTTCCAGCACCGCCATCATCGCCGGGCTGTGCGAGTCGAGGCCGTCCTTGGGTTTGCGCACCTCGCCTTCGAGGGCTTCCAGGCGCGCCGACAGCTGGCGCACTTCCAGCTGCTTGGCCGTGGCCAGGCGCAGTTGGTCGGGGCTGCAAGGCTTGACCAGGTAATCGGCGGCGCCCGCCTGGATGGCGTCGACCGCGGTGTCGATCGCCGAATGCGCGGTAACGATCACCACGCGCATCCAGGGCGCCTGGACGCGCATCTGCGCCAGTACATCCAGGCCGTTGTCCTCGCCCAGGCGCAGGTCGAGGAAGCACAGGTCGAACACCTGGCGCTGCAACAAGGCTTCGGCCTGCGCCGCACTGTTGGCGGTGGCCACGCTGTAGCCTTCGTCTTCCAGGCAGTAGCGGAAGGTGCGCAGGATCGCGGACTCGTCGTCCACCAGCAGAATGCGGCCTTGGTTGTCCTGGGCGGATTCCATTTTCCTGAGCTCCTTAGGGTAGGTCTTCAATTAGTGTGGGGAAAATCGGGCAAGTTGCATGGTCAATTCTGAAGGATTCTGTCCTTTGCATGCTAGCCAATGGCCAAACAGCCCCCGCAAGCCCCGATATCTCGATGATTTTGTTAGAGCTTGGCGATGGCACATTGGTTGCGACGATTTATGGATTTTGCCCACAAAAGGAGTGCAACCATGCCCTTTTCCATCCGAACGGCCGCATTGACGGTCGGCCTCCTGTCCATTTGCACCACTGCCATGGCCGACCCGGTCAAGGACGCGCGCCTGGAGGGTTCGTTGCAAACGGCGCTTTCCCTGAACCAGATGCTCAACCCGTTTCGAATCCAGGTGGCGGTCGAGGGGCCGACGGCGCGCCTGTCGGGCGAGGTGGAGAATGAGGTCGAGCGCCACCTGGCTGAACAGGTCGCGCTGGCCACCCGTGGCATCGAGCAGGTCGACAACCAGCTGCGGGTCAATGCCCAGCTGGTCGAGCGGCCGCTGGAGTCGCGGGCCTACGCCCAGCGCTTGAGCGATGCCACCTTGGCTGCGGTGATCCGTGCGCGGCTGCTGTGGAGCCGGATCACCGAAAAGGCGGCCATCGAAGTGCAGAGCAGCGAGGGCGTGGTGACCTTGCGCGGCAAGGTCGACAGCGCCGAAGCCAAGGAGCTGGCCGGTGTGCTGGCGCGCACCACCGATGGCGTGCACCTGGTCAACAACCTGGTGAGCCTGGATACCGTGGCCATGGCCAAGGCCCGCGAAACCCCGGTCGATGCCCCCACGGGGCCGCAGCCCAGTGATGGCTGGGTGGTCGACAAGATCCAGAGCAGCTTCCGTTTCAGCCGCAACCTGGACGGCCTGAACATCAAGGTGGCCAGTGAAGAAGGCATGGTGCGGCTGTCTGGCGAGGTGGTCAGCAGCGAGCAGAAAACCATCGCGGTGGAAATCGCCCGGCAGATCATCGGCGTGCGCGGTGTGGATGCCGACCTGCTGAAAGTGGCTACCAAGGTCGAGGGTTGAATCGTGCAATTCGCACGACGCCAAATCGGTCATCGTGCAGGATACGTCCTCAAGTGCTATGCGGAGATTACGTAACTACATGATTTTAAAGGATTTTATTTGATGTAAATGGCTGGCACGCAGGCTGCAATTACCCCTTCAGGTTTGAAGAAAAATTACAGCAGGAGAACCGGCATGAACCGCCAACACGTCAACCGCTCGCAAAATGTCGCACTCCCCCTGCGCCAGGTCCTGTTACTTGGGATGGCGATGCTGCTGACCTTGGCCGCCGGCCTCTTCTACTACAGCGTGCAGACCGCCCGGCTGGCCGATCAGGTCGCCGCGCAGACCGCACTGCTGACCCATATGCAGGCAACACGTGCCAATACCTTGGTGAAGGCAGCCCAACCGCTGCCGACTGCCAATACCTCGCCGGCCACCGTTGAAAATGTCGTGCCGCAAGAACGCTGGGTGTTCTGACGGCAAGGCCGGACTGATCTCAAAAAAGAAAGGAGAAGCATCATGCTGAGCTGGGCTATCACTTTCCTCATCATCGCCATTGTCGCTGCCGTACTGGGCTTCGGTGGTATCGCTGGCGCCGCCACGGGTATCGCGAAGATCCTGTTCATTGTCTTCCTGGTCCTGTTCGTAGCCTCCTTCTTCTTTGGACGCAATCGAGGTTGACGATGAGCAGGATGCTACGTACCGCCCTGGCTACCGCCCTGCTGTTGGGCGCTAGCGCAGGGGCCATGGCGGCCAATGACGGCCAGGTCCGGGTCGACCAGTTGCTCGGCTCGGACCCCGAATACCGGGAAACCTGGCAGCACACGATCAAAGGCGAAGAGCGCCTGCCCGAGTGGGTGATCAACCTCACCGGCAGCGCCCAGGAGCAGATGTCGGCAGTCACCGAAGACGGCGACAAGTACCTGGTCGGCCCGCTCTGCGAGTCCCAGGACAACTGCACCTACAAGCGCCTGATCGTGGCTTTCAGCTGGGACAAGGACGATGCCTACGGGATGCTCGTGGAAGTGCCCGAAGGCCTGCCCAGCGACAAGTCGCCGACCCGCCACGCCCAGTACCGCTGGCTGGGCAAGCCGGACGATGGCATGAAGGCCATGCTGCAGGAGCAACTCAAGCGCGATCCGAAGTGGTATTGAGCGTTACTGACCAGCGGTCGCGCGCTGTCATGTAATAGAAGCGGAACCTTTCTATCGTTCTCGCTTCTATGATGCGCCGCCCCGAGGAGGGGCGACACATGACCAAGGGGCCGGGCTGTTCTGATTGTTGCAGGATCGGAGTGGCCTAGGGGTACAGGGAGTGCCTCCAGGATTGGGCCGGGTCAGGAAAAGGCAGAATCGGAAGCTTCAGGTCAGGTGCGGGTGATCCCACACTATTGAGGCCTGGCTTCCGAGGCGCCATGTCCATCTTTCCATCCTCCTTTCAGGAATTTGCTGTCAGGACACATTTTGTCTTGACCGTACATCAATTTTTTTTCGTCCAATCGAGTGGCCGCGCAAGCGGCATTTACGCCATTCGGATTGTCGAACAAGCCATCTCTGCCACCCTTTCTGCCCTGCCATATATGCCTAAAAATGGCGCTTTGGCCCTGTTCGGGAATCCGAACGTTATAAATCAAGGGCTTGCGAGTGCCTCATTTTGACGCAGATCAGTATGCATAATCGGTATGGGGTATACGCTTCCGGCATTAGATTTCATCCTTTCCCATCGCAATAGTTGCCGCCTTTTCGCTGGCCCGAGCGCTCAGTCGCTCGCTCGCGGTATCCCTACATGGGGTCTCCGGACGGAAGCTGCATGCTGCCCGTGACGTTGCCAACGGCTCTGTTACGCGCTTTTCCGGTCGGTGCCCGTGACCACTAGAACAAAGGGTAAAGACATGAAGAAGGCAAAACTGAGCCTCGCCTGGCAGATCGTCATCGGTCTGGTCCTGGGCGTTGCAATCGGCGCGCTGCTGAACCACTTCAGTGCGGAAAAGGCATGGTGGATCAGCAACGTTCTCCAGCCTGCCGGTGACATCTTCATTCGCCTGATCAAGATGATCGTCGTCCCGATCGTGATTTCGTCGCTGATCGTGGGCATCGCCGGGGTTGGCGACGCGAAGAAACTGGGCAGTATCGGCCTGAAGACCATCATCTACTTCGAGGTGGTGACCACCATCGCCATCGTCGTCGGCCTGGTGTTGGCCAACGTGTTCCACCCAGGTGCCGGCATCGACATGAGCACCCTGGGCACCGTGGACATCTCCAAGTACCAGGCCACCGCGGCCGAGGTGCAGCATGAGCATGCGTTCATCGAGACCCTGCTCAACCTGATCCCGTCGAACATCTTCGCGGCGCTGATGCGTGGCGAAATGCTGCCGATCATCTTCTTCTCGGTGCTGTTCGGCCTGGGCCTCTCCAGCCTGCAGGCAGACCTGCGCGAGCCGCTGGTACGTACCTTCCAGGGCGTGTCGGAGACCATGTTCAAGGTCACCCACATGATCATGAACTACGCCCCGATCGGCGTGTTCGCCCTGATCGCCGTGACGGTCGCCAACTTCGGCTTCAGCTCGCTGCTGCCGCTGGCCAAGCTGGTGCTGCTGGTATACTTCGCCATCGCCTTCTTCGCCTTCATGGTGCTGGGCCTGGTGGCGCGCCTGTTCGGCTTCTCGGTGATCAAGATCATGCGCATCATGAAAGATGAGCTGATCCTCGCCTACTCCACCTCCAGCTCCGAAACCGTGCTGCCGCGCGTGATCGAGAAGATGGAGAAGTACGGTGCGCCGAAGTCGATCTGCTCGTTCGTGGTACCGACCGGCTACTCGTTCAACCTCGACGGTTCGACCCTGTACCAGAGCATCGCGGCCATCTTCATCGCCCAGCTCTACGGCATCGACCTGTCCTGGAGCCAGCAGCTGCTGCTGGTGCTGACCCTGATGGTCACCTCCAAAGGCATCGCCGGCGTGCCGGGCGTGTCCTTCGTGGTACTGCTGGCCACCCTGGGCAGCGTGGGCATCCCGCTGGAAGGCCTGGCCTTCATTGCCGGTGTCGACCGCATCATGGACATGGCGCGTACCGCTTTGAACGTGATCGGCAACGCCCTGGCGGCCCTGGTGATCGCCCGTTGGGAAGGCATGTACGACGCGGCCAAGGGCGAGCAGTACTATGCCTCGCTGATGGCCGACAAGCAGGAAACTGCAGCGGTAGGCGAGCACGCCAAGCGCTGAGCCTGACGTATTGAACGAAGAGCCCCGACCTGTCGGGGCTTTTTGTTTTCGGCTGAAGCCCAGCGCTATACCTGTGGGAGCCGGCTTGCCGGCGATGAGGCCGGTACAGCCCAAACCAGTTATCATTCGAGCATTTTTCAGGGGGATCACACGGATGCTAAACGGCCTTTGGCTCGGCTTTTTCCTGGTGGCGGCCGTCTCCGCCCTGGCCCAATGGCTGGTCGGCGGCAACGCCGGCATCTTCGCCGCGATGGTCGAGAGCATCTTCGCCATGGCCAAGCTGTCGGTGGAGGTGATGGTCCTGCTGTTCGGCACCCTGACCCTGTGGCTGGGCTTTCTGAAGATCGCCGAACAGGCCGGCATCGTCGAATGGCTGGCCAAGGTGCTCGGCCCGCTGTTCGCCCGGCTGATGCCCGAGGTGCCGCCCGGCCACCCGGCCCTGGGCCTGATCACCATGAACTTCGCCGCCAACGGCCTGGGCCTGGACAACGCCGCCACGCCGATTGGCCTCAAGGCCATGCGTGCCCTGCAGGAGCTCAACCCCAGCAGCACCACGGCAAGCAACGCGCAGATCCTGTTCCTGGTGCTCAACGCCTCGTCGCTGACCCTGCTGCCGGTGACCATCTTCATGTACCGGGCGCAGCAAGGCGCCACCGACCCCACCCTGGTGTTCCTGCCCATCCTGCTGGCCACCAGCGTGTCGACCCTGGTCGGCCTGCTGTCGGTGGCGGTGATGCAGCGCCTGCGCCTGTGGGACCCGGTGGTGCTCGCCTACATGATCCCGGGCGCGCTGCTGCTGGGCGGTTTCATGGCTTTTCTCGGCACCCTGTCGGCGGCGGCGCTGGCCAGCCTGTCGTCGATCCTCGGCAACCTCACGCTGTTCGGTGTGATCGTGCTGTTCCTGGTGATCGGCGCGCTGAAACGGGTGAAGGTCTACGAAGCGTTCGTGGACGGCGCCAAGGAAGGCTTCGACGTGGCCAAGAGCCTGTTGCCCTACCTGGTGGCGATGCTGGTGGCGGTGGGCGTGCTGCGTGCCTCCGGGGCGCTGGAGCTGCTGCTGGACGGCATTCGCCACGCGGTCAACTGGCTAGGCATGGACACCCGTTTCGTCGAAGGCCTGCCGACGGCGCTGGTCAAGCCGTTCTCCGGCAGCGCCGCCCGGGCGATGCTGATCGAGACCATGCAGACCCACGGTGTCGACAGCTTCCCGGCGCTGGTGGCAGCGACCATCCAGGGCAGTACCGAAACCACCTTCTACGTGCTGGCGGTGTACTTCGGCGCGGTGGGCATCCAGCGGGTGCGCCACGCCGTGGGCTGCGCCTTGCTGGCCGAGCTGTCGGGCGTGATCGCGGCCATCTGCATCTGCTACTGGTTCTTCGCCTGAGCCTGGGTTCCCTGGGCCACGGTCCAGTCGATGACCTGCCCGGCCAGCCTGTCGCTGGCCGCCCCAAAGCCCGCCACCACCGCGGCCACCTGGCGGTCGGCCAGCGGCTGGTGCACTTCGAAGCGCTTGCTGGCGAGAATGCGCTGGCTGCGCCCCTGGACCAGGCGCGCGTCATAGCGGACCACCACTTCCACCGCGCCGCCTGAGCGGTACTCGCTCTGGAACGCCTGCAGCTCGCCCACCAGTTCGTAGTCGGCCTGCAGGTTGCTGTCGTCGGCGCTCAGGCGCTGCACCCGGCCATCGCGCTGGAACCCATCGAGCAGGCGGTTGCGCACCAGCAAGGGCACCGGGTCGCTCCAGCGCGCGCCTTTGTAGTTGCTGATCACGTCACCCTCGGGCACCACCGCGATGCGCGGGCCGCTCAGTGCTTCGCTGGCCAGCGGCTTGTTCAGGCGCAGCGACCAGTCCAACGGCGCTGCGTTGCGGCTGGCCTGGTTGACCGGCAGCCGGTACATGTCCACCGGCGCCGGCTGCGGCAGGATCGAGCAGGCGGCGGCCAGGCTCAGGGTGGCCGCCAGGGCCAGCAGGCGCAGCGACGGATTCATGGCTGGAACTCCTTGTTGTTGTCGCGGCCGAGCAGGTAGCCGCTCGGGTCGGCCTCCAGGCGCCGGGAAATGCCCTTGAGCGAATTGAGTGTCTCGCGCAGCTCGCGGATGGCGGGGGTCAGCTGGTTCAGCCCTTGCGCGCCGTCGTCGATCGACTGGCGGTTGTCCTGCAGCAGGCTGTTGATGGTTGCCGTGCTTTGCGCCAGTGACTGCATGGCCTGCTCGGCGCTGCCGATGGCCTGCTTGCCCTCGTTGCCGAGCAGGCCGTTGGCGTTGCGCATCAGTGCCTGGGTTTCGGCCAGGGTGGCATTGGCCTGCTTGCCGACCTGGGCCAGTTGCTCGATGGCCGCGCCAATGCCGCCCTTCTGGTTGGCGAAGGCGCCGGTGGTTTGCTCGAGGTTGGCCAGGGTGTTGCTCAGGCGCTCGATATTGCGCTCGGAGAACATCAGGTTGGCGTTGTGCAGCAGCAGGTTGATGTTGGTCACCAGGTCGCTGCTGTCATTGAGCAGGCGCGAGATCGGCGAGGGCGAGGCGACGATCACCGGCAGGTGCCCATCCTTGCTCTTGAGCTCCGGGCTTTGCGGGGTGCCGCCGCTGAGCTGGATGAACGAGTTGCCGGTAACCCCGGCCAGGGTCAGCTTGGCCTGGGTATCTTCCTTCACCGGGGTGTCGCCGCTCAGGCGCACACGCGCCAGCACCCGGCGCGGGTCCTTGGGGTCCAGGCGCAGGCTGGTCACATCGCCCACCTTGATGCCGTTGTACTGCACCGGGCTGCCGCGCGACAGGCCGGAGACGGCCTCGTTGAAGACCACTTCGTAGTCCTTGAAGGCGTCGTCGACACTGGACTTGGTCAGCCACAGGCCGAACAGCATGGCACCGACCACCACCACCACGGTGACCAGGCCGATGAGAACGTGATGAGCTCGGGTTTCCATCGTTCAGCGCTCCTGCCCGGCGCTGGCGGCGGCCTGTTCGGCAGCGCGCCCGCGTGGGCCGTGAAAGTATTCGTGAATCCACGGGTCGTTGGTTTGCTCGACCTCGGCCAAGGGGCCGGCGACCAGCACTTTTTTCTGCGACAGCACGGCGACGCGGTCGGTGATGGTGTAGAGGGTGTCCAGGTCGTGGGTGATGAGGAACACGCTCAGGCCCAGGGCGTCGCGCAAGGTCAGGATCAACTGGTCGAAAGCGGCGGCGCCGATCGGGTCGAGGCCGGCGGTAGGTTCGTCGAGGAACAGGATGTCCGGGTCCAGGGCCAGCGCCCGGGCCAGTGCGGCGCGCTTGATCATGCCGCCGGAAAGCGACGACGGGTACTTGTCGGCAGCCGACAGCGGCAGGCCGGCCAGGGCCAGCTTGACCCCGGCCAGGTGCTCGGCATCGTCGCGCGACAACCCGGCATGCTCGATCAGCGGCAGGGCCACGTTCTCGGTGACGGTCAGCGAGGAGAACAGCGCGCCCTTCTGAAACAGCACGCCAAAGCGCCGCTCGACCAGCGAACGTTGCTCCTCGCCCAGGCTCGCCAGGTCTTCGCCGAACACCTTGATCAGCCCCTCGTTGGGCCGGCGCAGGCCGATGATGCTGCGTAGCAGCACCGACTTGCCGCTGCCCGAGCCACCGACCACGGCGAGGATTTCGCCACGGTACAGGTCCAGGTCCAGGTGCTCGTGCACGACCTGGCTGCCGAAGCGGTTGCAGATGCCACGCGCCTCGATCACCGCTTGTTGGCCCGTCACCAGCCCATCTCCATGCAGAACAGCGCGGCCACGGCATCCAGCACGATGACCACGAAAATCGATTGCACCACGCTGGAGGTGGTGTGGGCGCCGACCGACTCGGCGCTGCCGCTGACCTTGAAGCCTTCCAGGCAGCCGATGGCGGCGATCAGGAAGGCGAAGAACGGGGCCTTGGCCAGGCCGACCAGAAAGTGCTGCACGCCGATGTCGCTCTGCAGCAGCGAAAGGAACATCGCCGGTGAAATATCCAGGGTCAGGGCGCACACCACCGCGCCGCCGACGATGCCGCAGATCATCGCCACGAAGGTCAAGAGCGGCAGCGAAATCAGCAGCGCCAGCACCCGCGGCACCACCAGCAATTCGATGGGGTTCAGGCCCAGGGTGCGGATGGCGTCGATTTCTTCGTTGGCCTTCATCGAGCCGATCTGCGCGGTGAACGAGCTGGCGGTGCGCCCGGCCATGAGGATGGCGGTCAGCAGCACGGCGAATTCGCGCAGGAACGAGAAGGCCACCAGGTCGACGGTGAAGATGGTCGCGCCGAAAGCGGCGAGCACCGTGGCGCCGAGAAAGGCCACCACCGCGCCCACCAGAAAGGTCAGCAAGGCGACGATGGGGGCGGCGTCGAGGCCGGTCTGCTCGATGTGCGCGACCACCGGGGTGACGCGCCAGCGGTGGGGCTGGAACAGCCGGCGCAGCAGGGTTTCGAGGATCAGGCCGACGAAGCCGAGCAGCTGCATGCTGTCTTGCCACAGCGTGCCGACCGCGCAACCGATGCGCTCCAGCAGTTGCAGCAGCACGTTGCGTTCGGGCGCCTTGACCGGGATGCAATAGTCCTGCACCGAGGTGTAGACGGTCTTGAGCAGGGCGCGGCTGGCCTCGGGCAGCTCGTTGGTGCAGTGGTTCAGGCGCTCGGTGCCGAGCAGCTCGGCCAGCAGCGCGGCCCCGGCGGTGTCCAGGCGGCCCAGTTGGCTGAGGTCGGCGATGGCGTCGCCTGTG
This sequence comes from Pseudomonas faucium, assembly GCF_021602585.1. Lineage (GTDB taxonomy): Bacteria > Pseudomonadota > Gammaproteobacteria > Pseudomonadales > Pseudomonadaceae > Aquipseudomonas > Aquipseudomonas faucium. The sequence continues at coordinate 433,111 of NZ_BQIP01000002.1, forward strand.
GCCTGCGCGCGCAGCTGTTCGCTGTCGCGCCTGAGGCTGGCGTAGTGGGCCAGGGTCCAGTCACCGGCGATACGCAGGCAGGCCGGTTGGCAGCTGGTGTCCAGGGAGGCGCTGGGAGTGGTCATAGGCTCCATGCATCTGACAGCCCGTGGGGGCGTAGAGGCTGATCATAGCGCAGCGTGCCTGTCTTGGCCCCATCGCCGGCAAGCCGGCTCCCACAGGGACCTCACTGCACTTGCCTGTGGGAGCCGGCTTGCCGGCGATGGGGCTGCAAAGCAGCCCTTTTGCATCAGCCCGCCGGGGCGTCGTCGACCACCTTGAAGCGCAGCACGCCGATCACCTGGCCATCCTCGGTCAGCACCCGCACCTGCCACTTGCCCACCGGGTTGGGCGGGAAGTTCTGCTTGTGGGTCCAGGCCCGGTAGCCTTCCTTGCGCCCGCCGTGGATATCCAGGGCAATGCGGTCGACCTCCTGGCCGTCCTTCTGCCACACGTGGTAGATGCGCTCGTTGAGCCCGCGCGGTGCGTTGATGGCGGTATAGGCATACAGGCCGGCGCTGCGGATGCGGCTGGCGGCGATTTCTTCCAGCGACTCGCCGGGCTGGCGATTGAGCACTTCGGTGCTGACCGCCACCTCGGTCATCCACAAGGTTGCCGGCGGCACCCACGAGCGCAACAGCCAGCCGCCGCCGCCCACGGCCAGGGTCACCAGCACCAGCGCCACGCCACGGCGCCAGGTACTGATCGGGAAGCTGCTGATCAGGCTGGGGAACGACAGCGCCATCGCCGCGATCAACGCCAGCTTGAAGCTTTGCGCGGTGGTCAGGTGCAGGATGATCGGCAGCGCGGTCAGCAGCGCCGCGAACAGCGTCAGGGTGTGAAACGCCATGAACAGCCAGCGCCGCGGCGCCAGCCACTTGTAGTACAGCGGGTCGATGATCGACACCAGCCCGGCAGCACCGAGCAGGCCGGTGAACACCAGCTGCAGGCTGTTCCAGGTGGTGGTGATGAAGAAGAACGGCAAGACGAAGAACAGGCTTTCCTGGTGGATCATCTGCGTCGCATAGCGCAGCAGCGGCTGGGGGATCTCGCGTTTGAAGGTGCGGGCGAACAGGCCGGTGAGGGCGTTCTCCAGCATCAGCCAGACCCAGCTGACCAGCAACAGGATGGCGACCCAGCTGGCCAGGCCGGCCTGGCGGTCGACGAGGATGAAGCTGCCGATGCCGGAGAGAAAACCGCCGAGGGCGATGACGCCGGGGTAGCGTTTGAGCAGTTCGATGACGCGCTGGACGAAATGGGGGATAGGGGGCATTGGGGCTGCAACGATTTTAGGGAAAGGCTGCCGGCCCTATCGCTGGCAAGCCAGCTCCCACAGAACGCCACTGCCTGTGGTTTTTCCTGTGGGAGCCAGCTTGCCGGCGATAGGGCCGGTACTGGCAAAAGGATACCGCCGAACTACCGCTCCCGTGTAGCACCACTCGGCCGTCGGGGCGTGTGATGCCGCCAGCGCAGCAGCCCGGCCGCGAGGATCACCCCCACCAGCAGCGCAATCAGCCCGTACAACTCGTCATACCCCAGCAACGGCTTCTCGATCCGCAGGTAGCCCTGGTCCTTGAGCAATTGCTTGAGCGCATCGTTGGCCTGGGCCAGGGTCACCTGGCGCAGCTTGCGCGCCGGGTCGGTAAAGCGCCCGTTGCTGTAGTCGTTCAGCGCGCCCCAGTAATAGTCGGCCAGCGCACTGTTGCCCTGGCTGCTCCAGCTCTCCTTGGCCACGGCAGCATCCTTGATGCGGGCGAAGGTCTCCGGGTCGAGGCCTTGCTCGCGCAAGTGGTCGAACAGTTGCTGCATCACCTTGACCGCTGCGTCGATGTCGTCGCGTTCGAGGTCGGCATTGAAACTGAGCATGCCGCTGTCGCCAAAGCTCTCGCGCTGCACCGAGGGGCCATAGGACAGGCCGTTGCGCAGCCGCAGCTGGTCGTACAGCGCCCAGTCCAGGTAGCGCGAGAGCAGGTCGAGGGTCTGCTGGTGGTCGTTGTCCAGCACCGGCTCGATGAACAGCCAGTGCAGCTTGGCGCTGTCGCCCAGCACGCCACGGCTCAGGTCGCGACGCTGTTCGGCCTGCTGGCTGATGCTTTCGAGATTGCGCCGCTCTTCAGGCTCGGTGGCTGGCAGTTCGCCATAGGTGCGCTCCAGGTAGGCCGGCAGCAGGCGGTCGAGGCCGCCGACCATGATCAGGGTCATGTTGTTGGCGGCATACCAGCGGTCACGCAGGGCCTGCACCTGCTCCAGGGTCATGTCGTCGAGGTTGGAGCGCTCGGGGCATTTCAGGCCCAGCTCGGTGGCCAGCTGGTCGCTGGCGGGGTGGCCGATGTCCTGGCGGTCGAGCCAGCGTTGCAGGTGGCCGTAGTGGCCGCCATCCTCGCGCTCGATGATGCGCTTGGCGGTGGCCAGGCTCTTGGCGTCGATGCGGGTATCGCGAAGCACCGCCAGCAGCAGGTCGAGGACCTTGCGCTGGTTGCGCGCCGGCGCTTCGATGACGAAGGTGGTGTCGGCGCTGCTGGTGTAGGCGTTCCACTCCCCGCCCAGCGACTGCAGGCGCTCTTCGAGGCCGCCCTCGCCGGTTTCGTCGATGCCGCTGAACAGCAGGTGTTCGAGCAGGTGCGGCAGTTCTTTCTGCTCGCAGTCGAAGTCGTCCAGGCCAACCCCCACCACCAGGCGGATGGCGACATGGTCGCGCTCGTAGCCGGACTTGAGGATCACCTGCAGGCCATTGGGCAACAGGTAGCCCTCGACCCGCGAACGATCGAGGGCAAGCGTGGGCAGGCTGCAGATCAGCAGGCAAACGAACATCAGGCAACGCATGGGCGAGCGTGTGTCTCCGGGTAGGCAGGGTCAGGACAGGCGGGCTTCGTCCGGTACCGCGTCGAGCATCAGCCCGCCGGTGTCCGAGCCACCCAGTACCACATAGGCACTGCTGCAGAACAAAGAGTTCAACCGCTTCATGTCGGCGATCAGCTCCAAGTGTAGCGAACTGGTCTCGATACTTTGCACCACCTTGCGTTGCAGGCGGCTGACATGGGCGTGCGCCAGGCGCCGCTCCTGGGCGCGGAAGCGGCGTTTTTCGCGCAACAGCAGCTGCGCGCTCTCGGGGTCGGCGCTGAGGAACACCGACAGGCCCAGGCGCAGGTTGGCCAGCAATTGCTCCTGCAGGCCGGTGAGCTCCTCCAGGCCGACCTGGGAAAACTCCCGGCGCTGGCTGGTCTTCTGCTGCTGCACCTTGCGCAGCATGCGCTCGATCAGGTCGCAGGCGAGCTTGAGGTTGATCGCCAGCTCGATGATCTCGGCCCAGCGCCGGTTGTCCTGGTCGCTGAGGTCTTCCCGGGGCATCTGCGCCAAGTACAGCTTGATCGCGCTGTACAAAGCCTCGCCGTCCTCGCCCAGGGCGCGTACCTGCTGCGGCATGGCGGTGTGGGTGCCGCGCAGGGCGCCGAGCATGGCTTCGAGCAGGCTGTCGACGATATCGCCCAGGCGCAGCGTTTCGCGCGCCGCGTTGGCCAGGGCCAGGCTCGGGGTGGTGAGCGCCGAGGCATCGAGGTGGCGCGGGCGCACCTGGCCGTTGCCGACCTCGCGCTCGGGCAGCAGGCGGTTGCACAGGCGGCCCATGGGGTTGACCGTGGGCAGCATGATCAGGCAGCGCAAGGTGTTGTAGAGCAAGTGGAAGCCGATCACCAGCTCCTGCGGGCTGAAGCTCAGCGAATCCATCCACTCCACCAGCGGGTGCAGCACCGGGATGATCAAAAGCAGCCCGATCAGCTTGTACAGTAGGCTGCCCAGGGCCACGCGGCGGCCGGCGGCGTTCTGCATGCTGGTGCTGAGAAATGCCAGCAGGCCGCTGCCGATGTTGGCGCCGACCACCAGGCCGATGGCCACCGGCAGGCTGATCACCTCGGCGCCGGCCAGGGTCGCGGTCAGCAGCACTGCGGCAAGGCTCGAGTAGGAAATCATGGCGAACAGCGCGCCGACCAGGGCATCGAGCAGGATGTCGCCGGTCAGCGAGGCGAACAGCACTTTCACGCCCTGGGCATGGGTGATGGGCGCGGCGGCCTGCACGATCAGCTGCAGGGCCAGGATGATCAGGCCCAGGCCGATGGCCACCCGCCCCAGCTGGCCGGCACGCGTCTGCTTGCGCGAGAGGAAGAAGATCACGCCAAGGAACACCAGCAGCGGCGACAGCCACGACAAGTCCAGGGTGAGCACCCGCGCCATCAGCGCGGTACCCACGTCGGCGCCGAGCATGATCGCCAGGGCCGGGGTCATGGCCATCAGGCCCTGGCCGACGAAGGAGGTCACCAGCATCGCGGTGGCGTTGCTGCTCTGCACCACGGCCGTGACCACGATGCCGGCGATGAACGCCAGTGGCCGCCGGTTCATGTTCTGGCCGAGCACCCGGCGCAGGTTGGAGCCGAACACCCGCAGGATGCCGGTACGCACGATATGAGTGCCCCACACCAGCAAAGCCACGGCGGAGAGCAGGTTGAGCAGGGTCAGCATGGTCGAGCCCCCCTTTTTATCCGGGCTCCAGAAGCGGAGCCAAATGGGTGAAGCCGTGAGCCTGGCCCGGGGGTGGGCGTTTTTATCCAGTGCTCACTCAAGCTTTAGTTGTTTTGCGGACCTCGCGCCAGCTTGGCACGCTCTGCAGCTATTTGAAATATTTCCGTCATGAAGCTTGTGATGAAAACCCGGGCATGAAAAAAGGCCCCGAAGGGCCTTTTTCTGCAGCGCTTCCAGGGCTTATTGACCTGGAATGTCCTTGCGCAGTTTCACCGGGTCGTGGTCCTTGCCCGCTTTACGCGCCATGGCCGTGCGCATCTTGATGTTGATCGCCTCCACCGCCAGCGAGAACGCCATGGCGAAGTACACGTAGCCCTTGGGCACATGCACGTCGAAGGCTTCGGCGATCAGCACGGTGCCGACGACGATCAGGAACGACAGCGCGAGCATCTTCAGCGACGGGTGCTTGTCGATGAAATTGCTGATGGCGCCGGCGCACAGCATCATCACCAGCACCGCCACGACGATCGCGGCAATCATCACCGGCACGTGCGAAACCATGCCCACCGCGGTGATCACCGAGTCCAGCGAGAACACGATGTCGATGATGGCGATCTGGATGATGGTGTAGAAGAACTTGCCGCCCGCGCCCTTTGGCGCATCGCTGCTTTCGTCCTCGCCTTCCAGGCCGTGGTAGATCTCCTGGGAGCTTTTCCACAGCAGGAACAGGCCGCCGAAGAACAGGATCAGGTCACGCCCGGAAATGCCCTGGCCGAAGACCACGAACAGGTCGGCGGTCAGGCGCATGACCCAGGTGATCGACAGCAGCAGCATGATGCGGGTGACCATCGCCAGCGCCAGGCCGAAGATCCGCGTGCGCGGCTGCATGTGCTTGGGCATGCGGCTGACCAGGATCGAGATCATGATGATGTTGTCGATACCGAGAACGATCTCAAGCGCTGTAAGGGTAAAAAAGGCAACCCAGATTTCCGGGCTGGTCAGCCATTCCATGTGTACTTCCTTCGAACGGTAATGGCGAAACGCCCAGGAACGGGCGTTTCGCGTTGGGGTGGTGCGTACTTGATTAAAGACTACTGAACAGCGGGAAAATGCCCATCATCAGCGCGGCGGCCATTATGCACAGGCAGACCAGCACTGCCCACTTGAGGGTGAAGCGCTGGTGGTCGCCGAACTCGATTCCGGCCAGGGCTACCAGCAGGTAGGTGGAGGGTACCAGCGGGCTCAGCAGGTGTACCGGCTGCCCGACGATCGACGCGCGGGCCATTTCCACCGGGCTGATGCCGTAGTGGCTGGCCGCTTCCGACAGCACCGGCAGCACGCCGTAGTAGAACGCATCGTTGGACATGAAGAAGGTGAACGGCATGCTCACGATCGCGGTAATCACCGCCAGGTAAGGGCCCAGGGCTTCCGGGATGACTGCCAGCAAGCTCTTGGACATGGCTTCGACCATGCCGGTACCCGACAGGATCCCAGTGAAGATACCGGCCGCAAAGATCAGCCCGGTCACTGCCAGTACGCTGCCGGCATGGGCGGCGATGCGGTCTTTCTGCTGTTGCAGGCAGGGGTAGTTGACGATCATGGCGATACTGAAGGCGATCATGAACAGTACCGGCAGCGGCAGCAGGCCGGCGATCAGCGCGACCATCAGCACCGCGGTCAGTGCGCCGTTGAACCACAGCAGCTTGGGCCGGCGCGCTTCGGGGAACTGCGAGACGCTGATTTCACTGTGGTCGATGTCGTCGGTGGGCAGGTGCAGCTCGCCCAGGCGGGCACGCTCGCGCTTGCCGTACAGGTAGGCGATGGCCAGGATTGCGACGACGCCGAACAGCATGGCCGGGATCATCGGCACGAAGATGTCCGACGGGTCCACGTGCAGGGCGCTGGCGGCGCGGGCGGTCGGGCCGCCCCAGGGGGTCATGTTCATCACTCCGCCGGCCAGGATGATCAGGCCGGCCATGATCCGCGGGCTCATGCCCAGGCGGCTGTACAGCGGCAGCATGGCGGCGCAGCAGATCATGTAGGTGGTGGCGCCATCGCCGTCGAGCGACACCACCAGGGCCAGCACGGCGGTGCCGACCGAGACTTTCAGCGGGTCACCCTTGACCAGCTTGAGGATCTTGCGCACGGCCGGGTCGAACAGGCCGGAGTCGATCATCAGGGCGAAATACAGAATGGCGAACATCAGCATCACGCCGGTGGGCGCGAGCTTGCTGATGCCTTCGAGCATCATTGGGCCGATCTTGGCGGAAAAACCACCGAACAGGGCGAACAGGATCGGTACCAGGATCAGCGCGATCAAGGCCGACAGGCGCTTGGTCATGATCAGGTACATGAAGGTGATGACCATGGCAAAGCCGAGGAAGGTCAGCATGGCAGTACTCCAGGCGTGGCGCGGCGAAAGAAAAGGCTGTTCGGGCGAGTCAGCGCGAAGGGCGCTGCGCAGGGAGCACGCGGAGGGAGGCTGCGAAAAGGCGGGCACAGAAGAACATCGGAATCACCATTGTTGTTGTTGATTGGGCCGGGCGCGGAAAAATCCGGGTGCCCTGGCTGACCGGTCTGCTGCCGGTGGTGGCGGCTATCCTAGGGGGGCAAGCTTTCAGCCAGCTTTCGCCGCAAAAAGGGCGACAGGAGGTAGTGATGCCGGATGTAACCGAGGGAGGCTGCCATTGCGGCGCCTTGCGCTATCGGCTCCAGGGCGAGTTGACGGACATCGCCCATTGCCATTGTTCGATCTGCCGGCGGGTCAGTGGAGGGCTGGTGGTGACCTGGCTCACCCTGCCCCGCTCGGGGTTTCGCTGGATGGCTGGGCGGCCGCAATGCTATGTGGCGCCGGCCAGCTGCAAGCGCTATTTCTGCGGGGAATGCGGGGCGCATGTGGCGTTGGTGACCGAGCACAGCCCGGGCAGCATCGATGTGACGGTGGGGACGCTGGATCATCCTGAGCAGGTGCGGGCGGCGCGGCATATCTGGACCAGCAGCCGGTTGCCCTGGGTGCATCTGGATGAGCAGTTGCCGGGAGAGGCCGAGGAGCAGCTGTAAGCCTTGTGGTGTGCTCTCGGGCTCCATCGCCGGCAAGCCGGCTCCCACGATCAAGGCACCTGTGGGAGCTGGCTTGCCAGCGATGGGGCCAGAACAGGTACTACGGCAGCTCCAGGCCTCCAGCTGCCTTGTGCAGTGCCCGCAGGTGCTCGCCGACCATCTTCACATTGGCCTCGACGGCAGCGATTTCCTTGGCCCGCGATGGCTCCAGCAGCGCCCTCACCTCTTTGTCCAGGTCGGTGCTCAGCCTCAGCAACTGCGCCTGGCGCTCGCTGCTGACCTTCTCCAGGTGCTTGCGCTCATCCGGCTGCGGCAGCCCATAGCCGCCAGCATCGAGCAACTCTGCCGGGCGACTGAGGAAGCCGCTGTTGGCGAGCATCTGCTGCAGGGTGTCGTTGGCCTTGTCTATGGTGCCGTCCTTGAGCGCGGCGGCATTCAGGTAACGCTGCTTCACTTCGTCCTGGGCCAGCAGCAACTGCCTGCGCAGGCTCGCCTGCTCCAGCAGCAGCAACGCCGCGCTGGTGCGCAGGTTGGCCTGGGAGAACCAGTTGCGGCGCTGTTCGGCGCCCTGCTCCAGCCAGTCCTCGACCTTGTCCTGCTTGATCGGCAGCTGCTGCTTGAGCACCTCGAACATGGCCTGGTAACGGTCACGGTAGGAGTCGAAGCGGTAGCCCAGGCGCAAGGCCTCGCGCGGGTTGTCGAGCACGCTGGTGTCGGCCAGCCCCCTGGCCTTGAGCACCTCGAGCAGGCCATTGGGCATGATGCTGTCGAGGTCGTTCAGGCGCGGGTTGCCGGTGCCGCTGCGCAACAGCTTCAACGACTCCACCGCGCAGTTGTTGGACAGGAAGTAGTAGTTGCCGTCGTAGCTCCAGTGCATCTCAGCGGCCTGGCGCACCAGGTTCTCGATCTCGCGGCGGTCGAGTTTCAATGGAACCGAGGCGAGGCTGCGCAGTTCGGTCTTGGTGTATTCATCGATGACCTGGTTGAGGGGCAACACGAACAACCGCGACGGGTAGGAGCCGACCAGGCCGTCCCAGCTGGAGAGCTGCACATCGTTGACGAAGGCGCGGTACGACAGCACCAGGTGCTGGTCGAGGTCCAGGCGACAGTCCGGCCCGCGTGGCCGGCCGGGCTTGCAGATGACCAGGCGCAGCATGCTGTGGCCCCAGCGGCTGACCCAGTTTTGGTTGGCCTCGGCCAGCAGGTAGTCCACTTCATAGACCCGCTCGGGGTCGATCTCGCCCAGCGGCTGGCGGGCGAAATCACTGCCGGCGTTGAGAAATGGCAGGCCCTTGGTGCAGCTGTCTTGCGTGGGCTCCCAGCCGAAGTGGTCGCGCAGGTACTGGTTCAAGGCCGGGCGGCGGCAGCCGTAGCTCGGGTCGAGGAGGAAATACTCCATGTTGACCGCGATGAATTCCTTGGGGCTGCTCAGCTCGTAGCTGTCGGGGCTGCGCACGAACTGGCCATTGTGCTGCTCGCGCTCGCCGCGGCGGCCGACGTATTGCTGCCATCCGGCCAGGTCGAGCAGGCGTGGGTCATCGCTGAGGGTGAAGCGCCGCTCGGCCTGGCCGCGGCAGTCTTCCGGCAGGCCGACCCTGCCCAGGGTGCCCTGCTGGCGCATGCAGCGGGTGATCTTCGAGCGTTCGGCGCCGGGCCACAGCCGTGCGCGGTCGTAGATGTGGGTGAGTTCGTGCAGCACGGTGGCCAGCAGCTCCTGGCGGACGGTGCCGTGGGGGCGGCCGGTGGCCTGCGTCGCTGCGCTGCCGTCAGCCAGGCTCGGCAGCAGGCGGCGGTTGAGCTCAAGGGTCGAGACCAGCGACGCTTGGCCATAGGCGTCGGCGGGCATCTTGTCGGTCCAGCTGACCTGGATGCGCCGATCCAGCTGCTGCTTGAAACGCGGCGGCAGCTTGCTCATGGCCTCGTCGAGCAGGGCCTGGGAGGCTTGCACCTGTCGTGGGGCGAGGCCGGACGCCTGCAGATCGAGCTGCAGGTCGGCCAGGGCGGGCGTGCCCAGCAGCGTGAGCACGCAGCCGAGCAGCCAGGCACGCACGCGGGTCACAGCGCCAGGATGGCTTCGGCCAGCACTTGGTCGCTGGCGCCACGCGCTTCAGGCACGCGCTCGCGCAGGGTGTCGAAGGCCGCTTCCAGTTGCGCGCCGCGGATGTCGCCGTTGCTGGCGACGAAGCTGGCGGCATCGTCATGGGCTTCGCGCACCACTTTCGAATCGCGGATGGAGGTGGTGGTGTCGGACGTGAAATCGATCGAGCGACCAAAGGCACGCACGATGATGTTGCTGGTGGCCACCAAGGTCTGTGCATGGGCCAGGTCGGCCAGCAACAGCATGCCGAGGGAAGCGGCGATCAGCGGTTTACGCATGGAGCATCTCCGAAAAATACAGGGAGTCAGGTGTGGTCATTGGACGAGAATTGCTTGCGCCAGTTCAAGGTCGCCGACGGAGTGCCGGGCACAGTTGTGGCGCAGCGCATCGAGTGCCGCCTCCAGGCGCGCACCGCGGATCAGGCCATCGGTGGCCACGAATGCGGCGGCATCGTCGCGGGCTTGGCGAAGCAGCTTTCGGTCGAAGGGCGCGGTCGTCACCTGGCTGGTGACGTAGCCTGTGATGACCAGGCCTTGGGTAGTGGTGTCCATGGCATGGGCATTGCCCATGGCAACGGCGGCGAACAGCATCGGCAACAGATAACGCATGGGGCTACTTAACGACTGCGACTGGGCTGCTAAGGCTAAAACGAATGCGCCGGCCGCAGCCAGCGCATTCGTTTTACAGCCTGTTTATCAGATGGCTTGTCAGATAACCAGGATGGCCTGGGCCAGCTGCGCATCGCTGGCCTGCAGGGCCGGCAGCGTCGAGCGGATGTGCATGAAGGCGCTTTCCAGCTTGGCGCCGCGGATGGCGCCTTCGCTGCCGACGAAGCTGGCGGCGTCGTCGCGGGCGGCCTGGACGATCTTGTCGTCACGGAACGACGAGGTCAGGTCGGAAGTGGCGTCGGTGGATGCTGCAAAGGCGCGCACTACGGCATCGGTGGTGACGACGAAGCTGCTGGCGTGGGCGGTGCCGGCCAGGCCTAGCAACAGGGCGGCGCCGATCAGGTGTTTGCGGGACATGGTCGTGGACTCCTGGAAAAGGGTCGAGTGAATCTGCTTATCGGACGTTCACACGGTTCGTCACGGTACAGGGACAACTGGTTTTCACCAGACTGTTTAAGCCAAGCGTATCACGCGGCAGTAGGTGCGGAGGTCGGCGAACGACGCTCAAAGCAACTGTATTGGTTGTTTTAGATTTTTCTAAAACTGTACCTATCAAGATTTGCGGCGCTCTAGCACGGGGGCCGGGCAATAAAAAACCCGTTGCAGCGTCCTGCAACGGGTTTGGAATTTCGCGGTGCCAGCCGAAGCCGGCGAACCGGAGCTTAGCGCCAGAACGGCTTGCTGAGCTCTTCGTAGCGCTGCGACTCGCTGATACCGGCGTCGGCCAGCAGGCGGGAGTCCAGGCGAGCCAGTTGGCGGCGGCTGGCCATGCGGCGCTGCCACAGGAGCAGGGTCGACAGGGCGCGCAGCGGCAGCGAGGCGTTGGATTGCTGGGCGTTGCTTTCAAAAACCAGACCGGAACTGAGGGTACGTTCCATGATGCTTCATCCTTCCGCTTGTGGCGGGATTAGGTAGTGATTTAACTGGTGCCCATGATCCTCCTGTGTTGTCCATAACAGTAGATACAGTTCATGTGAAAGACGATGGCTCAGTTAACTGTGTAAACCTACTGTTGCACTCGAAATTGGCGCAACTGTACTGGTCTGCACTGTTGTAGTGCATTTTGTGGGGGTGAGGGGATTTTTCTAGGGGAGACTGGGATTGATACCAGTACAGTAGAACAGTTTTTTCTGGTGGAAGCTTATCGCCGGCAAGCCGGCTCCCACAGGTACAGCTTTGTCCTTGTGAGAGCCGGCTTGCCGGCGAAAAGTACCGCGTGGATCAGCTAGCCAGCATGCGGCCGCTTTCTTCCAGATTTTCGTGCCAGCTCAACGCCTCGCGCAGGATGTGCGGGGTGTGGCCGCCACGTTGGCAGGCGCGCTCGAAGTAGTCGTTCAGCGCTGCGCGGTAGTCTGGGTGCACGCAGTTGTCGATGATCGCCCGGGCCCGCTCGCGAGGCGCCAGGCCACGCAGGTCGGCCAGGCCTTGCTCGGTGACGAGGATGTCCACGTCGTGCTCGGTGTGGTCGACGTGGCTGACCATCGGCACCACGCTGGAAATCGCGCCGCCCTTGGCGATCGATTTGGTGACGAACACCGCCAGGTGAGCGTTGCGAGCGAAGTCGCCGGAGCCGCCGATGCCGTTCATCATCCGGGTGCCGCACACGTGCGTGGAGTTGACGTTACCGTAGATGTCGAACTCCAGCGCCGTGTTGATGCCGATGATGCCCAGGCGGCGTACCACTTCAGGGTGGTTGGAGATTTCCTGCGGGCGCAGTACCAGCTTGTCCTTGTAGCGCTCGAGGTTGCCGAACACGTCCGCATTGCGGCGGCTCGACAGGGTGATCGAGCTGCCCGAGGCGAAGCTCAGCTTGCCGGCGTCGATCAGGTCGAAGGTCGAATCCTGCAGCACTTCGGAGTACATGGTCAGGTCTTCGAACGGCGACTCGATCAGGCCGCACATCACCGCGTTGGCAATGCTGCCGATACCAGCTTGCAGCGGGCCGAGCTTGTTGGTCATGCGGCCAGCCTGCACTTCGTTCTTGAGGAAGTTGATCAGGTGGTCGGCGATACCCTGGGTTTCGTCGTCCGGCGGCAGCACGGTGGACGGCGAGTCGGGTTGGTCGCTGATGACGATACCGACGATCTTGGCCGGGTCGATCGGGATGGCGGTGCTGCCGATGCGGTCATCGACTTTCACCAACGGGATCGGCGTGCGGGTCGGGCGGTAGGTCGGGATATAGATGTCGTGCAGGCCTTCGAGGTTGGCGTTGTGCGACAGGTTGATCTCGACGATCACTTGCTTGGCGAAGATCGCGAAGCTGGCCGAGTTGCCCACCGAGGTGGTCGGCACGATGTGGCCTTGTTCGGTGATGGCCACGGCTTCGATGACCGCGATGTCCGGCAGCTTGAGCTGCTGGTTGCGCAGTTGCTCGACGGTTTCCGACAGGTGCTGGTCGATGAACATGACCTGGCCGTCGTTGATGGCCTTGCGCAGGGTGCTGTCGACCTGGAATGGCATGCGACGCGCCAGCACGCCGGCTTCGGTCAGCTGCTTGTCGAGGTCGTTGCCCAGGCTGGCGCCGGTCATCAGGCTGATTTTCAACGGCGACAGCTTGGCGCGTTCGGCCAGGGCGTGGGGCACAGCCTTGGCTTCGCCGGCGCGGGTGAAACCGCTCATGCCGACGGTCATGCCGTCCTCGATCAGGCCAGCGGCATCAGCCGCACTCATTACCTTGCTGTGCAGGGAGGACAAGCGGATACGATCACGGTACATGGATTGTTATCTCGGGCTACAGAGGCTACTGCAGCGCAGTCTAGAGATTTCGCCCGTCGCCGTCCCACGACCATGGTCGTATGAGAAGCCTGGAAATAGAGCCGTTGATCTGGATCAGTGAAATGAAAACCCCGGGGAATATCCGCCGGGGTTTTCATATCCGCAACGTTCGATCGCAACCTACTCGACCGCTTTGACCATATCCTCGATGACCTTCTTCGCGTCACCGAACACCATCATGGTCTTGTCCAGGTAGAACAGTTCGTTGTCCAGGCCGGCATAGCCGCTGGCCATGGAGCGCTTGTTGACGATGATGGTCTTGGCCTTGAACGCCTCGAGGATCGGCATGCCGGCGATCGGCGACTTGGGATCGTTCTTCGCCGCGGGGTTGACCACGTCGTTGGCGCCCAGCACCAGGACCACGTCGGCCTGGCCGAACTCGGCGTTGATGTCCTCCATCTCGAACACCTGGTCATACGGCACTTCGGCCTCGGCCAGCAGCACGTTCATGTGCCCGGGCATGCGCCCCGCCACCGGGTGGATCGCATACTTCACGGTCACGCCGTTGTGGGTCAGCTTCTCGGTCAGTTCCTTGAGCGCGTGCTGGGCGCGGGCCACCGCCAGGCCGTAGCCCGGCACGATGATCACGCTGTCGGCGTTGCTGAGCAGGAAGGTGGCATCGTCGGCCGAGCCGGATTTCACCGGGCGCTGCTCCTTGGCGCCTTGCGCCGCGCCGGTATCGGTATCGCCGCCGAAGCCGCCGAGGATGACGTTGAAGAACGAGCGGTTCATCGCCTTGCACATGATGTACGAGAGGATCGCACCGCTGGAGCCCACCAGGGAGCCGGCGATGATCAGCATCGAGTTGTTCAGCGAGAAGCCGATACCGGCCGCCGCCCAGCCCGAGTAGCTGTTGAGCATCGACACCACCACCGGCATGTCGGCGCCACCGATCGGAATAATGATCAGCACGCCCATGACGAAGGCCAGGATCAGCATCAGGGTGAAGGCGCTGTAGTGGCCGGTGAAGGTGAACAGCAGGCCCAGGGCGATGGTGGTCAGGCCGAGGATCAGGTTCAGCTTGTGCTGGCCGGCAAACTGTACCGGTGCGCCCTGGAACAGGCGGAACTTGTACTTGCCCGACAGCTTGCCGAAGGCGATCACCGAACCGGAGAAGGTGATGGCACCGATGGCCGCGCCAAGGAACAGTTCCAGGCGGTTGCCGGTGGGGATCGGGTCGCTGATGGCGGCGACGATGCCCATCGATTGCGGTTCGAGCACGGCGGCGATGGCGATAAACACCGCGGCCAGGCCGATCATGCTGTGCATGAAGGCGACCAGCTCGGGCATCTTGGTCATCTCGACACGCTTGGCCATGATCGAGCCAGCCGTACCGCCAACCAGCAGGCCGACGATGACGTAGCCGATGCCGGCGGTTGCCAGTTCGGCGCCGAGCTTATAAATGAGGCCCACCGTGGTGAGGATGGCCAGCCCCATGCCGATCATGCCGAACAGGTTGCCGCGCCGCGAAGTGGTCGGGTGCGACAGGCCCTTGAGCGCCTGGATGAAGCACACCGAGGCGACGAGGTAGAGGAGCGTTACCAGATTCATGCTCATGCTTACTTCTGCGCCTCGTTCTTGGTTTTCTTCTTGAACATCTCAAGCATGCGACGGGTGACCAAAAAGCCACCGAACACGTTGACCGCGGCCAGGGCCACCGCCAGGGTGCCCATCAGCTTGCCGGCCGGGGTCACGGTCAGGGCGGCAGCCAGCATGGCGCCGACGATGACGATCGCCGAGATGGCGTTGGTGACCGCCATCAGCGGAGTGTGCAGCGCCGGGGTGACGTTCCAGACCACGTGGTAGCCCACATAGATGGCCAGCACGAAGATGATCAGGTTGTAGATGCCGTGGGAAATCAGCATGTCTTCCATTGTCGTGCTCCTTAGCCGTTCTTGCGCACGACCTGGCCGTCGCGGCACATCAGGCACGCGGCGACGATGTCGTCTTCGAGGTTGATGACCAGTGCGCCGTCCTTGTCGAACAGCAGCTTCATGAAGTCCAGCAGGTTGCGCGCATACAGCGCCGACGCATCGGCGCCGACCTGGGCCGGCAGGTTGGTCGGGCCGACGATGGTCACGCCGTTCTCCATTACCACCTGGTCGGCGACCGTCAGTGGGCAGTTGCCACCTTGGGCGGCGGCCAGGTCGATGACCACCGAGCCGGGCTTCATCTGTGCCACGGTTTCGGCGCTGAGCAGCGTCGGCGCCTTGCGCCCCGGAATCAGCGCGGTGGTGATGACGATGTCGGCCTGCTTGGCGCGCTCGTGCACGGCCTGGGCCTGGCGTTGCATCCAGCTGGCGGGCATCGGCCGGGCATAGCCGCCGACCCCCTCGGCGCACTCGCGTTCTTCATCGGTTTCGTAGGGCACGTCGATGAACTTGGCGCCGAGCGATTCGATCTGCTCCTTCACCGCCGGGCGCACGTCCGAGGCTTCGATCACCGCACCCAGGCGCTTGGCCGTGGCGATGGCCTGCAGGCCCGCAACCCCGGCGCCGAGGATCAGCACCCGGGCGGCCTTCACGGTGCCGGCGGCGGTCATCAGCATGGGCATGAAGCGCGGGTAGTGATGGGCTGCCAGCAACACGGCCTTGTAGCCGGCGATGTTGGCCTGCGACGACAGCACGTCCAGGCTCTGGGCCCGGGAGGTGCGTGGCGCGGCTTCCAGGGCGAAGGCGGTGATGCCGCGCTCGGCCATCTTGCCGATCAGCTCGTTGTTGAAGGGGTTGAGCATGCCGACCAGAAGGCTGCCACCGTTGATCTGGGCCAGCTCCTGGTCGTTGGGTGCGACCACCTTAAGAACCAGCTGGGCGCCGAAGGCATCGGCAGCGCTCCCCAGGGAAGCGCCCACGGCCTCATAGGCACTGTCCGGAATGCTGGCGTTGAGCCCTGCCCCCCGTTGGACGGTGACCTGATGGCCCTGGCCAATCAGTTTCTTGAGGGTTTCTGGGGTCGCAGCGACCCTTGTCTCACCGGTCTGCGTCTCGAGAGGAACACCAATGTGCACGACTATTTCTCCTGCGGTGACCTTTATTGTCTTTATAAGAGCCCGCGCACTTCGGGTGGTGCGCAGGGTTGGCTGTTAGGCGCCAAGCCCGCCGAATCCTGGGCGGGCCGAGCATTTTGCAGACGAACCCAGGGCCCTACAACCGGTTCTGGAGCGAAACGAAGTTAAAACTACAAGTCACCCTGTGACCGTATGTCGCAACGATCTGGCCGCAGCCCGTCAAGCATGGGCTATTGGCAGATTAGGGGATTTTTTGAAATTTTTTGCGTTGATTTCGCGGATGGGCTCGCGAGTGTCGTAAAACCCTCTGAAAGCCGCGTGTTTGGCGGCTTTGGCGGGGTTTTTCGATTCACCTGAACAGTTTGTCTGTATGCGACAAAAACGTATATCTGTAGGTGTTTAAAATAATTGACTACAGCAGTCGGGAAGGCGTTGCAGCTTGGCGCGACGCGATGTACTGCTGTGCCTGTACTGCCAGCCAGTCACGAAAGGCGCGCAGGGAGGCGGATTCGACCTTGCGCTCGGGAATCATCAGATAGTAGGCCTTGTCGCTGGACAGCACGTGCCTGTTAGCGACCACCAGCCTGCCCTCCTCCAGTTCGCGCTGGATCAGGAACGGTGGAATCAGCGCCACGCCCATCTCGTGCATCGCGGCCTGGGCAAGCATGGAGAATAGTTCATAGCGCGGCCCTGTCATGTCGCCTGCGACATTCAGGCCCTGGCCGTTGAACCACTGGCGCCAGGCGTAGGGGCGTGTGGTCTGTTGCAACAGCGGCAGGCTGGCGATGCGCTTGGCATCGAGCAGGCCCTCCCCGTCCAGCAACGCCGGGCTGCAGACCGGCAGCGGGTTTTCGCCCATCAACCATTGGGACTGGGTGCCGGACCAGTCGGCATCGCCGTAATAGATAGCCGCATCGAACGGCGTGTCGGCGAACAGGAAGGGCCGGGTGCGGTTGGTCAGGTTGACGGTGACTTCCGGGTGGCGCTGCTGGAAGTCCTTGAGCCGTGGCAGCAGCCATTGCGTGCCGAAGGTGGGCACCACGGCCAGTTCGATCACGTTGGCGCCCTGCTGGCGCATCACCGACAGGGTGTCGCGCTCTACGGCATCGAGTTGCGTCGCGACCTGGCGGCTGTAGGACAGCCCGGCCTCGGTCAGTTTCACCCCGCGCCGTGAGCGGCGGAACAGTTCCACATTGAGGAAGTCTTCCAGGCCGCCAATCTGCCGACAGACGGCGCCCTGGGTCAGTGCCAGTTCCTGGGCGGCCTTGGTGAAACTCTCGTGGCGGGCGGCTGCCTCGAAGCAGACCAGGGCGGTAGTGCTGGGGATCTTGCGGCGCATGTACGTCTACCTCACTTGTGGGGTTCGCCAATGCTGGGTTCTTGTTGTTTTCGAAGTGACAAAATATCACTAATGCGTGCGCATTCCTCGTTTGTCGGGGTGCCATAACAGGCCTAGGATCAATGGGCACAAGAACCTGCTCCCTATTACGAGGATTTCGCTCATGGCCGGTAAAGCAAGCTTCCACTGGATCGACCCGCTGCTGCTGGATCAGCAGCTCACTGAAGAAGAGCGCATGGTGCGTGACAGCGCTTATCAGTTCGCCCAGGACAAGCTGGCGCCGCGCGTGCTGGAGGCTTTCCGCCATGAGCAGACCGACCCTGCGATCTTCCGCGAGATGGGCGAGGTCGGCCTGTTGGGCGCGACCATCCCCGAGCAGTACGGCGGCAGCGGGCTGAACTACGTGTGCTACGGTCTGATCGCTCGCGAAGTGGAGCGTATCGATTCTGGCTACCGCTCGATGATGAGCGTGCAGTCGTCGCTGGTGATGGTGCCGATCAATGAGTTCGGTACCGAGGCGCAGAAGCAGAAGTACCTGCCCAAGCTCGCCAGTGGCGAGTGGATCGGTTGCTTCGGCCTGACCGAGCCTAACCATGGCTCCGACCCAGGTTCGATGATTACCCGAGCCAAGAAGGTCGATGGCGGCTATCGCCTGAGCGGCAGCAAGATGTGGATCACTAACAGCCCGATCGCCGATGTGTTCGTGGTCTGGGCCAAGGATGATGCCGGCGATATCCGCGGCTTCGTCCTGGAAAAGGGCTGGCAGGGCCTCAGCGCCCCGGCCATTCATGGCAAGGTCGGCTTGCGCGCTTCGATCACCGGCGAAATCGTCATGGACAACGTGTTTGTCCCTGAAGAGAACATCTTCCCTGACGTGCGTGGCCTCAAAGGCCCCTTCACCTGCTTGAACTCGGCGCGCTATGGCATCTCCTGGGGCGCCCTGGGTGCGGCGGAAGCCTGCTGGCACACCGCGCGCCAATACACCCTGGACCGCCAGCAGTTCGGCCGCCCGCTGGCAGCCAACCAGCTGATCCAGAAGAAGCTGGCCGACATGCAGACCGAAATCACCCTGGCCCTGCAAGGCTGCCTACGTTTGGGGCGCATGAAGGATGAAGGCACTGCGGCCGTTGAAATCACCTCGATCATGAAGCGCAACTCCTGCGGCAAGGCCCTGGATATCGCGCGCATGGCCCGTGACATGCTGGGCGGCAACGGCATCTCCGACGAATTTGGCGTGGCGCGCCACCTGGTCAACCTGGAAGTGGTCAATACCTATGAAGGTACCCATGATGTGCATGCGCTGATCCTGGGCCGTGCGCAGACTGGCATCCAGGCCTTCTACTAATAAGGAGACCGGCCATGGGTGCGCTCTCTCATCTGCGGGTGCTCGATCTCTCTCGTGTGCTGGCGGGGCCTTGGTCTGGCCAGATCCTGGCTGACCTGGGCGCTGATGTGATCAAGGTCGAGCGCCCTGGCAGTGGCGACGACACCCGTGCGTGGGGGCCGCCCTTCCTCAAGGATGCGCAGGGCGAGAATACCAGCGAGGCGGCCTACTACCTCTCGGCCAACCGCAACAAGCGCTCGGTGACCATCGACTTCACCCAGCCGGAAGGCCAGCGCCTGGTGCGCGAGCTGGCGGCCAGGTCGGATATCGTCATCGAGAACTTCAAGGTGGGCGGGCTGGCCGCCTACGGGCTGGACTACCAGAGCCTGAAGGCGGTGAACCCGAAGCTTATCTATTGCTCCATCACCGGCTTTGGGCAGACGGGCCCCTATGCCAAGCGAGCCGGCTATGACTTCATGATCCAGGGGCTGGGCGGGCTGATGAGCCTGACCGGGCGCCCGGATGGTGAAGAAGGTGCGGGGCCGGTAAAGGTCGGGGTGGCGCTGACCGACATCCTTACCGGGCTGTATTCGACCGTGGCGATCCTGGCTGCCCTCGCCCATCGTGACCAGGCCGGCGTTGGCCAGCACATTGATATGGCGTTGCTCGACGTGCAGGTGGCATGCCTGGCCAACCAGGCCATGAACTACCTGACCACGGGCAACCCGCCGCGGCGGCTTGGCAATGCGCACCCCAATATCGTCCCTTATCAGGACTTCCCGACGGCGGATGGTGATTTCATTCTCACCGTGGGTAACGATGGCCAGTTCCGCAAGTTTGCCGAAGTCGCTGGCCAGCCGCAGTGGGCGGACGACCCGCGCTTTGCGACCAACAAGCAGCGGGTGGCCAATCGCGCCGAGCTGATTCCGTTGATCCGCCAGGCTACGGTGTTCAAGACCACGGCTGAGTGGGTGCAGCAGCTGGAGGCTGCAGGGGTGCCCTGTGGGCCGATCAATGACCTGGCGCAGATGTTCCAGGACCCCCAGGTGGTAGCGCGCGGCTTGGCGGTGACCTTGCCGCATGTGTTGGCGGGCAGCGTGCCGCAGGTGGCTAGCCCTATTCGGCTGTCGGAAACCCCTGTGGAATATCGGCATGCGCCACCTTTGCTGGGTGAGCATACCGAGGTGGTGCTGGCCGATGTGCTGGGGCTGGATGCCAGTAGCTTGCAACGCTTGCGAGATGCTGGGGTGCTTTAGCTTTATAGGGATGTACTGAAAAGCAGGGAGGCCGTCAGGCCTCCCTGCTTCGCTTTTCAGCGATATTGAGGTTTCTTGGAATTAAGCCTTGACGGGCTTTCGAATCCCCTTATAATGCGCCCCACTTCCAGCGTAGTCGGAACGAGAAACTCCTTGAGATTCAATGAGTTACTTAATCCAGGTAGTGCTGGAGGTGCTTCGATCGTCTGATCGATAGCGGTTGAAAAGGTGGTTGACAGCGCTTCTAAACGCTGTATGATTCGCCTCCCGCTACGAGAGATCGCAGCGAGCCAAGTGGTTGAAGCTAAACGAGTTTCTCGCGAAAAACTTCAAAATAAACGCTTGACAGGCTCTGAGGAAAGCGTAGAATGCGCGCCTCGGTTGAGACGAAAAGCTCTTAACCAAACGCTCTTTAACAAATTGAA